>NZ_JBDPLX010000003.1:0-535072 GCF_039871815.1 Micromonospora sp. B9E7
CCCCGCCCGCCCGCCCCCCGCCCGCCCGGGTCGATCATGGAGTTGTGGTGATGGACAAAGGCAACTTAACGGTGCACAACGGGCACCATAACTCCATGATCGACCGAGTTGGGGGCAGGGCGCGGGTTAGATTGCGGACTCGCCGGCTGGGGCGGGGGCTTCCGCGTCCACCCGGTGGGCGCGCACCTTGTGGCCGACACTTGTCAGACAGCGGCCAGAGGGCAGGTCGAAGCGCCAGCCGTGCAACTGGCAGGTGAGCTGGTCACCGTCGACGATGCCGAAGCGGGTCAGGTCCGCCTTCAGGTGCGGGCAGCGCCGCTGCACCACCCAGTCGCCCAGGGTGATGTCCTCGGCGTCGGTGCTGCGCTCGTGCTCGTCGTACCAGCCCTCGGCGTACTGGAGACGCTCCTCGGACAGGCACTTGAAGAACGCGTAGACGAACTCGTTGTACTGGCCGATCCGGGCCGCCGAGAACCGGCAGGACAGGAAGAGCGAGTTGACCCAGTCCACCTCGTCGATGAAGAGCAGGTGCTCGATCAGCGACCGCTCGGTCCGGAACCGGTAGCGGACCTTCTCGTCGGCGTACGGCCGGACCTCCTTGCCCGGGAAGTCCACCACGATCGACTCGACGCTCTCGCCGTCGTAGCCGACCAGATCGAAGCGGACCGGACCACCCACGCCCTTGGCCAGGTAGATCGACTCGTCGAGCAGCGGCTCGATCCGACGCTTCATCTCGCCGAGGACGTCCACCTCGGGGTGCCGCCAGGACGCCTTCTCCGCCTCGATGATCGGACGCTTACGCTCCCGCATCTCCTCCAGGTGGGCGACCTTGTTCGCGAAGAACTCCTCCACCGGCACCGGGTGGGTGGTGCTCGCGCCCTCGGTGGTGACCTCGGCGACGCTGCCCGGCAGCAGCACGATCCCGTTGGTGCCGCCGACCTTCGCGTACTCCGAGAGGAACACGGACTGGTCGGGGAAGATGTTGCCCTCGTCGCCGTGGATGTCGTTGAACTGCCACAGCGCGTCGTCGAGGAAGCACGGCGGACCGGCGATCGGGAAGACGTGGTCGGCCTTCAGGTCGTCGATGTAGCGCCACGTCCGGTCGAACTGCCGGTCACGCTTCTGCTTGCCGAACGCGGTCTTCGCCGCCTGCGGCAGCTCGTAGACCATCGGGTACCAGATCGCGCCGGAGAACTGGAGCAGGTGCGCGTGCACGTGCCCCAGCTCGGCGAAGACGCTCAGGTCGGTCGGCCGGGCGTCGTTCTGGTTGAGCAGCCGCACCCCGTCGTACTCGACCCAGAGCGACGAGTCGCCGATCGGCCCGTCGGTCGGGCTGGTCAGCGCCTGGATCATGATCTTCAGGCCGCCCGGGAGCTCCACGACCTGCTCGTTGGGCGCCCTCAGGAACTTGGTGAAGCCCAGCGCCCGGAACTCGTCCTCCATCTCCGAGGTGGGGAACTCGGGGAGCAGGACGGTGGCGTCCTTGGAGATGAAGTCCCGCAGGTGCTTCGCGTCGAAGTGGTCCCGGTGCAGGTGGGAGACGTACAGGTAGTCGACCTGGCCCAGGCTCTCCCAGTCGAGGAGGGAATTGTCCGGGAAGGGGAACCACGAGGCGAAGTACGCCGGGTTGACCCACGGGTCGCACAGGATGCTGCCCGCGGCCGTGTCGATCCGCATGCTGGCGTGCCCGGTTCCGGTCACTCGCACCGCACAGTCCCCCTCAAACAGACAATCAGGTGTACACCAAACGCTACCGGAGCGAGTCTGACCGCCGCCCCGCGACGCCGGTAGTGCCGTCCGGCCCGGGCAGGCAGAGCCCGATGGCCAGGAAACCCCCACCTCGCCGCGCCGAGCGGGAGGCGTGCCAGACTAACCAAAGATCCGATCGCGAGGGAAGGACCGACAGTGGCAGGAAGCGAGCCGGTAACGTCGCCAGACCAGCACAAGCCCGGGCACCGCAAAGCCGGGCAGATCGGCGCGGTGCTGTCGGCGCTGGCGCTGCTGGCGATGATCTGCGGCAACCACGAGGGCAGGGTCGAGGACCTCTGGCTGATCGGCCTGGCCGCACTGCTGCTGATCATCGTGATCGGCGACATCGTGCTGCGGCGCAACGGTCTGCGCTCCTGACCCGACCGTCTGACAGGCGACCGACCGACGTACGCCGAGGGCCCGCCCCCACCCGGGGGACGGGCCCTCGTCCGTACGCGTCGGGTCAGCGCCCGAAGAGAATGTCCTGCACGTCCTTCAGCGCGGCGTCCACCTCGGCCTCGAAGTAGCCGCCCGGAACCAGCCCGAACCGAAGCGTGTCGAGGTCCTTCGGGTCGACCGGCATCGGATTGCGGCGCTGCATGCCGCCGAGCAGGGTCTCGAAGAACCGGTCCACCTGGTCCGGGTCGTACCCGCTGCCGAACCGACGGACCTGGAAGCTGCGGCGGATCTGGTCGACGCGGTACAGGTCGCTGCCGGGCGGACCGGCCATCGGCGGACCGACCATCGGAGGGCCACCCATCGGAGGGCCGGCCACCGCGGGCGGACCAGCCATCGGCGGGCCACCCATGCCCTGCTGGGGCAGCTGAGGCGGCCCGGCCGGGCCTCTGCGCATGTCACGCAGCTCCCGCTCGGGCATCCGGATCTCAGCGGTCATGTCGGTGCGGCCGTGCCGACCGGCCTCGAAGCCGTCGAAACGCGGCTCCTCCGGCGGGCCGTACCCGCCGGGCGCGCGCTGGTCGTCCTGGCCGTAGCCACCCGGCGCACGCTGGTCGTCCTGGCCGTAGCCACCGGGCCCGCGCTGATCGTCCTGGCCGTAGCCGGAAGGGCCGGCGGGGAGGCCACGCGGCGGAGCACCGTGTCCACCCATCGGACCGGGACCCATCGGACTCGGGCCCATCGGACCCCCGGGACCCATCGGGCCGGGGCCGGCCGGGCCTCGCGGGGCGTCGTAACCGCCGCGGGGGCCGTCGTACCCACCGGCGAAGGCGCCGGTCGGCTCGTCGAAGCGGCCGTAGCGGTCGGCGGGCGGGCCGGCCTGGGCGGGCATCGGGCGCGGCGGCATCGGCGGGGCCATGCCCCGGTCATCGCGCATCGGCGGCCCCATCCGGTCCGGTGGGCCCAACCGGTCACCCATCCGGGGGTCGACACCGCGCCCGGCGCTGTTGCGCTCCTCCAGCTCGGCCAGCTGCCGCTCCACCCGGTCGAGGTGCAGGTCGACCTGCCACTCGTCGTAGCCGTTGAACCGGACCCGGAAGACGACGTCGTGGACCTCCTGGGAGGCCACCGGCGCGCCGACCTGTCGGCCGTCGAGCGTCGCCTCGACCCGGTCGAGGAAGGCATCCACCTCGTCGACCTTGTATCCCCGGCGGAGCGCCTTGCGCCGGAAACGCTGACCCTGACTCGCCACTATGTCTCCTGGTCTCGTTCGCCACGCCCGGTCACGCCGGTGCCTCTCCGGCGCGGTCGGTGTTGGTGTCGTTGTCCTCGGCGGCGGCGAGCTGGCCACACGCGCCGTCGATCTCGCGACCTCGGGTGTCCCGTACGGTGGTGGACACCCCGGCGTCGCGCAACCGCCGGACGAACTCCCGCTCAACCGGCTTCGGGCTCGCGTCCCAGCGGCTGCCCGGCGTCGGATTGAGCGGGATGAGGTTCACGTGGGTCAGTTTGCCGGCCAGCAGCCGCCCGAGGAGGTCGGCCCGCCAGGGCTGGTCGTTCACGTCCTTGATCATCGCGTACTCGATCGACACGCGACGGCCCGTCCGGGCGGCGTAGTCCCACGCTGCGTCCAGCACCTCGGCTACCTTCCAGCGCTGGTTTACCGGCACGAGTTCGTCGCGCAGATCATCATCGGGCGCGTGCAACGACAGCGCAAGGGTCACAGAGAGGTCTTCGCTGGCCAGTCGGCGGATGGCCGGAACCAGACCGACCGTGGAAACGGTGATGTGCCGCTGGGACAGGCCGAGCCCTTCCGGAGCAGGGCTGACCAGTCGACGGATCGCCGCGATGACCCGGTTGTAGTTGGCCAGCGGCTCGCCCATGCCCATGAAGACGACACGCGACAGCCGAGGCGGGGACCCGGCGACCACGCCGGAGGCCGCCACCCCGGCCATGTACACCGCCTGGTCGACGATCTCCGCGGTGGACAGGTTGCGGGTCAACCCGGCCTGGCCGGTCGCGCAGAACGGGCACGCCATGCCGCAGCCCGCCTGGCTGGAGATGCAGACGGTGACCCGGTCCGGGTAACCCATCAGCACGCTCTCCACCAGCGCACCGTCGTGCAGCCGCCAGAGCGCCTTGCGGGTCGCGCCGTCGTCACAGGCCAGCTCACGCACCGGAGTGAGCAGCGTCGGCATCAACTGCTCGGACAACCGCTCCCGGGTCGCCGCAGGCAGGTCGGTCATGGCCTGCGGGTCCCGGACCAGCCGCCCGAAGTAGTGGTTCGACACCTGCTTGGCACGGAAGGCGGGCTCACCCAACTCGGTGACCAGCGCCTGGCGGCCGGCCAGGTCCAGGTCGGCGAGGTGCTTCGGCGGCATGGAGGCCCGGCGCGCGGCGGGGGCGTCCGAGATGGCGGGGATCAACGGCAGGCTCGTCATGGCTGGTCTAGTGTGTCACGCCGTCGGCGGCAGGTGCCGATCCGGAGGTGGCGAACGGGCCGCGACCGCCGCAGCCGGATGACCGGAACGCCGTGATCCATGCCTCAGTTCACCACCGGCACGAAGATGGCGAGGAACAGGTAGGCGGTCGGCACCGCGAAGAGGATCGAGTCCAGTCGGTCCATCAGACCGCCATGGCCGGGCAGCAGGTTGCTCATGTCCTTGACGCCGAGATCCCGCTTGATCATCGACTCGGCCAGGTCACCGAGGACCGCCGCGCAGGACACCGCCACCCCGAACAGCGCACCCCACCAGGGAGCCACCTCGAACATCAGCCACAGCAGCAACGCGCTGCCCACGGCCGCCGCGGTGACCGAGCCGGCGAAGCCCTCCCAGGACTTCTTCGGGCTGATCGACGGGGCCATCGGGTGCTTGCCGAACGAGACGCCGGCCGCGTACCCGCCGGTGTCGGAGAGGACCACCGCGACCAGGGTGGCCAGGATCCGCATCCAACCGTCGTCGGGGGCCGCCGCCAGCAACGCCGCGAAGCCGGCGAGGAACGGCACGTAGACGGCGATCAGAGTGGCGGCCGTGAGGTCCCGCTGGAAGCCGGCCGGACCGTCACCGAGCCGCCAGATCATCGTGCCCAGCACGGTGACCAGCAGCCCCAGGCTGAGCGCGTCCGGACCGGCGAACCAGGCCAGGCCCACGGTCAGCACCCCGCCGGCGATCAGCGGCACCAGGGGTGGGTGGGCCCCGCTACGCCGGACCGCCCGGGCCATCTCCCAGATGCCGATGGCGACGGCACCGGCGATCACCGGCAGGAACGCCAACGGGTAGAACACCAGCGGCACCACGATCAGCGCGCCGAGCCCCAGCCCGACCCCGATCGCCGCCGGGAGATTGCGGCCGGCCCGCCCGTTGCCCACCTGCTGGGTGGCCGGTCGATCGAGGCTGGCCCGACGCCGGCCCTTCGTCCGTCGACCGGCCGGCGGCTCCGGCTCGTCCGCCGGCTCCGGGTCCGGCGCCAGTTCGGCACCGATGGGCGCGAGCTGCGCGGTCGGGTATGCGTCGTCGTCGTAGCGGACCGGACCGTCGTACCGACCGGGCTCGTCGTACCGACCGGGCTCGTCGTACCGACCGGGCTCGTCGTACCGGCCGGGCTCGTCGTACCGCTCCGGTCGGGTGGGGGCGCCGTCCGGGCCGACCGGCGAACGATCGCCGTGCCAGCCGGAGCGGCCCCGGTCCTCGTACCGGTCGGGTTGGTTCCGGTCGTCCTCGTGCCGATCACGGTCGTCGAAGCGGTCGCGCCGGTCACGGTCGTCGAAACGGTCCCGGTCGTCCGGGCGCACCGCACGGCCGCGCTCGTCGTACGGGCCCGTCGGGTGCGGCTCGGCGTACGGCCGGGCGTGCGGGTCGGCGTACAGCTCGGGGCCTGCGGTGGGGCGGCGGCTCCACTGGCCGGCGTCCAGCTCCTGGTCGGGCCAGGGCAGCGCCACCGGGCGCTCCGGACGGTCCCAGCCGCGAGGCTCGCTGCCGTAGGGGTCGGGGCGGGACATCACACACCGCGACGGGGCGCGAGAACCACCACATGACGCACGACCACAAGCATCCCCTACAGGCGCGATGTTCCTCCGGTTGACCGCCCCGACGGTCGGTCGATTCCCGGGGTTCACCACCCGGTGGCCGGGAATCCTGCCGAGCCTACTGCACCCGCCGCGACGGCACGGCGGACGAGGGCACGCTGACGGGCCCCGCCCTGGTCGTCGGCCCGCGGGACGGCGGAACACACCCACCCGGTACGGCACCACGAGCGGAATCCGCAGCCATCGATCCGACCCGTCAACTGCCGGATCAGGAACTGAGTCGAGCACACCCGACGTGATCCGCTGGGAAAGTGCCGGCTCCTGCCGGCGCGTCCGACGGGGGAAGGGCACACACGTGTACAAGATCAGCCTGGCGGCGTTGACCGTGGCCGCCATCGTCCTGGCAGCGGGGTCACCGGCCGCCGCCGCCACGACAGGTACCAGGATCACCATCGACCGCCACGCCAGCGAGTTGTACCTGTTCGAACCGCCGCTGGCCGAGCCCGGCGAGGCGTACCCGGCGACCAGCGTCGACGCCACCGCCCGCAACTGCCCAGCCGGCCCGTACCTGATGTCGGCCTCGCTGGTGCAGGACGGCCTGCCGACCCTCTGGGCCACCTCGGGACGGGGCGCCGGCGAGATCCAGTGCGACGGCGGCACCGTCGCGCTCGGGATGGGCTTCGCCCGCAGAGAACCGGTGCTGCACCCGGGCAAGGCCACCGTCCGCTTCGCGCTGCGTGATCTGTACACCGGGGAGCAGTTGGCCGAGAATACCCGGACCGTCTGGATCCCCTGCTGACGTACGACGGACACGAGGCCCGTCCCCGGCGTCGGGACGGGCCTCGTGGCAGCTCAACCGCCGGAGCGGCCGGCGGGTCACACCTCGAGCAGTTCGGTTTCCTTGTGCTTGACCAGGTCGTCGATGTTGGCGACGTAGCGCTGGGTCAGGTCGTCGAGTTCCTTCTCGGCGCGGCGACCGTCGTCCTCGCCGGCCTCGCCGTCCTTGACGATGCGGTCCAGCTCCTCCTTGCCACGGCGGCGGACGTTGCGGATCGCCACCTTGGCCTCCTCGCCCTTGTGCCGGGCCACCTTGATCATGTCGCGGCGGCGTTCCTCGGTCATCTGCGGGAGCAGGATGCGCAGCTGGCTGCCCTCGTTGTTCGGATTCACCCCGAGGTCCGAGTCGCGGATCGCCTTCTCCATCGCGTTGATCTGCGAGTTGTCGTACGGCTTGATGATCGCCATGCGCGGCTCGGGGATCGCGATGGACGCCATCTGGGTCAGCGGGGTGGGCGTGCCGTAGTAGTCGATGATGACCTTGGAGAACATGGCGGGGTTGGCGCGACCGGTGCGGATGGCGCCGAACTCCTCCTTGGCGTGCTCGACCGCACGCTCCATCTTTTCCTCGGCCTCGAGGAGGGTGTCGTCGATCACCGGTCTCCTCGCCTCCTTCTGTGCTCGTCGTGGGCTCTGCTGAAAGTCGTCACACCGCCGCTGCCGTCGCCGACGGCGCGGCTCAGGCGGTGATCAGGGTGCCGATCTTGTCGCCACCCACCGCGCGGATGATGGTGTCGTCACCCTGCGCACCGAAGACCAGCATCGGCAGGCCGTTCTCCATGCAGAGGCTGAACGCCGCCGCGTCGGCCACCCGCAGGTTGCGGCGCAGCACCTCGGAGAAGGTGATCGAGTCGAGCTTGCTGGCGGTGGGATCGATCCGGGGATCGGCGGTGTAGACGCCGTCCACGCCGTTCTTGCTCATCAGCACCACGTCGGCCCGGATCTCCAGAGCCCGCTGGGCGGCCACCGTGTCGGTGGAGAAGTACGGCATCCCGGCGCCGGCGCCGAAGATGACCACGCGGCCCTTCTCCAGGTGCCGGATCGCCCTCAGCGGGATGTACGGCTCGGCGACCTGGGCCATCGTGATGGCGCTCTGCACCCGGGTCTCGATGCCCTCCTTCTCCAGGAAGTCCTGGAGCGCGAGGCAGTTCATCACGGTGCCGAGCATGCCCATGTAGTCGGCGCGGGCCCGGTCCATCCCGCGCTTCTGCAGCTCCGCGCCGCGGAAGAAGTTGCCGCCGCCGACCACCACGGAGACCTGCACGCCGCGGCGGACCACGGTGGCGATCTGCCGGGCGATGGCCTGGACGACGTCCGGGTCGACGCCGATCGCGCCGCCACCGAAAACCTCACCGGAGAGCTTCAGCACCACCCGGCGGGCCCGCCCCGGCGGCGGTGCCGTCGGATCGTCCATCGCCGCCGTCCGGTCACTCACAACCTGCGTCATCCGCCCCGCCCTTCACCACGCGCACGCCCCGTGCGGCGCGTACCGCGAACCTGCCGCTGCCGACCCTATGTGACGAGGAGGCCGCGGTGCCTGTCACGTACACCGGCGGCCTCCTCGTCGACGTCTCCTGCCCACGGGCGCCCACGGCGCCCGGTGACGGCTCAGGCCTGGCCGACCTCGAACCGCACGAAGCGGGTGATCTCGATGCCGGCCTCGGCCAGCACCTGCTTCACCGACTTCTTGTTGTCAGCGACGGACGACTGCTCGATCAGGACGTAGTCCTTGAAGAAGGAGTTCACCCGACCCTCGACGATCTTCGGCAGGGCCGCCTCGGGCTTGTTCTCCTCGCGGGCGGTCTGCTCGGCGATGCGCCGCTCGGACTCGACGATCTCGGCCGGAACCTCGTCCCGGGTGAGGTACTTCGGCCGCATCGCGGCGATCTGCATGGCCACACCACGGGCGTCGGCGTCGCCGGCCTCGTCGCTCTTGCCGGTGTACGACACCAGCACGCCAACGGCCGGCGGCAGGTCCTGGGCCTTGCGGTGCAGGTAGACGGCGGTGGTGCCCTCGACCTTGGCGAACCGGTTGAGGACCAGCTTCTCGCCGATCTTGGCGGACTGCTCCTGGATCAGGTCGGCGACGACCTTGCCGTCGAGCTCGCTGGCGAGCAGCTCCTCGGCGGTGTTCACGCCGGAGCGCTCACCGTGCTCGACGAGCTGCTGGGCCAGCGCGATGAACGACTCGGTCTTGGCGACGAAGTCGGTCTCGCAGTTGAGCTCCAACAGGGCCTTGCCGGAGTGGGCGACCAGGCCGTTGGCGGCCGTACGACCGGCCCGCTTGCCGACGTCCTTGGCGCCCTTGACGCGCAGGATCTCGACGGCCTTGTCGAAGTCGCCCTCGGCCTCGGTCAGCGCCTTCTTGCTGTCCATCATGCCGGCGCCGGTGAGGTCGCGGAGCTTCTTGACGTCCGCGGCGGTGATTTGGGACATGGCTCTCTCTTCGGTGTTGAGACGGCGTGTGGATGGTCAGAGGTGCCGGTTACCCGGATCCGGGCGGATGGTGCCCGGCGTACCGTCGCTGCCCCGATTCCGAAAGAACGGACGGCGGGGCAGCGACGGTGCGATCACTCCGCGGTAGCGGCTGCCGGCTGCTCGGTGGCGGCCTGCGCCGGCTGCTCCGCGGTGGCGGGCTGCTCGGCGGCGGCAGCGGCGGGCTGCTCGGCCGGGGCAGCCGACTCGTCGGCCTTCTTCGGCTCGAGCAGCTCGCGCTCCCACTCGGTCAGCGGCTCGTCGCTCGCGACACCCTCGGGCTTCTCGTCGTTGCCCCGGCGACGGCCGGAACGCGCGATCAGACCATCCGCGACGGCGGCGGCGACGACCTTGGTCAGCAGCTCGGCCGAGCGGATCGCGTCGTCGTTACCCGGGATCGGGAAGTCGACCTCGTCCGGGTCACAGTTGGTGTCCAGCACCGCGATCACCGGGATGCCCAGCTTGCGGGCCTCGTCGACGGCGATGTGCTCCTTCTTGGTGTCGACGATCCAGACCGCGGCGGGAAGCTTCTGCATGTCCCGCAGACCACCGAGGGTGCGGGTCAGCTTGATCTTCTCGCGGGAGAGCTGCAGGGTCTCCTTCTTGGTGTAACCGGCGGCGGTGCCGCTGAGGTCACCCAGGCCCTCCAGCTCCTTCATCCGCTGGAGCCGCTTGTACACCGTCTGGAAGTTGGTCAGCATGCCACCGAGCCAGCGGTGGTTGACGTACGGCTGGCCGACCCGGGTCGCCTGCTCGGCGATCGCTTCCTGGGCCTGCTTCTTGGTGCCGACGAACAGGATGCTGCCGCCCTCGGCGACGGTCCCACGCACGAACTCGTACGCCTTCTCGATGTAGTCGAGGGTCTGGCGCAGGTCGATGATGTAGATGCCGTTGCGCTCGGTCATGATGAAGCGCTTCATCTTGGGGTTCCAGCGCCGGGTCTGGTGCCCGAAGTGGACACCGCTTTCCAGCAGTTGGCGCATGGTCACGACGGCCATGGTTGGGGTGCTCCTCTAGATCCCTGGTTGTCACGCCCGGCCGGTGGCCGGGCGTCCTGGCGCCTGGTCGCCGGCCCATGGTGGGCCCGATCAAGATCGGGACCAGGGAGGCCGTCGCTCCACGACGATTCGTGAAGAGGGCGCGCGAGGTCGACCGCACGAGGCGGTCGCCAGTTGGCCAGTGTACGCCCCTCACCCGTTCAGCCGCCCCGGGGTGCGCTGCGCCGTCGCTTCCCGTTCCCCCGCTCGGTGGCTCCTCGCCCGATCGCTCGCCCGCCTTGGTCGCCTTGGTCGCCCGCCCGCTCGGCGCTTGCCGCTCGATCGCTCGCTCACCTTGATCGCTCGCCCGTTTGCTGCCTGATCGCGCAGGTTCATGGAAATAGTGGCCTCCGACGACGCGGAGGCCACTATTTCCTGGTTGTTGTGCGAATCTTCGGCCGCGACCGCGACAGGCCGGCGGGTCAACCAGCGGCGAGCGCGGCGGGTCAGCCAGCGGCGAGCGCGGCGGCGATGAAGAGCACCAGGCCGACCGTCAGGTAGGCCGTCGGTGGGCGCAGCCAGCCCCGGCCGGTGTCGGAAAGCGCCAGACCTCCGGTTCGGAGCCCGTAGAGCCCGATCGCGAAGATCGGCAGCCCGGCGACCAGGGCGATCCCCACCACGACGTTCCCGGCGTCCACCGGATCGCCGGTCACGCCCGCGAGCAGCACCCGCAGCGCGGGAACCTCGAAGATCAACACCAGCAGGGCGAAGAGTGCGGCCAACACGGGCCGACGGGTCCGGTAGACGCCGTCGGCGGCCGGCGGATACACCGGCGGCTCGCCGGTGGGCAGGTCGGGGCGGGGACCGATCCCCGGCATCGCGCCGGTCGGCATCTCCAGCGGATGCGGCGTCTCACCACCACCTCGGGTGGGCTCGATGATCGGGTACCCGCTGAGTGGGGCGGGGCGAGTCTGGTCGGCGAGCACGCCGGCCGGCGTCGCCGAACTGCCGGCCTCCTCGCGGCCGCCGGTCAGCGGCGCATCCGTTCCGGCCGGCTCCCGGGCGGCCCGACGACCGGGCAGCTCCCCGGAGGTCTCCGAGGGGTCCCGGACGGTGAGGGGTGCTCCTGTCCCGGCCGCCTCCCGGGCGGCCCATCGACCGGGCAACTCACCGGAGGTCTCCGAGGGGTCCCGGTCAGCCCGCCGCGACCGGGCGGCCCGGTATCCGTCGGTCTCCGGCCGAGCGTCCCCCAACGGGTCGACCGCGCCGAACCGTCCCGAGTCGGGCTCGCTCGCGCCGAACCGGCCGGACTGGGCGTCCACAGCACCAAAGCGACCTGGGTCCGACTCAGGCACACCGCCGAAACGGCCCGCGTCCACCGCGGTCAGCCGACCCGGATCCGACTCTGGCGCACCGCCGAAACGGCCCGCGTCCACGGCGCCGAAGCGCCCGGAGTCCGGCTCGCGGCGTCGGCCGACGCCGGTGTCCTCGACGGAGCGGCTCCCGTCGGGGCCATGCTGCTGCTCGGGAATCTCGCCGTCCCGGTACCGCGGTTCGCCCGCACCGCGCCACTCCGACTCGCCGTAACCGCGACCCCGCTCATCGGGGTACCAGCGCGACTCCTGATCTTCCGGAAAACTCCGTCGTCCGTCCACGTCAGGCACCGTATGCGACCAACCACGCCCGCGCCATTTCGGCCCGACCCCGCGGCCGACCGCGCACGGTAGACACGATCGGACGGGAACGCGCCCGGACCGCGCCGCCGCCGACGCAAGCGTTGATCAGGTGATGAAAAGTAGGTGCCCAGTCATCCCGGAAGCTACTTTCCATCACCTGATCATGGTGAATCCCGCCATGGCTGAGGGTCGCTGGCCAGTTTCGGCCGAGGCGCCCTAGCACGGCGCGGGCTTGATCATCTGGTTGTCCACAGGCCACCGGTTGTCCACAGGCGAGCCGTCGCGGAGTCGCGGCATCCGCACTCCGACGGGCACCGTGCCGTTCATGACGAAGCGGAACCAGGCAGTCGGCGCGTACGGGGAGCGGTGTGCCGTTCGGCACCTGACCGAGGCAGGGCTGCGCCCGGTCGCCCAGAACTGGCGCTGCCCGGCCGGAGAGATCGACATCATCGCCTGGGATGGGCCGGTGCTTGCCTTCTGCGAGGTGAAGACCCGCCGGAGCGACGACTTCGGCACCCCGGCCGAGGCTGTCGTGCCGGCCAAGGCCCGCCGGCTGCGAGGGCTCGCCGCGCGCTGGCTGAGCGAGACCGGCACGACCGCCGAGGAGGTGCGTTTCGACGTGCTGTCGGTGCGGCTGCCCGAGGCCGGCCCGGCACAGGTCGACCACCTCAAGGGCGCGTTCTGAGATGCGTACTCCGAAGGATCGGTGACGGCGTCATGAGCTACGCGAAGGTGCTCTGTGTCGGCCTGGTCGGGGTGACCGGCCACCTGGTCGAGGTGGAGGCCGACCTGGCCGCCGGCCTGCCGGCAGTGGTGATCTCCGGCCTGCCGGACACCGCCCTGCACGAGGCCCGCGACCGCGTCCGCGCCGCCGTGGTCAACTCCGGCCAACGCTGGCCCAACCGGCGGATCACCCTCAACCTGCTGCCCGCCACGCTGCCGAAGTTCGGCTCGGCCTTCGACCTGGCCATCGCCGCAGCCCTGTTGGGCGGCTCGGGTGAGCTGCCGCTGCTCCCCCTGGAGGGTGTGGTGGTCCTCGGCGAGTTGGGGCTCGACGGCACGGTCCGGCCGGTGCGCGGCGTGCTCCCGATGGTCGCCGCCGCGGCCCAGGCCGGCGTCGAGCGGGTGATCGTCCCCGTCGGCAACGCCGCCGAGGCCGCGGTCATCCCCGGGGTACGGGTGCGAGCGGTGGACCACCTGCACCGGCTGGTCGCCTTCGTCCGCGACGGCACCCCGCTGATCGAACCACCGGCGGCCGAACCGACGCCCGTCGTCGGTGGACCGGATCTCGCCGAGGTCGCCGGGCAGCAGTTGGGCCGGCGCGCGTTGGAGGTGGCCGCCGCCGGTGGGCACCACGTGGCCCTGCTCGGCCCTCCGGGTGCCGGCAAGACGATGCTCGCCGAACGACTGCCGTCGATCCTGCCCGAGCTGGACGACGACGCGGCGCTGGAGGTGACCGCACTGCACTCGGTTGCTGGGCTGCTGCCGCCGGGCGGCCGGTTGCTGCGACGCCCGCCGTTCCAGGCACCGCACCACACCGCGACCGTGCCCTCGCTGGTCGGTGGTGGCTCGGGGCTGGCCCGGCCCGGCGCGGTGTCGCTGGCCCACCGTGGGGTCTTGTTTCTGGACGAAGCCCCCGAGTTCAGCAAGGGCGCGTTGGAGGCGCTGCGCCAACCCCTGGAGCACGGTCGCATCCAGCTGAGCCGCAGCGGGGGCGGCACTGTCTACCCGGCCCGGACCCAGTTGGTCTTGGCAGCCAACCCATGCCCCTGCGCGAAACCGGCCGGCGACTCACATTGCGAGTGCACCGCGTTGGTCCGTCGCCGCTACCTGGGACGGATCTCCGGGCCACTGCTCGACCGGATCGACGTGCAGGTGCGGCTGACGCCCGTGCGGGCGGCGGAGTTGATGGCATCCCACGGCGACGTCGAGCCCTCGGCGACGGTCGCCGCGCGGGTGGCGGCGGCCCGACAGGCGGCAGCGACCCGCTGGGCGGGCCTCGGCCGAAGGCTCAACGCCGAGGTGGACGGGCCGCACCTGCGTCGACCGCCGTGGCGGCTGCCCGCCCGGGTCACCGCCGAACTGCGCGGCCGGCTCGACTCCGGCTCACTGTCGGCACGCGGCTTCGATCGAGTGATCCGGATGGCATGGACCATCACCGACCTGGACGGCCGAGACCGGCCAGACCAGGACGACGTGCGGGAAGCGATCCAACTCCGGACGGGAGAAGCGATGTGAGTGCCGACGAAGAGCGCAGGTTGGCCCGGGTCGCGCTGACCTGGTTGGCCGAGCCAGGCACCCGCGCGGTGTACCGGCTGGTCGAACGGCTCGGGCCGGTGGCGACCCTCGATCTGCTGCTCGACGGGGGCAGCCCGGACGGCTGGCTGCACAGCACGGTGGCCGCCCGGTTGGCGGGCGGCGACGCACGGACGGTGGCGGCCGAGGCGCTGGAGCGCGCCGACCGGCTCGGTGCCCGACTGGTCACGCCGGACGACGAGGAGTGGCCCGCCCGGGTTGCCGGCCTGGCCACGCTGCGTCTGCCGGACGTCACCCGGCGGGTGGACGTTGAGACCGCACCACCGCTCTGCTTCTGGGTACGCGGAGGCTGGCCGCTGGGCGAGGCCCTGGATCGTTCGGTGGCCGTGGTCGGGGCGCGGGCGGCGACCGGCTACGGCCAGCACGTCGCGACCGAGCTGGGATACGGGCTGGCCGAGCGGGACTGGACAGTCGTCTCGGGTGGCGCGTTCGGCATCGACGCCGCCGCCCACCGGGGAGCCCTCAACGCCGGCGGTTTGACCGTCGCGGTGCTCGCCTGTGGACTGGACCGGCCGTACCCGATGGGTAACGCGGCGCTCTTCGACCGGATCGCCGACACCGGGCTGCTGGTCAGCGAGTGGCCGCCCGGTGCCGAGCCGCTGCGGCCCCGGTTCCTGATCCGCAACCGGGTGATCGCCGCAGGCACCCTGGGCACCGTCCTGGTGGAGGCGTCGGCGCGCAGTGGCGCGACGCAGACCGCGCGGCGAGCCGTCTACTCCAATCGGGTGGCCATGGTGGTGCCCGGGCCGGTGACCTCGGCGATGTCCGTCGGCGCGCACGAGTTCCTCCGCGACAACCCCAAGACCCGGCTGGTCACCGGCGTGGCACACGTCCTCGAGGAGGTGGGCCGGATCGGCGCGGACCTGGCCCCGCCGGCGCGGGGCCCGCAGCGGCCCACCGACGCGCTCGACGACGACGCACAGTCACTGCTGGAGGCGCTGCCCCGCCGGGGTGCCCGGGGTGTGGACGCCCTCGCGGCCCGGGCCGGGCTCGACGTCCGCACCGCGATGCGCAAGCTGTCCCTGCTGGAGGAGCTGTCCATGGTGGTCCGTCGCGACGACGGCTACGCCCTTGCCTCCCTGCCAACCGTCACGAAGAGGGAGGGGCCGATCTGAGATGGACAAGTACGTCGCACTCCCAGACCGCCAGGTCCGCCGCGAAGCCTCTGCTGCCGGGGTCGGATGTGTCGAGGTACGGCTTCAGAGCGCCAGCCGCGGTGACCAGGCCGGCGGCTCGGAACAACCGACGTAGGTCGTCGGGGGCCAACTCGCGCCACTGCGGTGCGACGCGAACTGCCACCTCCGTTGGCATCGGCAGAGAGGCCCGGAATGCGGCAATCGCATGCCCGGGATCTAGCAGCGCGACCTCGCGGGTGGGGCCAGCGTGGCTGAGGGCAATGCTGGTCAGGAGCAGCCGCCGGACGGCCGCTTCGTGCGCGTCGATGCCGTTGGCGTGTTGGGTCCGCCGGAGCAGCACGTCGTAGGCGTTGGAGTGGGAGGGCCACTCGGCGAACGAAACCTCGGCGCCCTCCTGAGTGAGTCGCATCGTGAACAGTTGCAGTAAGCCCAACCATTCGTTGCCCGTCCAGTGGACGTGGTCGGGCTTCGAGGAGAGGAGCCAGGTGACGAGGCTCGACCGGTCGAGCCTCGTCACCTGCTTCCAGTCAGCAGTCACCGGAACAGGACACCGAGCTTCGCGAAGGCGTCGATGCCACGCTTCTTGGTGCCGGCGTCGGGTCGGTAGTGGCCGCTGTGTTCATCGATCTCAACTCCCCAGTAACCGTCGCGGGCGTTGCCGACCACGACCGCCTCGCCTGCGGCCAACACGTCGGCACCCCGAGTGAGGGCAGTGTGCGGAATTTCCTCATTGCCCCCGACGAATTTCGGTACGACCACGAGGGTGCCATCGGTCAGCACTGCCCACTTGACCTTACCCATCTCGGCGGTGTCCGCATTGATCGCGCGGTCGAACTCGGCCGTTCCCGGCCTGGTGGGCTTGACGCCCAATTCGTCGACGCGCCTCAGTTCCTGCTCCAGGAGATGGCCCATCTTGTTCGAGAACGGCGTGCACGCGTCATCGGCGGCGGCACTGGTCATCAGAGTGAAACCGGCGGTCGCGGCACCGACCACGCATCCGGTCTTCTTGAACCGCTTGAGCTGTCTCAACAAATCGGCCGCGCGTGCCCCACCGAACAGCTCTCCGGCGCCGGGGATCATCGCCAGCAGGCTCAGGGCAGCACCCTTGTTGTCACCGTTGAGCAGAGCAATGACCGCGTCGAGCCCGTCGCAGACCTCGCCGGCCACCGGGATGAATCCGCAGACCGCGAGTACGAGTTGGATGATCACCAAGGCCTGCTCGCGCTCGTGCGCGTTCTTCTCGTCGTAGTACTCCATCACCTGGTCGCAGATGTCCCGGTGCCCAAACTGCAGGGTGCAGGAGTTCTCGCCGTTCGCCAGGGCGTCAAGCAACTCGCCGCCGCTGCACTGGATGCCGTGCAGCTTGTACGCGAGGTTGCACTCCGGCAGCGGAGTCGGGTCCGCCTGACCAGCCGCACGGCGTGCCTCCTCCTCGGCGCGCTGCATGTCGATGCTGATCTTGACTGCCTCGGCAGCCAGTCGAGCAGCCTCCGCCGCGTCCTTCCCGGCCGCCTCGGCCGATGCCTGCGCGTCGTCCGCAGCCTTCTGCGCCTTGTTCGCCGAAGCTCGGGCTCGATACGAAGAGGCGGTCGCCTGCTTGGCGTAAACGTCCGCGTTGGCGGCTGCTTGAGCGGCTCGGGCGGCCGCTTCCCGGGCCGTCTGCGCGGATGCCGCAGCCTGGTTGGCGGACTGCCTCGCCTGCGTTGCCGCGTCCGCGGCCTCGACGGCATACCCCTCGGCCTGCTGCGCGGACGCGGCCGCCCGCTCGGCGTAGCCAGCCGCCTCGGAAGCCGCGTTGCGGGCCCGGGCAGCGGCCTCGGCGGCCTTCGCCGCCTCCTTGAAAGCGGTACTGGAATCGCGTGCGGCGTCCAGGATCAGCGCTCGGATCTTGGAAGCATGCGCCGCCGCTTCGGCGTCACGTTGCTCAGCCTTGAAGCGGGTAACGGTGAGGAAGTGCCGGATGGCGGATCGCGGCCCGGCGAGGGCAATTTGCCCTGCAGCCTTCACCTCGGGGCCACCCGCACTGATCGCCTGGGCCACCAGGATCCGATTGTCCGTCTCCGCCGCGGCGAACTGGCCAGAGGTCAGAAATGCCTGCCGATCGGCATCGGTGCCGTTGAGAGCGGCGTCGGCTGCCACTCTCGTGGCCGGCCCACCGGCGCTGATCACCTGGGCGATCTTCACCCGGTCATCGGTCTCCTTACCCGGGTAGGCGCGAGTACGGAGAAACGTCCGGACGTCCGCGATGGGCTTGGAGAGCGCCTGCTCGGCCGCCGTCTTCAGGGCCGGCTTCTCGGCACTGTCGGCAACGAGACCAACCTTCGCCCGATCGTCCTGCTCCGCCGCGAGATCGGCACCACTGGTCACGTACTGCACGACGTTGTCGTCATCGCCCACCAGTGCCCGCTCGGCAGCCGCCTTCGACCAAGGCCCGCCGCTGACCGCCAGTCGCGCTGCGGCTAGGCGTCCGTTGGTGACCACCGTCGCCCGTGGTGCTCCGGGAGCCCGTGCCTGCGCCAGCCACTGCGCCGTCTCGGCATCGCGGCGGGTCTGCTCCTCAGCGTCCCAGGCAGCCTGCCCGAGTCGCTTCTGTTCCTCCTGCCGCGCCAGGTCCGCCTCGAAGGTCGCCTGGTCGGTCAGGGCTGCCAACCGCTCGGCGTCCGCGACACGTGCCTGTTCCTCGACGAGCCGAGCCTTCGCCACTGCGGCCGCAGCCGCCTCTGCCGCCGTCATCGCGGCAGCTGCGTGCGCGGTCGCTCGGGCCGCCGCGTCCGCTCCCTGTCCAGCCTGGTCGGCGGCCTCATCGGCGGCCCTGGCCGCCGATTCCGCGTGGGCGGCGGCGTCGGACGCGAACCGCTGCGCGTCATCGGCTGCAGACGCAGCCTGACGAGCCAGCGTCTGCGCCGAGTTGGCGGCCCGCCTCGCGGCTTGGGCCTGGGTCCTCGCCTTGGCCGCAGCAGCCCGCGCCCTGGCCGCCTCAGCCTCCGACACTCCGGCCTGTCCGGCCGCTTCCATTGCCGCAGCGGCGGCCGCCTCTGCGTTCGTGACGGCACCGCCAGCAGCCGTGGCGGCATCTGCCGCCGCCCGCACGGCGACGCCCGCCTGCTTCGCCGCGTCGGCCGCCTTCCGGGCTCCAGCCGCTGCGTCCCGCGCCCGCTGCGCCGCCGCGCGAGCGTCGGCTGCCTTACCCGCGTCCAAGGAGGCCGCCGACGCCGCCGTCTGCGCCCGGGACGCCGCATCACCTGCTAACGCCGCAGCGTTCGCCGCCTTCGCCGCGGCCTGTGAGGCCACTCGGGCTGAAGCCGACGCGGCGTTCGCGGCACCGATCGCGGTCTGCGCCGCTTTCGCCGCCCGTGCCGCCGAGTCGGCAGCCCGCCCTGCGGCTGCGGACGCCTTGGCTGCCGAGTCCCGCGCCGCAGCCGTCTCCGCTGCCGCCCGTTCAGCCGCCGCCTTCGCCGCAGCGGCCGCCCGTACTGCCTGCTGCGCGGCGTCCTCGGCCTGCTGCGTCTCGGTCGCCGCGAGTTGGCTGGCCTCCTTGGCTAGACCGGCCAGCTGAGAGACGGTCAACAACTCGGCATCGCGGGCGCGAGCGACGTGTTGCCCGTACTCGATGAACTCGCGCATCTCCTCGGGCGCGCCGTTCAACGCACTCTGCGCCGCGGCCCTGACCTCGGGGCCGCCGGCCGCCATGATCTGCGCGACCCGGATCCGGTCGTCGATCGCCTGCGCGGTGAACTGCCCGGTGTTGAGGAATTCGGCAATGGCGTCGTTGCCGGCGTTCAGCGCGTTCTGGCCCGCCTGCTGGACACTGGGTCCGCCTACCGTGATCACGCGGGCTACCCGAACCCGTTCGTCCTGCTCCCAGTACGGCTCCCAGCCGCCCGCCAGGAACTTCTGACGGTCCACAGTCGTCCCGGCGAGGGCGGTCTGGGCTACCGGAGTCAGAGCAGGACCGCCCATGGCGATCATCTCCTCGATCCGCACCTTGTCGTCCTGGTCACCAGCGACACCCAGACCGGTACGCAGGAACTCGGTAACGTCCGCGTCAGAACCGACCAGTGCAGCCTGAGCAGCACGAGACACGTTGGTGCTGCCGTTGAGCATCATCCGCAGAACGGTCTGCCGCGCGCTGAATTCCGGTGCGGTCTCGACTGCCCTCGCCGGTGCGACCAAGAGTCCAGAAGCGACGACTCCCGCCAACATCGCTGTTCCGAGCCTCCGAAGGCGTGCCGGAGTCCGCCACCTACCAACCGTTCGCATACTTGTCCCCGATGTTGATCGTTGTTGAGCTGAGTCGCTCTGGCTGTGAAGTCGAGCCGACGAGAGGTCGGCGCATGGGGCGTCGGATCGCGGGGCGAGCACCCCTGGACCGACAATTCAGGCCCGGCCGCCGCACGATGTCGGGGAGGAGCCCGCAACGGGTTTGGCGGAGGAATCAGGCGTCGATGTCGCTTACCGAGGCGACCAGGTGGGCGGCAGCCCGATTCAGTAGGCGAATCGCCGAAGCATGGGAGGTGCCACTGAGGCACCCGTACGTGACCTCGACAGACAGATCGGCACTGGTTCGCGCATCTACCACTCCCCGTGATCGCGCGGCGTGCCCCCGCTTGGCCCACGGGACCCGTTCACCGGGATCCGCGTGTATGCCGCGTCGCGCTACATCCTTGATGCTCGACAGAGGTTTGGCAACGGCTGTCATGAATATTGTTCCTCATCGAGATCGACATGCTCGGTATCAACGGTGAATTGACGGGACGGTCCGGATCGGCCTGAGGCTGTCTCGGCAGGGGACACCGGGCCGTGGGCGTTACCGGTACGGTGCGTGGTCATGGGTGCGATCAAGCCGTGGCACGTCACGATCCTGTGCTGTCTCGTCACGACCGCTGTGCTCGTCGTGGGCCTGGTCGTGTTCCTGGTCAAGAGGAGCAACCGCCGATAGCCATGGGCCCGGACATCGGCATCATCGTGACCGGTGGAGCGCACCCATCGGCCGTAGGCTGGTGGCGTGTCAGCTGCCAGTGAGGGCGCCGGGGCCGACGAACCGGCCGGCAGACCGGCGCGTCCGCGATGAGCCGGCCCGACCGGAGCACCCGGGCCATGCACCAGGCACTACCGCCAGCGCTGCGGGACGCCGTCGACGACTTCGCCGAGCACCTGTCCCGGGTGCGGAGCCGGTCGACGCACACCGTCCGCGCGTACGTCACCGATCTGGTCTCGCTGCTCGACCATGCGGTACGGATGGGCTGTGTCGACCTGGCCGAGCTGGACCTGTCGGTGCTGCGCAGCTGGCTGGCGCGGCAGCGCACGACCGGCGCGGCGCGCACCTCGTTGGCCCGGCGGGCCGCGTCGGCGCGGGCGTTCAGCGCCTGGGCGCACCGAGCCGGGTTGCTCTCCGTCGACGTCGGTGCGGCGCTGGCCAGCCCGCGGGCGCACCGGGAGTTGCCCAGCGTGCTGCGCGCCGACCAGGCGGCCGCGTTGGTCGAGGCGCCGGCCCGGCGAGCAACACCCACCAACCCGGCACCCAGAGACCTGCCGGAGCCACAGCCAGCACGCACAAGTCCACGACGCACAGACCGCACAGACCCACCACGCCCAGACCCAGCCCGCACTGATTCCGCACGCACCGACCCGGCGGCGGGCACACCGAAGGACACCGCGGTGCCATTGCGCGACCGGGTGCTGCTGGAGTTGCTCTACGCCACCGGCGTACGGGTCAGTGAGGCCTGCGGGTTGGACGTCGGGGACGTCGACCACGGTCGACGGGTGATCCGGGTGTTCGGCAAGGGCGGACGGGAGCGCTCGGTGCCGTACGGGGTGCCCGCACAGCGGGCGTTGGACGACTGGTTGCACCGGGGACGTCCGGCGATGGTGAGCGCGCATTCCGGGGCGGCGCTGCTGCTGGGTGCCCGGGGTGGTCGGCTCAACCCGACGACCGCCCGTCAGATCGTCGGTGCGTACGCCGAGGCCACCGGCCTGCCCCGGACGAGCCCGCACGGTCTGCGCCACTCGGCGGCCACCCACCTGCTGGAGGGTGGTGCGGACCTGCGCGCGGTGCAGGAGTTGCTCGGCCACTCGTCGTTGGCCAGCACACAGATCTACACGCACGTCTCGGTGGAGCGGCTGCGTGCCGCCTACCGTCAGGCCCACCCGCGCGCCTGATCAAGCGCCGCAGGGCGGGGCCCCTGGCGGTTACGATCATCAAGTGAGCGTCCCGCAGTCCCCTGAGCCGATTCCGGGCGCCCGCCTGCTCTTCTCCCTGGACCCGGCGGTCAGTCACCTCAACCACGGCTCGTTCGGCGCGGTCCCGATCGGGGTGCAGAGAGCCCAGCAGCGGCTGCGTGACGAGATGGAGTCCAACCCGCTGCGCTTCTTCACCCAGGGGCTGGTCGACCGGATCGCGCACACCCGCCGGCACCTCGCCGGGTTCCTCGGTGCCGACCCGGACGGCAGCGCCCTGGTGGGCAACACCACGACCGGCGTCGCCGTGGTGCTCCAGTCGCTGGGCCTGCAACCCGGCGACGAGGTGCTCAGCACCGACCACGGGTACGGGGCGGTGAGCCTGGCCATCCAGCGCGAGTGCCGTCGCACCGGGGCGGTCAGCCGGGTCCTGCCGATTCCACTGGCCGCGAGCGACGAGCAGCTCGTGCAGATCGTCCGCGACGGCCTGCGCCCCGGCCGGACCCGACTGTTCGTCGTCGACCAGCTCACCTCGGCCACGGCCAAGCTCTTCCCGACCGCCGCCATCGTCGGGGTGGCTCGCGAACACGGCATACCGGTCCTGGTCGACGCCGCACACGCCCCGGGGATGCTGGCCACGACGGTGGCCAGCATCGGCGCCGACTTCTGGGTGGGCAACCTGCACAAGTGGGCGTACGCCCCGCGCGGAACCGCCCTGCTGACGGTGGCACCCCAGTGGCGGGACCGGATCGAGCCGCTGGTGGTCTCCTGGGAGCAGGAGTCGGGCTTCCCGGCCCGGATCGAATGGCAGGCGACCCTCGACTACACGTCCTGGCTGGCCGCCCCGGCAGGGCTGTTCACGCTGCGCAGTCTCGGCCTCGACCGGGTACGGGCGCACAACGCCGCGCTCGCCGCGTACGGCCAGCGGGTGGTGGGGGACGCGCTGGGGGTGCCTCCCGCCCAACTGCCCGACCCCGGCGGACCGGGGGTGTCTCTGCGCCTCATCCCGTTGCCGGCCGGCACGGCCGCCACCATCGACGCGGCGCGGGCGTTGCAGGCGCGGATCGGCGAACGGCTCGCCGCCGAGGTGGCGGTGATGAGCTGGAACGGCCGTGGGTGGTTGCGGCTCACCGGTCAGGTCTACAACACCGCCGTCGAGTACGAGCGGCTGGCCGTGCGGCTGCCCGCGCTGCTCGCCCAGCGCTGACCTTGCGGAGGCCCCACGGACCGGCAGCGGAGGCCCGGCCTCATTGACCGGCAGCCGGGGGGCCGGCCGCACCGACCGGTAGCAGTCGCACCGGGCCGAGGCCGAGCAGTGCCAGCGGATCGAGATAGTCCGTCCCTCGGCGCAGGCCCCAGTGCAGGCATGCCGCGGCCGGGCAACCCGGGTGGCCGGGCAGCAGCTCGCCCAGCGGCGTGCCGGCGGTGACCTGCTGGCCGGGACGTACGGCGGGTCGGACCGGCTCGTGGGTGGTTCGCAGCCCGTCGGCGTGCCCCACGGTGACCACCGGTCGCCCGGCCACCAGACCGGCGAAGAGCACGGTGCCCGGACCGGCGCTGCGGATCACCGCTCCGGCCGGGGCGGCCAGGTCGACGCCGCGATGGCCGGACAGCCACGGCCGGGGTGGCGGGTCGAATCGGCGTACCGGACGAGGCGGCCCGTCGACCGGCCAGCGGAACCGCCCGGCGGGCGCTGGGTCCGCCACCGGCACCGCCAGGGCCGCGACCGGCTCCCCCAGGGCCGCGACCGGCACGGTCGGCGTCGGTGGTTGGCCGGGCACCGCCGCGACCAGCACCGCCAGCCCGCAGAGCTGGACGGTCAGTGCGAGCGGGAGCGCGGTGAAGAGCAACACCGTGCGGCGGATCGAAGGGGTGGATGGCGGGCGCATGACGGCAGCCTCCGGCCGGAGCCGGGTCGTCCGCCAGCCCGTCCGTCGGAGCTGTGGACAACCGGAGGTCCTGTGGACGACCACCCAGAGACGCCGACGATCTGCTACGGCCCGGTCAGCACCGCCCTCACCCCACCATCCCGCCGGGCCGTGTTCGGGCTGCCAGGGAGGGCCTAGGCTGGGCGGCGTGCGGCGGGTGCCGCCGTGTGGACCGGGGAGGCCCAGGCATGACCACTGTCGATGACCGCACGCCGACGGTGGCCGACGTGAGCGACCCGTCCCGGCTCGCGGAGCCGGACGAGGCGATCAGCGCCGAGGAGTTGCAGCTCGCCGCCCGCAACCACGGCATCCCGTTGGAGGCGCTGCGCTACGACGTCACGCCGGCCGGGCTGCACTACCTGCTGATCCACTACGACATTCCGGAGGTCGACGCGGCGGCGCACACGCTGACCGTCGGGGGCGTGGTGGACCGCCCGCTGACGGTCACCCTCGCCGACCTGCGCGAGCGGCCACGGGTCACCCGACAGGTGACCCTGGAGTGCGCCGGCAACGGCCGAGCCCTGCTGCACCCCCGGCCGGTCAGCCAGCCGTGGCTGGTCGAGGCGGTCGGCAACGCCGAGTGGACGGGCACCCCCCTCGCTCCGCTGCTGCGGGAGGCGGGCCTCGGGCCGGACGCGCTGGACGTGGTCTTCACCGGCGCCGATCACGGCGTCGAGCGCGGGGTCGAGCAGGACTACCAGCGTGCGCTGCCGGTCGCCGACGCGCTGCGCGAGGAGGTGCTGCTGGCGTACGAGATGAACGGCGCTCCCCTGCTGCCACAGCACGGCGCTCCGCTACGGCTGATCGTGCCCGGCTGGTACGGCATGGCGCACGTCAAGTGGCTGCGCTCGATCGAGGTCCGGACGGAGCCGTTCGAGGGGTACCAGAACGCGGTGGCCTACCGGGTACGCCGGGACGCCGACGACCCGGGCGTGCCGGTCACCCGGATCGAGCCGCGTGCGCTGGTCCGCCCGCCTGGTTTCCCCGATTTCATGTCCCGCCGCCGCGTGTTGCGTCCCGGCAGGTGCACCATCGACGGTCGGGCCTGGTCCGGGCACGCCCCGGTGGTGGCCGTGGAGGTGACGACCGACGGTGGGGAGAGCTGGGCGTCCGCCGAGCTGGACCCTGCGGGAGCCGGGGATTTCGCCTGGCGGCGCTGGCGGTACGAGTGGACCGCCAGCCCGGGCCGATATGTGCTGGGTGCCCGGGCGACCGATGCGTCCGGGCGGACCCAGCCGGTCGAGCAGCCGTGGAACCGCGGCGGTTTCGCCAACAACCTGGTGCAGCGGGTCGAGGTCGTGGTGCCGGCCGAGTGATCGGCAGCAGGTGCTACACCACGGGTGGGGGGCCCGTGGTGTAGCCGGGCGCGGTCAGCCGCCGAAGCCGGAGTCGGCGGGCAGCGAGATGTCTGGCTTCTCCAGCTCCTCGACGTTGACGTCCTTGAAGGTCATCACTCGGACGTTCTTCACGAAGCGGGCAGGACGGTACATGTCCCACACCCAGGCGTCGTGCATCTCGACCTCGAAGTAGACCTCGCCGTCGGAGTTACGCACGTGCAGGTCGACCTGGTTGGCCAGGTAGAACCGGCGTTCCGTCTCCACCACGTACGAGAACTGGCGGACGATGTCGCGGTACTCCCGGTAGAGCTGCAGCTCCATCTCGGTCTCGTACTTCTCGAGATCTTCCGCGCTCATCGCACTCCGCCTTCCATGGCCACATCTTCCCCCACCGGCGCCGGAGGCCGAGGCTGCTCGCCCAACGCCACGCCGACGGTACCCCCTGACGCCCAGGAGCGCTCCATCGGCTCTTCCGAGGCGTGGCCGCCGGGCCGTCGGGCGCGCGGCGGCCGGCCGTCGCGGCCGGAGACCGCGGCGACATTGACGTACGAGAACCGGTGCTCCCGGCACGGTCCGTGCTCCCGCAGCGCCGCGGAGTGCTCCGGGGTGATGTAACCCTTGTGCTCGGCGAAGCCGTACGCCGGGAACACCCCGTCCAGCTCCACCATGATCCGGTCCCGGGTGACCTTGGCGAGCACGCTGGCCGCCGCCACGCACGCGGCCACCCGGTCGCCCTTCCACACCGCCAGGCCGGGCACGCCCAGGCCGTCCACGCCGAAGCCGTCGGTCAGCACGTACTCCGGGCGGGTGGTGAGCGAGGCGAGCGCCCGGCGCATCGCCGCCAGGTTGCACACGTGCAGCCCTCGGGCGTCGACCTCGTCGGAGGGAATGACCACCACGGCGTACGCGAGGGCGCGGTCCACCACCTCCGCGTACACCCGTTCCCGGCTGGCCGGGGTGAGCAGCTTCGAGTCGGCCAGCCCTTCGATCTCGCCGCGCCGCCCCTCGGGCAGCACCGCCGCGGCGGCGACCAGCGGGCCGGCACACGCACCACGGCCCGCCTCGTCGGCGCCGGCCACGTGCCGGAACCCGCGCCGCTGCAGCGCTCGTTCCAGGGCGTAGAGGCCGGCCTCCCGGCGCACGACCGTGCGCGGCGGGGTCAGCACGACGCCTCGTCCCGACCTGCGGCCGTCGACTGGCCCAGCCGGGTCAGCAGGGCCGGCAACTCGGGCGGGTAGAACCGCTCGCCGCTGGCCGCCAGCTCGTCGGGGAACCACCAGCGATGATCGGCGATGCTGCGCTGCTCGATGTCGTTGAAGCCGGTGGTGTCGACCTGCCAGGACTGCACCCGAAGGAGGAAGAAATCCTGCTCCTGGCGGTACCAGGTGCCGTCGAAGGTGAACTCGGTCGTGTCGGACCAGACCGCCTCACCAAGCGTCGCCGGGTCGAGCCGCAGCCCGGTCTCCTCGGCCAGCTCCCGTGCCGCGCCGGCTGCCGGGGTCTCCAACGGATCGAGCCCGCCACCGGGGGTGAACCAGTATCGATGCCCTGGTCGGGCCGGGTCGAAGCCCTCGAACAGCAGGACCCGACCGGCCGCGTCGACGAGCAGCACGCGGGCCGCGCGTCGAGGGGTGTAGACGGTCACCGCACCAGCCTGCCAGACCGACGGCGGATCGCCCACGCCCCGGTCGTCTACGGCTTGGGAATACCGTCGAACTGATCGGGCACGGTCAGCCAGGTGGCCCGGCTGACCGGCCAGAAGACGGTGAACGCCCGCCCGACCACGTCGTCCTCGGGGATCGTGGCCTCGGTGATGTTCTGCCCGGACTGCTGCCAGTGCTCCAGCGAGTCACCGGAGGCCGAACGGTGGTCACCCATCACCCACAGCCGACCCTCTGGCACGGTGATGTCGAACTCCTGGTCGGCGGGCTTGTCGCGGATCCCGTCCATGGAGAAGATGTACGGCTCGTCCAGCGACCTACCGTTGATCACCAGCCGTTCCTGCGGGTCGCAGCAGACCACGTGGTCACCCGGGATGCCGATCACCCGCTTGATGAAGTCCTCACCGTCGGGGTTGCCGCTCCACGTGGTGGGGGCCTTGAACACGATCACCTCGCCGCGGTGCGGCGACCGGAAGTCGTAGACCAGCTTGTTGACCAACACCCGGTCATCGATCTTGAGTGTGTTCTCCATGGACGGGGACGGGATGAAGAAGGTCTGCAGCACGAAGGCGCGGACCAGAACCGCAACCAGGATCGCCACACCCAGCAGGATCGGCAACTCCTTCCAGAAGGAGCTGCGCGGCTTGTCGGTCTGCTCGTCAATCACGCCAAGGAGCCTACGTTGCCGGGCTGGACGTCATCGTCCGGAACGCGCGGGAACCACGCAGTGCGGCTACCAGCGGCGGAATCATCAGCAGCACACTGCCCTGCGGAGTCGGTCGCACCGGCGGTGCGCCGGAGGAGGCCGTGGCCGGCCCGGACACGTCGTCGAACGTCGACGGCACCGACAACGCGCTCCACCGCGACGACGGCCAGACGACCATGAAGGCCCGACCGACGACGTTGTCGATCGGCACCGGGCCCTGGCAACGCGCGTCCTGGGAAACCTCGCGGTGGTCACCCATCACGAAGAGCTGACCGGGCGGTACGACGACCTCGTCGAAGCGCCGGGAGCGGCACTCCGACGGGTTGGGCGGCAGGTCCAGTGGGGAGTCCCGCAGCACGTACGGCTCGTTGAGGGGCGTGCCGTTCACGGTCACGCGCCCCTGGCTGTCGCAACACGCGACCCGGTCCCCGGGCAGACCGATCACCCGCTTGATGAAGTCCTTCTCGCCGGGGCGGCTCACCCCGACCAGGTCGCCGACGGTGCGGGCGAGTCGACCGGCGACGCCGGGCTTCGGCTGCTCGTCGACCTGCGGCGCCCAGCGGTCGGTGCCCCGGAAGACCACCACCTCACCGCGTACCGGGTCGCGAACGTCGTAGACGACCTTGTTGACCAGCACCCGGTCCCCGATGAGGAGAGTGTCCTCCATCGAGCCGGACGGGATGAAGAACGCCTGGAGCAGGAACGTGCGGATCAGCACGGCGAGGCAGAACGCGACCACCAGCAGCAGCGGAAGCTCCTGCCAGAGCGGCATCTGGCGGCGGGTACGGCGAGACCGCCGGCGCCACGGATCGACGGTGCCGTCCTCGTCAAGCGTCTGCACCACGCCACTCCCCGGTCCACAGAAGCACTACCGCCCGGGAGCCTCGACGAGGCTCCACGGGCGGTAGTGAACGGCTTCCCGCCACGAGGGCGGGGCCGCCGCCTCGCTGCGCCCGTACGACCAGGGTAGTGCGGTCTGGTCGGTACGGCATACGCGCAGCTCAGGCGGCGTGGCGAGCGGGAAGTCAGCTGGGCTGCTTCTCCCGCTTCTCCTTGATCTTGGCCTTCTTGCCGCGCAGCTCGCGCAGGTAGTAGAGCTTGGCGCGGCGCACGGCGCCACGGGTCACGATCTCGATCCGGTCGATGCCCGGGCCGTTGAGCGGGTAGGTCCGCTCGACGCCGACACCGAAGCTGACCTTGCGGACCGAGAAGGTCTCGCGCAGACCGTCACCCTGGCGGCGGATCACGACGCCCTGGAAGATCTGGACACGGGACCGGTTGCCCTCGACGACGCGGGCGTGCACCTTGACGGTGTCACCGGCCCGGAAGTCGGGGAGGTCGGTCCGCTTCGACTGGGCGTCAAGGGCGTCCAGGATGTTCATCGCTGCGTCCTCGTAAGGCTCACGGCGCACCGTCACTCGGTGCGCGGGTGGGTGATTCTGATCTCCGGGTGGTGGTCGGCGGGCCGACCCCGGTCGGGGATCCTCGCAGCCGCCCACGGGCGCGGACGGATGCGGCAACCCCCCTACTTTGCCACATCCCCCGGCGGCACCTGAAATCCGGCCTGGTCCAGGGCCGCGATGTCCCGTTTGTCGAGCCGATCGGCGGGCAGGGCCGCCAGCAGGTCGGGGCGACGGGCGGCGGTCCGCAGCAGGCCCTCCTCGCGCCGCCAACGGGCGATCTTGCCGTGGTCTCCGGAGCGGAGCACCTCCGGCACGTCGTGCCCACGCCAGCTCGGCGGCTTGGTGTAGATCGGCGCCTCCAGCAACCCGTGCGCGTGCGACTCCTCGTCCAGCGAACCCGCGTTGCCCAGCACCCCCGGCAGCAACCGGGTGACCGCCTCCACCATCACCAGCACGGCGACCTCGCCGCCGAAGAGCACGTAGTCACCGAGCGAGACCTCGGTGACCGGCATCCGGGTGGCGGCGTGCTCCAGCACACGTTGGTCGATGCCCTCGTACCGGCCGCAGGCGAAGAGCAGATGCGACTCGGCGGCCAACTCGTACGCCATGGCCTGGGTGAACGGGGCACCGGCCGGCGACGGCACCAGCAACCGGGGCGGCGGGGCCTCGGCCGGCGCGAGCGCGTCCAGCGCCGCACCCCATGGCTCCGGACGCATCACCATCCCCGGCCCGCCGCCGTAGGGGGTGTCGTCGACCGTGCGGTGCACGTCGTGGGTCCAGGTCCGCAGGTCGTGCACAGCGAGCTGGAGTACGCCGTTGGCCCGCGCCCGCCCGATCAGCGACAGGTCCAGCGGGGCGAAGTACTCCGGAAAGATCGACACGACGTCGACACGCATGCGGGGCGGTCCTAAAGATCGAGCAGGCCGGCCGGCGGGTCGACGATCACACGTCCACCGGCCAGGTCGACCTCGGGAACGATCGCCCGGACGAACGGAATCAACGCGGTACGCCCCTCGGGGCGACGCAGCACCAGCAGGTCCGAGGAGGGGGCGTGGTCGATCCGAGCGACCTCGCCCAGGCGTTCGCCGGCCGGGGTCACCACTGCCAACCCCACCAACTGGTGGTCGTGGAACTCCTCCGGGTCGTCCGGTGGGGCCACGTCGGCGCTGTCCACCACGAGCAGCGTCCCGCGCAGCGCCTCAGCGGTGTTGCGGTCCAGGATGCCGTCGAACGCGACGAGCACCCGGCCCTGGTGGAAGCGGGCTTCCTCGATGGTCAGCTCCGCCGGAACCCGGAACGGAACGCCGGGCTCATCGGTGGCTGGCGGGGGCGTCGCCCCCGGCTCAGTTCCCAGCACAGTGTTGCGCGGAGGGGTCGGGGGCGTCGCCCCCGGCGCAGTGCGCAGCACTGTGCCGGGGGCGAACCGTGCTTCGGGCTCGTCGGTCCGCACTTCCACGGTGACCTCACCGCGGACACCGTGCGGCTTGCCGATCCTGCCGACGACGAGCTGCATCAGTACGAATCGACGATGTCGACGCGCACGCCGCGCCCGCCGATGGAGCCGATCACCTGACGCAGCGCCTTGGCGGTCCGGCCGGACCGCCCGATCACCGTGCCGAGGTCCTCGGGGTGCACGCGGACTTCGAGCCGCTTGCCCCGACGGGAATCGACCATCCGCACCCGGACGTCGTCCGGGTGGTCGACGATGCCCTTGACCAGGTGCTCCAACGCCGGACGCAGAGGCATGTCAGGCCTGCTCACCAGCGTCGGCAGCGGCAGCCGGGGCCTCGGCCGGAGCCTCGGTCTTCGGCGCCTCGGCCGGAGCCTCGGCGGCCTTGGCGGCCTTCTTGGCCGGCTTGGCCGGGGTCTCCGGGGCGAGCCCGGCGGCAGCCTTCGCCTCAGCCTCGTACGCCGCCTTGCGGTCGGCCCGCTCGGGGGCGACCAGCAGCGGCGGCGGGGCCGGCAGGCCCTTGTACTTCTGCCAGTCACCGGTCAGCTCCAGCAGCCGCTGAACCGCCTCGCTCGGCTGAGCGCCGACGGACAGCCAGTACTGGACCCGCTCCGACTTGACCTCGATGATCGAAGGGTCTTCCTTCGGCTGGTAAACCCCGACGAACTCGATCGCCCGACCGTCACGCTTGGTGCGCGAGTCGGCGATGACGATGCGGTACTGCGGGTTGCGGATCTTGCCCATCCGCAGGAGCCGGATCTTTACGGCCACAGTTGTTTCGCTCCTGTTGCGATCTCACCGGCCCGTGCGGGCGGTGTGCATGGGTGAGCGCCGACCGGACCCGTGGGGTTGGGCCGGAGACTACTCGGTGGACTAGCGACGTGCCCGGGTTAGAGGGCGCCGGACGCGCGCCGGATACCAGCGACCCATTCTGCCAGATCCGATGCCGATCGCACGCATCGGACCCGGACACCGCGTCACCGGTGACGCGGGACACCTCTCAGCGCACCGGCGGACGACCCCATCCCGGCGGAAGTTCATCCGGTACGTCCCAGTCTGGTGGGGGTGCGAAGTCACACCAGGTGCCGTCGAACGGGAACTCTCCGGCCTCGGCGAGGGCGATCACCCGTTCCCCCTCGGCCCGGACCGCCTTCTCGTCGGTCACCCAGTAGTCGGCACCGAAGGCGAGCCGCTCGACGAACTCGTCCTCGTCCTTCCACTCCCAGCTCAGGTCCGGGCGTACCAGCACGTCGAGGTCCTGGTCCACCACGTCGACGCCGGCCACCGAGCCGTCGTCCCAGCGGACGCCCGGCTCCTCCAGGTTGACGTACCAGTGGGCGAACCGGCCCTGCGCGTCGCGGAACCACCAGACGGAGTGCGCCGCCCCGGTCGGCAGGAACTTCAACAGCGGCGGGCCGTTCCAGCGCCCGTGTGCCAACCGGTACGACGACGAGATCCACTGGGCGAAGGGCATCGCCCGCATGCCCAGCCCCGCCTCGGTCACCTCGTGGGCCACCGGCGAGTCCCGAGCGATCCACACCAGCAGACCCCGCTCGTCGTCGCTGACCACGCGGCCCGGCCGGACCCATCCGATCCGGCCGTGCCGCACGTTCCGATGCATGATCAACCGACCCGGCGCGAAGTGCACCGCACCCACCTCCGGGGCTGTTAGCAGGGGGCCCTTCCTCTACCGCAGGCGTTAAAAAGGTGCCCTTCCTTACGCCTCAGTAGGCGCGGGCGAGGATGGCGACCAGGTCGGGCTCGTCCTCGGAGTCCGGCACCGAGCCGTCGGCGCGCAGCAGGCAGCGCACCGTGACGCCCTGGCCGTTCGCCTCGGCCTCACCGGCCACACCGACCGCCGACCACGGCACCCGGGCCCAGCCGGTCGCGGCGGCCTCGATCGCCTCGGCCAGGGTGGCGACCTCCACCGTGCGCGACTCGCGGTTGGCCAGCGCCTGGTCGTGCAGCACCTGCTGGTCGGTCTCCAGCGCCGCCAGCACCGCGGCGACCACGTCGGCCACCGGCGTCGGGGACTTCGACCCGTCGGTACGCCGCACCACCGTCGCGTTGCCCACGGCCAGGTCGCGAGGGCCGACCTCGACGCGTACCGGATAGCCACGCAGCTCGGCGTCGACGGCCCGGCGGCCGAACGCGGTGTCGGTCCGGTCGTCGAGCGCGACCCGGACACCGGCGTCGCGCAGGCCGTCGCGCAGCTTGGCCGCCGCTTCCGCGACGCCCTCCCCGTCCTTGACGATCATGATGTACGCCTGGATCGGGGCCAACCTCGGCGGCACGCGCAGACCGTTGTCGTCGCCGTGCGCCATGATCAGGCCGCCGAGCATCCGGGTGGAGGTGCCCCAGGAGGTGGTCCAGGCGTGCTGCCGGCCGCCCTCCTTGGCGGAGTAGCTGATGTCGAACGCCTTGGCGAAGTTCTGACCCAGCTCGTGGCTGGTGCCCAGCTGGAGCGCCTTGCCGTCGCCCATCATGCCTTCGCAGGTGTACGTGGCCGTTGCCCCGGCGAACCGCTCACGGGCCGTCTTCAGACCCACCACCACCGGAATGCCGATCACGTTGACCATCAGGTCCTCGTACGCCTCGTGCAGGATCCGCCGCGCGTACGCCCGGGCGTCCTCGCGGGTGGCGTGCGCGGTGTGCCCCTCCTGCCAGAGGAACTCGCTGGTACGCAGGAAGATGCGCGGACGAAGCTCCCACCGGACCACGTTCGCCCACTGGTTGAGCAGCAGCGGCAGGTCCCGGTACGAGTCGATCCACTTGGCCATGAACTCGCCGATGACCGTCTCGCTGGTGGGACGCACCACCACCGGCTCGGCGAGCGGCTTGCCGCCACCGTGGGTGACCACGGCGAGCTCCGGCGAGAAGCCCTCGACGTGCTGGGCCTCACGCTTCAGGTAGCTCTCCGGGATGAAGAGCGGGAAGTACGCGTTCTCCGCACCCGCCGCCTTGATCCGGGCGTCCATCTCGGCCTGCATACGCTCCCAGATGGCGTAGCCGGCCGGTCGGATGACCATGGTGCCGCGGACCGGGCCGTTGTCGGCCAGCTTTGCCTTGGCGATCAGGTCCTGGTACCAGCGGGGGAAATCCTCCGCACGGGGAGTGAGCACGCGTGCCATGACCGCACATCCTATGCGCCGCTCGTCGGGGCAGTGCGCTCGGGCGCGGCATCGTTAGCATCTGCCGTCATGACCCCCCTCGATCCGCACCCCGGCGCGGCCTTCAACCCGGCGCCCGACCCTGCCGAGCTGGCACACCTCGCGACCCGATGGGTGCGCTGGGTGGCCCGGCACCGGCAACCGGCCAATCCGATCGCCGACCGGTCCGGCCGGCACGCCGGGCACCACCAACCCGCCGACGTGTGGTTCCTCGCGGGCACGTTCGGTGGCTCTGCGCAACGGCGTTGCGTGGTTCCCGCCGGACGGCCGCTGTTCTTCCCGGCGTTCAACTGGTGGCAGGTCGGCCGCACGGCCGAACCGGCGGAGCCCATGGACGGCGCGACCGGCCACGCGCAGCTCGACGGAGTGGCCGTCGCCCTGAGCGAGGCCGGTTCGGCCACGTCGTTCCCGGTTCGCGGCTTCTTCAACAACGTCGTCACCGTCTGGCCGTGGCCGATGCAGGTCTCCTGCTGGGGCCTGTGGGGACTGGTACCGCCGCCCGCCCCCGGTCAGCACGAGCTGACTTTCGGTGGCACCGACGGTGGGAGGTTCTGGGTCGAGGCGCAGTACCAGATCGACGTGCGCTGAACCGCCTACACTTCGACCACCATGATTGAGCAGAGGGGCGCCACCCCGGTGCGGGACAGCATCGTCGACGCCGCCCGCGCACTGACCGTCGCGACCGGGTGGGGCGGTGTCCGGATGGGCGCCGTCGCGGCTGCCGCCGGGGTGAGCCGGCAGACCGTCTACAACGAGTTCGGCAGCAAGGCCGGGCTGGCCGAGGCGCTGGCGCGGCACGAGGTGGACCGCTTCGTCGGCGACGTCCGTGCCGCACTGCTCGCACACGGCTCGGACGTGCGGGCCGGCGCGTACGCGGCGATCGCGCACACCCTCACCACCGCGGCGGACAACCCCCTGGTCAAAGCCATCCTGAGCAGCGCCCGAGGCGGCTCGGACGAGCTACTTCCGTACCTCACGACCCGGGCCGAGGTGGTGCTCACCGAAGCGTCCGGCGCGCTGATCGACTGGGCCGGCGACCACCTGCCGGGAGCGGACCAGGCCGCGTTGGCCTTCGCCGCCGACGCGGTCGTCCGGCTGGTGGTGAGCCACATCGTGCTCCCCCGCTCCCCGATCGACCAGACCGCCACAGCCCTCGCCGACCTGGCCGTACACCTCTTCAGCGCCGCCGTCCGCCCACCCCGCTGACCCGCCCCGCGCCCCGCGCACGAACCAGGAAATTCGGGGCCTCACCGACGCGCCGACACCACTACATCCTGGTTCTTGCGAAATCTTGGGGCCGGGACACCCTTCCGCGCGGGAGCTGACCGCTCCGCACACCCTTGCCCGTCCAAGATCCGCGCAACATCGGGGAAAGTGCTGGCTTGTCGCACGCTGAGGCAGCAACTTCACCGAAGTTGCGCGGATCTTGGGGCGAGGTGCAGGGCGCGGGCCGGGCGCGCGGGGCAGGGGGCGGGGCGCACGGCGCGGGGGTTATGCGCGGAGCGCGGGTCAGCAGACGACGCGGCCGCGGAGGATCGTGCGGGACGGGGCGCGGACGACGCGCAGGTCGAGGCGGGGGTCCTCCGGGTAGACAGTCAGGTCGGCGAGGCCGCCCTCGATCAGGCCGGGGAAGCCGAGCCATTCCCGCGCGCCCCACGAGGCGGCGGCGAGCACGTCGATCGGCGCCATTCCCGCCCGCTCGTGCAGCAGCATCATCTCCTCGGCGGCCAGCCCGTGGTCGATGCCACCGCCGGCGTCGGTGCCCACGTAGATCGGCACACCCGCCTCGTACGCGGCGCGCACCACCTCGGGGAAACCGTCGCGCAGCGCGAGCATGTGTTCGGCGTACCCGGGGAACTTGCCCCGCGCCTGCTCGGCGATGCCTCCGAAGGTGGCGATATTGATCATTGTGGGGACGAGCGCGGTGCCCTGCCGGGCCATCTCGTCGATCAGGTCGAGGCTGAGCCCGGTGCCGTGCTCCACCGAGTCCACCCCGGCCCGCACCATGATCTCGACGGCGGACTCGGAGAAGGTGTGGACCGCGGCGCGTACCCCGGCGTCGTGCGCGGCCCGCACGGCGGCGGTGAGGGTGTCCGCGTCCCAGGCCGGCGCCAGGTCGCCCACGCCCCGGTCGATCCAGTCGCCGACCAGCTTGACCCAACCGTTGCCGGCCGTCGCCTGGGCGGCCACCGCCGCGGCGACCTCGGTCGCGGCGACCTCTACGCCGATGTCCCGCAGGTAGCGCTTCGGCGGGGCGACATGCCGGCCCGCGCGGGCCAGTCGCGGCAGGTCCGGCTCGTCGTCCAACTCTGGGTACGGGTACGGCGAACCGGCGTCACGGATCGCCAGCACGCCGGCGTCCCGGTCGAGGTGGGCCAGCTCGCGGGCCTGGTCGAGCGAGGTGATCGGGGCGCCGCCTCGGGCGATGCCGATGTGACAGTGCGCGTCGACCAGCCCGGGCAGGACGAAGCCGCCGTCGACCACCGTCTCCGCGTCCGGCACCGGGGTGAAGGTCACCCGGTCGCCGACCAGCCAGAGATCCCGTACCTCGTCGTCGGGGAGCAGCACGCCGCGCACATGAAGAGCCATGCGCACAGTCCTACCCGATCACGCGACACGAGTCAGCGCGGGCCCTTGTCGCCGCCCTTGCCGAGCTTGTTGAAGTCGATCTTCGGCAGCTTGAACCCGGGCGGAAGGCCCTGGCCACCGGCGAGGTCGTTCGGGTCCATCCCCGGCGGGAGCTGCGGCATGCCACCCGGGAAGCCGCCCGGCATCCCGGCGCCGGCGCCGGTACGCGGCCGACCGCCACCCTTGGTGCCCTTGCGCTTGTTCTTCGGAGACTTGGTCGCCTTGCGTCGGCCACCGCCGGGCAGGCCCATCATGCCGCCCATCTGCTTCATCATCTTCTGCGCGTCGGCGAAGCGGTTGAGCAGTTGGTTGACGTCCATCACGGTGACCCCGGAGCCGTTGGCGATGCGCGCCCGGCGGGAACCGTTGATGATCTTCGGGTTGGTCCGCTCGCCCGGGGTCATCGACCGGATGATCGCGGTGACCCGGTCGAAGTGGCTGTCGTCCAACTCGGCGAGCTGGTCCTTCATCTGCCCCATGCCGGGCATCATGGCCAGCACGTTGGCGATCGGGCCCATCCGCCGCACCGCGATGAGCTGGTCGAGGAAGTCGTCCAGGGTGAACTGCTCACCGCCCATCAGCTTGGCGGTCATCTTCTCCTTCTGATCCGAGTCGAAGGCCTGCTCGGCCTGCTCGATCAGAGTGAGGACGTCGCCCATGCCGAGGATCCGGCTGGCCATCCGGTCGGGGTGGAAGACGTCGAAGTCCTCCAGCTTCTCACCGGTGGAGGCGAACAGGATCGGCTGCCCGGTGACCTCGCGGACCGACAGCGCGGCACCACCACGGGCGTCGCCGTCGAGCTTGGAGAGGACCACGCCGGTGATGCCGACGCCGTCGCGGAACGCCTCCGCGGTGCGGACGGCGTCCTGACCGACCATCGCGTCGATGACGAAGATGACCTCGTCCGGCGAGACGGCGTCGCGGATGTCGGCGGCCTGCTGCATCATCTCGGCGTCGATGCCGAGCCGGCCGGCGGTGTCGACGATGACGATGTCGCGGGCAGCCCGCTTCGCGTGTTCGATCGACGCGCGCGCCACCTGCACCGGGTCACCGGTGCCGTTGCCGGGCTCCGGGGCGTACACCTCGACACCGGCCCGGCCACCGAGCACCTGCAACTGCCCGACGGCGTTGGGGCGCTGGAGGTCGGCGGCGACCAGCAGCGGCTGGTGCCCCTGGGCCTTCAGCCAGCGGGCCAGCTTGCCGGCCAGGGTGGTCTTACCGGAACCCTGGAGACCGGCCAGCATGATCACCGTCGGCGGTTGCTTGGCGAACTGGAGCCGTCGCCCCTCACCGCCGAGCACGTTGATCAGCTCTTCGTTGACGATCTTGATGATCTGCTGGGCCGGGTTCAGCGCCTGGGAGACCTCGGAGCTGCGGGCCCGCTCCTTGACGGCCGCGATGAAGCCCTTGACCACCGGCAGCGCGACGTCCGCCTCCAGCAGCGCGAGGCGGATCTCGCGCGCGGTGGCGTCGATGTCGGCGTCGGTGAGCCGACCCTTGCCGCGGAGCTTGGTGAAGATCCCGGACAGGCGGTCACTCAAGGTGTCAAACACGCGAACATCCCGTTTGTCAGTGTTCCGGCGGGCACAACGCGGCCGGCACTGCGGAGTCCGGCCACCGCTAGGGTAACCGCCCGCCCGCAAGGCCGCTGTCGCCCGGCCCGGGCCTCACCCCGACACCAACCCCGACTGGTACGCGAACACGACGAGCTGGGCCCGGTCCCGGGCTCCCAGCTTGCCCATCGCCCGGCTGACGTGGGTCCGCGCGGTCGCCGGGCTGACCACCAACCGTGCGGCGATCTCCTCGTTGTTCAGGCCCTCACCGACGAGGCCGACGACCTGGCGCTCCCGATCGGTCAGCGCGCCCAGCCGGGGATGCGGACGAAGGACCCGGGACGGCCGGGTGGCGAACTCCCGCACCACCCGGCGGGTCACCGACGGTGACAGCAGCGCCTCTCCCTCGGCGACCAGCCGGATCGCGCGCAGCAGGTCGACCGGTCGGGTGTCCTTGGTGAGGAACCCGCTCGCGCCGTGCCGCAGCGCGTCGAAGACGTACTCGTCCAGTTCGAAGGTGGTCAGCACCACCACCCGCGTGCCGGTCAGGTCGGGGTCCGCGACGATTCGCCGGGTCGCCTCGATGCCGTCGATGCCGGGCATCCGGATGTCCATCAGCACCACGTCCGGCCGTTCCCGGCGTGCCAGCTCGACCGCCCGCAGCCCGTCGGCGGCCTCACCGGCGAGCGCCAGGTCGTCCTCGCTCTCCACCAGCGCCCGCAGCCCGAGCCGGACCAGGTCCTGGTCGTCGGCGACCAGCACCCGGATCATGCGGTCGGCTCCACGGGCAGCCGGGCGTACACCCGGAACCCGCCGCCGACGCGCGGCCCGGCGGCCAGCCGCCCGCCCAGGGCCGCGACGCGCTCCCGCATCCCGGCCAGACCGTGCCCGCCCTCGTCGGCCTGAGCTGCCCCGGCGCCCGTCCCCCGGTCGGTGACCTCGACGGTCACCTCGTCGGCGCGGTAGTCCACGGTCACCTCCGCGCTGGTCACCCCCGCGTGCCGCAGCACGTTCGTCAACGCCTCCTGCACCACCCGGTACGCGGTCAGGTCCACGGCGGTCGGCAGCTCGCGAGGGTCACCGATCACTCGCGTGTCGACGGCGAGCCCGGCGCCGGCCAGCCGGTCACGCAGCGCCGGGAGCCGGGCCAGGCCGGGCACCGGCCCTCGCTCGGCGCCCTGCCGCACCGCGCCGAGGGTGACCCGGAGTTCGTCCAGTGCCTCCCGGCTGGTCCGACTGATCGCGGTCAACGCGGTCTCCGCCTGCTCCGGCCGTTTCGGCAGCAGATGCAGGGCGATCTCCGCCTGCATGCTGATCGCGGCCAGCCCGTGCCCCACCACGTCGTGCACCTCCTGCGCGATGCGCAACCGCTCCTCGTCGGTCTGCCGCCGAGCCTGCTCGGCGCGACCGCGGGCCTCCTCCTCCAGGCTGCGCGCGGCCGTCTCGCGGTTGACCCGCACCACCACCCCCACCGCGAACGGTACGACCACCCAGGCCGACGTGGGCAGCGTCGCCGTCCAACCGGAGGCCGGGCCGAGGGGGAGGAAGGCGTGCGTGAGGAGCAGAACGAGTGCGCCACCGGTGGCGAGTGCCGCCGGGCGCACCGGCAACCATGTCGCGACGGTGTACACCGCCACCAGGAGCGTCAGCAGGATCGGCCCGTACGGGTACCCGATCACCAGGTAGATCGTGGTGGCCACGCTGACCACGGCGAGGACGGCCGCCGGCGCCCGGTGCCGCAGCGTCAGGGCCAGCGCGGCGACCACGATCAACACCCGACAGCCGGCGTCCACCGGCCTCGATCCGGGTTGGTCCTCGCCGGCCAGGTCGGTGCCGACCAACCCGATGACGAGCAGCGCCAGGGCGAGCGCGACGTCCGCCGCTGCCCACCGCCACCCCCGCTGACCACCGCGCCACATGCCGTCATTCTGCCCGCGCAGACCGGCCTCGGCGTGCGTCCGTCGGCGGCACCGCCGCTACGTCCGCCGACGTATCGGCCGCCACCAGCGGGGCCCGCCGCTTCTCCGCGTCGGGTCGCGGCGGGGAGCCCGACGGCCCGGCGTCGAGCCCGAGTGACGGCAGCGACCGCCGTTCAGACGGCGTCGAGGACCGCAGCCTCCAGGCGGGCCCTGGTGGCATCGTCCGGCCAGCCGCCGACCAGGTAGAAGGCATCGACCACGTCGGCGCCGAGAGTGGAGATGCGGGCCGCGCGGACCAGCGCGCCCGCCTCGTCGAGCGCGCAGGCGACCCGGTAGAGCAACCCGGCGGCGTCGGCGGCCCGCAACTCCAGCAGCACCGCGTCGGTGGCCGCTTCGCGGTGCCAGACCACCCGGGGAGCAGCCCCGCCGCCCCGGGCGGCGAGCGCACGGCCGCGCAGCCGCTGGGTCACCGACACGTCACCGCCGACAGCCCGACGCAGGTCCGCGCGGAGCGGGACCGGGTCCGGCGGGAGGCCGTAGCGGGGTTGCACCCGACACTCGACCAGGGCACGGCCGTCGACCACCGAGGCGTCCGCGGAGATCACCTCCAAGCGGTGCAGGGCCAGGCAGCCGGCCACCGTGGCGAGCAGGCCCCGCCGGTCGGCCGCGGCGACCGACACCCGGTCGCCGGTCAGGTGGACGACCGGCAGCGGCCCGGCCAGCAGCGCCGGGTCCGGGGTGGGCGGTTCGGGGAGTACGCCGGTGTCCAGTGCGGTGCGGACCCGGGCGACCAGCTCGGCGACGAGTCGACCCTTCCAGTCCGACCAGGCCGCCGGCCCGGTCGCCGCCGCGTCGGCGCGGACCAGCGCGTGCAGCAGGTCGAGGGTGGCGGTGTCCCCCACCGCCTCGGCCACCGAGGCGATGGTGACCGGATCGGCCAGATCGCGGCGGGTGGCCACGTCGGGCAGCAGCAGGTGCAACCGGACCAGCGTGCCGATCAGCTCGACCTCGGCGGCGGGCAGACCGATCCGGGTCGCCGCCGCCTGGGCCAGTGGTATGCCGACCGTGCTGTGGTCACCGGTGAGTCCCTTGCCGATGTCGTGCAGGAGTGCGCCGAGGAGCAGCAGGTCCGGACGCTCGACCTCGCGGGCGTGCTGGCTCGCCTCGTACGCGGTCTGCACGAGGTGCCGGTCGAGGGTGTAGCGGTGCACCGGGTTGTGCTGCGGCAGGCTGCGTAACCGGGTCCACTCGGGCAGCCAGTTGTCGATCAGTCCGTACCGGTCGCAGGTCTCCCAGGCCGGCACCAGGCCGGGACCGGCGCCGAGGAGGGTGGTCAGCGCGGCCCGGGCGTCAGCCGGCCAGGGCGCGGGCAGCGGCGGGCAGTACGCCGCCAGCCACTCGCAGGTGGCTCGGGCGATCGGCAGTCGGGTCGTGGCCGCCGCGGCGGCCACCCGTAGGGAGAGGCTCGGGTCGGGCCGTGCCCCGATCGCCGTCCGGGCCAGCACCAGTTCGCCGTCGTGCTCCACCACGTCACGGGCCACCGGGCGGCGCGCGGGGCGACCGCCGCCACCCCGGGACCGGCCGGAGCGCAACCGGTCGGCGGCACGGAACGCGTCGTCCAGCGCGTGGCTGACCGTACGGGCGTCACCGGCGACCCGGCGTAGGAGCGCGTCACCGTCTTCCAGCCCGAGCCGTCGGCCGACTCCGTCACGTTCCTGGGCGACCAGCCGGTCGACCCGGCGGCCGACCTGCTGGTGCAGCGCGTCCCGGGTGTCCAGCAGGCGCAGGTGAGCCGCGCGCACGGCGGGACGCAACGCGTCGGTGATGCCGGCGGCGGAGATCGCCCGCAGCAGCCCCACGTCGCGCAGACCACCGGCGGCCTCCTTGAGGTCGCCCTCCAACAGGAAAGCCAGCTCGCCGTGCGCCTGCCAGCGGGCCTCGGTGACCTCTCGCAGGCCGGGTAGGTGCCGGACGGCAGTGCGCCGCCAGTGGTCGGCGGCGGTGCGGATCAGCGAGTCGGCCAGCGCCCGGTCGCCGACCACCAGGCGGGCGTCGAGCAGCCCGAGGGCGACCTTGACGTCGTCCTGGGCCACGGAGAGCGCCTCGGAGACGGTGCGTACGGAGTGGTCGAGCCGCAGGCCCGCGTCCCAGATCGGGTACCAGACCGAGGCGGCCACCTCGTCGGTGCCGGGCACCCCGGCGTGCAGCAGAACGAGATCGAGGTCGCCGTACGGGGCGCACTGCCGCCGACCCAACCCACCGACGGCGAGTAGCGCCACCCCGTCCCGCGTAGGCAGCAACCCGCGCAGAAACTCGTCGTACGCCGCCGCCCGCGCGAGCCGCGCGGCCTCCCCGATCCCCCCGCTGACACCGACGACCTCGTTGATCAAGAGGTTCGCGTCACCATCGGCGGCGTGCCCTGACGCGTTCTTCTTGATCAACGAGGTCATGTCGGTCGTGGTCGTCGTCAGAGGGCGTCTAGGCCGCGCTCGCCGGTACGCACCCGGACGACCTCCTCGACACCGGTGACCCAGACCTTGCCGTCACCGATCTTGCCCGTACGAGCTGCCCCGACGATGGCGTCCACCACCTTGTCGACGTCGATCTCGTCGGTGAGGACCTCGACCCGGATCTTGGGCAGGAACTCGACCGTGTACTCGGCACCCCGGTAGACCTCGGTGTGCCCCTTCTGCCGCCCGTACCCCTGGACCTCGCTGACGGTCAGCCCGGCCACCCCGAGGGCGTGCAGGGCCTCCTTCACTGCGTCCAGTTGGTACGGCTTGATGACTGCGGTCACCAGCTTCATGTCCAACCCCTCCATCCCAGGAACGTTAACCGGCGACCTTCTCGTTGACCGGCTCGGCGGGCTCCGCCTCCGGCTTGGCACCACTGGTCGTGCCGCCACCGGGGGTGCCGATGCCAGCCATCGCGAAGGCGCTGCCCGTGCCGCCACCGGCCGGGGACAGGTCGTAGCTGCTCTCGGCGTGCTCGCCGATGTCGATGCCCTCGACCTCCGCCTCGGCCTTGACCCGGAAGCCGATCGTCTTCTCGATGACGAAGGCGAGCACCCAGGCGATGCCGAACGACCAGACGGTGACGATCACGCCAGCGAGCGCCTGCCGTCCGAGCTGGGTCACGCCGCCGCCGTAGAAGAGCCCGTCGGAGGCGCCCACCACGTCGGTGATGGCGGCGTTGACCGAGTTGGTGGCGAACAGGCCGAGCCAGAGCGACCCGATCCAGCCACCGACGAAGTGCACCCCGACGACGTCGAGCGAGTCGTCGTAGCCGAGCTTGTACTTGAGGCTGACGGCCAGCGCGCAGACGGCACCGGCGACGATGCCGAGCAGGACGGACGCCCACGGGGCGATGAAGCCACAGGCCGGGGTGATGGCGACCAGGCCGGCGACGGCGCCGGACGAGGCACCGACCATCGTCGGCTTGCGGGTCTTGACCCACTCGACCGCGATCCAGCCGAGCACCGCAGCCGCCGTGGCGAGCTGGGTGTTGATGAAGGCGAGGCCGGCGACCGAGTCGACGGTCAGCTCGGAGCCGGCGTTGAACCCGAACCAGCCGAACCACAGCAGGCCCGCACCGAGCGCGACCAGCGGGATGTTGTGCGGCTTCATGCCCTCGCGCGGCCAACCGAGCCGCTTACCGAGGACCAGCGCCACGGCCAGGGCCGCCGCACCGGCGTTGATGTGCACCGCGGTGCCACCGGCGAAGTCCAGTGCGTGGATGTCGGCGCCGATGATGCCGCCGCCCCACACCCAGTGGGCGACCGGGAAGTAGACCAGGGTGGCCCAGCCGAAGGCGAACAGCAGCCAGCCGGCGAACTTGGCCCGGTCGGCGATGGCACCGCTGATCAGCGCGACGGTGATCACCGCGAAGACCATCTGGAAGGCCATGAACACGTAGAGCGGGACCCCGATGCCGCTGGGGTTCTCCGCCGTGGCCCCCCACAGGTCGGTCTCGGCGAGGAAGGTCTTGGTGCCGAGGTACGCGCCCGGGTCACCCCAGAAGCCGTTCACGTCGGTCCCGAAGGCGACGCTGAAACCGTAGAACCACCACAGAATAGAGATGAGCCCGATGGCGGAGAAGCTCATCATCATCATGTTGAGTACGCCCTTGGCCCGGTTGAGGCCGCCGTAGAACAGCGCCAGTCCGGGGGTCATGAGCAGCACGAGCGCGGTCGAAACCAGCAGCCACGTGGTATTGGCGCCGTCGATCGTCGGTGCTTCAGGCACGCTGGCCTCCTAAAGGGTGAAGTCCTCCTTCGCGGCTTTCCGGGGCAGCGTCGCCCGTAGGCCGGTTGCGCGGAAGCTTCGCGGCCGGCTGTTTCACCCAGGGTCCCGTGCGGGTTTCCGGTTCGTGACGGGTTGTTTCGTACGTGTCACGAACTCCGCACAGTCAGCAGCATGGACGAAGGTGGATCGACCGGACGGCGGACGTCGATGGCTGACCGGCCCGACCCATCGACCGGTCCGCTCGACGGAACCGTCCGAGCATCGACCGGTCGACCCTCAGCGGAGGGCGTTCTCCAGCGCGTGCCGCTCGTAGTCGAGCAGCCGCAGATCGCGCATCGGTCGGCGCAGGTGGCCCTTGTGCACGATCCGGACGAACGCCGGCTCACCGGCGGCGGCCATCCGGCGGATCCCCTCGACATGGTCCACGATCCGCTTGCGGATGGTCCGGATCAGCCGGTGTCGGTCCCGGGGGATCAGCCCGTACGCGTCGGCGAAGAGCCGGAGCCGGCGCGGCCGGTCCGGGTGCTTCCAACCCAGCGTGATCGAGTCCCGGTCCGCGAAGATCGGCACCCAGGTCCAGGCCGCGTACGCCACGTCGTAGATCCGTGCGCCGGGCGAGGCGAGGTCGAAGTCGATCAGCCCGAGGGTGCCGTCCGGCCGCCAGATCACGTTGTGCGGCGCGGCGTCGTGGTGGCAGATCACCTCGGTGTCCGGCGGAGGGGGGCCGAACGAGCGCCAGACCGCCCCCGGCGCCGGGGTGAAGCCGTACTGCGCGTCGTGGAACATTCGCAGCATGGTGGCGACGGTCACCAGCGCCTCGTCGGTCACCCAGTGCGGGGCGAGCGGGTACTCCCCACACTCCCCCTCCAGGTACGACAGCACCTCACGGTTGCGCTCGTCCATGCCGAGCGCTCTCGGGGCACCGGTGAATCCCACGTACTCCAGGTGCCGCAGCAGGGCGTGCACGGACGGTGTCCATGGCCCGGCGTTGCGGCGGACCGTGTCACCGACGCGGACGACGGTGCTCACGTTGCCGCCGTGCAGCGGGATCTCCTGCGAAGTCACGTACGGTCTCCCGAGGCGCTGCGAAGGGTGGCCGGGTTCACGCCAGCCCGCGTACGCGCGGTTGTCACTGGACACCCGAGACTACGCGTCCCGTCCGGTGGCCTCGGTCCCCAGCAACGCGTCGACGAACTGCGCCGGGTCGAACGGGGCCAGGTCGTCCTTGCCCTCACCGAGGCCGACCAGCTTCACGGGGATGCCGAGCTTGCGCTGCACCGCGATCACGATGCCGCCCTTTGCGGTGCCGTCGAGCTTGGTCAGCACGACACCTGTCACGTTGACCACCTCGGTGAAGACCCGGGCCTGCTCCAGGCCGTTCTGGCCGGTGGTGGCATCCAGGATGAGCAGTGTCTCGTCGATCGGGCCCTGCTTCTCGACAACGCGCTTGACCTTGCCCAGCTCGTCCATCAGGCCGACCTTGTTCTGCAGCCGTCCGGCGGTGTCGATGAGCACGGTGTCCACGCCGGTGTCGATGCCGCGCTTGACCGCGTCGAAGGCGACACTGGCCGGGTCGGCGGCCTCGGGCCCCCGGACGGTCTCCGCTCCGACGCGCGAGCCCCAGGTCTCCAGCTGGTCGGCGGCGGCGGCCCGGAAGGTGTCCGCGGCGCCGAGCAGCACGCTGCGGCCGTCGGCGACCAGCACGCGGGCGATCTTGCCGCAGGTGGTGGTCTTGCCGGCGCCGTTGACGCCGACGACCAGGACGACCGCCGGCACGCCCTCCTTCGGCGCGGTCCGCAACGACCGGTCCATGCTCGGGTCGAGCGCGTTGACCAACTCGGCGGCGAGCAGTGCCCGCAGCTCGGAGGCCGAGCGGGTGCCGAGCACCCGGGTGCGCTCGCGGAGCCGGTCGACGATGTCGCGGGTGGCGTCGACGCCGACGTCGGCGGTGATCAGGCTGTCCTCGATCTCCTCCCAGACGTCCTCGTCGAGGTGGTCGCGGGCGAGCAGGCCGAGCAGTCCCTTGCCGAAGACGTTCTGCGAGCGGGACAGCCGCGAGCGGAGCCGGACCAGCCGCCCGGCGGTCGGCTCGGGCACCTCGACGGGTGCCTCGACGACCGGCGGCGGCTCGACCAGGACGCCGGTGGACAGATCGGACTCCGGTGCCTCGACCGGCGGGCCGGCGAGATCCTCCTCTGCCCTGGTGTCGACCTCCGTGCGCGGCAACGGGGGCTCAGGTCGCCGCCGCAATCGCGGCACGACCAGCCCGACTGTGCCGGCGATCAGCACACCGAGCAGGACCAGAGCGAGGACGAGATATTCGGCCATGCCGGAATCCTGTCAGATGCGGGCGACCGCGTCCCAGCCACCGCACCCCCGAGCGGTGCCGGAGCCTCAACCACCGCACCCCCGGCGGTGCCGGAGCCTCAACCACCGCACCCCGAGCGGTGCCGGGGGTCGCAACCACCGCACTCCGGCCTGCGCAGGAAACCGGCGGTAGGCTCGGCCGCATGCCCGCCGCCCACCTCCTCATCGGCCCACTCCTGCGGCGAGTGGTGGACACCCGAGCGACCATCTGGGTGGAGACCGCCGCGCCCGCCGTGGTCAGCGTCCGGACCGCGGGCGGCGCCACCGGCACCGCGCCCACCTTCTCGGCGTACGACCACCACTACGCGCTCGTGGTCGTGGAGGGGCTCACTCCGGACAGTGCGACCACCTACGAGGTGCTGGTCGACGACGAGGTGGTCTGGCCGGTGCCGAGCAGCGGCTTCCCGCCGAGCGTGATCCGCACGCGGGCCGCCGACGACCGGGACCAGCCGGTCAGCCTGATCTTCGGCTCGTGCCGGGAGACCACCCAGCACGCCACGACCCGCAAGCTGCCACCGGACGCACTGGACGCGTACGCCCGACGGTTGATGGCCGACCCGGAGTCGAACCCGCTTCCGGACCTGCTGGTGCTGCTCGGTGACCAGGTCTACGCCGACGTCACCTCACCCACGGTGCGCCGGTTGCTGCGTCGGCGGCGGCGGCGTCCGAAGGGCGCACCGGCCGACCAGGTGGTGAGCTTCGACGAGTACACCAAGCTCTACCTGGAGTCGTGGCGTGACCCGGAGATCCGCTGGCTGCTCTCCACCGTGCCGAGCGTGATGATCTTCGACGATCACGAGATCATCGACGACTGGAACACCTCGGCGGCGTGGCGAGCGGAGGTCCGCGCGCAGCCGTGGTGGCAGGAGCGGATCGGCAGCGGGCTGGCCTCGTACTGGGTCTACCAGCACCTGGGCAACCTCTCTCCGGACGAGGTCGTCGCCGACCCGGTCTTCGCGAAGGTCGCCGCCGCCGAGGACGCGACAGGTGTGCTGCGCGAGTTCGGGCACCGGGTCGACCAGGAGTCGGACGTGGCGCACGACACCGAGCGTTGGCGCGCGGTGCAGTACCAGTGGAGTTACGCACTGGACCTGGGCCGTACCCGCCTGGTCATGCTCGACAACCGGTGCAGTCGGGTGCTCGACCCGGGCGGCCGGGCGATGCTGCCGCCGGGCGAGTGGTCCTGGTTCCTGGACCAGGCGCACGGGGTCTACGACCACCTGGTGGTCGGCGCTTCGCTGCCCTGGTTGCTGCCGCAGGGCATCCACCACATCGAGGCGTGGAACGAGAAGCTGGCGGATTCGCCCCGCCCCTGGGTGGCGCGCGGGGCGGAGAAGCTGCGCCGCGCACTGGACCTGGAGCACTGGGCGGCGTTCCGGCGTTCCTTCGAGGGGCTCGCGGAGACGTTCGCCCGGATCGGCACCGGCACTCCGAGGGAGTCCGGCGCACGGGTCGGCGCCGGTCCGGCGTACGCCCCACCGGCGTCGATCAGTGTGCTCTCCGGGGATGTGCACCACTCGTACGTGGCCCGGGCCCGGTTCGGCGACCCGGCGGTGGTCACGCCCGTGCACCAGCTCACCTGTTCACCGATCCACAACCAGGTACCGGCTGGCATTCGTCCGCTGATGCGCCTGGGCTGGTCGGCTGGTCCGGCCGGTGCCACCCGGGCGCTGGCTCGCTCCGCCGGTGTGCGCCGGCCCGGGGTGCGGTGGCGCAAGCTGGCCGGGCCCTACTTCGGCAACGCGGTCGCCACCCTGACGCATCGGGGGCGCGGGGCCGACGTGGTCATCGAGGGCACCACGAAGGACGGGCACCTACGCACCGTGATGCGGCGTCGGCTGTCGGCCTCCCCGCCGACCTCGCCGTAGTCTCTACGCCGTGGACGAGCACCTGCCGGAACCGATCAGGGCGGTCGAGCACGAGTTGACCGCCCTGCTGCGTCGTGGGCGGGCGGTCTCCTGGGAGATCGCCCGCGAGGTGCACCCGAACCTGGAGCCGAACACCTACGGGTTGTTGCTCTGGTTGCGGCGTAGTGGGTCGATCCGGTTGACCGAGTTGGCGGCGCGGCTCGGTGTGGGCAAGGGGACGTTGAGTCGGCAGATCAACGCCCTGGAGGTCCTGGGCCTGGTCTACCGCGACCCCGATCCGAGTGATCGGCGGGCCGCGCAGATCAGCCTCACCGAGGAGGGGCAGCGTCGGTTCGACGTGGCCAGGTCTGCCCGGCTGGGCGAGTTCCTGCGCGCGCTGGACGGCTGGCCGGACCGGGACGTCGAGGAGTTCGCCCGGCTGCTCGGCCGGTTCAACGACTCCTGGCAGTAGGGCCACCGACCGGGGAATAGCACGGCGATCCGCCAAGTTGTTGCTTCAGGCAACCAAGGCATACGGTTGCTTCAGGCAACTCTCAGGCGGCCCGTGCGCACCAGCCCGCCGCTGTTCCACCTCGACTCCGCTCGGAGGCACCAAACGATGAGCCAGGCGACAGCGCCTCCCCAGGCGACCGCCGCGACCATGACCCACCGGCAGATCCTGGAGGCCCTCTCCGGCCTGCTGCTGGGCCTCTTCGTCGCGATTCTCTCCTCCACGGTCATCTCGAACGCGCTGCCGCGGATCATCACCGAACTGCACGGCGGCCAGTCCGCGTACACCTGGGTGGTCACCTCAGCCCTGCTCGCGACGACCGCGACCACCCCAATCTGGGGCAAACTGGCCGACCTGACCAGCAAGAAGACACTCGTCCAGCTCGCCCTGGGCATCTACGTGCTGGGCTCGATCCTGGCCGGCCTCGCCCAGGGCACCGGCGAGCTGATCGCCTGCCGCGTGCTGCAGGGCGTCGGCGCCGGCGGCCTCACCGCGCTGGCCCAGGTGATCATGGCAACGATGATCGCGCCGCGCGAGCGGGGCCGCTACAGCGGCTACCTCGGTGCCGTTATGGCCGTCGGCACCATCGGCGGCCCGCTGATCGGCGGCGTGATCGTGGACACCTCCTGGCTCGGCTGGCGCTGGTGCTTCTACGTGGGCGTGCCGTTCGCCGTCGTGGCGCTGATCGTGCTGCAGAAGACCCTGCACCTGCCCGTGGTCAAGCGGAAGGCCGAGATCGACTGGTGGGGCGCCACCCTGATCACCGCTGCCGTGTCGGTGCTGCTGATCTGGGTCTCGCTCGCCGGTGACCAGTTCGCCTGGGCGTCCTGGCAGACCGCCGCCATGGTCCTCGGCGCCCTGGTCCTCGGCGCCCTGGCGATCCGGGTCGAGACCCGGGCCGCCGAGCCGATGATCCCGCCGCGGCTGTTCCGCAACCGCACCATCACCCTCGCCGTCGTCGCCAGCATCGCGGTCGGCGTGGGCATGTTCGGCGCGTCGATCTTCCTGGGCCAGTACTTCCAGATCAGCCGCGGTCAGAGCCCGACCATGTCCGGCCTGATGACCCTGCCGATGATCCTCGGCCTGTTGGTCGCCTCCACCGTCGGTGGACGAATCATCACCAGGACCGGTCGCTGGAAGCGGTTCCTGGTGATCGGCTCGACGCTGCTCACCATCGGCTTCGCGCTGATGGGCACCCTCCGCGCGGACACCAGCTTCACCCTGCTCAGCGTCTACATGGTGCTGATCGGCGTCGGCCTGGGCCTGACCATGCAGAACCTGGTCCTCGCCGTGCAGAACACCGTCGGCCCGCACGAGCTCGGCGCGGCCAGCTCGGTGGTCGCCTTCTTCCGCAGCCTCGGCGGCGCGATCGGCGTATCCGCCCTCGGCGCGGTCCTCGCCCACAAGGTCAAGGACTACACCGCCGACGGGCTGGCCCAACTCGGCATCCCCGCCTCCAGCTCCGGGTCCGGGGGCGCCCTACCCGACGTGCACACCCTGCCCGGCCCGCTGCGGGCCGTGGTGGAGAGCGCGTACGGCCACGGCGCCGGTGACATCTTCCTGGCCGCCGCACCCTTCGCGTTGATCGCGTTGATCGCGGTGGCCTTCATCAAGGAGGTACCGCTGCGGCAGCACAACGGCGACCCGGTTTCGGCGGAGGTCGAGCGGGAATCGACACTCGCTGCCGGCGCTGGCGCGGCCGTGGTCCGTACCGGCGAGCAGAGGTGAGGTAGAACCATGGGCGTGGGAGCACCGGACCGCGAGGAGTACGGCCCCCGGACCCGACCGCTGCCCTTCGAACGGGGCACGGACGGCCCTCGGGTGATCATGGTGGGCATCGACGGCACCCGTACCTCCGAGCGGGCCGGCTCCTACGCCGCGGGTCTGGCCCGCCGGCAGGGCGCCGCCCTGGTGGTGGTCTTCGTCAGCTCGGCGAGCGGCCTGACCGCCCTGGTGCCCGGCATGGACGCCGGCGCGGTCCAGCGCACCCACGAGGAGCTGGCCGACGAGTTGCGCCGGGAGTGCCGGCGTGGGGCCGAGCAGTGGGGCATCCCGGTGACCTTCGTCTGCCGGCGCGGCGACGCGTACGGCGAGTTGTGCGCGGCGGCCGACGAGTTCCAGGCCGACATGGTGTTGGTGGGCGCTTCCGAGCAGGCCGGTCACCGGCTGGTCGGCTCGGTCGCCACCCGCCTGGTGCGCGCTGGTCGCTGGCCCGTCGTCGTGGTGCCCTGATAACCCGTCGCGACATGTCAGGTGTGCCGGGCAGGATGCGCGGCATGACGTGGACCGCACCGGAGATCACCCGGACCCCTGAACCGTACGTCGGCGACGAGCGCACCATGCTCGACGGCTGGCTCGACTACCACCGGCAGACCCTGCTGCTCAAGTGCTCCGGGCTGACCGAGGAGCAGTTGCGGACGCCGAGCGTGCCGCCCTCCGGGCTGACCCTGCTCGGCCTGGTCCGACACCTGGCCGAGGTGGAGGCCTGGTGGTTCCGGGAGAACTTCGCCGGCCAGCAGGTCGACTACCCGTACTACACCCCGGAGACGCCGGACGCCGACCACGACGTCAGCGACGCCGACGCCGAGGCCGACCTCGCCATCTTCCACCGGGAGGTGGCACTGGCCCGCGAGGCCGCCGCCGGCCACTCGCTCGACGAGACGTTCACCGAGGTCGGCGCGAAGAAACGCACCTTCAACCTGCGCTGGGTGTACGTGCACATGATCGAGGAGTACGCCCGCCACAACGGCCACGCCGACCTGCTCCGGGAACGCATCGACGGCGTCACCGGCGAGTGACCGGTCCACCCGTCAGTCTGGCCGCCCCGCCCGCAGCATGTGCTCGCCCAGCGGGGTCAGCGTGTGCACCACCGACGAACCGGCCCGATGGGTGGCGATCAGTCCGGCCCGGCGCAGGGTGCTGGTGTGCTCGCTGGCGGAGGCGATCGAGATGCCCACCGCTCGGGCCACCTGTGACGTGCTGAGGCCATCGACGACCGCTCCCAGCACCGCGGCCCGGCTCCGCCCGAGCAGGTTGGCGAGCGGCTGGCCGGTGGCCAGTTCCCGCCGGGCAGGCCGGATCGGGTAGCTCAGCACCAGCGGGCCGGTCGGGTCGTCGAGCACCGCAGGCTGGGGCACGAAGTACGAGGGCACCAGCGTGACACCCTTGCCGCCCGGCGAAAGACCGACGTCGCCACCGAAGGCGCACCGGTACGACAGCTCGTACGTGTCCCCCGTCGGCGTGAAGTGCAGATGAGGGCTGAGGCCACGGAGCACGCGGTCGAGCCCGGCGTCCACGATGGCTCGACCGCGTACCGCCCGGTCGGCGTGCACCGCCGCGACGATCGTCTCCCAGTACGCACCTATCGCGACGGCGTGGAACGCCTCCATCGCATCGAGTAGGCGGCGTACCGCAGCCGGTTCACCGGCGGCGAGCGGACCGACCCGGGGTGGTAGCTCGCCGGCCTCGATCCCGGGCCGTAGCTCCGCGGTGAGGGTCGCCGCGGGGGTTGCCGCGACCTCGGCCAGCGCTGGACCCAGCTCACTGCCGAAGCTGGGCGGGGTGAGAAAGTCCGGAAACCACCGCTCCTGGCGGCACAGGTCCAGGTAGGGCCACATGACCGGACGCAGTGCGGCCCGGGTGCGTGCCCGCCAGGCGACCAGGTGTTCCGGCACGGTGGTCTGGAACACCCGTTGCCCGGACGCTCCCAGCTCCAGCAGCACCGACGGCTCGGAGCGCAGCACGGTGCGGCTGAGGTCCGCCGCGCTCAGGTGCAGGGTCACCATGGCTCGACGCTAGCCACCTTTCGGCCAGGTATGAAAGGGGCTGGAGACTGGCCGGCGGTGCGGTGATCCTCTGCGGATGAAGAAGCTGCTCGCATCGACCACCGCCGGCCTGGCCGTGCTGACCGTCGCCGTGCCCACGCCGGCGCTCGCCGTCGGCTCGCGCCCCCACACGTACGTGGTCTCCCGGGAACCAGGGGTGCTGCCCGAGGGGATCGCGGTGGACCGGGACGGCACCCTCTACGTCTCCAGTGTCGGCACCGGTGCTGTCTACCGTGGTCATGTCCGCAACCGGGAGCTGCGACCATTCCTGCCCTCGGGGGCGGACGGGCGTACCCGGGCGGCCGGGTTGGACGTCGACCGGAAGGGCCGGCTCTTCGTCGCCGGCTGGGACACCGGCGCGCTGTTCGTCCACGCCCCGGACGGTGAGCTGCTGGCCCGCCGGACGGGACCGGGTGCCGCCCTCAACGACGTGGCGCTGACCGCCGACGCGGTCTACCTCACCGACTCGGCCACCGGCACGGTGTGGCGGGCAACGCTGAACGGCCCGGAGGTCGGAAACCTCGTACGGTGGCTCACCGCCGCCGACTTCCCGGTCGCGCCGGGCTTCCTCAACGGCATCGTCGTCACCGACGGCGGACGGATCGCGCTCGTGGCCGACCAGGGCAGTGGCCAGCCCGGCACCGAGCGGCTGTGGCGGGTCGACCTGGTCGAGCGGACGGCGACGGCCGTCGAGGTGGTCGACGGACAGATGGGCGCCGACGGGCTGCTGCTGGAGGGCGACAGGCTCTACGGGGTGGTGAACTTCCCCGACGGCGCCGGCGGCTGGGCCTTCGCGGTGAATCTGGCGATGCTGGACGCCGATCGGCGAACCGCCCGGGTGGTACGGCAGTCGCGCCCCGCCGACCTGTCGCAGTCACCGACCACCGTCGTCCGCGACGCCGGTCGCCTGCTCTGGGTGAACAGCCAGCTCAACGCGCCCACCCCGGCACCACCCTTCACTGTCACCCAGGTCCCCGGCCTGCGCTGACCCGCCCCGACGCGCCGACGTGGCGGCGTCACCATGAATGGGTCACCGCCACATCGACGACCGCGCCGAGGTCACCCCGCTCAGTAGTCCAGGGCGGCCCGCAGGTAGCGGAGGTCGGCGTGACCGCCCCAGCGGTGCGCCGACAGCCCGGCGGCGCGGGCACCCCGCACGGCCCAGTCCTCGTCGTCGACGAAGAGCACCCGGGCCGGTGGGGTGGCCAGCGCCCGGCAGGCGCCCTCGAAGTACTCCGGGGCGGGCTTGTGCACGCCCAACGTCGACGAGTTGACCACCACGTCGAACTCACCGGCCAGGCCGAGGGCGGCCAGGTCGGCGTCGAGCAGGTCGGTGGCGTTGGTGCCCAGGCCGACCTTGATGCCGGCCGTGCGCGCCTCCCGGACGAAGTCGAGCACCTCGGTGTCCACCTCGCCCCGGTAGCGCTGCCACTGCTCCACCGCCGCCCGGGCACGGTCCGGGCCGCCGGCCGGCTCGGCCAGGGCGTCGGCCACGCTGTCCACCCACTGGGCGTGACTGACCTGGCCGGTGAGCACCGGCCGGAGCCGGCCCCACTGCATGGCGATCTCGAGAAGAACCCCGTCGGCGAGGCCGTACTCCCGCTCCACCCCGGCGGCCACCGCCGGGTCGAACCGGCGCAGGACGCCGTCCAGATCCAGCAGGAGCGCCGTCGCGCGTTCCCGAGCCACTACCCGTTCTCCTCGCCGCGGCCGTGCCGCTCGTCGTCCTCGTCGGCCCGGTTGAGCCGTTGGCTGATCACCTGGGTGACCCCGCTGCGCATGGTCACCCCGTAGAGCGCGTCAGCGATCTCCATCGTCCGCTTCTGGTGCGTGATGACGATCAGCTGGCTCTTCTCCCGCAACTGTGCCATCAACGTGATCAACCGGCCCAGGTTGACGTCGTCCAGGGCCGCTTCCACCTCGTCCATGATGTAGAACGGGCTGGGCCGGGCACGGAAGATCGCCACCAGCATGGCCACCGCGGTCAGCGACCGCTCGCCACCGGAGAGCAGCGACAGCCGCTTGATCTTCTTGCCCGGTGGGCGGGCCTCCACCTCGACGCCTGTGGTGAGCAGGTCCTCCGGCTCGGTGAGGATCAGCCGCCCCTCGCCGCCGGGGAAGAGCACGTTGAACACCTGCTCGAACTCCCGGGCAGTGTCCTCGAACGCGCTGGCGAAGACCTCCAGGATCCGCTCGTCCACGTCCTTGACCACGGTGAGCAGGTCCCGGCGGGTGGCCTTGAGGTCTTCCAACTGCTCGGAGAGGAACTTGTAACGCTCCTCCAGCGCGGCGAACTCCTCCAGCGCGAGCGGGTTGACCTTGCCGAGCAGGGTCAGCTCCCGTTCCGCCTTGGCGGCCCGCTTCTCCTGCACCGGCCGCTCGTAACGGACCGGCTCGGGCACCGGCAGGCCGTCGCGTTCGGCCGTGGCGATGTCGACAGGGGTCGGCGGGACCGGCTGCGTCGGGCCGTACTCGGCGACAAGCGTCTCCACGTCCAACCCGAAGTCCTCGGCGGCCTTCGCCTCCAACTGCTCGATGCGCAGCCGTTGCTCCGCGCGGGCGACCTCGTCGCGGTGCACCTGGCTGGTCAGCCGCTCCAGCTCCGCGCCGAGTCGCTTGGCCGCGCCGCGTACCTCCTGGAGCTCCGCCTCGCGGGCGGCGCGTTCCCGGGCGACCGCGTCGCGGTGCTCTTCGGCCGTCGCGATGGAGGTGGTGAGTCGGGTGAGCGCCTCCCGGGCACCGCCGGCGACGGCTCGGGCGATGCCCGCGCCCCGGGTGCGGGCGGCCCGCCGGGCCGCGGCGCGTTCCCGGGCGGCCCGCTCGGCGGTGGCCTGCCGGGCCAGCGAGTCGGCCCGGCCCGCGATCGAGGAGACCCGCTCCTCGGCGGTACGGACCGCGAGCCGGACCTCCATCTCGTTCTGCCGGGCCTGCGGCACCATGGCCGCGAGTTGGTCCCGCTCCTCGGTGGAGGGCTCCGCGTCGACCGGCGTCTCCTCGGCCAGTCGCAGCCGCTCCTCCAGCTCGTCGAGCGCGGTGAGATCCCGCTGTCGGGCGGCCTCGGCGCGGGACCGGGACTCGCCCAGCCGGTCGGTCTCCGCCTTCGCCGAGCGGGCCGCCGCGCCCAGCTCGGCCAGCCGGCGGGCGGCGGCGTTGCGGTGACTCTCCGCCTCCCGCTTCTCGGCGGCGGCGTGCTGCACGGCCTCCTTGGCGGCAGTCACCTCGGCGCGCGCTTCGACGAGTTGGTCCCGCAGTTCCGCGCCGGCGCGCTCGGCGGTCAGTCGGTTGGCGCGAGCCTCCTCGACGGCCGCCTGCACCTCGATGTAGCTGGGGGCCTTGGCCGACCCGCCAGCCGCCGCGTACGCCCCGACCACGTCACCGTCCGGGGTGACCGCCCGCAACTCGGGGTTGCTGGCGACCAGGTCGGCGGCGGCGGCGAGATCGTCGACGAGCGCCACGTCCCGCAGTGCCCGGTGCACCGCCGGACGCAGCTCCGCGCTGCACTCCACCAGGTCGGGGGCCCAGCGGGCGCCGTCGGGCAGCTTCGGGCGCAGCGCGTCGGCGGAGCCGGTCATGCCCGGGCCCGCCGGGCTCCCGACGAGCAGGCCGGCCCGACCGGCGTCGGAGATCTTCAGCAGCCGCATCGCCTCGACGGCCTCGTCCACCCCGCTGACGGCGACCGCGTCGGCGAGGCCGCCGAGCGCGGCGGCCAGCGCGGCCTCGTGGCCCGGCGCGACGGTGAGCAGCCCGGCGAGGCTGCCGAGCAGGCCGGGTACGTCGTCGGCGCGGGCGAGCAGCGCGCCCGCGCCGTCCTTGCGCCGCAGCCCGAGCGCCAGCGCCTCCTCGCGGGCCTTCCAGGTGGCGGCGTCCTTCTCCGCCGCCCGCTCGGAGTCGGCCAGTGAGCGTACGGTCGCCTGCGCCCGCTCCTGCACGGCGACCGCCTCGGCGTGCCGGGCGTCCAGGTCCGCGTTGTCCCGGTCGGCCTCGGTGGACTGGGCGGCGACCGCGTCCAGGTCGGCCTGCGCCTGCTCGGCGCGGCCCAGCGCGTCGGCGTGCGCGACCGCGAGTCGTTCGATCTCCTCGCCGGCGCTGGTGGTGCGGGCGCGGGCCGAGTTGACCTGGCCGGTGAGCTTGGCCATCCCCTCCCGCCGGTCGGCGATGGCCTTGGCGGCGGCGACCAGCTCCCGTTCGGCGGCGGCGAGCTGCCGTTCCAGCTCCTGGCGGTGCTCGACCGCCTCGGCCAGCCGGATCTGGTCGTCGGTGAGCGCCGCGCGCAGTTCCTCCTCCTGCTCGCGGACCCGTTCGGCCTCGGCCTCCAGTTGGTCCGGGTCGCGGCCGGGCCGCTCGTCGTCGCCGCTGGCGCTGAGGTGGCGCAGCCGTTCCCGGGCCAACTGCTCGATCGAGCGGAAGCGTTCCTGGAGGGCGGACAGCTTGTACCAGGTGTCCTGTGCGGCGGCGAGCAGCGGCGCGTCCTCCGCGAGGGCGGCCTCCAGCTCGCCGAGTCGGCCCTGCACCTCGACGTGCTCGCCCTCGATCTGCTCGCGCCGCTCGCGCAGCGCGGTCTCGTCGGCGATCTCCCGGTCGAGGGTGGTGCGCAGGGTGGCCAGGTCGTCGGCGAGCAGGCGCAGGCGGGCGTCGCGCAGGTTGGCCTGGATGGCGGCGGCGCGACGGGCCACCTCGGCCTGCCGGCCCAGTGGCTTGAGCTGGCGGCGCAGCTCGGCGGTGAGGTCGGTGAGGCGGTTGAGGTTGGTCTGCATCGCGTCGAGCTTGCGCAGGGCCTTTTCCTTGCGCTTGCGGTGCTTGAGGACGCCGGCCGCCTCCTCGATGAACGCCCGGCGGTCCTCCGGCTTGGCGTGCAGCATGCCGTCGAGTCGGCCCTGCCCGACGATGATGTGCATCTCCCGGCCGATGCCGGAGTCGGACAGCAGCTCCTGGATGTCGAGCAACCGGCAGGAGTTGCCGTTGATCTCGTACTCGCTCTCACCGGAGCGGAACATCCGGCGGGTGATGGAGACCTCGGTGTACTCGATCGGCAACGCGCCGTCGGTGTTGTCGATGGTGAGGGTGACCTCGGCGCGACCCAGTGGTGCCCGGCCGGAGGTGCCGGCGAAGATGACGTCCTCCATCTTGCCGCCGCGCAGCGCCTTGGCGCCCTGCTCGCCGAGGACCCAGGCGATGGCGTCGACGACGTTGGACTTGCCGGAGCCGTTCGGGCCCACCACACAGGTGATCCCGGGCTCCAGCTTCAACGTCGTCGCGGAGGCGAAGGACTTGAACCCCTTCACCGTCAGGCTCTTGAGATACACCTTCTCGATCCTCGTCCGGTGGCCGCCGTACCGTCGCCGGCTCTGGGGACCTGGGTGAACTCGCAGACTAACCCGGTGGTGGAAGCGGGTCGGCACGCGACCCGCCCCGGGTCGGGTACGTCGAGGGTGCGAGGCGCGCACGCGCTGTTGTTCTGGCGGCCGCGACAATGGCGAGAGCGGTTCATGATCGGCTTATCCGCCGGTGCGCTATTCGGATGCGGCCGGGACGGTTCCCGCGCGACCGATCGCAAGATCATGAATAGTCGGCCCGAAAAGGATCGGACAGCGTTGCGCGCCGGCACAGACGTGTCGGCGCGCTTTTCGGCGATGGTGCGATTCAGTTTTGTCGACGCGGAGATCAGGTCAGCGCCGGCTCGGCCAGACGGAGCAGATCGTCCGCCTCCGCCGCAGCCGCCGCGAGCCGATCGTTGTCGGCACGCAGACGCGTGATCTCGAACTCCAGTGCCTGCACCCTGGCACGCAGCCGGGTGACCTCGTCGAGCAGACGCCGGTCGGGCGCTGCGCCTACGTGGCCGTAGAGGGCCTTCGCCATGCTGACTCCTTGATATGCGCTGCCGGAAAGGCCGGCCAACGCGCGCCCATTTGTACGCGGCTGTCATTCCAGCTGTATCTGGGCATGACCGGGCGCGACTGGCGACACCTATATATTGAGCCGCAAACCCCTCCTTCGTCAAGTTCTCGCAGGCCGTAGATCATCTCCACGTCGACCTGTCCACTTGTCGGGGGGCTGCCTTCAAGGCACGGACACGCTCTGTCCGGACACCTTTACTGTACGCCCGGATTCCCGGAAGTCCGCCCCTTGGCGTCCGACTTCCCCTTAACTCTTCCTTAGCCACGTTGCCGCAGGTCGCGGGCGCGCCGTAGCGTCACCCCGGCCCGCAACCGACCCCTGGAGGCATAGGCGTGTACGGCTGGACCGACCCGATGGACCCGAACGGCGCCCCCCGGCGCGCCGAGCGGCCGACCGACGAGCCGGCCTGGCTGCACGACCGCCCGGAGCCCCGCTCGGCCTACCTGTTCGGCGACGACACCGATCAGCCCGACGACGAGTGGCACCCGCAGCAGCCCGCCGACGACTGGCAGTCGGGCCGGCCGACGGCCACCGGCTCGGCCGACGCTCCCACCGCCGCCTGGCCGGCCCACCACCCGGGCGGCGACAGCGGCCACTGGGACGACAGCCGCCCGACCGAGAACCCCACCGGCGGCTGGCACGCCGACGGTGACCCCGCGAACACCAGCGGTTGGCACGGCGACACCGACCCCACCACCACCGGCGGCTGGCGCACCGACACCGACCCGGGGACGACCGAGGGTTGGCGCACCGAGGCTGGCGCGACCGGCCGACCCGGCGAGGGACGTCACCGCTCCCCGCGCCGCTGGCGCAAGCCGCTGATGATCGGCGGAGCCGCCGCGGCGGCCACCCTGGTGGTGAGCTTCGGCGTCGGCGCGCTGGCGATGCCCGGTGGTGGCGACGGGGCCGACCAGCCGGTCGCGGTCGACGACACCTTCGCCGCGTCGCAGGCCCCGACCGAGCCGCCGGCCATCGACACCCTGGCCGCACCCTCCCCGTCCGCCGCGCCCAGCTCGGCGCAGCCGAGCCCCTCGCCGAGCAAGGTCGTCAAGCCGACCCCCGCGCAGTCGCGGACCACCGCCGCCTCGCGCCGCGCGCGCAGCACCGCGCCGAGCACGACCAACGGTTCGGGCTCCGGCGGCACCGTCAGCTCGCAGGCCCGCGAGGTGGTGGACCTGGTCAACGCCGAGCGGGCCAAGGCCGGCTGCAAGGCGCTGAGCATCGACGACAAGCTGATGACCGCCGCGCAGAAGCACAGCCAGGACCAGGCCGACCACCAGAACATGTCGCACACCGGCAGCGACGGCAGCAACGCCGGCGTCCGGCTGGACCGGGTCGGCTACGCGTGGCGCACGTACGGCGAGAACGTGGCCTGGAACCAGAAGACCCCGACCTCGGTGATGGACGCCTGGATGAACAGCTCCGGCCACAAGGCCAACATCCTGAACTGCGCGTTCACCGAGATCGGCGTCGGCATCGCCAACAGCAACGGACCGTACTGGACGCAGGTCTTCGCCGCACCGCGCTGACCGCGCGTCGTCCGTGCCCCCGCGCTCGTTTGACCCGGTGAGGTACGTCGGGCCGAGCGTGGGCCCGGCGTGCCGGTGAGGGCGGCGACGGGCCGCCCGGAACCCGGGAGCTGCCGATGCGGATCCGGCCACGACGACGCGCCGCCGTACGCCCACTGCACCGCGTCGTGTCGGCAGGTGTCGCGCTGCTTCTGGTCGTACCGGCGTACGGGTGCCGCCCGGCGCTGACTCCGCCCGGCGCGCCCACCGCGTGGCCGGCCGCGCAGTCCCGCCACTGGCAGTGGCAGTGGCAGCTCACCGGCCCGCTCGACCCGACGGTGCAGGCGGACGTCTTCCTGCTCGACCCGGTGGCCACCACTACCGCGCAGACGACCGAGCTGCGCTCCCGGGACCGCCGGTTGATCTGCCAGGTGCACGTCGGGTCGGTCCGCTCCGCCGATCCGGACGCCAGCCGGTTCCCGGACGTCGTGCAGGGCTCGACCGGACCTCGGCCGGACAGCCGGTGGCTGGACGTCCGGGGTTGGGACGCTCTCGAACCGGTGCTGGCCGACCGGTTCCGGCTGTGCCGGGGCAAGGGCTTCGGCGCGGTCGCGCTCGCCGACGCCGACGGGTACGCGTTCCGCACCGGCTTCCCACTCGACTTCGACGACCAACTGCTGTTCAACCGCCGGCTGGCCGAGTTGGCCCGCTCGCTGAGCCTCTCCCCCGGGCTGGTCAACGACGTGCCGCAGCTCGCCGCGCTGGCCCCGGACTTCGACTTCGTGGTCAACGAGGAGTGCGTGCGGCTCGCCCAGTGCGCCAAGCTGCTGCCGTTCGCCGACGCCGGCAAGCCGGTCTTCCACGTGGAGTACGCCGGCTCGACCGACGAGTTCTGCGTGACCACCGTCGGCTACGGCTTCGCGTCGATCCGGAAGGACCGCGCGTTGGACGCGTCACGGGAGGCCTGCCCCCTGCCCTGACAGACGACGGGCCGGGCCGCGGTCGCGGCCCGGCCACAGCGCCTGGTTCAGGGCACCGGCACCAGCTCCGGGGTGGGAGCCGGAGGATCGGCCGGCGCGGGCGCCGGGCGCGGGCGCAGGAAGCGCGGGGCCCACCAGTTGGCGTCGCCCAGCATGGTCATCAACGCCGGCAGCACCACTCCCCGGATGATCGTGGCATCCAGCAGGATCGCCGCCGCGAGGCCGATGCCGAGCTGTTTCATGTCGATCGTGCTCAGCGTGGCGAAGATCGAGAAGACCCCGACCATCACGATCGCCGCGCTGGTCACCACCCCGGCCGACGAGGTGATCCCGTAGGACACGGCGTCACGGTTGGGCATGCCGGACCGGATCGCCTCGCGGATCCGGCTGACCACGAAGACGTGGTAGTCCATCGAGAGGCCGAAGAGCACCACGAAGAGGAACAGCGGCAACCAGGACACGATGGCGCCCATCGACGTGAAGCCGAGCAGTCCCTCGGCCCACTCGCCCTGGAAGACCAACACCAGCAGCCCGTACGCGGCGCCGGCGGAGAGCAGGTTCAGTGCGATCGAGCTCACCGCGACCACCACCGACCGGAAGGTGAACACCATGACCAGGAAGGTCAGCACCAGCACGAAGCCCATGACCAGTGGCAACTTGTCCCGGACGTGGGCCGCGTAGTCCTCGCTGTCGGCGACGCTGCCGCCGACCGCGTACTCGATGCCCGGGATGCCCCGCAACTCGGCCGGGACCAGGTCTTCGCGCAGCTTCTCCAGCGACCGCACCGACCGGTCGTCCCGGCTGGCGTACGGGGTGGCGACGTCCAGCACCGACACCCGCCGGTCGGCCGACACCTCGATCTTCGGGCCGTCCGCCTCGACCGGGGCGAACAGCGGATCGCCGGCCGCACGGGTGGACAGGTCGGTGAGGGCGGCGCGTACCTGGTCGGCCTGCTCGGCCGGTGCCCGCACGGCCACCACGTGATTGGTGCCGGTGCTCGGGAAGGCGGCGGTGAGCCGGTCGTACGCCTGCATCGCCGGCGTGGTGCGGGGCAGGTCCTCCATGCCGGGGAACTTCAGCTTCATGCCGAGGGCCGGCGCGGCCAGCGCGAGCAGCAGCCCGACCGAGATGACAAGCGTCGCCACCGGCGCGCGCAGCGCCGGCCGGAGCACCGCGGGCCAGAGCCGGGGTGCGCGGGGCTGGCCGTGCCGGCCGGTGCGCGGCGCGGTCAGCCGCCAGAGCAGCGGCACCCGGGGCCGGTCGACCCAACGGCCGAGCCTGGCCAGCAGGGCGGGCAGCACGGTCAGCGAACCGGTCACCGCGACGGCGACGACCAGGATCGAGCCGACCGCGAGGGACGAGAAGACCACGTCACCGGCGAGCAGCAGCCCGGCCATCGAGATCATCACCGCCAGGCCGGAGACCACCACGGCGTGGCCGGACGTCTCCGCCGCGATCTCCACGGCGTCGAGGCCGGAACGGCCCTTGGCGCGTTCCTCCCGCTCCCGACGGATGTAGAACAGCGAGTAGTCGACCCCGACCGCCATACCGATCAGCAGGATCACCGGAGCCGTGGTGTCGGTCGCCGGCACCAGGTGCGAGGCGAGGGTGGACAGACCCATCGCGGCGGCGACCGACGAGAGCGCCAGCAGCACCGGCACACTGGCCGCGATCAGCGCCCCGAACGCGATGATCAGGATCGCCAGGGTGACCGGCAGGCTGAGCAGCTCGGCCCGCTTGAAGTCCTTGCCCAGGGTGTCGTCGAGGGCCTGGCCGATCGACGGCCCGCCGACCTGTTCCACGCGCAGCTGCGGATGGGCGGCCTGCACGGAGGCGGTGGCGTCGCGCAACGGCTGCACCCGCTCCGAGGCCGTCTCCGGGTCACCGGACATGGTGATCGGCACCAGCAACGCCGAGCCGTCCCGGGCGGTGACCGGCTGACCCACCTCGGCCACCCCGACGACCGTACGCAGCCGGGCCGCCGCGTCGTCGGCGGCGGCCGTGGCCGCGGCCTGGTCCAGCGCACCACCCCGTGAGGTGATCAGGACGTTGTCCACGGCTGGGTCGTCGAAGTTGGCGCCGTCCACGATCAGGCTGGCCCGCCCCGCCTCGCCGATGGCCTGGTCACCGCTGGTGGCCTCGTTGAGGCCGGCGGCGTTGCCGCCGACGAAGCACACCGCCACGAACACCGCCCACAACGCGATCGCCCGCCACGGATGCTCGGCGCTCCACCGCGCCAGCCGCACCGTCACCGGTCTTCCCCGCATCTCGAATCCCCCTGTCACGTCAGCCCCCAGTCATCCGGTGCTGACGCTAGGGGCGTGACGAGGCGGTCACATCGGGGATCGGCCCCGGTCCACCCCGGAAACCCCGGGTGGGCCGGCGGGGGTGGTGCGGCGGGCATCAGCCCACGAATCGGACGTACGCCGGGGTCCAGCCCGGAGCGGCCCGCCGCGACCCGCCGACGCCGCCCCGGAGTCGACTCCGGGTCATCCCCGAAGGGAACCCCGGGGCCGCGGCTGGCAGCGCGGGCAGCTGTACGAGGACCGGTTCATGAACGCCTCGCGGCGGATCGGCGCGCCGCACCGACGGCACGGCTCGCCCTCGCGGCCGTACGCGTTCAGCGCCCGGTCGAAGTAGCCGCTCTCCCCGTTGACGTTGACGTAGAGGGCGTCGAAGCTGGTGCCGCCCTCCCTGATCGCCTCGCCGAGCACGTCGCGGACATGGCCGAGCAGGCGCAGCGCGGCCGGGCCGGTCAACGCGTCGGTGGGTCGGCCGCCGTGCAGCTGGGCACGCCAGAGTGCCTCGTCGGCGTAGATGTTGCCCACCCCGGAGATCAGGGTCTGGTCGAGCAGGGCCCGCTTCACCTCGGTGTGCCGGCGGCGCAACGCGGCGACGAACCCCGCGTCGGAGAACTCCGGGTCGATCGGGTCACGGGCGATGTGTGCGATCTCGTCGGGCAACTCGGCGCCGCCCTCGCTCACCGAGAGCCCGCCGAACGTGCGTTGGTCGACGAAACGCAGCTCCGGCCCGTCGTCGGCGAACCGGAACCGGACCCGCAGATGGGTCTCGTCGGTGGCGCCGGACGGCTGGAGCAGCATCTGACCGGACATGCCGAGGTGACCGATGATCGCGTCGCCGCTGTCCAGTGGCAGCCACAGGTACTTACCGCGACGGCGGGCGTCGAGCACGGTCCGACCAGCGAGCACGTCGGCGAAGTGCACGTCACCGGGCACGTGCCGGCGGACCGCACGCGGGTGCCGGACCTCGACCGAGACGATCCGGCGGCCGACGACCCACTGGGCCAGCCCCTGCCGGACGGTCTCGACCTCGGGCAGCTCAGGCACGCCGCGACCCCGTCTCGTGGCCGTCGGCACCCCCGGCCGGCAGAGCCTGCGCCAGGTGGTCGGCCTGCTCGGCCTCGGCGGCGCGCTCGGCGCGTTCCAGCGGCCCGAACGGCTCGTCGCTGGTCTGCCCGCTCTGGCCGTTCTGGCCGGCACCGCTGTTCTCGCCGGCACCGCCGTTCTGGCCGTCGCCGCCGTCCTGGTCGTTCTGCTCGGCGAGCGTCCGCCAGGCCGCCTCGGCGGCGCGCTGCTCGGCCTCCTTCTTGCTGCGCCCCTCGGCACCGCCGTACCGGTTGCCGGCCACCACCACCCACGCCGTGAACGTCTTGAGATGGTCCGGGCCGGTGCCCTCGATCCGGTACTCCGGAACGCCGAGCCCGAGCGCCGCCGTCAGCTCCTGCAGGCTGGTCTTCCAGTCCAGGGCGGCGCCCCGACCGGCCGACTCGGCCATCAACGGGTCGAAGAGCCGATGGATGACGATGCCCGTGGTGTCCAGCCCGTACTGGAGGTAGATCGCGCCGAGCAGGGCCTCCAGCGTGTCGGCGAGGATGCTCGCCTTGTCCCGACCGCCGGTGGTCTCCTCGCCCTTGCCGAGCAGCAGGTACGCGCCGAGGCCGTCCGGGCCCAGACCACGGGCCACGTCGGCGAGCGCCCTCATGTTGACCACGCTGGCGCGCAACTTGGCCAGCTGACCCTCGGGCAGGTCCGGGTGGTTGTGGAACAGCGCCGTGGTGATCACCACGCCGAGCACCGAGTCGCCGAGGAACTCCAGCCGCTCGTTGGTGGGCAGCCCACCGTTCTCGTACGCGTACGAGCGGTGGGTCAGCGCGCGCTGGAGCAGCTCGGGTTCGAGGCTCACGCCGAAGGCGGCTTCCAGGTGACCGACGGACGCCCGCCGCCTCTTGTCGTTGCTCATGATGTGCGTACCTCGGTGTCGGTGGAACGGTTGGTGCGATCCGTCGCGGCGTCGCCGTCGAGCAACGCGGAGACCAGATCGGTGGCGCGCCGCCGCCACAGGTGAGCGGCGAGGGCGATGCCGGAGGCGACGTCGGCGACGCGCGCGGAACCGTGGCAGACGACCACCGTCCCGGCCACGCCCAGCAGGGCGGCAGCGCGGGGGGCGCCACCCTCGGCGGGAGGGCCGCCAGCCATGGCGTACGCACCCTCGATGGCCTTGAGCAGCACGTTACCGGTGAAGCCGTCGGTGACCACCACATCGGCGCGCGCGCCGAGGGTCACGTCGTACCCCTCGACCAGGCCGACGTAGCGCGCCCCGCCGGGGAGCGGCTCGACGGCGAGCAACGGGTCGGTGGCCCGCCGGACCCGGTCGCCCTTGCCGGCCTCGGTGCCCACCGACAGCAGCCCGACCCGGGGCGCGGCGATCGAGTGGGCCACCGCGGCGTACGCGGCGCCGAGCACGGCGTGGCGGGCGAGAGTGGCCGGGCGGGGCTCCAGGGAGCCGCCGACGTCGAGCAGGACGACCGGCCCGGCCACGGCGGGCAGGGTGGCGACCAGGGCGGGTTGGCGGATCTCCGGCCAACGGCCGAGGCCGAGAACGGCGGCGGTGACGGTGGCACCGGTGGCACCGGCGGACACCAGGGCGTCGGCGGTGCCGTCGCGGACGGCGGTGACCGCGGCGCGGACGGTGCTCTCCGCGCGGGCGGCGCTGGGATGGTCGGCCATGCCGACGACGTCGCGAACGGGCCGCACCGCGATCCGGGCGCGTTGCGCCGGGTCGAGGGCAGCGATCAACTCGTCGGCGACCTCGGTCGGGCCGACGAGAAGCAGGTGCAGGTCAGGGTCGGCGCGCATGGCCCGCAGAGCGCCGTCAACCACGACGGCGGGAGCGTCGTCCCCGCCGAGGAGGTCAACGGCGATCCGCGCGGTGCCCGGCTCCACGGGAACGCCGGCCGGAGTCGGTCGGGCGTCGGAGGGAGCCGGGGCACCGGGCGAATGCCAGGATGCGCGCGCCGCCCGACCTGAGGTCGGGGGCGTCACTGGGCGTCCAGGTCAGACCTCGAGAACCTGGCGGCCGTTGTAGGTGCCGCAGACGGAGCAGGCGGCGTGCGGCAGCTTCGGGGACTTGCACTGCGGGCACGCAACGGTCGCGACCACGGTCGCCTTCCAGTTCGCCCGGCGGGACCGGGTGTTGCTGCGCGACATCTTGCGCTTCGGGACGGCCACGGTTCTTACTCCTCTGTAACGGTCAGTTGCGACAGGCCCGCCCAACGCGGGTCGATCTGCTGGTGACTGTGGTCGGCCGGCAGATCGTCCCAGTGCGCCCCGCATTCAGGGCACAGTCCTGGGCAGTCCTCCCGGCAGAGCGGGTTGGTCGGCAGCGTGAGCACCAACGCGTCCCGCAGCGCCGGCTCCAGGTCGATCAGATCGCCCTGCATCCGGCCCACCTCGTCCTCGTCGGTCGTGGCGTCCGTGGTGCTGTCCTCGTACGCGTACAGCTCCTGGATCGTCACGCCCATCGAGTCGTTGATCTCGCGCAGGCAGCGGCCGCACTCGCCCTTGACGGGACCGGTGATGGTCCCGGAGACGAGCACGCCCTCGGACACCGACTGCAACCTCAGATCGAGGTCGAGGTCCGCGCCCTCCGGCACGCCGATCAACTCCACACCGAGGTCCGCCGGTGCCGGCACGACCCGCTGGACCTCACGCAACGCGCCAGGGCGGCGCGGCAGGTCCCTCGTGTCGAGGACCAGCGGCGACCTGGGGTTGAGTGTCGATGGCGAGTGCTTGGGCATAGTTAGACTCCGGCCGGTGAGAGGCCGACAAAAAAGGTTACCTGGACGACCGCCGGACCGTCGAACCGGGGGCGACGCCCGCCCGAGAATGTCGGCTGGTGAGGTGCCGCTCAGAAGGGTAGCGGGCGTTCCGCCTCGTCCCCAGCGAACGTGCCGATCTCTCGCAGGGCGTGCATCTTGTCCCGGCCGCGCTCTATCGAGGCCAGCGCCCGGGTGAGGAACTGTTCGAAGTTGGCCAGCGCGGTGTCGACGTAGTCGTCGACCTCCTCACGCAGGCGCTGCGCCTCCGCCCGGGCCTCGGCGATGATCCGGGCGCCCTCGTGCTCGGCCGACACGGTGATCTCGTTCACCGAGACCAGGCGGGCGTGTTCTGCCTCACCCTCGCTGATGATCCGGTCGGCCTCGCGCTTGCCGGCCTCCATGATCTTGTCCCGCTCCTCCAGGAGCGCGGCGGCGCGACGCAGGTCGGCGGGGAGGTCGGCACGTATCTCGTCGAGGGCCGCGATCGTCTCACCCCGGTCGACCATGCAGTTGTTGCGCGACATCGGGACGGAGCGGGCCTGCTCCACCATGGCGATCAGTTCGTCGATGCGATCGAGCGGGTCCACCGGTACCTCACTCCTGTCGTTCTTCGGCCGACCTCCATGATGCGGGCTACGGCCGTTCCCCGCGCCACCAATCATGTCGTGCTCGCCCCACACGCGCCCCATCCGCCCCTACCCGGCGCGTCGCGACATCGTCACCCGGCGCCCACCTTGCCCGCACTCTTGCCTCTATTTCTCGCAAAAGGGGCGTCCCGGCGAATGGAGCGGTGCGATCGCCGGCGGCGGGTGTGGATCAGCTACGGGGACCGAGCCGGGCCTGGAGGGCCTCACGGACCGGGTCGGGGACATGCGCGGAGATGTCGCCGCCCCACTTGGCCACGTCCTTGACCAGGCTCGACGAGAGGAACGAGTAGAGCGGGTTGGTCGGCATGAAGAGCGTCTCGACGCCCGCGAGCCCGATGTTCATCTGGGCCATCTGCAACTCGTAGTCGAAGTCGCTGACCGCCCGCAGGCCCTTGATCAGCACGCTCGCCTGCTGGGCCCGACAGAAGTCCACCAGCAGCCCTCGAAACGACTCGACCCGCACGTTCCCGTACGACGAGGTCACCTCGCGGAGCATGTCGATCCGCTCCTCGACGGTGAACAGGCCACTCTTCGACTGGTTCACCAGCACACCGACGATCACCTCGTCGAAGAGCCGGCTGGCCCGCCCGATGATGTCGAGGTGTCCGTTGGTGACCGGGTCGAACGAACCGGGGCACACCGCACGTCTCATGATCGGCGACCGTACCAAAGTGTGGTCTCGCCGTAACGGCGACTGCGGTCCGGGGTGATCCCGTCCACCCAGTCGAACTGCCTGGTGCGACTGGACCGCTCCACCACCACCAGCGCGTCGGGTGCCAGCCAGTCGCCGTCGACGAGTGCGGCCAAGAGTGCGGTGATCTCCTCGTCCGGCACCGCGTAGGGCGGGTCGGCGAAGACCACGTCGTACGGGCCGCCCTCCGGGCCGGCGGCCAGCACCGTCGCCACCCTGCCGGCGACCAGGCGGACGGCCGGGCCGACCCGCAGGGTCGCCACGTTCTCCCGGATCACCCGGGCCGCCCGTGGGTCGGACTCGACCAGCAGCACGTGCCGAGCACCCCGGGAGAGCGCCTCCAGCCCGACCGCGCCGGAACCGGCGTACAGGTCGGCGAAGCGGGCGCCGTCGAGGTCGACCTCGGCCTCGACGGCGCTGAACAGCGCCTCCCGAACCCGGTCGGACGTGGGCCTGGTGCCGGCACCGGGAGGCGCGGCGATCCGCCGGCCACCGAGCGTGCCGGCGACGATCCGGGTCACGGTCTCCACCTGCTCATGCCCGCGACGCTACGCGACCCGTCGGGCCTGCCGGCCGACACGGTCGGTACCGCCATGAAGATCACGTGATCACTTCTCGTATATCAATGATCTCAACTTCATAACATCCGTCTTAGCAAATCCTGAGCGCTGTCTCACGACCGACGATCTCGCTAGGGTCTGCCCGGTGCCGGCGGCAACCCACCGGCCCGCGGTACGGGAGGGCGCCTCTCCGATCGGACGTGCAGCGACCGTCCACTGTCACTCCCGTGCCACACCCCTGACGCTTCAGCACTCCAGGAGTACCCGTGATCCGTCCCAAGCTGTCGCTACAGCGACCGCTGGCCATCCTGGGAGCCGCCCTCATCGGCCTCACCGGGGCAGTCGCGGTGGCCGGCCCGGCCAGCGCGCACCACACCACGATCACCGCCGTAGCCGACTGTGACCGACTCACCGGCGAGCGCGTGATCACGTGGACCGTGGAGAACAGCGAGCGCGACAAGGCCGTCACCCTCAAGAAGGTGACCGCGGAGCCGTCGACCGAGGTCACCGTGCCGGTCGAGGGCTCCAAGGCGGTCCCGCTGCAGGGTTCCGTCATCCCCAAGGGCGGCAGCGTCGTGGCCGTCCAGCGAGTGCCGGGCGACACCACCACCGCCAAGCTCATCGTGTTCGGCAAGTGGAAGAAGAACGGGCAGGAAGCCACCAACAACGGCAGCATCAACCTGGCCGCCGACAGCTCCTGCGCACCGGCGCCGAAGTGCGTCGACGTCGACAAGGCGAAGTACAGCCACACCTTCGACGGCCCGAAGGGCACCGCCACCGTCAAGCTCGACGGTGACCTGCCGCTCTGCGGCGAGGGCAAGCAGTGGTTCACGCTGGTGTCGTACTTCGCGCCCCGGCCGCAGTTCGCCACCCCGCAGTACGTCTACGGCACGCCGGACAGCAACTGGATCGGTGGCACCCAGACCGAGATCACGCTGAACGTCGAGATCCCGGACTGCCACACCCAGGTCGACCTGATCTGGGGCGGCAAGGACCAGGTCATCGACGAGCTGGTCGACGGCGGCAAGCGCTACGACAACAAGAAGCTCGGTGCCCCGGGCGCCCCGGGCAACCGCTCGAAGGGCCCGCAGGGCTGGTACAACGGCGGCAGCAAGAGCTGCACCACGCCGGCCTCGACCTTCGCGTCCAACTGCGACGGTTCGGTCGCCGTGTCGCTCAGCAACGACGGCAAGATCAGCAAGTACGCGGTCGAGTTCGAGGTGAAGGCCGAGAACGGCTTCTCCAAGAAGGTCTCCGTCGCCGCCGGTAAGGCCGACACCAGCGTCGTCGTGCCCGCCGCGGACGCCGGCAAGATCGAGGTGCTGGTCGACGGCAAGGTGGTCGAGAACGGCACGTACAAGTGGCAGCGCCCCGAGGACTGCCCGCTGCCGGCCGTCACCACCAAGGCCGACTGCAAGGACTTCGCCCTCACCGTGACCAACCCCGAGGGTGGCCTCCCGGTCAAGGCGACGTTCACCTACGGCGACAAGAACGAGACCCGTACGGTCGCGGCCGGCAAGTCGGAGACCGTGACCTTCCAGGCCGGCAAGGCCGAGACGGCGCTCGTCGCGCTGCCTGACCTCGACCTGGAGATGGAAGCGGTGTACACGCCGGAGGGCAACTGCGGCGGCGGTGGCGCTGGCGGCGAGGAGCCGGGCCTCCCGGTCACCGGTGCGGCGGCGGGCGGCATCGCCGCCGGCGCGATCGCGCTGCTGATCGCGGGCGCGGTGCTCTTCGTCATCGCTCGGCGTCGTCGGGTGACCTTCACCGCCTGAGACACCCCGCTCTGACAACTGAGGGCGCGTCGACCACCCGGTCGGCGCGCCCTCAGTCATGCGGTCGGTCGCCGGCCCGACGCCGGCGGGTCAGGCAGCCTCAGCCCTTCTCCAGGTACTCCGCGCGGTCCTCGTCCACCAGCGCGGCCACCGAGGCGGCCAGCGCCGGGTTGCCGGTCAGGTCCGGGTCCTCCTCGATCAGGGTGATCGCCTCGGCGCGGGCGTCACGGATCAGCTCCGTGTCCCGTCGCAGCGACAGCAGCCGCAGGTGTGACCGATGCCCGGACTGGGTGGCGCCCAGCACGTCACCCTCGCGGCGCTGCTCAAGATCCAGCTCGGCGAGCTTGAAACCGTCGCTCGTGGACGCCACCGCGTCCAGCCGCTCCCGCGCCGACGAGCCCTCGGCCGCCTCGCTGACCAGCAGACAGAGCCCGGCGGCGGCACCCCGGCCGACCCGACCCCGCAACTGGTGCAGTTGGGAGACGCCGAAACGGTCGGCGTCGAGCACGATCATCACGGTCGCGTTCGGCACGTCCACGCCGACCTCGATCACGGTGGTCGCCACCAGTACGTCCAGGTCACCGGCCGCGAAGGAGCGCATCACCGCGTCCTTCTCGTCGGCCGGCAGGCGACCGTGCAGCACCCCGATCCGCAGCCCGTGCAGTGGCCCCTCGGCCAGCAGCGGGGCCACCTCGGTCACCGCCAGCGGCGGCCGGCGGCCGTTGTCGTCCTCGGGCGGCGGCTCGTCCTCCGACGCCGGCCCGTCCCCGATCCGCGGACACACCACGTACGCCTGGTGGCCGGCGTTCACCTCCTCGCGCAGCCGACGCCAGGCCCGGTCCAGGTAGGCCGGCTTCTCGGCGGCGGGCACGACGTGCGAGGCGATCGGCGACCGCCCCCGGGGCAACTGGGAGAGAGTGGAGACCTCGAGGTCGCCGTAGACGGTCATCGCCACCGTGCGCGGGATCGGGGTGGCCGTCATCACCAGCACGTGCGGCGGCTGGTCGGCCTTGGCCCGCAGGGCGTCGCGTTGCTCCACGCCGAAGCGGTGTTGCTCGTCGACGACCACCAGGCCGAGATCGGCGAAGTCGACCCCCTCGTAGAGCAGGGCGTGGGTGCCGAGCACGATGCCGGCGGCACCGCTGGCGACCTCGCCGAGCGCCCGCCGCCGGGCCGCCGCGCCCAGCGAGCCGGTGACCAGCTCGACCCGGGTGGCGTGGTCGGCGGAACCCAGCTCGCCGGCTCTGCCCAGCGGCCCGAGCAGGTCGAGCATGCCGCGGTGATGCTGGGCGGCCAGCACCTCGGTGGGTGCCAGCAGCGCGGCCTGCCCTCCCGCGTCGACCACCTGGAGCATCGCCCGCAACGCCACCACCGTCTTGCCGGAGCCCACCTCGCCCTGCAACAAGCGGTGCATCGGATGCGGCGCGGCGAGATCCTCGGCGATCTCCACGCCCACGTCACGTTGGCCGGCCGTCAGCTCGTACGGCAGCCGGGCGTCGAAGGCGTCCAGCAACCCACCTGGGCGGGCCGGGCGGGGTCGGGCCGGCCAGTCGGCTGCCCGGTGCTTGCGCTGGACCAGGGTCAACTGGACGGCGAACGCCTCGTCCCACTTGAGCCGCCGCCGCGCCCGGTGCAGTTCCTCCTTGCTGGACGGCCGGTGGATCTCCTTCAGCGCGGTGCCCAGCCCGACCAGCTTGCGGCTGGCCCGCACGTCGGTCGGCAGCGGATCGTCCGGCGGGGTGAACGTGTCCAGCACGACCCGTACGCACCGCGCGATCACCCAGGTCGGCAGGGCCGCGGCGGCCGGGTAGACGGGGATCAGCGCGCCGGCGAACTCCTCGATCTCGTCGCTCACCGCCGCCTCGCCGTCCCCACCCTCGCCGAGCAGGACGTACTCCGGGCCGTTGAGCTGTCGTTTGCCCCGGAACTCGGTGACCTTGCCGGCGAACAGCCCCCACCGACCGGGACGCAGCTCCCGCTCACGCCACGCCTGGTTGCCGAAGAACGTCAGCGTCAACACTCCGCCGGAGCCGTCTCCGACGGTCACCTCCAGCAGGTTGCCCCGCCGTTGCCGCATCGGGCGCACCGCGGTGCGCTGCACCTGGGCCAGCACGGTGACCTGCTCACCGACGTCGAGCGACCGGATGTCGGTGTGCTCGCCACGCTCGTCGTAGCGGCGCGGGAAGTGGTAGACCAGGTCACCCGCGGTGTGCAGGTCGAGGTGCGCGGCCAGTGCCTTGGCCGTCTTGTCCCCGACCAGCTTCTTCAGCGGAGTGTCCACGGTGGCTGGTTCGCTCATTCGATCCCTACCAGGAGCGGATAAAACGGCTGGCCGCCCGGGTACGCGTGCACCTCGACGAACGGCCAACGACTCGCGACGTGCGCGCGCACCGCGTCGGTGAGCCCGGCCGGGGCGTCCAGCCCGGCCAACAGGGTGACCATCTCGCCACCGCCGCCGAGCATCCGGTCGACCACGGCGGCGCAGGTGTCGGTGAGGTCGGTGCCGATCAGGTGCACCTCCCCCTCGACCAGCGCCAGCACGTCGCCGGGCCGGCACGGGCCGGCCACGGTCAGCGCCTCCCGGCTGGCATGGCAGACCTCGGCGTAGCGGCACGCGCCGGCCGCCTCGGCCATCGCGATCACGTCGTCCTCGAAGCGCCGGTCGCCGTCCCGGACCGCGAGGGCGGCGAGCGCCTGCACGGGCGACCGGGTCGGCACCACGCTCACCTTGATGCCGAGCCGGTGGGCCTCGCGCGCCGCCGCGCTGGCCACCGCCTCCGTGTTGGCGTCGTTGGGCAGCACCACCACCCGGGCCGCACCGGTGCTGCGGACGGCGTCCAGCAACTCGCCGGTGGACGGGTTGCCCGGCACCACTGTGGCGCCCTCCGCGGCGAACAGCTCGGCGATGCCACCCCCGGTGGCGACCACCACCGCCGCCCGGCCGGTCGCCACCGGGCCCAGGGGTGGCTCCGGCTGGTCGGCGAAGCGGGTCACCGAGATCCGGTACGGGCGACCGGCGCCGACCCCCGCCTCGACCGCCGCACCCACGTCGTTGACGTGCACGTGCACGTTCCAGGTGCCCTCCGGCTCCCGCCCGTCGCCGACGACGACCAGGGAATCCCCCAACGCGTCCAGCGTCCGCCGCATCCCGGCGACCGCCTCCGCCCGGGCGTCGAGCAGGAACTGCACCTCGTACGCGTACTCCTCGGACCCGGTCTCCCGGGCGACGGTGGCGGCCGGACGGGCGGAGCGCGGCGTCGGCCCGGGCCGGGCCGCGGTCTCGCCGGTGAGCACCGCGACCAAGGCGTCGAGAAGCACGCAGAGCCCTCGGCCACCGGCGTCGACGACACCCGCGCGAGCCAACTCCGGCAGTTGCTCCGGGGTCCGGGCGAGCGCCTCGGCGGCGGCGCGGGCCGCCGCGCGGGCCACCGCCGGCAGGTCGTCACTGTCCGCCCGTTCGGCTGCGGTGGCGGCCGCCGCGACCACCGTGAGCAGGGTGCCCTCGACCGGACGGGCGACCGCGGTGTACGCGGCCACGGTGCCGGAGCGCAGCGCGGCGGCCAACTCCCGGCCCCGCACCGCCGGCACCACGGCGACCTCGTCGGCGAACCCCCGCAGGATCTGCGAGACGATCACCCCGGAGTTGCCCCGCGCGCCGAGCAGCGCGCCCTGCGCCATCAGCCGCAGCGCGTGCCCGTGTGCGGTCGGCCCGCTGTCGGGGAGAGTGTCCAGATCCATCGCGAGGGCCTGCTGGGCCGAGGTGAGGGTGAGCACCAGGTTGGTGCCGGTGTCGCCGTCCGGGACCGGATAGACGTTGAGCTGGTCGATCTCACCCTGGTGGCGCTTGAGCGCGGCCAACCCGCTCGCGCACCACCGGCGGACCGTGGCGGCGTCGAGGGTGTCCAGCACGGGCAGAAGCCTACTTGCGCGCACCGACACGTGGCGGACTCGTCCGGCGTGTCCTCCGCGTCCCGGTCCAGCGGTGACCGCAACGCCGACAAGCCCCTCCGGTAGCCTTGCCGCCGGGCCGGCCCACTCTCGGGCGGACGGGCCCGCGACCAGGCGGGAGCCGGAGCACGGCCGAGCGCCGGACCGGGCCGGTTGGCCGGGTCGGCGAGTCATCGGGTAACCTGACCAGGTTGCCCGGGCAGCACCTGCCGGCGACCCCATGAACGTATCAATCCCAGGAGTATCCCGTGGCTAGCGTGTGCGACGTCTGTGGCAAGGGACCGGGCTTCGGCCACAACGTGTCCCACTCGCACCGGCGGACCAACCGCCGCTGGAACCCGAACATCCAGTCGGTGCGTACCCCGGCCGGTGGCGGCAACACCAAGAAGTTGAAGGTCTGCACCTCGTGCATCAAGGCCGGCAAGGTCACCCGCGCCTGACGCGGTAGCACCCACTTTCTCGTACGGCTCAGCCGGCGGACCCTGAGGTCCGCCGGCTCTGTCGTGTTCGCACCCCGAAGGCCGCTCGCCACAGACCCGCAGGTCAGAGGGTGCGACCGAAGGAGACGCAGCCCTCCGCGTCCTTGTAGAAGCCGAAGTTCGGGATCCGCTCGTATCCGGCGGAGCGGTACATGGCGATCGCCTCGGGCTGCTTGTCTCCGCACTCCAGGACCACCCGCTTGCGGCCCTGCTCGCGCGCCGAGCGCTCGACGGCCGCCAGGACCGTGCGGGCCACGCCCCGCCCCCGCGCCGCCGGGGCCGTGTACATCCGCTTCAGCTCCGCGGTGTCCGGGCCGTGGCTGCGCCAGCCGCCGCAGCCGACCGGCTCACCAGCCAGGTAGGCGACCAGGAACGCGCCGTCGGGTGACTCGAACTCGGTCGCGTCCACCGGGGTGTCGTCGCCGGAGCCGCCGTAGCGGGCACCGAGGTCGGCCAGTGCGGCTTGGATCAACTGCTGTGCCACCGGTGCGTCGAACCGCACCACCCGGATCTCGATCTCACTCACGGTATCCAGGGTACGGCGGGCGCCAGGCCCTACCGGAAGTGGTCCCAGCCGGTCGGGCCGTCGTAGGGCCCGCCGTCGACCGTCACCCCGGCACCGTGCGTGACCACGCCGATCGGCCGCCAGTCCGGCGGCAACGCCGCCGCCGGGGGAAAGGTCGCGGCCAGCGCGTGGTCCTCGCCACCGGCCAGGATCCAGGTGTACGGGTCGACGCCGAGCGCCTGCGCGGCGTCGGCCATCTGCCGGGGCACCTCGAACGCCTCCCGGCGGACGTCGATGGCCACCCCGCTCGCCGTCGACACGTGCCCGAGATCGGCGAGCAGCCCGTCCGACACGTCGATCATCGAGGTGGCGCCGAGCTTGGCGGCCTGCGGACCAGCCGGGTAGGGAACCTGTGGCCGCCGGTACGCCTCGACCAGCAGCCGGGGGGTCCGGAAGCCCCGGGTGAGCACGGTCAGCCCGGCTGCCGCGTGCCCGGTGCGCCCGGCCAGGGCGAGCACGTCCCCCGGACGGGCCCCGGAACGCAGCACCGGCGGACGCCCTTCCAGGTCGCCCAGCGCGGTGACCGCGACGGTCAGCGTGGGGCTGGAGGACATGTCCCCGCCGACCACGCTCGCGCCGACCGTCGCCGCCTCCGCGGACAGGCCGTCGGCCAACTCCTCGGCCCAGCCGGTCTCCAGGTCCGCCGGCATGCAGAGGGCGACCAGCAGTGCCGTCGGCGTCGCGCCCATCGCCGCGATGTCCGCCAGGTTGGCCGCCGCCGCCTTGTGCCCGACGTCCCGGGCCGAGCACCAGTCCCGCCGGAAGTGTCGGCCGTCGACCAGCACGTCGGTGGAGGCCGCCACCCGACCGTCCGGCGCGGTCACCACCGCCGCGTCGTCACCTGGACCGACCAGGGTCGTCGGCCCGTACGACAGTCGAGCGGTGATCTTTTCGATCAGCCCGAACTCCCCGATCCCGGACACGCTGACGCCACCGCCGGCGTTCCGCCCGGGCCGCCCGGCCCCGCCCTGCTCGCTCACCGCTGCTCCTTGACCACCGATAGGGATCAGACCTGGTCCGTAAGGTAGTTTCACCCTTCGGGCCGCTCCCGAGCGGCGACGGACGGAGGTCGAGTCGTGGTACAGGCGTACATCCTCATCCAGACCGAGGTCGGCCGCGCACGCGACGTGGCGGGTCTCATCGCGGACATCGCCGGCGTCGTGCGCGTCGACGCCGTCACCGGGCCGTACGACGTGGTCGTTCTCACCGAGGCGAACACGGTCGACGAGCTCGGCAAACTCATCGTCAGCAAGGTGCAGATGGTGCCCGGCATCACCCGCACCCTCACGTGTTCGGTGGTGCGGCTGTAAGTGGACGAGATGACGACCTCCTCCTCCGCTCTGGACGACGACGGGACACGCGAGCCGACCGACGGGACACGCGGGCCGGCTGACGGTAACCGCGAACCGGCCGACCCGGCCGCCGCCGCGCCGGCCGGTCGGGACCGGACCATCCGCGGCGCCGCCCTGCTGGCCACGTTGATCGCGCTGCCGATCACGTTGTTGGTGGCCGTGCTGGCCTTCACCAAGCTCGCCCCGGAGACGCCGGCCGCCGCGCCGAGCCCGTCCGCCACCACCGCCCGGGTGCAGTCCACCACCCCGGTGCAGATGGCCGCCCCGGCGCTGGCCGCTCGCCCGGCCACCGTCTGCCGGGCTCTGCTCTCCCAGCTACCGGCGAGCATCCGCGATCTGGCCCAGCGGCCGGTGACCGCCGGCCCCGAGCAGAACGCCGCGTACGGCGACCCCGCGCTCACCGTGGCCTGCGGCGGCGCCGAGCCGACGTTCCCGAGCACCGACGAGGTCTGGACGGTCAACCGGGTCTGCTGGCACCTGGCCGAGCAGGCCGACGAGACCGTGCTCAGCACCGTCGACCGGGAGACCCTGATCACCGTGCGGGTCCCCCGCTCGTACGAGCAGCCGTTGCAGTGGGTGCCGGCCATCTCCAGCACGATCGTGGCGACCGTGCCGTCCGGGGGCGCCATCCCGTCCGGCTGCCAGAGCTGAGCGGGCATCCCGTCCGGCTGCCAACGCTGACCCGGCCCCGCACCGGCTGCCAACGCTGAGCGGGCCCCGCACCGGCTGACGTACGGCGGGCGGGACCGGGTGGCTCAGTGCAGGCCGACGCCGCGCCGCTGGGCGGTGCGGATCAGTCGGTTGACCAGCTTTGGATATTCCAGGCCGGCAGCCGCCCACATTCGCGGGAACATCGACGTCGGGGTGAACCCGGGCATCGTGTTGATCTCGTTGAGGTAGACGTCCAGCTCGGGCGTGACGAAGAAGTCCGCCCGGGCCAGGCCGGCGCAGTCCAGCGCGGTGAACGCGCGGACGGCGTACTCCTGCACCTGACGGGTCACCCGCTCCGGCAGGTTGGCCGGGATGTCGTACTCACAGGAGTCGTCGAGGTACTTCGCCTCGAAGTCGTAGAAGTCGTGGTCGGCGACGACCCGCACCTCGGCCAGCACGGACGCCTCCGGTGCGCCGCCGGCCTCGCCCTCCAGCACACCGCACTCGATCTCGCGGCCGACGATCGCGGCCTCGATGATGACCTTCGGGTCGAACTTCCGGGCGGCGGCGACCGCGTCGTCCAACTGGGCCCAGTCGCTGACCTTGCTGACGCCGAACGACGACCCGGCCCGGGACGGCTTGACGAAGACCGGCAGGCCCAGCCGCTCCTTGTCCTGCTCGCTGAGCGTCATCCCGTTGCGCAGCACGGCGTACGCGCCGACCGGGATGCCCTCGACGGCACAGAGCTTCTTGGTGAACTCCTTGTCCATGGCAGCGGCGGAGGCGAACACGTTCGCCCCGACGTAGGGGATGCCGGCCATCTCCAGCATTCCCTGGATGGTGCCGTCCTCGCCGTACGCGCCGTGCAGCACCGGGAAGACCACGTCCACGTCGGCCAGCACCCGTGGACCCTCGGTCGGGTCGAGCACCATCAGCCCGTTGCCGGTGGGGTCGGCGCGCAGCACGATGTCGTCGCCGGAATCGGAGGTGATCTCCGGCAACTGACGGGCGTTGATCGCGAGCTGGGCGGGATCTCCGTTGGTCAGCACCCACTGGCCGGCCCGGGTGATGCCGACGGGCACGACCTCGAACTCGTCCGGGTCGAGCGCGGCGAACACGCTGCCAGCGCTGACGCAGGAGATGCCGTGCTCCGGGCTGCGGCCGCCGAACACGATCGCCACGCGGGTCTTGCCTGGGGTGGTCACTCCGGTCACCTCTTCGTACGCGACTGCGGCTGGTCGTGCTCGCCGGTGGCGCTCACCCGGTTGACCTTACTGTGCGTGGCGACAGGGCGAGGCGATACCCGGCGAGCCGCAGCACGACACGGCAATCGGTCAACAGAGGATATACGGTGCGTGACGGGGCGGTGGCGCTCTCGCAGACCGGTGACCTGGGCCTATTCAGTCCCGGGAATGCCGGCGACCGACCGCTATCACCTTCACCCGTTGCCGGCCGGCCCGCACCATGCCCAATGCCATGAACGCTCCGGCGATCCGCTCGGCGGCCTCGCGACTGCTGGCGCCGACCACCTGCCGACGCCGCTCCGGCGCGACCCGCTCGTTGCGCTCGACGCCCTCGACCGGGCGCACGTCGGTGAGTACCACGAGGAAGCGGGTCATCGAAGGCCGCCCGCGTCCACGGCGGGAGGCTCCGGACAGGTTCCCACGTCGTCTCCTTCCGGCGGGCCGGGATGGCGGGGCGGCACGCGACGATCGGGTACGGGGGAGAAACCCGATCGCCGCGCGCCCCATCCCCTCCGGTCGCTCACCACCACCGTCGCCACGACAACCGGCGGTGAGGACGCGGTAACAGATTGACATGTGTAGAGCCATGAATGCAACTCTCATCGACGTTCTCTCATGCAGACGTTCCCGCAAATGTATGCGACCATCGATGCATGGCCCCCAAGACCGCCCGTGCCCGCCGGCTCGGCATCGCCCTGCGCCATCACCGGGAAGCCGCCGGCCTGACGCTGGAAACCGCGGCGGATGAGATCAACAGCACCCGCAGCACCCTCTCCCGGTACGAGAACGCCCAGACCCTGATCACCCCCGCCACCGTGCGCGCCCTGCTCACGTCGTACGGGGTGAGTGCCGAGGAGGTGGCCGCAGCGGTGCTGCTCGCCAAGGACGCCCGCAAGCCCGGCTGGTGGGTGTCGTACTCGTACCTGCTGGATCCGCGCACCATCGACTTCATCGCGCTGGAGGCCGAGGCGACCGCCATCGCCAACTTCGAGCCCTCGGTGGTGCCCGGCCTGCTGCAGACCCCGGACTATGTCCGTGGCGTGATGCGCGGCGGGCCGCACACCCTCGGCGACGACCTGGTGGAGCAACGGGTCAAGGTCCGGCTGGACCGTCAACAACGGCTCACCGGCGACAACCCGCCCATCTTCGACGCGATCATCGACGAGGGCGCGTTGCTACGCCCGGTCGGCGACCAGTCGGTGATGAACGGGCAACTGCGACACCTGGTCAAGATGGCCGAACTGCCGAACATCAGCGTCCAGGTCATCCCGCTCTCCGCCGGTTACCACCGGGGCACGCGGGGCTCGCTGCACATCCTCGAGTTCGCCGACCCGGAGGATCCGATCATCGCCTCGGTGGAGACCGTCGCAGGTCAGATGATCCTCGACCGGGCCGGCGAGACGCGAACCTGCACCAAGATCATGGAGCATCTCCGGAGCGTGGCGCTCAGCCCGGCGGACAGCCGCGAGATGCTCCTGTCAGTCCTGAAGGGACGGTAGGACCGATGACACCGACAATCACAGCGGCCTTGGCCGTAGCGGCGTGGCGCAAGAGCAGCCGCAGCGGCGATGAAGGCGCCTGCGTCGAGGTTGCCGCGCTGCCACGGCTGGTGGCCGTCCGCGACTCCAAGGACCCGGCCGGCCCGGCCCTGCTGTTCGCGACGGCGGCATGGGCGGCCTTCGCCCAGGCACCACCGCGCCCCTGACCAGACCTGCCTCCGCCGCGCACCGGACCGGACACACCACCTGCCGACCGACCGCCGTGCCGCCCGCGAGGGCGCGCGGCGGGCGGATGCGGGCGGGCTCAGGCGACCAACGGACGGGGTTCCGGGGCGGCACGTAGCCTCTCCAGGGCGGCGATGGCCACGCCCCGGGCACCGGCCATGTCCCGGTCCGGCACCAGCGCGAAGGTGGCCACGGCCGCCTGCTCCTCGCGGAGCACGGTGTGCTCGCGGACCGTCGCGAGGAACCAGTCGCGGAACTCCGGCGCCGCCTCGACCACCCCACCACCGACGAAGTACGCATGCGGGTCGGTGAAGTTCGCCGCCAGGGTGAACAGCCGTCCCAGCGCCATCGCCTGTTGGGTGAACAGGTCCCGTGCGAGGGCGTCCCCCCGTTCGCCGTACCCGCGCACCAGCTTGGCGGCCCGGGCCGCCGGTTCGGCGGCGAGCGGGTGGTCCGGGTACCGGGTCAGCCAGTAGGGCAGCAGGTTGCGCTCGATGCCGGTCAGCGAGGCGACGCTCTCGACGTCACCGATGAAGCCGCAGGCACAGGTGGGCTCCGGCTGACCTGGGCCGAGCAGCCCGGTCAGCGGGATGTGCACGTGGCCGAGCTCCCCGGCCATGCCGGCCGCGCCGGCGATCACCCGACCACCTTCGACCACACCACCGCCGAGGCCGGTGCCGACGATCGCGGACACCGACGAGCGGTTCATCGCGTCGGCGCCGAAGTGCACGTGGTGGGCGTAGAGGGCAGCCGCGTTGCCGTCGTTGTGGTAGACCACCGGCAGGCCGAGCCGTCGTTCCAGCGCTCCGCGCACGTCGAAGCCCCGCCAGGCCGGCTGGGAGAAGTTGGTGGAACCCCGGGACGAGATGACGCCGTCGGCGCTGGCCGGGCCGGGCGTGTCCAGGCCGACCGCCTGGACCAGTTCGCGCGGGACTCCGGTCTGCGCCAGCGCACCGTCCAGCGCCCGGCCCAGCGCCTCGATCGCGGCGTCCGGCCCGGCCTGCACCTCGCTGGGGATCTCCAGCAGCCCGTCCACCAGGAACCGGCCGTCCACCGTCAGCACGGTGGCGTTGTTGCTCGTGCCGCCGTTGTCCAACCCGACGACCACCGGCACCCCTGCGCTGCCCACCGAAACCGCCTCTCGCCGTCGTGAGTGTGAGCCGAGGCTAGTGCCAAGCCCTCGCCCCCGCCATGCCCGGCCACCCCGCCCAGCTCCGACCCCACCCCCTCCCCGTCGATCATGGAGTTGTGGCGGGGAGTAAATAACGCTATGTGGTGCAAACTGGACACCACAACTCCATGATCGACCGGTTGAGGGGGTCAGGTCGGGCGTTGGGCGACGACTGCGGTGGCTTCCAGGTCCTCGTCCTGTCGCACGGTGGGGACCAGACCGGCGGCGCTGAACGCGTCGCAGAGCACCGACGCCTGGGTGGTGCCGGCCTCGACCACCAGGTGTCCACCGGGGGTCAGCCAGTGCGCGGCGTCGACGCCCACCCGGCGCAGCACGGAGAGCCCGTCCGGCCCGCCGTCGAGCGCCACCGGGGCCTCGTGCAGCCGCGCCTCCGGGGGCATCAGCGCCACCGCGTCGGTCGGCACGTACGGGGCGTTGGCGACCACGAGGTCCAGCCGACCCCGCCACTGCCGGGGCAGCGGAGCGAAGAGATCACCCTCGTACACCTCGGCATTCAGCCCGACGACGTTGCGCCTCGCACACGCCACGGCCGCCGGGTCGATGTCGGCAGCGGCCAGCCAGCGTGGTCTGAGTCGGTGCGCCAGCGCGACGGTGGTGGCCCCGGACCCGCAGCACAGGTCGACGACGGCCGGCTCCGGGCCGGTCACCTCGGCCGCCACTTGGACCAGCAGGGCGGTCCGGGCACGCGGCACGAAGACGCCGGCGTCGACGGCGATCCGCAGACCGGCGAACTCCGCCCAACCGAGCAGGTACTCCAGCGGTTCGCCGGCCACCCGCCGGTCGGTCAACTCGGCCAACGTGGTCGGGGAGTCGGCGGCGGCCAGCAGCAGCTCGGCCTCGTCCTCGGCGTAGACGCAGCCGGCGGCGCGCAGCCGGCCCACGAGGGTGGCCCGGTCGGTCGGTGACGGTGGTGCCACCAGCGACCTCAGACCGGCCCGGCGGCGTCCAACGCGGCGGCGATGTCGGCCACCAGGTCCGCGGTGTCCTCCGCCCCGCAGGAGAGCCGGACGAAGCCCGGTGCGGTGTCGTCACCCCACTGTTCCCGCCGGTCCGCCGTGGTGTGCAGGCCGCCGAAGGAGGTCGCCGCCGCCACCAGCCGGGCGGCCTCGATGAACCGGCCCACCCGGTCGGCGCTCCCCAGGTCGAACGAGAGCACCCCCGGCATCCGGCGCATCTGGGCCGAGGCCACCGGGTACGCGGGGTCGTCCGGCCGCCCCGGCCAGCGCAGGCCCGTCACGTCCGAGCGGCCGGCGAGCAGGTCGACGACCGCGGCGGCGTTCGCGCTCTGCCGAGCCAGCCGCAGGTCGAGGGTGGCCAGCGACCGGTGTGCCAACCAGGCGTCGAACGCTCCCGGAACCGATCCGGTGGTCGTCCGCCAGGTCGTCACCGCCGCGATCAGCTCGGTGGACCGGCTGGCCAGGTAACCCAGCAGCAGGTCGGAATGGCCGGTGAGCGCCTTGGTGCCCGAGGCGACCACCAGGTCGGCACCGAGGTCGAGCGGGCGTTGACCGAGCGGAGTGGCCGTGGTGTTGTCCACCGCGAGCAGCGCGCCGGCGGCGTGCGCCCTCTCGGCCAGGGCCGCCACGTCGACCACGTCCAGGCCCGGGTTCGCCGGCGTCTCCACCAGCACCAGCCGGACACCCTCGAACGACGGGTACGGCCCGACGGTCGGCACGAAGAGCACCCGGACGCCGATCGCCTCCAGCACGTCGGTGGCGAACGCCCGGACCGGGAAGTATCCGTCGGTGGGCAGCACGACGGTGTCCCCGGGGCGCAGCAGGGTCAGCAGCAGGCCGGTGATCGCCGCCTGACCGGTGGCGAAGACACGGCACTCACCGCCTTCCAACTCGCCCACGGCCGCCTCCAGCAACCGCCGGGTCGGGTTGTCCGGGCGACCGTAGCCGTTCGGCGACGTGCCCTGGCCCTGGAACGGGTCGAGATGGTACGGCGCGGCGAAGACCGGCCCCGGCAGGAACGGGTCCCCCGGTGTCGGCTCAGGCAGGCCGGCGCGTACGCAGCGGGTGCCGTCTCCCCACTCGCTCATCGGATCCTCACTCGTACGACTCGGGCTTGGCGGTGCGGCTCATCAGGGTCTCCACGGCGAGGCGCGGGTCCATCCCCTCGTGGCAGATCCGCTCGACGTGCTCGGTGATCGGCATCTCCACGCCGTGCGCGCGGGCCAGGTCGCGGATCGCCAGGCAGCTCTTCACGCCCTCGGCGGTCTGCCGGGTGGCGGTCTGGGCCTGCTCCAGCGTCTCGCCCCGGCCCAGGTGCTCCCCGAAGGTGCGGTTGCGGGCCAGCGGCGAGGAACAGGAGGCGACCAGGTCGCCCATGCCCGCGAGGCCGGCGAAGGTGATCGGGTCCGCGCCGAGCGCCACGCCCAGCCGGGCCGTCTCGGCCAACCCACGGGTCATCAACATGGCCCGGGTGTTGTCGCCGAAACCCATCGCGGTGGCGATGCCGTACGACAGGGCGATCACGTTCTTGACCGCCCCGCCCAGCTCGCAGCCGATCACGTCGTCGTTGGTGTACGGGCGCAGGTACGGCGTCCGGATCGACGCCTGCACGAGCGTCGTACGGTGGCTGTTCGTTCCGGCGACCACGGTCGCGGCGGGTTGCTCGGCAGCGATCTCCGGGGCCAGGTTCGGACCGGACACCACGACCACCCGGTCCGCGGCGACCCCGGCGGTCTCCACGATGACCTCGCTCATCCGCTTGGTGGTGCCGAGTTCGATGCCCTTCATCAACGACACCAGGGTGGAATCCGGGTGTAGGTGCCCGGCCCATTCGGCGAGGTTGCCGCGCAGGGTCTGCGACGGCACCGCCAGGACCACCACCTCGGCGCCGGTGATCGCCTCGGCGGCGTCGGCGGTGGCGGTGACCCGGGCCGGCAGCAGCAGGTCCGGCAGGTAGTCCGGGTTGCGGCGCTCGGCCCGGATGCTCTCGGCGACCGGCGCGCGGCGCGCCCACACCGTCACGTCCCGACCCGCGTCAGCGAGGATCTTGGCGAACGCGGTGCCCCAGGAACCGGCGCCGAGGACCGCGACGTGCCCGCTCATGCCGCTTCACCCTGCTGCTCACGGCCGGCGGAGGACCTGGCCGGTCGCTCCCACAGCGGCGGCGGGGTGCCACCACGGATCTCGGCGAGCATGTCCCGCAGCCGCAACATGATGGTGTCCGTCATCTCTTCGAGGGTGGCCCGGGTCGGCTGGGCGTCCGCCCACCGGCTCAGGTCGATCGGTTCCCCGGCGACGACGGTCACCGGGATCCGGGGGCGCAGGTTCACGCGACTGGTGCGTGGATCGAAGATCTGCTCCGGCCCCCACATCACCACCGGTACGACGGGTGCGCCGGTGGCCAGGGCCAGCCGGGCCGCGCCGGTCTTCGCCTTCATCGGCCACAGCTCCGGCTGCCGGGTGGTGGTGCCCTCCGGATAGATGACCACGGCACCGCCCTGGTCGAGCGCGCCGACCAGCGCGTCCAGGGAGCGGACCGCGTCGACGCTGCCCCGCTCGACCGGGATCTGCAGGCACCGGTGCAGGATCCAGCCGACCACCGGCACCCGGAACACGCTGGCCTTGCCCAGGTACTGCGGCCAACGCCCGGAGTCGTAGATGAAGTGCGCGGAGACCAGCGGGTCGGCGTGCGAGAGGTGGTTCGCCACGATGATCACGCCGCCGTCGCCGCCGAGGTGTTCCTGGCCACTCCAGGCCCGGCGGGTCCACACGGTCATCACGGGCTTGACCAACCCCACGGCGAACCGTTGCCAGAACCCCAGCCTCCGCCGTGCCACTGTGCCTCCTCATCGCGCCGCAACCCCGCCGCGAAACCCCGCCCGCGACACCCGCAGCGGAAATCATGCCTGCTCGCCCCCGGTACGGCCAGCGAGGGTCCCGTCGTCCGGCTGGCAGGATTGCGGACGTGAGTCAGCCGAGGTGGGCCGTGGTGGTGCCGGTGAAGCATCTGGGCGCGGCCAAGAGCCGACTGCGGGGCGCGCTGTCCGGCGTACCGCACGAGGAGCTGGCGCTGGCCCTTGCGGCCGACACCCTCCGCGCGGTGCTGGCCTGCCCGGCGGTCGCCGAGGCCCTGGTGGTCACGGACGACGCGCGTGTGGCGGCGGCGGCGCGGGCGGCCGGCGCGCGGGTGCTGCCCGACGGGCCGGACGCCGGCCTGAACGCGGCGTTCCGGCACGGCGCGACCGGGACCACCGCCGGCTGGGTGGCCGGGCTCACCGCGGACCTGCCGGCGCTGCGCCCGGCCGAACTGGCCGTCGCCCTGCTCGCGGCCCAGAACGGCCGGCCGGGGGTACGCCGGTTCGTGCCGGACGCACCCGGCAGCGGCACGGTTCTGCTCACCGCCCCGCCCGGCGTTCCGCTGGATCCCCGGTTCGGGGTGGGCTCGGCCGTCGCGCACGCGGCGAGCGGGGCGCTGCCACTGACCGGAGACTGGCCCAGCCTGCGCCGGGACGTGGACACCCCCGCGGACCTGACCGCCGCCACCCGGCTCGGGCTGGGGCCGCACACCGCCGCCCTCGTCGCCACCGACCGCCCCGCGCACTCCGCAGGCTGACCCGCCCGGCCCGCGCCGCAGGCTGACCCCCCGGTGTACGGTGCCAGCATGCAGGGCACGGTGGCCAGCTACGACGCGGCGACACGAAGCGGCGTCCTGCTGCTCGACGACGGCACCGAGATGCGCTTCCCCGCGCGGGCCTTCGACGCCTCCGGGCTGCGACTTCTCCGGCTCGGCCAGCGGGTTCACATCGACACCGATCCCGACGGTGCGGTAGTCCGGGTGACATTGCCGACGATGATCTGAACCGGCGAGCCCAAGTTCATTTTGCGTTCACCGTAATCGGGTGATTATGAGCGGGTGAGCACCCCTCGCGAGCAACCGGCCCACCCGCCCGCCACCGACCTCCGCAACGGTTCCCGCGCGCGCGGCACCGACGGGCGCTTCCGCCCGTCCCGCGCCGAACGGGCCGGCGCCGCCCGCGCCGACACCCTCGCCGACGACCCGGGGGCCGCCTCCTCCGGGCTGGACGAGATCCTCGACCCCGCGCCGACGAGCAACGAGGTGGACGCCCCGGCCACCACCGGAGCCCACCAGGTCCTGCCGGACGACCTCCCGACCGCCGCCGAGGAGAAGGCCGACGAACCACCGGCGCCGCTGCCCGAGGAGCGTTTCCTCAACCGGGAGCTCTCCTGGCTCGACTTCAACGCCCGCGTGCTCACCCTGGCCGAGGACCAGCGCACCCCGCTGCTCGAACGGGCCAAGTTCCTGGCGATCTTCGCCAGCAACCTCGACGAGTTCTTCATGGTGCGGATCGCCGGGCTGAAGCGGCGACTCTCCGCCGGCCTGCCGGTGCGCGGCGGGGACCGGCTGCCGCTGCGTACCCAGTTGGAGCTGATCGCGGAGCGCACGGCCGCGCTGGTCGCCCGGCACGCCGCCTGTTTCGTGGACGACGTGCTGCCCAGGCTGGCCGACGAGGGCATCCGCATCCTGCGCTGGAGCGAGTTGGGCGACCCGGAGCGGGAACGGCTGCGCACCTACTTCCGGGAGCACATCTTCCCGGTGCTGACCCCGCTCGCGGTGGACCCGGCGCACCCGTTCCCATACATCTCGGGGCGGTCGCTGAACCTGGCGGTGGCGGTTCGTGACCCCGACGGCGGTTCCGAGCTGTTCGCCCGGGTGAAGGTGCCCAACAACGTCCCCCGCTTCGTCCGGGTCGACCGGGGCCAGCCGGGCGTACGGATGCTGCCCCTGGAAGACCTGATCTCGGTGCACCTGGGGCAGCTGTTCAGCGGCATGCAGGTGGTCGAGTGCCACCTGTTCCGGGTCACCCGCAACGCCGAGGTGGAGGTCGACGAGGACCGCGACGAGGACCTGCTGCAGGCCCTGGAACGGGAGCTGGCCCGGCGGCGGTTCGGCCCGCCGGTCCGGCTGGAGGTGGCCGCGTCGATCTCCGACCACATGTTGGAGCTTCTCGTCCGCGAGCTGGACATGGACGACCAGGACGTGCTGCGCGTGCCCGGCCTGCTGGACCTGTCCGCGCTGTGGCAGGTCTACGGCGAGGCCGACCGGCCGGACCTCAAGGACCCGCCGTTCGTGCCGGCCACCCATCCCCGGCTCGCCGAGGGCGAGGTGCCGCGCAGCGTCTTCGCCACCCTGCGCGACGGGGACATCCTGGTGCACCACCCGTACCACTCGTTCGCGACGAGCGTGCAGCGCTTCATCGAGCAGGCCGCCGCCGACCCGAACGTGCTGGCCATCAAGCAGACCCTCTACCGCACCAGCGGCGACTCCCCGATCGTCGACGCGTTGGTCGACGCGGCTGCCGCCGGCAAGCAGGTGGTGGTGCTGGTGGAGGTGAAGGCCCGCTTCGACGAGGTGGCGAACATCGGCTGGGCCCGCACGTTGGAGCGTGCCGGCTGCCACGTGGTGTACGGCCTGGTCGGCCTCAAGACGCACTGCAAGACCGCGCTGGTGGTCCGCCAGGAGGGCAACCAGATCCGCCGCTACTGCCACATCGGCACCGGCAACTACCACCCCAAGACCGCCCGGCTGTACGAGGACTTCGGCATGCTCACCGCCGACCCGGAGATCGGTGCCGACCTCACCGACCTGTTCAACGTGCTCACCGGCTACAGCCGGCAGACCGCGTACCGGCGGTTGCTGGTCGCCCCGCAGGGCATCCGCACCGGCCTCATCGAGCGCATCGAGCGGGAGGTCTCGCACGTCCGGCTGGGCATGCCCGGCCTGGTCCAGTTCAAGGTCAACTCGCTGGTCGACGAGGGGGTGACCGACGCGCTGTACCGGGCCTCCCAGGCCGGCGTCCACGTCGACCTGCTCATCCGGGGCATGTGCACGCTGCGCCCCGGGGTGCCCGGCCTGTCGGAGAACATCCGGGTCCGCTCGATCCTCGGCCGATTCCTGGAGCACTCCCGGGTCTTCCGGTTCGGCAACAACGGAGAGGCCGAGTTCTGGATGGGTTCGGCCGACCTGATGCACCGCAACCTGGACCGCCGGGTGGAGGCGCTGGTGCAGGTGAGCGACCCGATCGCGCGCGCCGAACTGGACCAGGTGCTGACCGCTGCCATGAGCCCGGACGTGGACGCGTTCGAGCTGGCCAGCGACGGGAGCTGGACCCGGCGTACCAGCGCCGACGACAACGCCCGGGCGCATCTGCAGGAACTGCTGTTGCGCCGCGTCGGTGGCACGGCCGGCTGACCGATCAGCGCATAGGCTGGGTTGATGGTCGAGGAGGAGCAGAAGTACGAGGTGGACGACACCTACGTGCTACCGGACCTGGCCGCCACGGCACCTGCCGGGGGCCGGGTCCGGGCGCTGCCACCGGTGACGCTTGTCGCCCGCTACCTCGACACGGTCGACCTGAGGCTGGCCCGCGCCGGTGCGTCGCTGCGTCACCGCCGGGGCGACGAGCTGCCCTGGACGGTGAAACTACCGACCGACACGCCGGGCGTCCGGCACGAGGTCTCCCGCCCGGGTCCGAAGGGGCAGCCGCCGCCGGAGCTGGTGGAGCTGGTGACCGTCCTGCACCGGGGGGCGCCGCTGGCCCCGGTGACGGTGGTCCGGACGGTCCGGCACGCGTACGAGGTGTGCGACAGGGCCGGCACGGTGCTCGCCGAGGTGGTGGACGACCGGGTGACAGTGCTGGACGACTCGGGCGCCACCACCGACACGTTCCGCGAGCTTGAGGTCGAGCGCAAGGCCGGCGACCGGGCACTGCTCGACCGGGTCGGCACGGTACTGCGCGAGGCTGGCGCCCAGGGCGGGTCGTTCACCCCGAAGCACGTACGGGCGCTGGGCGCGACGGCGCAGGCCGATCCGGACCTGGTCGCGCCGGCCGGCCTGCCCGCCGAGCCGACCGCCGGTGACGTGGTGACCGAGGCGCTCCGTAAGGAGATCCGCCGACTGCTGGCGCACGACCCGCTGGTCCGGCTACGAGCCCCGGCGGCCGGCGGCGACACCGCTGTTCACCAGATGCGGGTGGCCTGCCGACGACTCCGCAGTGACCTGCGCACCTTCACACCGTTGATTCGCAAGACCTGGTCCCGTCCTCTGCGCACCGAGCTGCGGTGGCTGGCCGGTGTCCTCGGCGCGGCCCGTGACGCCGAGGTGTTGCGGGCGCGGCTGCGACGTACCGCCGACGCGGATCCGCTCAGCCCGCTGGATGAGGCCGCGGTGGGCCGGCTGGACGAGGTGCTCGCCGCACGGCAGCGATCGGCACTCGCCGTCATCGACGAGGCCTTGCGCAGCGCGCGTTACCTGGCCCTGGTGGACTCCCTGGTGCTGGCCTCCGCCTCGCCCCGGCTCACCCGCCGGGCGACCGCGCACGCGGCGGAGGCGCTCCCCGCGCTGGTGGCCCGACCCTGGGCACGGTTGACCGGGCCGGACGGCGTCGACGGGCTCGACGCGCAGTCGCCGGACGACAGTTGGCACGCCGTTCGCAAGGAAGCCAAGCAGGCCCGGTACGCGGTCAACGCGGTGGCACCGACGGTCGGCAAGGGAGCGCGCCGGCTGTCCCGCGCCCTGGCCCGCGTGCAGGACGTGCTCGGCGAGCACCAGGACGCGGCGGTGGCGGCGGACACCTGGCTGGAGATCGCCGCCGAGCGGCCGGACGACCACGAGCTGGCGGTCACCGCCGGGCGGCTCGCCGAGCGGGAACGCGCCTCCGTACACCGGATGCGGGCTTCCTTCCCGGCGGCCTGGCACCGGGCCACCCGACGACGGCGGACGAGTTGGCTGCCGTGACCGGCATCCGCGCGGCGGGCGGGGTGGCCTGGCGGCCGACCGCCGACGGCGTGCACGTCTGCGTGGTGCACCGCCCCCGCTACGGCGACTGGACGCTGCCGAAGGGCAAGTTGGAGCCGGGCGAGCATGCGCTGGCGGCGGCGGTCCGCGAGGTGGCCGAGGAGGCCGACGTGCGGGGCGTGCCGCAGGTGCGGCTGCCGTCGGTGCGGTACCGCAGCGAGGGGCAGCCCAAGCTGGTCGACTACTGGTCGATGCTCGCGGTGTCCAGCGGGGGTTTCCAACCGGGCACCGAGGTGGACGACATCCGCTGGCTCGCGGTGGACGACGCGATCCGGTTGGTCAGCTACCCCCACGACGCCGAGGTGCTGGCGGCGTTCGCCGCGCTGCCGTCGGTGACCGCGACCGTCGCGCTGGTCCGGCACGCGCACGCCGGTAAGCGGGCCACCTGGTCCGGCCCGGACGTCGGGCGGCCCCTGGACGCCGAGGGCTGGGCCCAGGCGACCGCGTTGGCCGGGCTGATCGCCCTGATCCGGCCGGCCCGGCTGGTGTCGGCGTCACCGCGACGGTGTGTGCAGACACTGGACCCGGCCGCCGCGCTGCTCGACCTGCCGATCGAGATCTGCGGCGACCTGGACGAGCCACAGCCCGGCCAGCAGAGCGACGAGCAGATCCTGGCCACCGCCGCCCGGCTGCTGGAGCTGGCCGTCGCCGGCGGGCAGGTGGCGGTGTGCGGCCAGGGCAAGGTGCTGCCGGGCGCCCTGCAGCGGCTGACCGGGCGCACCGACGAAGACTTCGCCACTCCCAAGGGCGGCGGCTGGTTGCTCGCCTTCACCGCCGACCGACTGTTGACCGCCGACCGCCTGTAGGGCCGCGCTCGACGGGCCCGGCCTCGTCAGCGCGGCGGGAGGGTCAGGGTCACCGCGACCGGCAGGTGGTCGCTGGCCGTGCTGCGGGGCGCGACCGGGTCGCTGGGGGTCAGACCGGCCGAGACGAAGATGTGGTCGATCTGTTCACGAGGGTCGTCGGCGGGGCTGGTCGCCAGCGGTCGGGCGACAGCCAACGCGTCGACCAGCCCGGCGGCCGTGAACTGCCCGAACGCCTCGTCTCCCGGCTCGGTGTTCAGATCGCCGGCCACCACCAACGGTCGGCCGGCGGCGTACCGGGTGGCGAAGTCGGCGACCGCGCGGGCCTGGACCACCGGGCCCTGCCCGGGTGGCGGTTGCAGGTGGGTGCTGACCACGGCGGTACGGACGCCGTCGCCCAGGTCCAGCGTGACGGCGAGGGCCTGTGCTCCGGTGGGCGCACCGACGGCCGGCAGTGGGAGGCTACGCGGATCGTCCATCGGCCAACGGCTGAGCACCGCGTCACCCCAGACCGGGTCGGCGGCCGGCCCGAAGACGTACGGCATGCCGAGCCGGTCGGCCAACACGTCCAGGGTGTCGTGCCCACCGTTGAGCAGCCAGGCACGGTCCACCTCGCTGAGCAGCACCACGTCGGGGCGTTGCCGGTCGACCGCCTCGGTGAGCCCGCGCAGGTCGAACCGACCGTCCAGCCCGAAGCCCATCCGGATGTTGTACGCCACCACGGTCAGTCGTGCCGGTGGACCGTCCCGGTTGCTGGCCACCGGAACCTCGTCGGCGACCACCGGCGCCAGCAGCGCCAGCGCGGTGACCGCCGTGGCGGCCCGTAGCGGCGGAAACGGCCCGGGGAGCCACTGGACGACCGGCTGGGCGGTGAACGCCACGACGGCGACCAGACCGGCCACCACCACCGGCACCGCCGCGTTGGGGTATCCGAGGTCGTAGGCGGAGTAGTACCCGACCGCCGCCAGCGCGAAGACCAGCATGCCGGTGGCCACCGCGTACCCCCGACGGGCGGCCGTCGCGCTGGTGTCGTCAGCGGTGCCGACGCTCGTGGTGTCGCCCTCCGTGCTCGCCGGCACGGTCACTGCCGTCGGGGCCGGGCGGTTGGCGTCGTCGGTCAGGGCCAGGCAGGCGCCGAGACCGACGGCGGCGAGCAGGATGGCCGGAAGGAGCAGGTCGCCCCGGTCGAGGGCGAACAGCACCGCGCCCACCAGCAGCGCCACCGGCCCGTACGCGCGGCCCCACCCCCGGGGCGGCCGGGTCGACGCGGTGCACAGGAACACGGCGACCGCCACCGGCACCGGCGCCAGGCCGAACAACGGCGAACCTGCCACACCGTCCCCGGCGACCAGGTACGACACCCCGGTCCGGGCCAGCGCCGGGGAGAGCGCCACCATTCCGGCCAGCAGCAGCGCCGGCCCGGCCAGGAGCCAGGCCCGCACGCCACCGCGACCGGCTCGCACGCCACCGCCACCGGCCCGGGCGACGGGCTGTGCCGTGCCGAGCAGGAACAGCAGCACCGCGACGGAGCTGAGCAGCCACCCCACCCAGTCGCCCCGCCAGACCAGGTCGACGGTGTCCCACACCGCGTGCAGGGCCGCGTTGACCGCGAAACCCAACGCCAGCCCCGGAACCGGACGGTCGGTGTCGGCGGCGACGCCGACCAGCCAGACCAGCCCGGCGAGCAGTCCGGCGGTGGCCAGCCAGAGTTGCGTGTGCCCGCCCGGCGCGGCGGTGAGGGTGAGCCGGGCGAGGGCGAGCACGACGGCGGCGACAACCGTGACCGGGCGGGCGCCGACCCGGCGGACCACTGCGGGTGCGCCCAGCGAAAGCACGAACCAGCCGAGGGCGAACGCTCCCATCAACTCGGCCGGGGTGGACGCCGCCTGGCCGAAGATGGTGATGATGCCGGGCAGCCAGACCCGCAGCACGTCGACGAGGAGGATGACGCCCAACGCGAGCGTCCCGGTGGTGAGCTGGCGATAGCGCACCGGCACCCCATTTCCCGTCGACGGGCCGGCGGAGGGGGGCCGGCACGGCGATTCTGCGCGAGCGGACCGAACGGGTCAACGGTCCGCTCGTACGCCGAAAGGGCGCCCACCAACGGGTGGACGCCCTTTCGTAGTGGGTCGGTCAGCGCTTGCTGGCCGCCTTCTTGGCCGGAGCCTTCTTCGCCGGCGCCTTCTTTGCCGCCGTGCTCTTGCTCGCCGCCGCGGTGGTCTTCTTCGCCGCGCTCGACTTGGTCGCCGCGGTGGTCTTCTTCGCCGCGGCGGTCTTCTTGCTGGCGGCCGTCTTGGTCGCCGTGGTGCTCTTGCTCGCCTTGGCCGGGGCGGTCTTCTTGCTGGCGGCCGTCTTGGTCGCCGTGGCGGTCTTGCTCGCCTTGGCCGGGGCGGTCTTCTTGCTGGCCGCCTTCGCCGTGGTCGCCTTCGCCGTGGTCGCCTTGGTGCCCGCCGCCTTGGCGGTGGCCGCCTTGGTGCCGGTCGCCTTCGTGCCCGCCGCCTTGGCCGTGGCGGTGCTGGTGGCGGTCTTCTTCGCCGCCACCGTGGCCTTCGGCACCTTGCCGCTGGCCACCATCTCCTTGAACCCGGCGCCGGGGCGGAAGGTCGGGACTGACGTCTTCTTGACCTTCACCGCCTCGCCGGTACGCGGGTTGCGCGCTGTTCGCGCGCCACGCACACGCTTTTCGAATGCTCCGAATCCGGTGATCGCCACCTTCTCGCCCTTGGTGACCGCCGCCTGGACCTCGGTGAGGACCGCGTCGAGCGCGGCCGTCGCCATCTTCCGGTCCCCCAGGCGAACGGCGAGCGCCTCGATGAGCTCGGCCTTGTTCACGACTTCCTCCCGATTGTGCAACTGACTCGACGCGAGCCATTCTGCGCGCACGTTATGCCCTGTGCTGCCGAGACACAAACATTCGGTAGAAAAAAGCCCTTGTGTCGCAACGGATTCACCCCCACCGGTTGGACCGGTGGGGGTGAAATTCGCTGTGCGGGCGGGCGTACGGCTATGCCACGGAGGGCAGGAACGGCAGTCGGCGCGCCTCGTACGAGTCGATGTCGGCGGCGTGGCGGAGGGTTAGTCCAATGTCATCGAGGCCCTCCAGCAAGCGCCACCGGCTGAAGTCGTCCAGCGGGAACGACCAGCTGGCCTCCCCCGCCCGGAGCTGCCGGGCGGTCAGGTCGACGGTCACCGGAGTGGTCGGATCCGACTCGACCAGGTCCCACAACTCTTCGACGGCTTTCAATTCCAACTCGACCGGCAACAGACCTTCCTTGAGGGCGTTGCCCCGGAAGATGTCGCCGAAGCGCGGAGCCACCACCGCCCGGAAGCCCCAGTCCCGCAGTGCCCAGACCGCGTGTTCCCGGGAGGAGCCGGTGCCGAACTCGGGGCCGGCGATGAGGATCGACGCCCCGGAATAGCTGTCATCGTTGAGCACGAATGCCGGGTCTTCCCGCCAGGCGTTGAACAGCCCGTCGGCGAAGCCCGTCCGGGTCACCCGCTTGAGGTACACGGCGGGGATGATCTGGTCGGTATCCACGTTGGACCGGCGCAGCGGCACGGCGGTGCCGGTGTGGGTGGTGAACTTGTCCATCTCCTCGGTCCCTTCTACAGGTCGGCGGGGGCGGCCAGCCGGCCGGCCACGGCGGTGGCGGCGGCGACCGGCGGGGAAACCAGGTGGGTACGCCCACCCCGGCCCTGACGGCCCTCGAAGTTGCGGTTCGAGGTGGAGGCGGAACGCTCGCCCGGCTTCAGCGTGTCGGGGTTCATCCCCAGACACATGGAGCAGCCGGCGAACCGCCACTCGGCGCCGGCGTCGGCGAAGACCTTGTCCAGCCCTTCGGCCTCGGCGGCCTCCCGCACGGCGGCGGAACCGGGCACCACGAGCATCCGGACGCCGTCGGCGACCCGGTGGCCGCGAAGCACGTCGGCGGCGGCCCGCAGGTCCTCCAGTCGCCCGTTGGTGCAGGAGCCCACGAAGACCACGTCGATCGGCAGCTCCCGCAGCGGGGTGCCGGGGCGCAGGTCCATGTACTCCAGGGCGCGGCGCGCGGCGGCGCGCTCCGAGTCGGTGGTGAACTCCTCCGGGTCCGGTACCGGCGCGCTCAACGGTGCGCCCTGCCCGGGGTTGGTGCCCCAGGTGACGAACGGGGTGACCCGGCTGGCGTCCAGGGTCACCTCGGCGTCGAAGCGCGCGCCCTCGTCGGTGGGCAGCGTCCGCCACCACGCCAGCGCCGCGTCCCAGTCCGCGCCCTGGGGCGCGTTCGGGCGACCCTTGAGGTACGCGAAGGTGGTCTCGTCCGGCGCGATCATGCCGGCCTTGGCGCCCCACTCGATGGACATGTTGGCGATGGTCATCCGCCCCTCCATGGAGAGGGCCTGGATCGCCTCGCCGCGGTACTCGACGATGTGCCCGCGCCCCCCGCCGGTGCCGACCTGGGTGATCAGCGCGAGCACCAGGTCCTTGGCGGTGACGCCGGGGGCGAGGCGGCCGGTGACGTTCACGGCCATCGTCTTCGGCCGGCTCTGCGGCAGCGTCTGGGTGGCCAGCACGTGCTCCACCTCGCTGGTGCCGATGCCGAAGGCGAGCGCGCCGAACGCGCCGTGGGTGGCGGTGTGCGAGTCGCCGCAGACGATCGTCATGCCCGGCTGGGTGACACCGAGCTGCGGGCCGATCACGTGCACGATGCCCTGGTTGTCGTCACCGAGCGGGTGCAGCCGCACCCCGAACTCGGCGCAGTTGCGGCGCAGCGTCTCGATCTGCGTACGCGACGTGGGGTCCGCGATGGTGAGCAGGTCACCACGGCGGAGGCGGAACGCCGGGTCGGCGTACCCGGTCGGGGTGTTGTGGTCCTCGGTCGCGAGGGTCAGGTCGGTACGACGCACCCGGCGCCCGGCGAGCCGCAGCCCGTCGAACGCCTGCGGGCTGGTCACCTCGTGCAGCAGGTGCAGGTCGATGAAGAGCAGGTCCGGCTCACCAGCGGCGGACCGTACGACGTGCGCGTCCCAGACCTTCTCGGCCAGGGTCCTCGGCTCAGGAGTGACTCCCACCATCTGGACATCCTAAATTCTGGGAGGTAAGTTTCGGCTTGTGGGACACAGTATGAGCGGTGTCGGCGTTCTCGACAAGGCGGTGGTCATCCTGGCCGCCTGCGTGGACGGCGCCAGCCTGGCCGAACTCGTTGAACGCACCAAGCTGCCCCGAGCCACCGCACACCGGCTCGCGCAGGCACTGGAGATCCATCGGATGCTGGTGCGGGACACCCAGGGCCGATGGCGACCAGGCCCCCGTCTGGGCGAGTTGGCGAACGCGGCGCCGGACGTCCTGCTGACCGCCGCCGAGCCGCTGCTCGCCGCGCTGCGCGACGCCACCGGTGAGAGCGCCCAGCTCTACCTGCGCCGCGCCGACGAGCGGATCTGCGTGGCGGCGGCGGAGCGCGCCAGCGGTCTGCGGGACACCGTCCCGGTCGGCTCGGTGCTGCCGATGACGGCCGGCTCCGCGGCCCAGATCCTGCTCGCCTGGGAGCCACCGGAGGCGGTGATGCCACTGCTGCCGCGCAGCAAGTTCACCGGCCGTACCCTCGCCGAGGTACGCCGCCGTGGCTGGGCGCAGAGCGTCGCCGAGCGGGAGGCCGGTGTGGCGAGCGTCTCCGCCCCGATCCGCGACCGCACCGGCCGGGTGATCGCCTCGGTCAGCATCTCCGGCCCGATCGAGCGCCTGGGCCGCCGCCCCGGCGAACGCCACGCCATGGCCGTAGTAAGAGCAGGCCAACGCCTGTCCGGCCTCTAACCCCCACCCCGGCCCCCACCCCCCGACCCCCTCCTCCCCCGTCTTCGACCGGTGATCAAGAGGCTTGCGTCACGACACGCCGGAAGCGATGACGCAAACCTCTTGATCACCGAGACCGAGGGGGGCGCCAGAGGGGGGTGGGGTGGGTATGGGAAAGGCTCGCCTCGCGGAGCGAGACGAGCCTTGGTTGTAGCCCCGACCGGATTCGAACCGGCGCTACCGCCTTGAGAGGGCGGCGTCCTGGGCCGCTAGACGACGGGGCCAGAACTTCCGTTCACCGCCCTCGCGAGCGGTGCGGCTGTAGTCTAGCGGCACCGCCGACCGGCATGATCGCGGGGTACGGGACGCGGCAGGGCTGCCGTGAAAAACGAACAGCGACAACGAAACAGCCCGCCTCACCAGGTGAGACGGGCTGTGCACGATGTAGCCCCGACCGGATTCGAACCGGCGCTACCGCCTTGAGAGGGCGGCGTCCTGGGCCGCTAGACGACGGGGCCAGAACAACTTTCGCTCCCCCACCCTCGCGGGCGGAGGAGCTGCACTCTACCAGAGACCACCCTCCGCCCCCGGAGGGGCGGAGTCAAACTCCGTCAGAATCCAGCGTCTGAAATTCTCACGAATTCCAGCAGCGCTGGGGTACCAGGACTCGAACCTAGACTAACTGAACCAGAATCAGTCGGGCTGCCAATTACCCCATACCCCATTGGCCCCTTGCGGCGCCGGGAGTGAACTTTACCCTCCCGGTGCCGGCAGGCCAAATCCGATCCCCCCGAACCGCCCGTGAGCTGCGGAAACAGGGGCATCAGACGAATCAGGCGACGGGCACCACCGGGTTGGTGAGCTCGCCGATGCCCTCGATCCGCACGGTGACCGTATCCCCCTCGACGAGCGGGCTAACCCCGGCCGGAGTGCCGGTGAGAACGACATCGCCGGGCAGCAGAGTCATCACGTGCGAGATGTACGACACCAGGCCCGGTACGTCGAAGACCATGTCCTTCGTCCGGCCGAGCTGGCGTACCTCCATCTCCTCCGGGTTGCGACCCACCTCACACCGGATCTCCAGGTCGGAGACGTCCAGACCGGTGGTGATCCACGGACCGATCGGGCAGAACGAGTCGAAGCCCTTGGCCCGGGTCCACTGCCCGTCCGAGCGCTGGAGGTCCCGCGCGGTGACGTCGTTGGCGCACGTGTAGCCGAAGATCGCGCGTTCGGCGGCGGCCCGGTCGGCGCGGCGCGCGCCCGGAGCCCCGATCACGACCGCGAGTTCCGCCTCGTGCTCGACCTGCTTGGAGAAGATCGGCAGTCGGATGGCGTCCCGAGGGCCGATCACCGAGGTGGACGGCTTGAGGAAGAGCAGCGGCTCCTTGGGCACGTCGTTGCCGAGTTCGGCCGCGTGGTCGGCGTAGTTGCGGCCGACGCAGACAACCTTGCTGGGCAGGATCGGCGAGAGCAGCCGAACGTCGGAAAGGGCCCAACGGGCCCCACTGAAGGAGAGATTGCCGAACGGGTGGCCCTCGATCTCGGCGATGGTCAGGCCCTGCGGCCCGGCCTCCGGTTCGCCTTCGACGGCACCGAACGACATTCCCTTGGCATGGGCGAAACGAGCGATACGCACCCGGCCAATCTAGCCCCGCCGGCACCCCAACCGGCCAGGACCGGCCGTCGGATGTGCTCAACCCGTCACCGCGCGGCACCCTATCGGAGCAGGAGGTGAGCGGGGCGGTCTTCCCGACTTCGTACCCGCACGGAGGCGGCTCGCCCCTACCGTCGGCTCCGGAGGTTCGTTCGTATGCCTGCATCGACACGACACCACAGAGCCCTCGCAGTGTTCGTACACTGCCTCGGCATCCTCGCCGCTGTGCCGGCCCTGCCGGCGGCGGCCCCGGAGGCAGCGGCCACGCCACGACCACCGGCCGCAACGCCGCAGCCAACGGCCGCGACGCCGCGACCGACGGCTGCGGTGCCGCCGGGTGCCGCGACGCCACGACCGAGCGCCGCACGGCCGTCGGCGGAGGCGACCGCGACTCGGACACCCGGGCCGGCGGCCACCCCACCACCGGTCGCGATGGTCGCGCGGGTGACCGAGCCCACCCCGCCCTCGGCGCCGCCGGCGATGGCACCGCCATCCCGGGCACCGGCATCGGCACCGCCGCAGCAGGTCACCGTCGCGGTCGCGCCGGAGAACAGCCCGGCACCCAGGTACCGGATCCAGGTCCGCAACGTGGGCAACGCACCGGTCGAGACCACGGTGCGCCAGGAACTGCCACCCGGCTCGTCGCCGACGGCGATCAGTGGCGGCGGCCGGTCCACCCGGGCCGGCGGTTCCACCACCGAGGTGACCTGGCGGTTGAGGCTGCCGGCACACAGCTCCACCACGCTGGGCACCGCGCTCGCCGCGACCGCGCCGGGCCAACCACTGACCGCCCCCGCGTGTGCCTTCACCAGCGACGGCACCCGGCCGTACGACTGCGCCACGGCCACCTGGAAGGCGGCGGCGGCACCTGCGGCCGAGGTCACCGAGGCGCCGCCCTGGCGGCGGTACCCGGTGCTGCTCGCCGGGTTGGCGGTCCTGCTGCTGATCAGCGCGGCCCTGCTGTGGGTGTGGCGACGTCGGCGTGGGCGTCGGGTGACGGCCGCCGCGCTGGCCGGCAACGGCGGGCCGGACGGTGGACGCGGGACGATCTATCCGCGACCGGCGACCCCGCGGCCGACGAGGCGTCGGCGTACCCCACCGGTCTGGTTGTTGGTGGGCGCCGCCGTCGCGGTGCTGGCCGGCGTCGTCGGCACCGCCGGGTGGACGGCGACCCGGCAGGTCTCGCAGATCGACACGCGGAAGCAGCCGACCAGCGGCGCGTGGATGGGCACCGGGGTCACCGGTCCGGTGGGCGTGCCGCTGCGTGAGTCGGCGTTCGAGTTCACCGTGTACCGGATGTCCTGTGGCGCGGCCGGCTCTGCCGCGAAGACCGACGGCGGCGCGGCACCGGCCAACGGCCGACGCTGCCAGGCCACCGTGGGTGTGCGCAACGTCACCGGCGAGCACCAGCCCTGGCACGGTCAGCTGCAACGGGCGTACCTGCCCGGCGGGCGCTGGGTGAGCACCGACGAGCCGGCCACCCGGGCGGCCAACCTGGGTCGGGACATCTTCGCCGACCCGATGGCGGCGGGTACCCGGATGGTGCTCCCGCTGGTCTTCACCGTCGACGGCCGGGACCCGCCCCAGCAGTTGGAGTTGCGCAGCGGCGTGTTCTCCGCCGGGGTTCGGGTGCACATGCCCTGACCGGTGCGCGGGCGGCGGTCGTACCCTGGGGTGCGTGACCGCCGCCCTCGCCCCCGCCGTGCTCGACGCGACGCAGTGGCAGGCCCGCCTGCGGGCCGTCGATCTGCGGCTGCGCAACTCGGGGGGCTTCCGAAGGCGCGGCGTATCGAAGCGGCACGAAGCGGACAACAGGGGGCAGGGCAAGTGACTCACCTGCCCGCTTCCGCCTGGGCTTCCCTCTCACGGGCACACGAGGAGCGCGCCGACGCCCTCACCGCCGGACATCGAACCCGCAAGGCCGCGAGGCAACGCCACGCGATCGATGACTTCCTGTACGACTACTACGGCACCAGGCCCTCCGGGCTCCGTCGGTGGCACCCGGGCGTCGGCGTCTCCTTGGAGCCCGGACCGAACGGGTCTGCTCCACATCAACAGTGGCGTTGGTACGCCACGAACACGGTCGGAGTCGTGAGTCTCGACGTCGCAGCGTTCCTCGCCGACCGGGCAGAGTCGGTGCGCTTCATCCATCGACTGCTCTCCGCGATCGCATCACGGCCAGCCTTCGCCGGCTGCTTCGGCCTGCATGAGTGGGCGATGGTGTACCGCCAACGTGAGCATCGGCATCCGCTCCCCCTGCGACTTGGGCAAGAGGGCACTGACGCGGTTGTCGAGTCTCACCAGATCCGCTGCACACACTTCGATGCGTTCCGGTTCTTCACCTCAGACGCAGTCAGCCTCAACCGGATCCAACCCACGAGGGAGAGCCAGGTAGAGCTTGACCAGCCGGGCTGCCTGCATGCGTCGATGGACTGCCACAAGTGGGCAACCAAGCTGGGACCTGCGGTTCCAGGGAAGCTGGCCCTCGACTGCTTCGAGCTGGCGAGGGACATCCGCCTACTCGACATGCAGGCATCCCCGTACGACTTCTCCTCGTACGGGGAACCGGCAGTAGCCATCGAGACCGCTGAGGGCAAGGCCGAGTACATCGCGCGGCAGCGCGAGTTCTCGCAGCGTGCCGGCCACCTGCGTGCCCAACTGATCGATGTCTGCGCGGCCTTGCTCCACCCTGCAGAGCCAGCCGCGCGGCTGGGGGAACGACCCTGAAGGTCTCCTCGGAGCTGGCAGCCGACGCGGTCGACCTGGCCCGGGACATCCGGCTGCTCACCGCCGTTCCGGCCTGAGCCGGCGCGATCATCCGGTTTTCGATCGCAGTTTTGCGCCTTTTGACTGCATCCCCATCAATGTTATTGGTGAGGATTGGTTTTCTCGTCAGCGACTCCAAGCATCGTGTTAGCTTGATAATCGTGATTACCGGCGCGAGATCACTGCTGCTCCTTGCCGGCCTTTTGACGGTCGGCGTGACGGCGTCCGAAACACCTGCCGAAGAGGGCTCAACGTCGGGAGGCGCGGTGTTTGCCAGCCCTGCTTCCTATGGTGCGGCTACCGCCTTCGGCCCTTTCGGACCCTCCACCTGCACACAGGGAAACGTGTGGCGGGAGGCCACACCGGGCGACCACGTCTGCGTGGACCCGAAGACCCGGCAATTCGTGAAACTGGACAACAGAAACCCCAACCAGTTCCGCAACCCCGCCGACCAGACGTTTGGGCCCGACACGTGCCAGCAGGGGTTCGTGTGGCGTGAGGCGACGCCCCAGGACCACCTCTGCGTCGCACCCCAGGTGCGAGAAACGCATAAAAGGTTCAACGAAAGCGCAGCTACGCGATGGGTGGCCACCGTTTCGAAACGGGGCGAAACCACGTCCGTTCCTTTTGTGCAATTCGGCGAACTCGACCGACTTCACAGCGTCTATTCAGGCCGGAACGACCTTGCAGTCGACGTGACGGACATGAAGGTACAACCGGACATGAACCGACCGACTCAGCGATTTGTTTTCCTGCGTCGAGGCGGACGAGTCGCTTACCAGAACGCCTTCCAGATCCGGGACGCGGCCAGCCGGCGGTGCCTGAGCGTGCGCGACGGCGCGACGGGAAATGGGGCCGGTCTGGTGCTCGAGACCTGCGGCTGGCGCCCGAACCAGACCTGGCACCTTCAGCGCCGCGCGGATGACAAGTGGGAACTGCGGGTTGGGCACAGCGACAAGTGCCTCGACGCGGCCAACTCCGCCCTGACCGCTCCGGCGCCCGGCGCCTTCGTGCAGCAGTGGGAATGCATCGGCGGCCAGAACCAGGCATGGAGTCTCACCGGCTGACCCCCGCGCTGGCCGGACCGCGCTAGTAGTAGTCGTCGTCGGTGCGGGTCGAGCGGGTCGTCGGCGGCGCGGGAGGCGCGCTAGTCGTCGTCGGCGCGACGGTCGCGTTTGCGCTGGGACTGGCGCTTCTTCTCGGCCAGCCGGCGTTCCTTGGCCCCACGCGACGGGCGGGTCGCTCGGCGGGCCGGCGGTGGGGGCGCGGCGGCCTCCCGCAGCAGGGCGGTCATCCGTTCCCGGGCCGCCTCCCGGTTGGCCAGTTGGGCCCGGTGCTCGCTGGCGGCGATCGTCAGCACTCCGTCGACCAGGCGGTTGGCCAGGCGGGCCAACGCCCGCGACCGCAACGACTCGGGCACGGCCGGCGAGTTGGCCAGGTCGTAGCTCAGCTCGACCCGGGAGTCCGCGGTGTTGACGCCCTGCCCTCCCGGCCCCGAGGAGCGGGAGAAGCGCTCCCGCAGCTCCCCGGCGGGGACGACCCACCGGTCGGTCACCCGCAGTCCGTCGTCCACGCCCTGAGGCTAACCCGTGACGAACCGCCAAAGGTCAGGGCCCGGGCAAAGCCCCGGGCCGCCCTAGCGGCGCGGGGTCTCACTCTGCGTCGGGGACTGGCCGGGTGCCGGCCCGGCGGCTTCCTCGTCGGACCCGACCGCCGCGTACGCGACCGCGCCGAAGAGAAGCAGGGCGATCACCCCGGCCTTCACGGCGACGCCACGGATCAGCGTCCAGGCGCCTCGACGGGCGCCCGGCACCGATTTCTTGACGGTCTGGTAATCGTTCCACCCGCGTCGTGCCCGGGCGTACGCCGACCCCACTGCACATCCGATGAACAGGCCCACCAGCAGGAGGACCGCGAGAAGAGGACGCTCCACCTCCGCCAGTATCCATACCGACAGTAATATTTCCATGGCCCGATGCCGTCCGGCCGGATATCTGACACTGGCGACGCTCCCACTGCTCGCCGGGCGGCTGTCCGGGCAGCTCAGCCACCCTTGCCGATGATGGTGTCGGCGGTCTGCTGCACCTGGTCGATCGGGATGGCGAACCCGATGCCGATCGACCCGTTGCCGTCGATGGTGGCGATGGCGGTGTTCACCCCGACCACCTCCCCGCGGGCGTTGACGAGGGGCCCACCGGAGTTGCCGGGGTTGATGGACGCGTCGGTCTGCACGGCGGTGTGCCGGTTGTTTCCCAGTCGCACCTGCCGGTCCAGCGCGCTGACGATGCCCGCGGTGACCGTCCCGGCCAGACCGAGCGGCGAACCCACCGCGAGGACCGGCTCGCCGACCCGGGTCGCGCCCGGTTTGGCCAGGGGCAGCGGGGTCAGGCCGGCCGATGCCGGGACCTTCAGCACCGCCAGGTCGCTGCGTGGCTCCCGTCCGACCACCTCGGCGGCGAACCGGCGGCCGTCGGGCAGTTCCACGGTCACCGGCCCGCCACCGCCCTTGGCCAGGATGTGGTCGTTGGTGATCAGGTGCTGCTGGTCGTCCACGGCGAATCCGGAGCCGGTCGCGGACGCGCCGTTCACGGATCCGCCGGTCGCGGAACCAGCGGTCGTGCCGCCGGCCAGCACCGACACCACCCCGGGCACGGTGCGCTCGGCCGCCGTGACCAGCTCGGCCGGAACCGGGGCGGCGGACGCCGCAGCCGGGCCTCCAGCCCCGTCCCGGCTGGCCACCACGCCGCCGGCGAGAGCACCGGAGACGGCCGAGACCGCCACCACGGCCAGCACGGCGAGCAGCCGGCCAGGCCGTCGTCCGCCCGGTTCACGCTCGGGCGGGTCCCACCACCCGCGCCCGTCCGGGCCGAGTTCCGGTGAGATGAACCAGGGACCGCGCGGTTCTCCCAGTCCGGTCTGCACTGCCATGCGTACTCCTCACGGTCGACGTCCGTTGTGCGGCGATCAGGGCAGTCGGGAGAACCAGCGCATCGAGCCGGCGGCGGCACCCATCGCGAACACCAGTCCGAGGCCGATGAACCGGGCCGAGACGTCCTGCCGCTCGGTGCGGTAGCCGACCGAGCTGCCGATGTCGTCGTAGACGGCGCGCAGCTCGTCGGTGGTGCTGGCCTCGTGGAACATGCCGCCGGTCTCCTCGGCGACCGCCTTGAGGGTCTGCCCGTCGACAGGTACCTGGATGGGGCGTCCACCGCGGTCCACGAACCCGGACGGTGTGCCGAACGAGATGGCGTGCACCGGCACCTCCGCCGTCACCGCCTCCGCTGCCGCCTCCATCGGGTCCATCCCGGAGGTGTTGGCGCCGTCGGAGAGCAGGATGATCCGGGCCGGCGGCGGCTCCTTCGCGGCCTCGCTGTCCAGGCTCTTGACCGCGCCGAGCGACGTGTTGATCGCCTCGCCGATCGCGGTGCCCTGCACGCCGGTGATGCCCTCGGCGAGCCGGCCGATCCCCTCGTCGAGGGCATCCCGGTCGGTACTCGGCGGCACCAGTACGGCCGCGCTGCCCGCGAACGCGACCAGGCCCACGTTGAACTCGTCGGGCAGGCCCTCCACGAAGCGCCGGGCCGCCTGTTTGGCGGCGGCCAACCGGTCCGGATCGACGTCGGTGGCGAGCATCGACGTGGACACGTCCACCGCCACCATCACCGTGGCGCGTTCCCGAGGCACCCGGACCTCGGCGCTGGGTCGGGCGAAACCGACCACGAGCAGCGCCAGCATGGCCAGGAAGAGCCCCGCCGGTACGTGTCGACGCCAGGCGGGTCGCTCCGGTGCCACCCGGTCGAGCAACCGCAGGTTGGTGAAGCGGACCGCGTAGCGGCTGCGTCGGCGCTGCACCACCAGGTACGCGACGACCAGGGCGAGCACACCGAGCAGCAGCCAGAGCCGCAGCGGCGACTGCCAGATCACGCGACACCTCCCCGTCGTTGACCGGCCGGTGCGGCGGCCAGCCGACGCTGGGCGTGCACGTGCCGGACGATGTCCGCGCTCCAGTCCCCGTCGGTGCGCAGCGGCAGGTGGGCTGCTCCACTACGACGCAGCGCCTTCTGCACCTGATCGCGCTGGGCGGCGGCGGCCTCGGCGTACCGCTCGCGCAGCCGTCGGTCCGATGTGGACACCTCGCGGCAGCGGCCGGTCTCCGGGTCGACGAGGGTGATCAGGCCGACGTCCGGTAACTCCAGCTCACGCGGGTCGGTCACCTCGATCGCCAGCACCTGGTGCCGGACGGCCAGCCGGCGCAGAGTCCGCTCCCAGGGCGCCTGCTGGTCGGGGTCGTCGGGCAGCCCGTCGAGGAAGTCGGAGACCACCACGACCAGGCCGCGCCGATTGGCGATCCGGTGCAACGCGTCGAGCCCGTCGGCGAGGTCCGGCGGGCCGACCGTGGACGCCCGCCCCGCGCCGTCGGCGGGTGCGGTGGCACGCGGGGCGGCGAGCAGCGCACGGAGCAGCGCGAGCAGATGGGTACGCCCGGTGCGGGCCGGGAAGCGGCGTACCCCGTCGGCACGCAGCACCTGGGCGCCGAGGCGGTTGCCGACGCCCGCGGTCAGGAAACCGACCGCCGCGACGGCGGCCACCGCCAGCTCCCGCTTGTCCAGGTCGGCGGTGCCGAACTCCATGCTGGCGCTGCCGTCGACAAGCAGCCAGGTGGTGAGTTCACGGTCGGCGTCGACCTGCCGGACGTGTGGCACGGCGGTACGAGCGGTCACCGCCCAGTCCATCCGACGTACCTCGTCCTCGCCCGGGCGGTACTCGCGGCTGCCGGCGGGTTCGCTGCCCGGGCCGGGCAGCAGGCCACGGTACTGACCGTGCAGCAGACCGTTCAGTCGGCGCGTGACGGTGAGTTCGAGGCGGCGTAACCGCTGGTCGAGGGCCAGCTCGGCCAGGCCGGGGTCGGCTGGCGCGACGTGCACGCGTCTCATGCCGCCGCCAGGTCCGGCGCCTGCTGTGGGTGCCCGTTGGCCAGCCGAGGCGGTGGCACCGCCTCGACCAGCCGGCGCACCACGCTCTCGGCCGACACCCCGTCGGCGACCGCGTCGAAGGAGAGCACCAGTCGATGGGCGAGGACGTCGACGGCGAGTTCCCGGACGTCCTCGGGCAGCACGTACTCCCGCCCGCGCAGCAGGGCCTGTGCCCGGGCGGCCGCGACCAGGCCCAGGGTGGCCCGCGGGCTGGCCCCGTACGCCAGCAGCGGGGCGATCTCCGGTAGCCCGAACCGACCCGGGTCCCTGGTGGCGAGGATCAGCCGCACCACGTACTCGGCCAACGCGTGGTGGACGAAGACCCGCTCGGCGTGGGCCTGCAGGTCCCTCAGCCGTTGCGCGTCGAGCACCCGCCGTGGGCTAGGCCGGTCGGTGCTCATCCGGTAGAGGATGGCCAGTTCGTCGGCGTCGCTGGGGTAGTCGACCACCACCTTCATCAGGAACCGGTCGCGCTGCGCCTCCGGGAGCTGGTACACCCCCTCCGACTCGATCGGGTTCTGGGTCGCCAGCACCAGGAACGGCTCCGGGACCGGCCAACTCCGTCCGCCGATCGAGACCTGCCGTTCGGCCATCGCCTCAAGCAGCGCCGACTGGACCTTGGCCGGGGCACGGTTGATCTCGTCGGCCAGTACCAGATTGGCCATGATCGGGCCCAGTTCGATGTCGAAGGTCTCCTTGGAGGCCCGGTAGATCCGGGTGCCGACGATGTCGGAGGGGACCAGGTCCGGGGTGAACTGGATCCGCGAGAAGGTGCCACCGACCACTGTGGCGAGGGTCTGCGCGGCCAGTGTCTTGGCCACACCGGGGACCCCCTCCAGGAGGCAGTGCCCGTTGGCGACCAGTGCGGTGAGCAGGCGCTCGACGAGGCGATCCTGCCCGACGATCACGCGTTTGACCTCGAAGAGGGTCTGTTCCAGCTCGACGCCGGTCGGTTCGGGATCGACCGAGCTGGGCATGCTGGCCAGGGTGTCCGAGATGTCCGTCACGGTGCTTGCTTCCCTGACAGGTGCCCGGCAAACGTCGGATTGTGCGGCCCGGACCGGCCCGGAGTGGCCGGAATGGGGATGAGCCGCGCGGAAGGGTGACGACCGTCGCGAGCCCGTCGAGGGACGGACAACCGGCGAGTGACCGGCCAGCGAGTGACCGACCGGCACGAACCGACTGCTGGCCCGGCCGCTCCGGGCGGGCGGTGCGGCGGGCAGACAGAGTCCGGCCCCCGCGCCGTGGGCGCGGGGGCCGGGTGTCGGTTCGGTCAGGGTGTGTGGGTGAGCAGGGTGAAGCCCAGGTTGGCCGGCACCCCGGCCGAGTTGCGGGTCTGCACGAAGACCGCGTTGGGTGTCAGCAGCCGCGGAGCGACCGAGACCTCGCCGCCCGGCGGGACGCAGCAGGAGCCGGACAGGGAGAGGGTGGCCAGGAAGGCGCCGGCCGACACAGTGTGGCCGAAGATCACCTCGTACTCGCCGACGCCGTACTTGACCACGGTGCCGCCACCGCGCGCCTTGGTGCCGTTGGAGTTGACGACGGTGAAGACGTTGGTAGCCACCAGCGGGGTGGCCGCACTCGCCTTCAGCGCGGACTTCGCGATACGCGCCGACTCGGCGCTGACCGGCGGCTGGGAGTTCGTGCTCCGTGCCGCCGGCTGGACCGCCTCCTGCGGCGCCTTCGCCGACGGCTGGGCGATGGCGATGCCCCCGCCGGCGAGACTGAGGGCCAGGACAGCGAATGTGACTGCTGCCACCTTACGTCGGAAGAATGAACTCATGACAGGTCCCCCTTGTGTGACCGTGCGAATTCGGCCGACCCGCGGGGCGGGACGGATGGCTGCCCACTAATAGGCGAGGCGACGACGGCAGGGCGAGGGAAAGCTTTTCACCCACCCTCGGTAAGGTCGATTTCTCAACGATCTACACCCCATCTGAGCTGCCATTACTACTCAGAGTTGCCTCGTTTAAGCCAGATGGAACGTAGCACCGGAAAAAGCCGCCAGTCAATAGTTGATCTCACTTTGTCGAGCTGTCAATCAGCCGTCAGACAATTATGAAAGATGAGCCCTTCACCATTCATGAAATGGCGCCAGGCGTGCGACCGCTATGATCACCGCCATGATCGTCGACGCCCCGCCCACACCCGTGCCGACGTCGGGGCGGCACCGCAGCGCTCGGCTCGGCACGGCGCTCTGCTGGCTGGCGGTCGCCCCGCCCACCCTCTGGGCCGCCCTCCGGCTGGTCGGCCTGGACCGCGGGCCACTGGTGCAGGCGCTCGCCTTCACGCCGTACGTCGCGGGCTTCAGCGTGCTCGCCCTGAGCCTCGCGCTCGCCCTGCGGCGCTGGTGGCCGGCGGCTCTCGCGGCAGTGGCGGCGGTGGCACTGCTCGGCGTCGTCACGCCGCGCGCGCTGGCCTCGCCGCAGCCGGCGGCGAACGGGCCGACGGTGCGGCTGCTCACCGCCAACCTGCTCGCCGGCGCCGGCGACGCGCGGACCCTTGTCGAGCTGGTCCGGCGGTACGAGGTGGACGTGCTCACCGTGCAGGAGTTCACCCCGGAGGCGCAGGCCGCCCTGGATCGGCTCGGTCTCGACCGGCTGCTACCCCACCGGCAGCTCAACGCACAGGTCGGCACACCCGGCTCCGGGCTCTACTCGCGGTGGCCGCTCAGCGACGTCGGGCTCCGGCACAACCGCAACGGCTGGGGCTTCACCCAGGCGTACGGCACGACGACCGTCCCCGGCGGGCCCCCGGTCAGGGTCGAGTCGGCCCACCCGTCGGCGCCGTACGCGGTGGACCAGGTCGGCGCGTGGCGTGCCGACCTGGAGGCTCAACCACCGGCCACCCCGGACGGTGGCCTGCAGATCCTCGCCGGGGACTTCAACGCCACCCTCGACCACGGCCCACTACGGGCCCTGCTGCGCACCGGGTACGTCGACGCCGCCGACGCCGCCGGAGAGGGCCTGACCGGCACCTGGGGCCCGTACGACGGTGACCTCATCCCACCGGTCACCATCGACCACGTGCTGGTCGACCGGCGCATCGCGGTCCGGTCGGTGAAGGTGCTCGCCCTGCCCGGCAGCGACCACCGCCCCGTCCTCGCCACCGTCACCCTCCCAACCCGGTAACCCCCAGCCGCGGCCGCGGCCGTCGCCCCACCCCAGCTGCGGTCGCGGCCATCGCCCCACCCCAGCTGCGGTCGATCATGGACTTGTGGTGGGCATTTTGAGAACGGAAACCCGTTTTGTGGAGCACCACAACTCCATGATCGACCAGGTGGGGGGGTGGAGGTAACGGGGTTAGACCGTGGTGGGGGCTAGGCCGTAGGTGAGGGCGTCTACCAGGGCGTGCCAGCTCGCTTCGACCACGTTGGGGTGCACGCCGACCGTGGTCCAGTCCTGGCCGGCGCCGTTGGCGGTCTCCAGCAGCACCCGGGTCACCGCGCCGGTGCCGTGGCTGCCCTCCAGGATGCGCACCTTGTAGTCGGCCAGTTCGAAGTCGCGCAGCTGTGGGTAGTGCCGAGCCAGGCCCACCCGCAGCGCCTCGTCGAGCGCGTTGACCGGGCCGTTGCCCTCGGCGGTGGCGATCACCCGCTCGCCGCGTACCCGGATCTTGACGGTCGCCTCGGAGACCACCGCGCCGTCCTCGCGGTGCTCGACCAGCACCCGGTACGACTCCAGAGTGAACGGTCGGGCCGGGCCGCCCTCCGGCAACTCGGAGCGGACCAGCAGCTCGAAGGAGGCGTCCGCGGCCTCGAAGGACCAGCCACCCGCCTCCAACTCCTTGACCCGCTTGGTGACCCGGGTCAGCGCCTCCGGGCTGCCGGCCAGGTCCAGGCCGAGCTCACGACTCTTGAGCTCGACGCTGGCCCGGCCGGCCATCTCGGTGATCAGGATCCGCATGTCGTTGCCCACCACCGACGGGTCGACGTGGTTGTAGAGCAACGGGTCGACCTTGATCGCGCTCGCGTGCAGCCCCGCCTTGTGAGCGAAGGCAGCGGCCCCGGCGTACGCCTGGTGGGTGTCGGGGGCGATGTTGGCGATCTCGGCGATGGCGTGCGAGACCCGCACCATCTGTGCCAGGCAGCCCTCCGGTAGGACGGGCATGCCCAGCTTGAGCTGGAGGTTGGCGACGACCGCGAAGATGTCGGCGTTGCCGGGGCGTTCGCCGTACCCGTTGGCGGTGCCCTGGACGTGGCGGACACCCGCCTCCACGGCGGCGATCGTGTTGGCCACCGCGCAGGAGGTGTCGTTCTGGGCGTGCATGCCGAGCAGCCCGGCGTCGATCCCCAGCCTGTCGGTCAGGTCACCGATCACGGCGGTCACCTGGGACGGCAGCATGCCGCCGTTGGTGTCGCAGAGCACCATCCGCTCGGCCCCGGCGGCCAACGCGGTCTGCACCACCGCCGCGCCGTACGCGGGGTCGTGCCGGTACCCGTCGAAGAAGTGCTCGCCGTCGACGAAGACCCGTCGGCCCTCGCGGACGAGGTGGCTGACGGTGTCGTGGATCATCGCCAGGTTCTCCGCGCCGGTGGTACGCAACGCGCGTTCGACGTGCCGGCTGTCGGCCTTGGCGACCAGCGCCACCGCCGGGGTCTGCGCGTCGAGCAGGGCCCGCACCTGTGCGTCGTCGGCGACCGCGACACCTGCCTTGCGGGTGGCGCCGAACGCGACCAGGACGGCGTGCCGCAGGTCCAGTTCGGTGCGCGCCCGGCGGAAGAACTCGGTGTCCTTGGGCACCGCGCCCGGCCAACCCCCCTCGATGAAGCCGACGCCGAACTCGTCGAGCAGCCGGGCCACGGCCAGCTTGTCGACCACCGAGTAGGTGAGCCCCTCGCGTTGGGCGCCGTCGCGCAACGTCGTGTCGAAGACCTGGAACGTCATCAGGATCCTTTCTCGGAGCAACAAAAAGACCTCCCGCGGATGCGGGAGGTCTGCGCGCTCGGCGGAGGGGGGCCGGCGCGCTAGGTCGCAATAATCAGGGCGGTGCTGGTCACGATCGCCACTCTGCCACCCCGCTCGTGTTTTTGGGAGGAACAATCCACATCGCGGGACGATTACTGAGGGTTCGTTCAGTCTGCAGCACCGCTCGTGATCGGCTTCACAAGCCGCCAGGCCGCCCACCGGCGGGAACAGCCGTGCGGAAGCATCTGGAACGGATCCAATGATGGCCACCGTGCCATCTGCAAGGAGGACCTGTGCTCACCGTCAGTGACCGCTTACCTGAGCACAGACTCGCCGCCTGCGTATCGCTGGGCGCCACCAACGCGCCCAAGACGATCAACCACGCGTCCCACGAGGGCAAGTGGCGTCTGGTCCCCGTCGGGCCGATCGACGTCAGCGTCATCGGTCCGACGGAGATCGCCGGGGTCTGACCATGGGCCTGGACGCGATCAGGGCGGCCCTGCCCGCGTACGCCAAGGACATCGCACTCAACCTGAGCTCCACCATCGGCACCTCGACGTTGACCCCGGCGCAGACCTGGGGCACCGCGCTGGCGTGCGCGGTGACGGCCCGAAACCCGCTGGTGCTGCGGGAGATCGCGGCCGAGGCGCTGGAGCATCTCGGGCCGGAGGGTGTCGAGGCAGCCAAGGCCGCCGCCGCGATCATGGCGATGAACAACGTCTACTACCGGGCCAAGCACCTCATCGGTGACGAGAGGTACGCCTCGATGCCGGCCCGGCTGCGGATGCAGGTCACCGCCCGGCCCGGCGTGGACAAGGGTGACTTCAAGGTGTGGTGCCTCGCGGTGTCGGCGATCGCCGGCTGCGGGGTGTGCCTGGAGTTGCACGAGAAGGCCCTGCGTGGCCGAGGTTTCACCGGTGAGCAGGTGCACGACGCACTGCGGATCGCCGCCGTGGTGCACGCCGCCGCGGTCACCCTGGACGCCGAGGCGGCCCTGGCCTGAGCACCGCAGCACTCGCCTGAGCACCGCAGCACTCCCGCCGTTTCCATCCCCCGGCAGCCGGGTAGCTCCGTTGGGGGAAGGCACCCACCGACGCCGCGACGATCGGCGACAGTCAGGAGTGAACGGCATGGACAGGATCGATCCGCACGCCACCCAAGCCGGGCCGGACCCGCTGCGCGGCGGCGGCCAGGGCACGGTGCCCGGCGGCGCGCCCGCCGGCACCTTCGACCCCTGGCGTTACCGGGACCACGCCGGGGTGGCCGACGCCGACCTGGTCGGCTACAAGGTCGAGGCCACCGACGGTGGAATCGGCAAGATCGACAACGCCAGCCACGAGGTGGACGGCAGCTACCTGGTCGTGGACACCGGGCCGTGGATCTTCGGCAAGAAGGTGATGCTGCCGGCCGGCACCGTCAACCAGGTCGACCACGACCAGCGCACCGTCTCCGTCGACCGGACCCGGGACCAGATCAAGGCCGCCCCGGAGTACGACGAGACCAGCCACAGCGATCCGACCTACCGGGATCGGCTGGGCGGCTACTACGACGAGACGTACGGCGCTCTCCCGCCTGGCACGGCACGATGACGGTTCGGCTCGACGGCCGGTGGGACACCGACCCACCGGCCGTTACCGTGTGAGCGTGGACGCCATCGACGACAGCCGCCGTATCCCACTCCCGGCCACCTTCAACTTCCGCGACGTAGGTGGCTACCTCGGCCACGGCGAGCGGCCCGTACGCAGGGGCCGCCTCTACCGCTCCGACTCGCTGCACCGCCTCACCGAATCCGACCGGGACGCCTTCGCCGCGATCGGCGTCCGCACCGTCATCGACCTGCGCCGCCCCACCGAGGTGGAGCGCGACGGCCGGGTGCCGGCCTACCAGGGGCTGACCTACCGGCACATCCACCCGGAGCACGACGACTGGTCGGGTACGCCGCACGAGGAGGGCGCCAGCCTCGCCCGGTACCTCGCCGACCGCTATGCCGACCTGGCCCAGACCGGCACCGCCGGGCTGGCCGAGGCGGTCGGGCTGATCGCCGACTCCGCCAACGCCCCGGTGGTGGTGCACTGCGTCGCCGGCAAGGACCGCACCGGGATCGTCTGCGCGTTGACCCTCGCCGTGCTCGGCGTCGACGACGCGGACATCACCGCGGACTACGCACTCAGCAGCGAGGCGTCGGCCCGATACAGCGCGTGGCTGGCCTCCGTCGCCCCGGACGGGGTGGACGTGCCGGCGCCGTTCCTGGCCTCCCCCGCCGAGGCGATGCAGATCTTCCTCGACGAGCTGCGTGCCGGGCACGGGTCGATCGAGGCGTACCTGCGGCACGCCGGGGTGACCGACGAGCAGCTCGCCGCCCTTCGCGACCACCTGCTCGACGAGGCGTAGGCCCAGCGAGGTTGGCCTGTCCGCTCGGACGGGCCAACCTCGCGACGAGGGTCAGAGGACCCGCTGCACCCAACCGTGCGCGTCGGCGGCCTTGCCGCGCTGGATGTCGACCAACTGCTGACGCAGCGACATGGTGACCCGGCCGGGCTCGCCCCCACCGATCAGGAACTCGCCGTCCGGGAAGCGGACCCCTCCGATCGGGGTGACCACCGCGGCGGTGCCGCAGGCGAACACCTCCCGGAGCCGACCGCTGGCCGCGTCGGCCTGCCAGTCGGTGAAGCTGACCGGCCGCTCCTCGACCTGGTGCCCGGCCGCCGCCGCCAGCGTCATGATCGCGTCGCGGGTGATGCCGGGCAGGATCGTGCCGGTCAGTGGCGGGGTGACCACCGTGTCGTCGTCGTAGACGAAGAAGACGTTCATGCCGCCCAACTCGTCGACGAAGCGGCGCTCCACCGCGTCCAGGAAGACGACCTGGTCGCAGCCGGCTTCGATGGCCTCCGCCTGGGCAGCCAGCGACGCGGCGTAGTTGCCACCGCACTTGGCCGCACCGGTGCCGCCGGGTGCGGCCCGGGTGTAGTCCGGGGAGACCCAGACGGTGACCGGCTTGACCCCACCGCTGAAGTACGACCCGGCCGGTGAGGCGATCACCAGGTAGAGGTATTCGTTGGCCGGGCGGACGCCGAGGAACACCTCGCTGGCGAACATGAACGGCCGCAGGTAGAGGCTGCCGTCCTCGTCGGTGGGGATCCACTCCTGGTCGATCTCGATGAGCTTGTGCAGCGAGTCGACGAACACCTCGGGCGGCAGCACCGGCATCGCCATCCGCTGTGCGGAGGTGGCGAAGCGGGCCGCGTTGGCGTCCGGCCGGAACATCGTCACGCCACCGTCGGCCGTCCGGTACGCCTTCAACCCCTCGAAGATCTCCTGCGCGTAGTGCAGCACGGCGCTGGCCGGGTCCATCGGGATCGGGCCACGCGCCTCCACCCGGGCGTCGTACCAGCCCTTGCCCTCGGCGTAGCGGATGATGACCATGTGGTCGGTGTGGACGCGACCGAACCCGGGGTTGGCCAGCAGGGCGGCCCGGTCGGCGGCGGATACCGGCGCGGGATTCGGACGGATCTCGAAGTCGAGCTTGTCACCACCGCTCATCGCGCTGACCTCCCTGCGGGACGACGGCATGCGGGACCGCACACCGAACTGGCTGTGCCAGAAAACTTACCCCGAACGGTCGTTCAGCGGGTAGCGCCGTCCGGGCAGGACGGCGGGCCCGGGCAGGCCGACGCCGGGGTGGTCAGGCTACGGCGTGGGCGGCGAGCCGGTCGCCGACCTCTTCGGTCCGCAGCGTCACGCCCGCGGTGCGGCTGGCCAGCTCGGCGGCGACCGCCCCGTTGACCCGGGTCGCGGCCTCGGCGTGCCCCAACTGCTCAAGGAGCAGCGCGGCGGAGAGCACCGCGGCAACCGGATCGGCGACGCCCTTACCGGCGATGTCCGGCGCCGAGCCGTGTACCGGCTCGAACATCGAGGGGTACGCCCCCTCGGGGTTGATGCAGCCGCTGGCCGCCAGCCCGATCCCGCCGGTGACGGCGGCGGCGAGGTCGGTGAGGATGTCGCCGAAGAGGTTGTCGGTGACCACCACGTCGTAGCGCTGCGGCTGGGTGACCAGGAACATGGCCGCCGCGTCGACGTGCTGGTATTCCGTGGCGATGTCCGGGTGCTCGGCGGCGACCGCGTCGAAGGTGCGCGCCCAGAGCGACCCGGCGTGGGTGAGCACGTTGGTCTTGTGCACCAGGGTGACCTTGCGCCGCTCCCGGCGACCGGCGCGGGCGAACGCGTCGCGGATCACCCGCTCCACGCCGTGCCGGGTGTTCAGGCTCTCCTCGGTGGCGACCTCGGCGGGAGTGTCCCGGTGCAGCGAACCACCGGCCCCGGCGTAGAGACCCTCGGTGCCCTCGCGCACCACCACGAGGTCGACCTCGCCCGGCTTCACACTGCCCAGCGGGCCGGCGACCCCGGGCCAGAGCCGGGACGGGCGCAGGTTGACGTACTGGTCGAAGGCGAACCGGAGCTTGAGCAGCAGACCTCGCTCCAGCACACCCGGCGGAACCGTGGGGTCACCGACCGCGCCGAGCAGGATCGCGTCGTGCCCGGCCAGCTCGGCCAGCACGGAGTCGGGCAACACCTCTCCGGTACGGTGCCAGCGGGCCGCGCCGAGGTCGTACTCGGTGGCCTGCACTCCGGGCAGCACCGCGTCGAGGACCTTGCGGGCCTGCGCGACCACCTCGGGCCCGATGCCATCCCCGGCCACCACCGCGATCCGCGCCACGACCGCACTCCTCTGCTCAACGGTTACGTCCGGGCAACGGTACGTCGCCGTCCCGCCTCCCGGTACGCGGCTTCCACTATTCGGGACGTCCGGATGCACAGCACCCTCTCAGCTGAGACTCATGGGGCGGTCATCTCCGCTGCCTACCGTGGTGGTCAGTGGGTCACGGGGGCCTGCTGACCACCGGGGTCGCGGCGACGCGACACCAAGCGCGAGGGGGCAGATGCGATGCGCATCGACGAGCAGCCACGGACCCGCTGGCCGGACCCGTCCGCGTTCCGCAGCCGCCGGCCGGACCTCCGACTCGGCCGCCGACGGCAGCGGATCGACCCGGCCGCCGCCACCGACGGCCGAATCGCCGTGCAGCACACCGTCCGCACCGCGACCGCCGAATACACCCTCCTCCTCAACGCCCCCGCCTGGCTCGGCCGCCGAGGCGTCGGCGAGGCACTGCGGGACAGCGTGGCCGAGCTGCGCGCCATCGACCTCACCTACGGCCCCAACCGGCCGGAGAGCCTGGTCTCCCGGCTACGTCGCGGCGAGATCAGCCCCGACTCGTACGCGCCCCTCGCCGACCTGGTGGACCGCTGCACGGCCATGCGCGCCGCCACCGACGGGTGGTTCGACGCCTGGGCGGTGCCCGGCGGCTTCGACCCCGGCGGCCTGCTCGGCGGTTGGGCTGTCGAACGCGCCGCCGAGAGACTGCGCGCCGCAGGCATCCACGACTACGCCGTACTCACCGGCGCCGACCTCGTCGTCCGGGGCCACGCGGCGCACGGCGGGCCGTGGCGGGTCGCCGTGCACCACCCGACCGCCCCCGAGCGCGCGCCGCTGGTGTTGGAGATGACCGCCGGCGCGGTCGGCACCTCGGGGGTGACCGGACGGCAGGGCCATGTGGTGGACCCGCACACGGGTGAGCCGGCCGACCAACTCGTCGCCGCCACCGTCGTGGGCCCCGACCTGACGATCGCCGACGCCTACGCCACCGCGCTGTACGCGGCCGGCCCCACCGGCCTGTCGTGGTTCCGTGGCGACGCCGACTATCGCGTGCTCTTCGCACACCGACGCTGAACAACAGGTCGTCGCAGCGAGCCCGTCTCCCCGCGGCGCTCCGGCCCGATTCGCACCTCGGCCGCCCTCGGCCGGCGAACCCAGCCGTTGCCGGTACTGGTCGGCCGGTCGGGCCTTGCGATCGGCCCCCACGGTCTCGGCAACGACCGTGGGGGCCGGTCAGCGACGAGTGCGCGTGGCTCGCACAATCGAGGGGTGCGGACCGGTCGGGCCGGACGTCGACCGCGCCACCCGAAGACGGGCCGGTGCCTCGACTCGGCCAGTGACCGCAGCACGTACGCTAGCGAATCGACGCAACTCGACGCAAGAGTCTCCACACCGGACCGTCGTGGCCGGAGACTGCGGAATTCGGCAGTTGGGCTGGCGGCGAGGCAGTTTCGACATGGTGAACGGCGGATGGCACGCTGTCCGCCGTGAGTTTCGATCTGAGTGTGTGGGCCCTGGAGGACGGGGCGACGCCCGAGGACGTACGGAGAGCGGTCGACGGTTGCCGGCAGGGGCGACACATCGACCGTTACCCGGACCCGAGGGTGGTCAGCTTCTACCGGGCCATCACCGCCTCCTATCCGGACCGCCATCCCGGCCCGAACAGCCCGTGGGCGGTGGCACCGCTGCACGCCGCCCACGACCATGTCGAGCTGAACCTGCATCCGACCTGCGCGGACCAGGTGCTGCTGGACATCGAGCGGCTGGCCGGCGAGCACGGGCTCATGCTGTTCGACCCGCAGGACGGCTCGGTCTACCCGCCCCCGGCCCGGATGCCCGGCTGACCCCGGGTCACCTCACCCCGGAGACGACAAGGGGCCCAGCGGATCGCCGGGCCCCCATGGCGCTGTGCCGTCGGTCACTCGTCGCGCAGGTCCGCCGCACTGGCCGCCGTGGCGCCGATCGAGTCGGCGGCCGAGGTGAGCAGGTCGGCGCCGAGCGCCTGGTCGACGGTGAGCGTCATCAGCGTCTCGCCACCCGCCTCGCGCCGAGCCACCTGCATGGCCGCGATGTTGATGCCCGACTCGCCGAGCAGGGTGCCGACGGTGCCGACGACACCGGGCCGGTCCGCGTAGCGCAGGAAGAGCAGGATGCCCTCCGCGCCGATCTCCACGTCGAAGCCGTCCACCTCGGTCAGCTTGAGGACGTCGCGAGCGCCGGTGTGGGTGACCGTGCCGGAAACGCTGACCGTACGACCATCCGGCAGTGCGCCACGCACCGTGACCAGGGTGGACTGCTCGGCCGTCTCGGCCAGGGCCGCCAGGGTGACCTCGACACCGCGCTCCGCCGCCAGGTGCGGGGCGTTGACGTAGGTGACCTGGTCCTCGACGACCGAGCTGAACAGGCCCTTGGTGGCGGCGAGCTTGAGCACCGACACGTCGTGGCTGACGATCTCGCCGCGCACCTCGACCGTGACGCTGGCGGCGACCCCACCGGCAACCGCGGTGAACGCCCGACCCAGCTTCTCCGCCAGCGGCAGCAGCGGCCGGACGTCCTCGGCGACCACCCCACCGGCCTGCACGTTCACCGCGTCCGGGACGAACTCGCCCTGCAACGCCAGCTTGACGCTCTTGGCCACGGCGAGACCGGCCTTGTCCTGCGCCTCGTGGGTGGAGGCGCCCAGGTGCGGGGTCGCCACCACGTTGTCGAACGCGAACAGCGGCGAGGAGGTGCACGGCTCCTTGCTGTACACGTCGATGCCGGCACCGGCGACCCGGCCCTCGGCGATCGCGTCGGCGAGGGCCTGCTCGTCGACGAGCCCGCCACGGGCGGCGTTGACGATGCGGACGCCGGGCTTGACGATCGCCAGCTCCTTCTCACCGATCAGGCCCACCGTCTCCGGCGTCTTGGGCAGGTGGATGGAGATGAAGTCGCTCTCCCGCAGCAACTCCTCCAACCCGACCAGGCGTACGCCGAGCTGCGCCGCACGGGCCGGCTGGATGTACGGGTCGTACGCGATCAGCCGGGTGCCGAAGGCGGCGATGCGCTGCGCGAAGAGCACCCCGATACGGCCGAGCCCGACCACGCCGACGGTCTTGCCCTGCACCTCGACGCCTGTGTACTTCGACCGCTTCCACTCCCCCGCCTTGAGCGCGGAGCTGGCGCTCGCGGTGTTGCGGGCGACGGCGAGCAGCAGTGCGACGGCCTGCTCGGCGGCGGAGACGATGTTGGAGGTGGGCGCGTTGACGACCATGACGCCGCGGGCGGTGGCGGCCGGCACCTCGACGTTGTCCAGCCCGACGCCCGCCCGGGCGACCACCTTGAGTCGCGGCGCGGCGGCGACCGCCTCGGCGTCGATCTGGGTCGCGCTGCGCACGATGACGGCGTCGGCCTCGGAGAGCGCCGCGAGCAGGGCCGGACGGTCGGTGCCGTCGACGTGACGGACGTCGAAGTCGTGGGCGAGCACCTCGATGGCGGCGGGGGCGAGTTCTTCGGCGATCAGTACGACAGGATTCATCGGTCCTCGTAGAGGTCGTGTTTGCGATCGGCCCGGGCGGCGGGGCGCCGCACTGCGCCCCGCGCTGATCCGTGCCGTGGCCGTCAGGTGCCGGCTGCGCACCTACCCGCGATCGTAGGGGCCGCGCTGCCCGGCATGTTCCGGTCTGCGGGGTGAGGGCCCTCACACGGCCGGTCGGGCGTTGGACATCGACCGTTCACCGGGCCGAAACGGTCCCGGCCACGAGACGTCCCACCCGCACCGGCCCACCCTCGGGTTCCCGCGCGCCCACGGGCCGGTCCGCTGGCGCGCCAACCACCGGCGCCATGATCTGCGCTACATCAGGGAAACTGCTGCCTCGAAGCAGCCTGAGGGCGCAATATCCCCGATGTTGCGCGGATCACGGGGCGCGGCGGGGCGGGGCGCGTCGAGCGCGGCGCGTCGAGCGGGGCGGGGCGGGGCGGGGCGGCAACATGGTCCGACGGCCCCGGGCGACGCTGGGGAGAGCGTCGGCCCGGGGCCGTCGGCGGAACCGAACAGGTCAGGCGGTCTCGGTGATCGGGCGGTCGACCCAGCTCATCATGCCGCGCAGCTTCTTGCCGGTCTCCTCGATCGGGTGCGCCGCACCCTCGGCCTGCCACTTCTTGAAGTTCGGCCGACCGGCCTCGTCCTCGGCGACCCACTCGCGGGCGAACTCGCCGGACTGGATCTCGCCGAGGATCTTGCGCATCTCGTCCTTGACCCGGGCGTCGACGATGCGCGGGCCACGGGACAGGTCGCCGTACTCGGCGGTGTCGGAGATGCTGTACCGCATCTTCGCGATGCCGCCCTCGTACATGAGGTCGACGATCAGCTTCAGCTCGTGCAGGCACTCGAAGTACGCGACCTCCGGGGCGTAGCCCGCCTCGGTGAGCACCTCGAAACCGGCCTGCACCAGGGCGGTCGCGCCGCCGGCGAGCACCGCCTGCTCGCCGAAGAGGTCGGTCTCGGTCTCCTCGGTGAAGGTGGTCTTGATCGCGCCGGCCCGGGTGCCGCCGATCGCCTTGGCGTACGCCAGGGCGAGCGCGAACGCGGTGCCGCTGGCGTCCTGCTCGACGGCGACCAGGACGGGCACGCCCTTGCCGTCGACGTACTGGCGACGCACCAGGTGACCGGGGCCCTTCGGCGCGACCATCGCCACGTCGACCTCCGCCGGGGGCTTGATCAGCCCGTAGCGGATGTTGAAACCGTGGCCGAAGAAGAGCGCCTTGCCCGCGGTGAGGTTCGGCTCGATCGACTCGGTGTAGAGCTTGCGCTGGGCGGTGTCCGGCGCGAGTACCATGATCACGTCGGCCTCGGCGGCGGCCTGCGCCGGCGTGAGCACCCGCAGGCCCTGTTCCTCGGCCTTGGGACGGCTCTTCGAGCCCTCCGGCAGACCGATCACCACGTCGACGCCCGAGTCGCGCAGCGACAGCGCGTGGGCGTGACCCTGGCTGCCGTAGCCGATCACCGCGACCTTCCTGGCCTGGATCAGGCCGAGGTCGGCGTTGTCGTCGTAGTACACCTCAACGCTCATGTGAAACTTCCCTTTCGTACGACGGCCGGGGCGGCCCGTCGTGGTCTGTGTGGTTGGGGTCCGGGAGGCCCGCCGGGGCCGACCGGTGGCGTCAGGCGGCCCGTAGCGCGGGACCGGCGGTGATCGAACGCGAGCCGCGCCCGATCGCCACCAGCCCGGACTGGACCATCTCCTTGATGCCGAAGGACTCGAGGTCGCGGAGCAGCGCATCGAGTTTGTCGGGAGTGCCGGTGGCCTCGATGGTCAGCGTGTCCGGTGCGACGTCGACCACCCGGGCGCGGAACAGGTTGACTGTCTCCAGCACCTGGGATCGCGCGGCCCGATCGGCGCGGACCTTCACCAGCAGCAACTCCCGGGCAACCGACACCTGAGGATCCAGCTCGACGATCTTCAGCACGTTGACCAGCTTGTTCAGCTGCTTGGTGACCTGCTCCAACGGGGACGACTCCGCGTTGACCACGATGGTGATCCGGGAGACGTCCGGGTTCTCGGTCTCGCCCACGGCGAGGCTGTCGATGTTGAACCCACGGCGGGAGAACAGGCCGGAGACCCGGGCGAGCACGCCGGGCTTGTTCTCCACGAGCACGGACAGGGTGTGCATGGTCATGTCAGATGTCATCCTCGTCGAAGACCGGGCGGACGCCGCGGGCGAACATGATCTCGTCGTTGCTGGTGCCGGCGGCGACCATCGGCCAGACCATCGCGTCCTTGCCGACCACGAAGTCGATCACCACGGGGGCGTCGTTGATCTCCATGGCGGCGGCGATGGTCTTGTCGACGTCGGCCGCGTTCTCGCAGCGCAGGCCGACGCAGCCCAACGCCTCGGCGAGCTTGACGAAGTCGGGAATGCGGTGCTTGTGCGTGCCCAGCTCGGTGTTGGAGTAGCGCTCGTTGTAGAAGAGCGTCTGCCACTGCCGCACCATGCCGAGGTTGCCGTTGTTGATCACGGCGATCTTGACCGGGATGCCCTCCAACGCGCAGGTGGCCAGCTCCTGGTTGGTCATCTGGAAGCAGCCGTCACCGTCCACCGCCCAGACCACCGTGTCCGGCTTGCCGACCTTCGCGCCCATCGCCGCCGGCACCGCGTAGCCCATCGTGCCGAGGCCGCCGGAGTTCAACCAGGTGTGCGGCTTCTCGTAGGAGATGAACTGGGACGCCCACATCTGGTGCTGGCCCACCCCGGCCACGAAGATCGTGTCGGGGCCGGCGATCTCGCCCAGGCGCTTGATCACGTACTGCGGGGAGAGCGTGCCGTCGGCCGGCTCGTCGTAGCCCAGCGGGTAGCGGTTGCGCAGGTCGTCCAGCTGGGTCCACCAGTCGGCCAGGTCGGTGCTGTGCCCCGCCGACCGCTCGGCCGTCACCGCGGCGATCAGCTCGTCGATGACGTGCTTGGCGTCTCCGACGATCGGCACGTCCACGTGCCGGTTCTTGCCGATCTCCGCCGGGTCGATGTCCGCGTGCACCACCGTCGCGTCCGGGGCGAACGAGTCCAGCTTGCCGGTGACCCGGTCGTCGAACCGCGCGCCCAGCGCCACGATCAGATCCGACTTCTGCAGGCCGTAGACCGCGGCGACCGTGCCGTGCATGCCGGGCATCCCCAGGTGCTGCCGGTGCGAGTCGGGGAACGCGCCGAGCGCCATCAGCGTGGTGACGACCGGGATTCCGGTCAGCTCGGCCAGCCGGCGCAGCCCGTCGGTGGCACCGGCCTTGAGCACCCCGCCGCCGACGTAGAGCACCGGTCGGCGAGCCCCGGCCATCAGCCGCGCCGCCTCCCGGATCTGCTTGCCGTGCGGGTGCAGCGTGGGCCGGTAGCCGGGCAGGTCCAGGGTGGGCGGCCAGGCGAAGGTGGTCGGCGCCTGGAGCACGTCCTTGGGGATGTCCACCAGCACCGGGCCGGGTCGCCCGCTGCTGGCCAGGTGGAACGCCTCGGCCAGCACCCGGGGGATCTCGTCGGCGGTCTGCACGAGGAAGTTGTGCTTGGTGATCGGCAGGGTGATGCCCTGGATGTCCGCCTCCTGGAAGGCGTCGGTGCCGATCGACGGACGGGCCACCTGCCCGGTGATCGCGACCATCGCCACCGAGTCCATGTACGCGTCGGCGATCGGGGTGACCAGGTTCGTCGCACCCGGGCCGGAGGTGGCGATGCAGACGCCGACCTTGCCGGTGGCCTGCGCGTACCCGGTCGCCGCGTGCCCGGCGCCCTGCTCGTGGCGCACCAGGATGTGCCGGACGGTGGAGTCGTAGAGCGGGTCGTACGCCGGCAGGATCGCGCCGCCCGGGATGCCGAAGACGACGTCGACGTCGAGCGCCTCGAGGGACCGCACGAGGGAGCCGGCCCCGGAGACCTGGGCCGGGGCGGAGGGCCGTACCGCCGGAACGGCCGGGGTCGCCGCGCTGCGCGCGGAGGCCGGGTCGACGTCGACGGTCGGGTCGGCGGCTGCGCGGGCCCGGCGGGCGGTGTGGGCGAGGGTCTCGGGCGTGGGTCTCGTCATGACGGTTCTGGCCTTCGGCTGGAGTGGCTGGTGGCTAGTCAAGCGTTGCGACACGGGCGGGGCCCGCCTCGCCAGGTTCCGATGGCAATAAAAACGGCCCTCGTGCAGATGCACGGGGCCAGCGCACTCTCATCAGGGAGAGTGCGCTCAGGTAAGTACTCGCAGCGACCGGTACGACGACATGCGGCTAAGCCTGACGCATCTCACGCGATGAGTCAACTGATCCCACATGTTGGTTAACGGAGTTCGGCGCGTCGGCTGGCGACGCGCCCTCGGCAGGCGTGCTGAGCTGCTTCGACCCAGCCGGATCCCGACGTGGCGCGGGCACCGGAGCAGGCCGTGCACCCGGTGAGGTTGCCGCCTCCAACATCGCCTCCAGGTGCTCGGCCGGCACCCCCCAGCCGAACAGGGCGCCCTGACCGAACCGGCAGCCGGCGGCCACCACGGCGGCCAACTCGGTCGGCGTGGTCACCCCCTCGGCGATCACCTCCAGCCCCAACTGGTGACCCAGTCGCATGACGATGTCGACCATCGGCGCGAACGCCGGGCCGTCCTGGTCGACCGGACGGACCGGCTCGTGCTCGGCGACCAGGCTGTGGTCGATCTTCAGGATGTCGATCGGAAGCCGACGCAACTGCCCCAGCGACGAGTAACCGGCCCCGAAGTCGTCCAGCGCGATCCGGACACCCGTCAACCGCAGCGCGGTCAGCCGCCGGATCAGCTCGTCCAGGTCGGTGGCGACCGCGTGCTCGGTGACCTCCAGCACCAGCCGCTGCGGCGGCACGTGGTGGGCGCGCAGCGCCTCGGCGACCTGGACCACGTACTCCGGGGCGTGCAGCTCACGCGGGGACACGTTGACCGACACCCAGACATCGTGCCCGTCCGCCAGCCACCGGGAGAGCTGGTAGCAGGCCTGGTGCAGCACCCAGGCACCGAGTGGGGCGATCATCCCGCACTCCTCGGCGAGCGGGATGAACTCGTCCGGACGGACGTTGCCCAGGTCGGGGTGGTGCCAGCGGAGCAGGGCCTCCGCACCGACCGGCCGCACCGACGGCAGTGACGCCACCGGCTGGAAAGCCAACCGCAGCTCGTCGCGGTCGATCGCGCCGCGCAGCTCGTGTTCCACCGCGGTGCGCCGCCGCAGGAACTGGTCGTAGGCGGCGTCGTACCGCTCGATGCGGTTCTTGCCGCGCTGCTTCGCGTAGCGCAGGGCCAGGTCGGCGTGGCGCAGCAGCAACTCCACGTCCGGTTCACCGGCCCAACCGGCCACCCCGATGCTGACCGACAGGAAGACCGGCCCCTCCGGCTCGTCGTACGGCCGGTTGAGCACCCCGAGCAACCGTTCGGCGACCCGGTCCGCCTCGGCCGGCCGGCCCTGCATGAGTACGGCGAACTCGTCGCCGCCCAGCCGGGCGGCCACGTCGCCGGGGCGCAGGTTGACACGCAGTCGCCGGCCCACCTCGGCCAGCACCGCGTCGCCCACGTCGTGGCCACGCATGTCGTTGACGTTCTTGAAGCCGTCCAGGTCGAGGCCGAGCAGGACGCGGGGGGTGCCCGTAGCGGCGCTGTCGTGCAGTGCGCGGAGCAGGCCACGTCGGTTGGCCAACGACGTCAACGGGTCGGTGTGCGCCAGCTCACGAAAGTGCGCCTCCCGCTCGGCCAGGCGGTCCGCGTACCCCCGAACGTCACGGAGGGTGAGGTACTGGCGTGCCACCAGGGCGAAGCCCTCCACGCTGCCGGCCACGATGCCCGCCGCGGTGAACCGGCCGTCCTGGGCGAGGTGGTACATCGCCGAGGCGGCCATCGCCAGCATCGGGGCGATGGCGTACTCGCCGTCGCGACCGATCAGGTCCAACTCGACCTGCCCCGGCCGGTCGGCCCGGTGCACCGCGAACGCGACGGTCAGCAGGCCGGCGGCGAGCACCGCCGCACCGGTCAGGGCCATCGTCGGCCCGGCCTCGCAGAGCCCGGCACTGAGGCCCAGCCCGCCGCAGGTCACCGCGGTGATGCCGGCGCTCAGCGCGGCGAGCCGCCGACGTGGGCTCGCGGCCCGGAAGACCACGATCACGGCCAGCCCGGCCGCGAGCGCGGCGCTCACCGTGGTGACCAGGATCGCCGGGCAGGCCATCGGGGTGGCGGCGCCGAGCAACCGGGTGGGCTCGGAGAAGAGCACCCAGCCGACGAACCACAGCGCGGCGGCCATGACCAACCCGTCCAGGGCGAGTCGGGCCGTCCCCGTCGCGGTCGCGGCCACCCCCGGCAGCCGGAGCAGGCCGGCGGCGAAGACCAGCCCGCTCACCGCGGTGCCGATCGCCACCACGGTCGCCCACCCCGTGCGCTGCCCCTGCTGGTGGGCCCAGTGTTCGTTCGCGGTGAGCGCGGCGAGGACCCCGACCAGCAGGCTGAGCAGCGCTCCCCCGGCGGCGGCGGCGAGCAGCACGTGTGCCGGCCGGCGCGGCCCGGTGCGCCGCCGGGCGATCACGGTCAGCAGCCCGGTGGCCGCGGCGGCGACGAGCCCGCTGAGCACCGCGACAGCGACCATGCCCGGGGGGAATTGCACGCCCCCAAGAGTGCCGGATGCGCGCACGCCGTGGGGGACTGGGTGTGCATCTGTTGGGACACGGCACCCACCGGGGAGGGCCGGCGCGGCGGCGGTGTCATGCTGGTATGCATGCCTGAGCTGCGGTCGAGGACTTCCACACACGGACGGACGATGGCCGGCGCCCGGGCCCTCTGGCGGGCCACCGGGATGACCGACGACGATTTCGGCAAGCCGATCGTCGCCATCGCCAACAGTTTCACCCAGTTCGTGCCTGGTCACGTACACCTCAAGGACATGGGTGGCCTGGTCGCCGACGCGGTCGCCGAGGCCGGCGGGGTGGGCCGGGAGTTCAACACCATCGCCGTCGACGACGGCATCGCGATGGGCCACGGCGGCATGCTCTACTCGCTGCCCAGCCGGGAGCTGATCGCCGACGCGGTCGAATACATGGTCAACGCGCACTGCGCGGACGCCCTGGTCTGCATCTCCAACTGCGACAAGATCACCCCCGGGATGCTGCTGGCCGCGCTGCGGCTCAACATCCCGACCGTCTTCGTCTCCGGCGGCCCGATGGAGGCCGGCAAGACGATGGCGATCGAGGGCGTCGTGCACAGCAAGATCGACCTGATCGACGCGATGATCGCCTCGTCGAACGAGACGGTCACCGACGAGCAGCTCGGCGAGATCGAACGCTCCGCCTGCCCGACCTGCGGCTCGTGCTCCGGCATGTTCACCGCCAACTCGATGAACTGCCTCACCGAGGCGATCGGGCTGGCGCTGCCCGGCAACGGCTCGACGCTTGCCACCCACGCCGCACGTCGGTCGCTCTTCGTCGAGGCCGGCCGCACCGTCGTGGACATCGCCAAGCGGTGGTACGACGGCGACGACGACTCCGTGCTGCCGCGTACGGTCGCCTCCAAGGCCGCCTTCGAGAACGCGGTCGCCCTGGACGTGGCGATGGGCGGCTCCACCAACACCGTGCTGCACCTGCTCGCCGCCGCCCGGGAGGCGGAGATGGACTTCGGTGTCGCCGACATCGACGCGATCTCCCGGCGGGTGCCGTGCCTGGCCAAGGTCGCACCCAACTCCCCGAATTACCACATGGAGGACGTGCACCGGGCCGGCGGCATCCCCGCGATCCTCGGCGAACTGGACCGGGCCGGGCAGCTCAACCGGGACGTGCACGCCGTGCACTCCCCCTCGCTGGCGCAGTGGCTGACCGACTGGGACGTGCGCGGCGGCTCGCCGACACCGACGGCGGTCGAGCTTTTCCACGCCGCGCCGGGCGGGGTGCGTACCGTCGAGCCGTTCTCCACCACCAACCGGTGGTCGTCGCTGGACACCGATGCGGCCGGTGGCTGCATCCGGGACCGCGAACACGCCTACTCGGCGGACGGCGGGCTGGCCATCCTGCACGGCAACCTGGCGCCGGACGGCAGCGTGGTGAAGACCGCCGGTGTGCCGGACGACTGCCTGACCTTCCGTGGTCCGGCGAAGGTCTACGAGTCGCAGGACGACGCGGTGACCGCGATCCTCGCCAAGCAGGTCGTCGCGGGAGACGTCGTGGTCATCCGGTACGAGGGCCCCAAGGGCGGCCCCGGTATGCAGGAGATGCTCTACCCCACCTCGTTCCTGAAGGGACGCGGGCTGGGCCGCTCCTGCGCGCTGCTCACCGACGGCCGCTTCTCCGGCGGCACCTCCGGGCTCTCCATCGGGCACGTCTCCCCCGAGGCGGCCTCCGGTGGGCTGATCGCCCTGGTCCGCGACGGCGACGAGATCGTCATCGACATCCCGAGCCGGTCGATCTCGCTCAACGTGCCGGAGGACGAGCTGGAGGCCCGCCGGGTGGCGGAGGAGAAGCGCGACAAGCCGTACACCCCGACCGACCGGCAGCGTCCGGTGTCGGCGGCGCTGCGCGCGTACGCCTCGATGGCCACCTCGGCCAGCGACGGCGCCTACCGCCGCGTCCCGGAGTAACCGCCGCCCGCTGATTGACGGCTCGCCGATATTGGGGTGTCTCACTGGCTCTGACACTCAGATATCGGCGAAACGCGGTCCCCGGATGTCGGTGGTGTGGGCTAGCGTGTCGTCGATCAATTCGGGGAGAGCCCGGATTCCTGCGGGGAAGAGGCGTGCACGTGTCGTTTGGTAAGAAGTCCGTGGCGGTTGCGGTCTCGGCGCTCACCGCGCTCGCTGTCTCCGCGTGCGGCACGACGTCCGGTGGGTCCGGCGGGTCCAACGCGCCCAAGCAGCCCAGCGTCCTGGAGCTGCTGGCCAGTGATCTGAAGGGGTCACTGCAGAAGACCGCCGAGGCCACCGACAAGAGTGACTCGGTGACCGTGGCGATGACGGGCACGGCGGGCGGCGAGAAGGTCGAGATGCGCGGCGTCCTGGACCTCGGCGACCCGGTCAAGGCCGAGATGACGACGACGGACCCGGAGGGCGGCTCGATCGTCGTCCGGATGATCGGCGCGGTCATCTACGTCGAGATTCCGGCCGAGGACCGCTCCAGCATGGACGGCAAGCGCTGGATGAAGATGGACCTGAGCGAAGCCGGCAAGCAGGCCGGGATGAACTTCGGCAAGCAGTTCGAGGACATCGACCCGATCAAGCAGGTCAAGACGCTGCTCGCCACCGAGGGCACGAAGGTGGTCGGGCAGGAGACGGTGAACGGGGCGGCCACCGTCCACTACACCGTCACCACCCCGATGGCGACCTACCTTGAGCAGATCGACGCGAAGCTGCGGGCGGGCGTCGAGCAGCAGATGACCAAGATGGGCGTCAAGGAGATCACCACCGACCTGTGGGTCGACGAGCAGTACCGGCCCCGCCGGGCCGCCCTGAAGATGGGGCCGTTGGGTGACCTGGTGATGGACTACACCGACTACGGCAAGGCGGTGACGGTCGAGACGCCGCCGACGGCGGAGACCCTCGACTTCGCCGAGATGCTCAAGGGTCTGCAGGGCCTGACCGCCAGCAACTGACCAGTTCCGTGTTCGGGCGGGCTCGGCGTGACGCCGGGCCCGCCCGTCCCGTTCCCAGTGCCACCCGGCCCGCGTGGCGACCCTCCCGGCCGGGTCTGGCCGGCCGCGCCGGGCAGCACCACGAAGGGATGGAGCGGGGTCAGCTGGCGGACACCACGTGGTCGATGACCAGGTGGGCGGCGCCGGTGATGCCGATGTCCTGGCTGGTGGCGACCCGCTCGATGAGCAGCGTCTGGGTGGCCAGCGGCAGGCACCGCTCGTAGAGGGTGGCCCGCATGCTGGCCAGCAGCGGCTCGCAGTCGGCGAGCCGACCGCCGATGGCGACCACCTGCGGGTTGAAGAAGTTGACCACGACGGCGAGGATCTCGCCGATGGCCCGGCCGGCCTTGCGGGCGAGCGCTGTGGCGTGCCGGTCGCCGTCGTCGATCAGGCGGAGCACGCCGGTCAGGTCGGAGACCGACACGCCCTGGTCGCGTAACGCGGTGACCAGGGCCGCGCCGCTGGCCACCGCCTCCAGGCAGCCGGCGTTGCCGCAGCTGCACAACGGCGCGGGGTCAGCCACCACCCGGCAGTGGCTGATGTCCCCGGCCGATCCCTGGGCACCGCGGTGCAACCGTCCACTGGAGATCACCCCGGAGCCGATCCCGGTACCGGCCTTGATGTAGACGGCATGGTCCAACTCGGGGTGTGCCATACGGTGCGCGCCGAGCGCCATCAGGTTGGCGTCGTTGTCCACGATGACCGGCACGTCGACCCGGTCGGCACAGAATGCGGCGACGTCGAACCCGTTCCAGCCGGGCATCCGGGACGGGCTGACGACCCGTCCGGTGGCGTGCTGCACCGGACCGGGAATGCCGATGCCGACGCCCCGCAGCGCGCCCGCGGCGCCGTCCGCCGTCGTCGACCCGGTCGCCGACGAGGCGGTGCCGGCGGCCGTCGGGTCACCGGGCGCGGCGGCCAACGCCGCGACCTCGGCCAGCAGGGTGCCGAGCACCGCTTCCGGGCCGTCCTCGATGCGTACCGGCAGGGTGCGGCCCTGGACCACCCGCCCGGAGAGATCCAGTGTGCCGATGCGCGCGTGGTGGGCGCCGAGGTCGATGGCACCGACCACGGCACCGCCGGTGGGTACGGCGAGCTGGCGCGGTCGTCGCCCGCCCCGGGAACGCCCGGCGCCGGCCTCTTCCAGCAAACCCTGGTTGATCAACGCCTCGACCCGCTGGGAGACCGTCGAGGGCGAGAGCCCGGAGAGCCGGGACAGGTCGGCGCGACTGACGGCGGCTCCGGTGGCCACCCACCGCAGCAGCTCCCGGGGACCACCCCGGAGGGCCTCGCGTGGCGCGTCGTCAATCGTCACGTCAGGTTCTTAGCATCCGCAGTTCGTTCAAGCAACTGGTTGACTTAGTTTGTTGGCTACCTTTAGATGGCGCTGTTGATTCGATGTCAAGCCGACTTAGTTCGGTTGTCGGAGAAAGTGGGGCCGTCTGGTGGCACCGGAGACGACAGGTGCGGACCGACCGATGGTGTCGGTACGCGGCCTGCACAAGTGGTTCGGTCCGCTGCACGTGCTCAAGGACATCGACCTCACGGTGGCCGCCGGCGAGGTGGTCGTCGTGGTGGGGCCGTCCGGCTCCGGCAAGTCGACCCTGTGCCGCTGCCTCAACCGGTTGGAGACGGCCGGGCAGGGCAGCATCGAGATCGACGGTGAGCCGCTGCCGGCCGAGGGCCGAGCGCTGGCCCGGCTGCGCGCCGACGTCGGCATGGTCTTCCAGTCCTTCAACCTCTTCGGGCACAAGACGGTGCTGGACAACGTCACCCTCGGCCCCACCCGGGTCCGCAGGATCGCCCGTCCCGAGGCGCGTCAGCAGGCGATGGCCCTGCTGGAACGCGTCGGGATCGCCGACAAGGCGAACCACCACCCGGCCCAACTCTCCGGTGGACAGCAGCAGCGGGCCGCGATCGCCCGGGCCCTCGCGATGCAACCGAAGGTGCTGCTCTTCGACGAGCCGACCTCGGCGCTCGACCCGGAGATGGTCAACGAGGTGCTCGACGTGATGGTCTCCCTCGCCAGCGAGGGGATGACCATGATCGTGGTCACCCACGAGATGGGCTTCGCCCGCCGCGCCGCCGACCGGGTCGTCTTCATGGACGACGGCCGCATCGTCGAATCCGGCGCCCCCGACGAATTCTTCGCGGCTCCGCGCACCGAGCGGGCCCGCGACTTCCTTTCCAAGATCCTCCAGCACTAGCCCCCAACGGGAGGGTGTCATGTCAATCCTCAAGATGAGCTTCACCGGGCGGCGCTCGCTCGCCCTCACCGCCACCGCCGTGGCGGTGGCCCTCGCCGCCACCGGCTGCGGCGGTGACAGCGGCGGCGCACCGACGCTGCCGGGCAACCCCGGCCTGGGTGGCGACGGCGTGGTCGCCCAGTCGGTGTACGACGCCGCCCCGGTCGCCACCGACGCGGACATCCCGGCCGGCTCGACCATGGACGCGATCCGCAAGCGCGGCTACCTGAACATCGGCGGATCCCTGGACGCGCCACTGCTCGCCCAGCAGAACCCGGTCAGCGGCACCATCGAGGGCTTCGACGCCGACATGGCGAAGCTGCTGGCGAAGTACATCATCGGCAAGCCCGAGGTGAAGACGACGACCATCGGCACCCAGACCCGGGAGGCCATGCTCCAGGCCAAGTCGGTCGACGCCGTCTTCCAGACGTACACGATCACCCCGCAGCGGGCCACCCAGGTCGCGTTCGCCGGCCCGTACCTCACCTCCGGCCTCGCGGTCGGGGTCCGCAAGGACGACACCTCGATCAAGAGCGTCAAGGACCTCGCCGGCAAGACCGTCATCGTCGGAGCGAACACCCCGGCGGTCACCGCGCTGCCCTCGGCCGCTCCCGGCTCGAAGCAGATCGCGTTCGGCACCGACCCGCAGGCGTTGCAGGCGCTGCTGCAGAAGCGCGGCGACGCGTACGTGCAGGACTTCACGCTGCTCGCCTCGGGCGCCAGGGCCAACCCGGGCATGAAGGTGGTCGGCGAGCCGTTCACCACCGAGTCGTACGGCATCGGCCTCAACAAAGAGGACACGCAGTTCAAGGAGTTCGTCAACAACTGGCTGAAGAAGATCCAGGCCGACGGCACCTGGGCGAAGGTCTGGGAGGGCACCCTCGGCTCGGTGGTGGAGGGCGGCGCGCCCACCCCGCCCGCCCTGGGTTCCGCCGACGGTTCCTGAGAATCCTCCCGTACCGATGGACGCCCTCACCGCCCACCTGAGCGAGCTCGGCCACGGCCTGGTCACGACTGTCGAACTGACCGTCGTGACCACCGTCGGCGCGATGCTGCTGGGCATCGTCGTCGCCACCCTGCGGATCGCACCCGTCCCGCTGCTGCGCGCCATCGGCACGGCGTACGTCGAGGTGTTCCAGAACCTGCCGCTGCTGGCTCTGCTGGTGCTCTTCGTCTTCGCCCTGCCGACCATCGGCATCACGTTCCCGCTGTTCACCTCCGCCGCGATCGTCATCGCCGTGTACGAGGGGGCGTACCTGGCCGAGGCGATCCGCGCGGGGATCAACACGGTCGGGGTCGGCCAGGCCGAGGCGGCCCGCGCCATCGGGTTGACCTTCGGGCAGTCCCTGCGGCACGTGATCCTGCCGCAGGGACTGCGGGCGGTGATCCAGCCGATCGGCAACATCTGCATCGCGTTGCTGATGAACACCTCGCTGGCCGCCGCCGTCGGAGTGGTCGAACTGACCCAGGCGGCCAACAACGTGAACCTGGTCGAGGCCCAACCGATCGCCGTCTTCACCGGCGCGGGCCTCGCCTACATGCTGCTGGCGCTGATCATCGGTCAGGTCACCGGCCTGCTCGAACGAAGGCTGGCGATCGTCCGATGAACAAGACGCAACAGATCCTCTTCGACGAACCCGGCCCGCGCGCCCAGCGGCGGATCCGGATCGCCACAGTGGTGGGTGCCGTCCTCCTGGTGGCCGCCGCCGTGGCGGCCGTGTACCAGTTCGCCAGTCACGGCGAGTTGGCCGCCGCCCGGTGGGAGCCGTTCACCACCTGGCCGATCTGGCGGTACCTGCTCAACGGCCTCTGGGCCACCGTGCGGGCCGCCGCCGCGACCGCCGTGCTCAGCGCCGCGCTCGGGTTGCTGCTGGCGCTCGGACGCCTCTCCACGCACCGACCGTTGCGCTGGCTGGCCGGCGCGTACGTGGAGGTCTTCCGGACCGTTCCCACCCTGCTGCTCATCTACGTGACGCTGTTCGCCCTGCCGCAGTACGGGATGAACTTCCCGCTCTTCTGGAAGCTCGTGGTGCCGCTGGTGGTGTCCAACTCGGCGGCGTTCGCGGAGATCTTCCGGTCCGGCATCCTGGCCCTGGACCGTGGACAGACCGAGGCCGGCCTCGCCGTCGGGCTGCGCCGTGGACAGGTGATGGCACTGGTGGTCCTGCCCCAGGCGCTGCTCCAACTCACGCCGTCCCTGGTCAGCCAACTGGTCGGCCTGCTCAAGGACACCTCGCTCGGCTTCGTGGTCAGCTACACCGAGCTGCTGTACAGCGGGCAGGTGCTCTCGTCGTACACCCATCTGCTGATCCAGACGTTCCTGGTGGTGGCGCTGATCTACCTCGCGGTCAACGCCTCGCTGTCGAAGTTCGCCCGCGTACTCCAGGCCCGTAACGGCCGCTTCGGCGGCCGGCGCGGAGGACGCGACGCCGACCTGCCCCCGCCGCTCATCGAAGGGACCACCCCGCGGTGACCATCTTCCGTTACGCCGAACTGGCTCGGGTCGTCCGCAACGGCTTCGTCGAGAGCCGGCACTACGGCAGCGTCGTGGTGCTCGCACCGGACGGCGAGGTCGTCCTCGCCGCCGGCGTACCCGACGAGCCGGTGCTCCCCCGCTCCACCCTGAAGCCGGTGCAGGCACTGGCCTGCCGGGTCGCGGCAGGTGACGAGCTGACCGGCGCGGCGCTGGCGCTCGCCGCCGGCAGCCACACCGGCGACGACCGGCACGTCGAGGTGGTCTGGGCGATGCTGGCCGGCGTCGGTCTGACCGAGGACGCGCTCGGCTGCCCGGTGGACTGGCCGGAGGACGAACCGACCCGGGAGCGGCTGATCCGCGCCGGCGGGCAGCGCGACCGGATCCGGATGAACTGCTCCGGGAAGCACGCCGCGATGCTTGTCGCCTCCGTCGCCCGGTCCTGGAGCACCCACGACTACCTCGACCCGGAGCACCCGCTGCAGCGGGAGACCGCCGCCGCCGTCGCCCGGCTGGCCGGAACGCCGATCGCGCACCACGCCGTCGACGGTTGCGGCGCACCCCTGTTCGGCCTGCCGCTGACCGGCCTTGCCCGCACGTTCCAGGCGTTGGTCACCGCACCCGACGACAGCGACGAGGCGCTGGTCGCGCAGGCCATGCGCCAATACCCGGAGTACGTGGGCGGCTGGCACGGGCACCCGAACACCGACCTGATGCGGGCGCTGCCCGGCGTCCTGGCCAAGGGCGGGGCCGAGGGCGTGCTCGGGGTGGCCGCCCCGGACGGTCACGCCGTCGCGGTGAAGGTGGTCGACGGTTCACCCCGAGCCACCACCGCCATCGCGCTCGCCGCCCTCGACGCCGTTGGCGTACCGGTGGGCGGAGCCGACGCGCTGCGCCAGGTGCCGGTGCTCGGCGGCGGCGAACCGGTCGGCGCCGTCACGGCCGTCATCGATTGGACCGCGGCCCCGTCTCGCACCAAAGCGGCATCGTCTCGCACCGAAGCGGCGTCGTCTCGCACCGAAGCGGCGTCGTCTCGCACCGAAAAGGAAGAGTCATGAGCACATTCGAGATCTGCATCGACAGCGTCGAGGGGGCGGTCGCCTCCGAGGAGGCCGGCGCCGACCGGGTGGAGCTGTGCTCCGCGCTCTTCGACGGTGGACTGACCCCCAGCCTGGGCACCATCGAGACGACCCTGCGCGCCGTCACCCGGATCCGGGTGCACGTGATCGTCCGGCCCCGGGCCGGTGACTTCATCTACTCGCCGTTCGAGATCGAGGCGATGGAGCGGGACGTGCGGGCCGCCGTCGCGGCCGGCGCGCACGGCATCGTGATCGGCGCGCTGACCGCCGAGGGCGACGTCGACGTACCGACCACCCGCCGGTTGATCGCCGCCGCCGGTGACGCCAGCATCACCTTCCACCGCGCCTTCGACATGACCCGCGACCCGTACGCGGCGTTGGAGCAGCTGATCGAGCTGGGCGTGCACCGGGTGCTCACCTCGGGCCAGGAGGTCAGCGTGCTGGAGGGTGCCCCGCTCATCGCCGAGCTGGTGCGCCGAGCCGCCGGTCGGATCGTCATCATGCCCGGTGGTGGCATCACCCCGCGCAACATCACCCGGATCGTCGAGGCGACGGGCGCCGACGAGTACCACTTCGCGGCACTGGTCAGCTCGGACAGCCCGGCCGTGCACCGCAACCCGGCACCGCTGATGGGCGGCAGCCTGAACCGGCCCGAGTACGAGCGCTCCGGCACCTCTGGTGCCCTGGTCGGCCAGGTGCTCGCCGCCGCCCGCGCCTGACCCTGCCGGATCGCGCCCCGGGCGTGCTGATCGTGCTCGAACATGGAAGTAGTGGCCTCCCCCAACTGGGGAGGCCACTACTTCATGGATCGAGCACGATCATGGGACCCCAACCCTCACGTCAGACGGAGATCGCGCAGGTCCGGGCCTTCGGCGAGGAGGCGTACGCCGTCGTCGTCGTGTCGGTGCACGGCGCAGCCGGCGCGGGTGAAGCGCACGGTGACCGCCTGCCCGGCGTGCTGGGCGGCGAGCCGCAGCAGGTCCGGCTCGGGGTCGGCGACGCTGCCGCACGGCCCGGACCGGGGCACCGGGATGGCGACCGCCGGGTCGGTCGGGGCGGCGCTGGCGACGGCGTCGATCAGGCATTCGCGGCACCAGGCGAGAGCGGCGGTCAGGCTCGGCCGGTACGGCAGGTCGTCGCGGCTCACCGGCGCGTCGCGGGGCTTCACCTCGACCGACCAGCGCAGGCCGTCGGCCAGCAACGGGTCACCGGCGTTGTGCCGCAGGTCGAGAACACCCACCACGAGGGCCAGGTCGAGACCGAGGGCAAGGCGCAGCAACTCGGCGAGCGGTGGTGCGTCGGGCGGCCCCACCGCCACGATCAGGCGACCGGCGGCCGTGCCCCGTCCGGCGCTGCGTACGTGCTCCCCCACCGGGTCGGCACCGGCCCAGGGCAGGGTGACGTACCCCTCGCGCAGGTCCCTGCCGATCTCGTGCCCGCCGTCGGCGTCGGCGAGGTCCTCGGGTCGCGCGCCGAGAACAGCAGCCCAGGAGGTGAGTCGGTAACGGTCGGGAAGTCGCACCACGGGCCGGCCGTTGGGCTGGGTGGCGACCAGCGGGGCGACCTCGGGCGTGCCGGCCTGCCAGGCCAGGTGCACCACCCGGTGCCGCAGGTCGGTGACGGTGACCAGCACGGCCTGGTGCAGGCGGTGCGTGTCGCCGCAGGTGAAGCAGCGCAGCGCCGACGGGCGCAGGCCGGCCCCGGAGCAGTGCGGGCAGCCCGAGTCGGCGGGACGCCCGCCGAGCCGGCACTCGCAGGCGCGCAACCGGCTCTGCGGTCGGCAGTCCGGGCAGGGCCGCCAGCCGACGGGCTCACCCAGCCAGGGCGGGTCGGGTGGTTCGTAGCCACGGGTCACCGGCACCTGCACGCGGCGGACCACCTGGCCGGTGGGCTGCTCGGCGAGGATCTCCACCGGCTCGCCGGGGCGCAACGTGGTGTGCCACCAGCGGCCGTGCCGCCAGAGGGCCTGCGCGCCGGGCAGGTCGTCGCCGCCGGCCGGGTCGACACAGTCGGCGAGGACGCGGCGTTCGAGCTGGTCGACGTCCACGCTCGGGGCGACGGGTGAGCGCGGCGCGTCGGGGCGCAGCAACCGGGCGGGAGCGGCCAGGCCACGCTCGGCGAGGCCGGTGAGTGCGGTGGCCACGTCGGTCCGGGCCAACGCCTCCGGCAGGTCCCGGCACGAGCCGGGTGTGCCGGCTGGCACCGGGGAGCCAGGCACCTCGTACCGGATCGCCCAGCCGAACCCCGCGCCCTGCCGGCGGGCCTCGACGACCAGGTCGAGCAGGAGCAGGTCGGCCAGCGCGCAGAGCCGGACCAGTAGGTCGGCCGGGTCGACCGCGGGCGTTGCGGTCGATCGGCCCAGCACCAACCGCCAGGCTGCGTGGTCGGCCCGCAGGAGGGCCTGGGCCTCCAACTCGTGCCGTTGCGTCGTGGGCAGGTCGGGTCGCCACTCATTGGTCAGCCACAGCGACGGCGCGTCGGCTTCGGCCACGACCGCGCCGACGGTGGCGGCGAGTTCGCGTACCCGGGAAGCAAGGTCGACCACCCAGTTTCCCGCCGGGTCGCGGTGGGGGTCGAGGCCGCCGGGCACGACCTGGTGGGACGCGACCGCGCCGGTGTCCAGGTTGGCGACGGTGACCACGAGCTGCGCCCGCCGCCGGCCGCGCCGACCACAGCGATAACAGGGGTACGCGACGCGGCCCGAGCCGCGACACTGCTCGCAGCTCCGGTACGCCTCCCGAGGTGGCCCGGGCACGTCGGCCTCGGCGAGAAACCGGTCGCCGTAGGTGGTGCACCGGCACGGGTCCAGGGTGAAGGTCATCCCGTCGCAGTCGGGGCAGGTCACCACGGGTACGGCGGTCACCGGCACCGCCGGCCCGCGCAGTCACCGTCGTGCTCGACGCGCCGCACGCAGCGCCGGCCGCCGTCGAGCGGTAGGTCGCAGAACACCCGATGGCGTACGCCCTGGGCGTCCTCGGCGGACACCGTGGTCTCGCCCGCGTCCACCTCGGACAGGAAGCTCAGCGAGCGGGCCAGGGTCCCGGCGAAGTGCTGGGCGGCCGGCAGGTCGGCGGCGGTGAACGGCAGGTGCGCCACCCACCGGGCGCTCACCGGCGGGCCGCCAGATCCTCGCGGGCCCGCCGCGACTGCCAACACTTCAAGGCGTCCTTGATCCGCTCGGTCTCCCGGCGACTGCTGCCCAGTGCCGCGTACACCTCGGCCATATCGTCGGCGACCCGGTCGAGGAACTCGGCGACCTCCACGGCGTCCACGCCACGCCGGCCGCGTCGGGTGAACCGGCGCTCGCGAACCTGCCAGGGCTTCAGGGGTACGTAGTTGGCCGCCCGATAGGGCGCCGGCCGGGGCGGCTCGGCCCGGAGATGACGGAGAAACGCGCGCACGACGCAGCACCACCCTTCCTCGCATTTGGTCGACGTCCACCGGCGCAGGAATTGCGCGCCCATCGGCGTTGTCGGACCAATCTTGTAAGGTCAGAGGCACCATCACAATGAATGTCGACTCACACTGTTCCGCTATTTGTGCGCAACATTCCCGTGTTGCAGAACGGCTGTCGGGATGTTGCAAAACTCAACAGGAAGGAGAGACCGGGTGGCCGATGACATGGGCTCGACGGTGCCCCGACGCCAGCTCGGCAGGGCGCTACGTGACCTGCGCACCGAGGCAGGGGCGACCCTCGACGCGGTCGCCGAAGCGCTGGAGTGCAGCCGCCAGAAGGTGTGGCGGATCGAGAGCGGGCTCGGCTCGGTGCGCGGCGTCGACGTCCGAGCGATGTGCGAGCTGTACGGGGCGACTGGCGAGCTGACCCGGGCGCTGATCTCCCTGGCCGGCGAGACGAAAGCGAAGGGCTGGTGGCACGCGTACGGCGACGCCGTCCCCGAATGGTTCGAGCTGTACGTCGGCCTCGAATCCGCCGCGTCCCATCTGCGCTTCTTCAACGAAGCAATGGTTCCGGGTCTCCTACAACATCGGGGTTACGCACTGGGCGTCTACCAACACCGAGCGGAGGTGAGCGACGAAGAGCGGGAGTGCCTGGTGCAGATCCGGCTGCAACGTCAGGCACTGCTGAGACGTCGCCTGCCTCCACCTCCGAAGCTGGACGTGATCATCTCCGAGGCCGCCCTCCTGCGCACAGTCGGCAGCCCCGAGACGATGGCAGATCAGCTGAATCACCTGCTGATGTTGGGAGACACAGCGACCAACTCGATCCGAATCCTGCCGCTCACTGCCGGCCTGCATCGTGGCGTTGAGGCGGGATCCTTCGTGATGCTCGACTTCCCGTTGGGCAACCGGGCCCTGCCCGAGCCTTCGGTGATCTACTGCGAGTCCTGGACGGGTGCCCTCTACCTTGATCGGCCAGAAGAGTTCGCCGCCTACGAGCAGGTCTGGTCAAGCCTGGATCAGCTCGCCCTTGATGAAGGACAATCGAGGCACCTGATCAACAAGATCATCGGGGAGGTCCATCATGGTTGATCTGAGCGGCGCTCGTTGGCGCAAGAGCACTCGCAGTGGCAGCAACGGCGGCGAGTGTGTCGAGGTTGCCGACAACCTGCCCGGCGTCGTGGCCGTACGCGACAGCAAGGACCCGGACGGCCCGGCCCTCACCTTCACCCCCGCCACCTGGGCCACCTTCGTGCGCTCGACCCGCATTTCCCGCTGAGGCTTCGGTGGGTGCCTCGGGCTCTCCTGGGACACCCATCCGGTGCGGAGCTGCGCTCGCTGGCGGCGAGCATCACCACCAGCACTCTGTTCAGTCGATCCTTGAGGACCAGCGGGGTTACGAAATCGTGAGCGTACGGACCAAGTTCGACGACCTGATTCGCGCGATGGCACGGCGTGACTGGGGCACGGTGGACCAACTTCTGGACGCGTTGGAAACGTCCGGCTGGCACGGCGGGAACCAGGTGATCGGTGCTGCATTCGCCATCGCGGTCAACGACCGCCTCGCCTCCGCTCACTCCCCCACCGACGTTGCCCGCTTCGTCGCCGAGACGCGTAACCAGTTTCCGGGCGCGGAGGCGCTGCCCACCCTGGAGATGGAAGCGCTCGTCCGCGCGACCCTCGGTGAGGTCGGGCTAATCGACAACCTCAGCTCCGAGATCGCCCTAAAAATGCAAATCGTGCTCCTCGGCAAGCTGCTTCAAGACCGTGATCTCGGCGAGACGCAGCTAGAAGCGTTCATCGCCGACGTGGGGCGCACGGCTGCCGAATACTTGTAACCAGCGGGGCTGCATGCCAGCTTGATCTCCGATAGTGTCCGTCCGACCACGCAAACGTGAACTAGTTGCGCGATCGTCAGATGGAGGGCGGCATGGCCAGCATCGAAGAAGTCAAAGCAGCTCTGATGCAGGCCGCCGAGCAGGGCAACGCCACCATCAACCAGATCCGTGCCGCCGCCGACAACACCGAACAGATGCTGGCCCGGCTACGCGCCATCTCCGCCGGCACCGGGCACCCGACGATCGCCGAGGCCATCGCCCGTGGCGAGCAGAGCAAGCAACGCCTGGCCGAAGCCATGGCCCTGGTGCAGGGCAGCTCGGAGGCGGCACGCCGCTACATCAGCGTCCTCGGCTGAGCATCGGCCACAGCGATGAGCGTTGGCGAGGTCAAGGCGTCCCTTCGCGCGGCCATCGAGGCGGCCCGTCAGGGACGTCGGGTGTTCGACCAGGCCGCTTCCGAGGCGGAGGCGGCAACCCGGATGGCGAACGCCGTCCTGCAGGGCAGCCGGAATGAGGATGTAACGGAAGCCCGGCAGGCGCTTGCCGCAGCCGGGGCAGAGGTCGAACCGACCCGCCGCCGCTTCGACAACACCGCCAAACACGCAAACACCTACTTCACCCGCCTCGGATGAGCGGCAGCATCGCCGAGGTCGTCGCGCAGCTTCTCGCCGTACGCGGAAAGCTCGATGCCGCTGCCGTCACCGCGCTGCGCGCCCGGGCGGATGCCGAGCAGGCCCTTACACACCTGACCGAAGTACAGCGGGGCAGTACTGACCAGCGGCTGAGCGCGGCTGTCGCGGACGCCGGGGTGGCCCGTGACAAAGCCAGCCGCTACGCCCGCCTCCTGGCCGAGGCTGCCCGACACATCACCGGGTATGTCAACACCATCGCCCCCGGTGCCGCGTCCTCCTCCGGCCCAGTTGATGCGGCATCGCCGTCCGGCGAGCGCCTGGTGGAGGAAGCAGAGGGCCGCAGTCGGAAAGCCGAGGCATTCCTCCGCCGGCACATCAGGAAGGCGGACGATTCCGAGGACACCCTCAAACAAACCGAACAGTCGATCACCACTGGCCTTCGCGAGCTGCAAAAGAGCTTCAAGGGCTCGGGATCGAGTGGCAGCACGACATCCACCTCCGCCAGCCCCGGCACGCCGGCTGACCGCCCTCAGTTGGAGCACCCGGTCACATCAGTCATCATGGCTGCTGGCGCAGTAGTCGTGGGCCTTCGAGGTGTTTGGAACATGACGAAGAAGCGCCGCGAAAGGAAGCGATCTGATGAGCAGCCCTGAAATGGTCGACTACATCCGGACGATGGTCAGAGGCGACCACGAGGCCAACGACCGGGTCGAGGCTCGCCTCGATCAGCTCGGCTGGGACGGCTTCCCGACCCTCCTCGGTGCGGTCTTTTACTTTGCGGTCAACCGACGCTTCGATGAGCAGACGTCTCCCGGTGAGATCATGCGGTTCGTGGCCGACATACGAGCGGCAGTTCCGGCGGGTGCACCAGAAATCGACGCCAATGCGGCCGAGACGCTGATCCGGGCGGCCGTGGATCCAGATGTCGAGACAGCCATCGATCCGCAGATGGCCGGCCGGATCCAGGGCCTGGTGATTCTTGCCATCTTGGGCAATCACGCCATTGCCGATGACGACCTGGAAGCACTCCTCGCCGATGCCGTAGCGCTGGCCAACCGAGTGTAAGTCGACACTCGACAGCTTCGAGCGATGGCACGACAAGATTGGAGCGCTGACCCGTTCGTCGCGCCCCGTGCAGCCGGTCGCGGTCAGCGTCGTGTCCACCGCCATCTCGTCACAGGACAGCCCGGAGTTCGATACACCGACAGCGAACGACAGCAGCTCTGCAGCTGGCAGCCAGTTGGAGGAGTGGTCCGAACCCGGTGAGCCCACACCTCAGACCTTCGGTGCGAAGCACGACCTGAGTCGACGCTGCCGGGCACGTCGCGTCGCTGGATCGCAAGGAGCGTTCGCCGCCTAGCCGGTGGCGAGGTTGATGGCCACGCCGATCGGAATCGATGCCGCCAGACCCGCGACCAGCCACCACAACTGCTCACGCCGGGATCGCTGCTGCCCCGTGTCGATCAGATGCTGAATCCGGGCCACGTTGTCCGCCACCATGGTCAACTGATCAGCGTCACGCGACGGCTCGCCCGCGATGTGCCGGCGCCCGCCGGAGCGCCGCACCCGGCTGGTCGCCGACAACATCAGCCGGTGCCGGCGACGTTGTTCGACGAAGACCGGTGGCCCGCCACCGCGGGTGTCAGCGATGGAGGTGGTGACACCGCCGCCAGGCGTCAGGGTGCCGGGCACGCCGGTGCGGTGGAGGTTGAGCCAACGACGTTTCCGGTGGAAGTCCAGCCACCACAGAGCACCGCCGCCAGCGAGCAGGAGGAGGTTGGCGACGATCGCGGCCACGGCCCTCGGCCCGGCGACGATGAAGCCGACACCACCGATGGGAATGGCAGCCAGGATGAGAGCCTTCGCCGCCGCCGTGCCGTTGGGTCCCCGCATGCCTGTCATTGAACCGGTCGTACCGTCTCGGCGAAGCCCCTGCTATCCGGAACGCGACAGCGGACGCCCGTACCGCTCACTCGGCGGGTACGACCGTAGGGTGACCCGCCGTTGAGAGCGCGACGGTGCGGGCGTACCGGATGGCGGCGGGCGTGTCCGGGAAGAGCAACTCCTCGCGGCGCAGGTCGTCAGCCACCCCCAGCGTGGCCAGCACCTGGTCGTGGGCGGGGGTGATGCCGGAGAGCAGGACGGTGATCCCGCGCCCGCGGAGCCGTCCGATCGCGTCGCCGAGGACGTGCGCGCCGGTGGCGTCCATCGTGGTCACCCGGGACATCCGCAGGATGACGACCCGGACGTCGGAGATTTCGGAAAGTTCGAGCAGGAAGGTGTGCGCCGCGGCGAAAAAAAGCGGCCCGTCCAGCCGGTACGCGACGATGTGTTCGGTGAGCAGCGCGTACTCCTCGGCGCTGTGATCCCCGGGGTCGAGGGGCACCTGTTCCAGTCGGGCGCTGCGGGCCACCGCGCGCAGGGCGAGCACCACGGCGACGCCGACGCCGACCGCGACGGCGGTGACGAGATCCCAGATCACGGTGACGGCGAAGGTGAGCACCAGCACGACGGCATCGCCCCGGGTGGCCCGCGCCAACGCCCACAACGAGCCCGCCTCCACCATGCGGACCGTGGTGGCCAGCAGCACCCCGGCCAGGGCGGCGAGCGGGATCCGGCCGACCAATGGCGCGGCGGCCAGCACGATCGCCGCGAGGGCGACGGCGTGGGTGAGGGCGGCCAGCTTCGAGGCCGCCCCGGCACGGACGTTGACGGCTGTACGGGCGATGGCGGCGGTCGCCGGGATGCCGCCGAAGATCGGGGCGGCTAGGTTGGCCAGCCCCTGACCGAACAGTTCCCGGTCCGGATCGTGCCGTTCACCGACGGTCATGCCGTCGGCGACGGTGGCGGAGAGCAGGCTCTCCAGGGCGGCGAGCGCGGCGACCGCGAGCGCGCTGGGCAGCAGCACGCCGAGCGCGTCGAGGTCGAGGAAGCCGAGCGAGGGCGCGGGCAGGCCCTGAGGCAACGCGCCGATCCGGACCAGATCGACCGGAACAACCTCGGCGAGGACTGTGGCGGCCCCCACGCCGAGCAGCGAGAACGGCAGACCGGGCCGCCACCGGGCACCCAACAGCATCAGCGCCGCGACGGCGAGGGCCACCGCGAGCGCGGCTGGCTTCGGGTGTACGACGAACCGCGCGACCGCGTCGGCGGCGACGGCCCAGACCTTCTCCCCGTGCGCGTCGGTCACGCCGAGCGCGGCGGGCACCTGTTGCAGTGCGATGACCACCGCGATGCCGGCGGTGAAACCCTCCAGCACCGGGGTGGGTAGGTAGCGGACGTACCGGCCCAGGCGGGCCACGGCGAGCGCGATCAGCACCAGGCCGGCCATCGCCCCGACCATGAGTACGCCGGTGGCTCCGAACTGCTGCACCACCGGCACCAGCACCACGGTCATCGCCCCGGTCGGCCCGGAGACCTGGAGGTTGGAGCCGCCGAAGACGGCGGCCACCGCGCCGGCGATCACGGCGGTGATCAGCCCGGCCTCGGCGCCCAGCCCGGAGGTGACGCCGAACGCCAGAGCCAGCGGCAGCGCCACCACCGCCACGGTGAGACCGGCCAGAAGGTCCCGGCGCGGTGAGCGGTGGACGGCCGTCCAGTCGGCCCGACCGGGCAGCAGCCCGAGTAGCCGTTCGCGGACGACAGGAATGGCGCCGCTCACCTGTCCGCGCCGGTGGCGCGCAGTTCGTCGAGGAGGCCGTCCCGGTCGGTGAGGACTGCGCCGAGGATCCGCCGCCCGGCGGCCAGCAGGTCGGCCACGTCCGGGGTGCTGAGCGCGTACATGACGAGGGGACCGTCGCGGTGTGAGGTGACCATCCCGGCGCGACGCAGCACGGCGAGCTGCTGGGAGAGGTTGGAGGCCTCGACCTCGATGACGGCGAGCAGGTCGCGGACCGGCTTCGGGCCGTCCTGGAGCAGTTCGAGGACCCGGATGCGCACCGGGTGCCCGAGGGTGCGGAAGAGTTCCGCCTTTGCCTGGTACAGCGGGACCGACATGAGCACCCCTCCGGATCGATGCGAAGACTTTAGCAGTTGAAGAAGTCTTCAACCGATGACCGTGTCGCCGCCGACAACACCGCACTCGTGGCTGAGCGTTGACGAGGCAGGCCGAGCCGAACGCGTACCCCCGGCCAACCCGCCGGGTCAGCACTGGTCCGCATCGGGCTTTGCGTCGCCTTCTCGTGGTTTACTCGCAGGGATGCGCTTGTAACAGCCCACTACCTAGGGGCACACAGCCAATGCTGTTGAGTTTCCGCTTCGCCAACCATCGGTCGTTTCGCGACGAGCAGCAGCTCAACCTGACGCCCGTCTACGGGGACGGGGCCTCGGCCGACGAGCCGGCCCCACAGGCGGTCCAGGTCGTCGGCATCTTCGGGGCGAACGCCTCTGGCAAGTCAAACTGCCTCAACGCGATGGCGTTCATGCGGCAGACCGTCGTGGAGTCCGACCGCGCCGTCGAACCTGGGGTGGGCCTACACCGAGAGCCGTTTCGGTTGGATCCGGAAGTTGCCACCCAGCCGTCACGCTATGTCGTCGATCTTCTGCTCGGCGGCGTCCGGCACACCTACGGGTTCACCATCGATGACGACCGGGTGCTGGAGGAGTGGCTCTACCACTATCCGGTTGGGCGCAGGCGGCGCGTGTTCGAACGAGACGGTGACACCTTCTCCTGGGGCGAGGAGACGGGCCGACGAAGCGACCTGGAGCAAATCGGCGGCATCACCGCTCCGACAGCTCTTTTCCTCAGCACGGTCGCCCGCTTTGGTCACAGCCGCCCCCAGCCGGACCCGGCAAACCCACAGCCGCTGCATGACACCTACCGGTGGTTCTACCTGATGAGCCAAGGCACTGACGCCACCCCTGAGCTGTCCACCCTCATCCGCGTCGGCCATTCGGACGCCGACGAGGTACGCCGGCTGGCTGTGGACCTGTTGCAGGCCGCCGACGTCGGGATCGTCGATGTCATGATTCCCTCGGACCCGGCCGACGACCATTCTGTTTGGTTCAACTCGTCGGTCCACGGCATGAGGGCCCGGGTGAACAAGGCCATGGCGGGGGCCCGGCGCCCACCCCTCATCCTGTTCGCCCACCAGGGACCGAACGGACTCGCGCTGCTCGACCTCCAAAACCAGTCGACCGGCACGCGGCGGCTACTGACCCTGGGCCTGCACGCCGCCGCGATGCTGCGTACCGGCGCCACCATGCTGATCGACGAGATCGACACCAGCCTGCACCCGGTCCTCACCGCCAAGCTCGTCAGCCTGTTCCGCAGCCCATCGGCGAATCCCCTGGGCAGCCAACTCATCTTCACCAGCCACGACGCGGCCCTACTCGGCACCCTCGACACGGAGGAGATCCTGCGCCGCGACGAGATCTGGTTCGTGGAGAAAGACGACGAGGGTGCGTCCTCGCTGTACCCGCTGACCGATTTCAAGCCCCGGAAAGAAGGCGAGAACCGTCAGCGCCGTTACTTGAACGGCAACTACGGTGCGGTTCCCAACCTCTCCACCGACCTGTTCGAACAGGCCCTTGCCACCCGTGGAGGCTCGGATGACGCCACGGCAGGGTGATCGGCAAGCCTCCGGCCCCCGGTCCGGCCGTGGCCGCGAGACCGACCTCCGACGACGCGCGTCAACCCGGGAACAGCGGACAACCATCCTGATCGCCACCAACGGCGAATCCACGGAACGGGCCTACTTCAACGGCCTCAAGCAGGAGTCGTGGGTGCGCCCTCGGGTGGTCGTCGTGGCAGAACGCGGCTCGCCGGTCAACGTGGTGCGAGGTGCGGCGCGGCGCCGCCAGCGCGACGACTTCGACGAGGCATGGGCCGTCTGCGACGTCGACGACTTCGCCACGGAGCCGGCGACCCGCGAAGCTGTCGTCGCCGATGTCAATCTGGCCTGGTCCAATCCCTGCTTCGAGGTCTGGCTGTTGCTCCACTACGGCAACTGCACCAGGTTCGTGGAGAACGCCAAGAGGGCCCGCGACCTGTTGCGCGAGCACGACCCTGCCTGGGACAAGACCGCGCTCGACTTCGGCAACTTCCGCGACCGGATCGAGGATGCCTGCCGCCGGGCTGATCGGCTTGACCCGCCCCCGGAGGGCAATCCGTCCACTGCCGTGGGGCACATCATCGCCGCGCTACGTGATGGTCGTGCCCGAACAGGACAGTGATCAGGTCGTTTCCCGAGCCTGTGCTCGTTCTTCGCGTACCTGCTCCAGCGCGGCAGTGTCAGACGCGAGGTCCGGGTGGGCGACCTGACGATCGAGGTCCACGACGACTTCGAGTTCGCGGATAGCGGCATCGAGATTCCCCTTCTCCCGGTGCAGCATTGCGATGTTGAACCGGGTGACCGCTTCGGCTGCGCGGTCGCCGACCTCCCGGGTCATGAGTAGGGCTTGCTCGTAGTAGGCCAGAGCCCGGCCCCGATCCCCAACCCCCTTGTAGAGAAGGCCAATGTTGTTGAGGGTGACCGCCTCGCCAGCACGGTCACCGACCTCCCGTCGGATGGGCAGAGCCTGCTCGTAGTAAGCCAGGGCCCGCTCCCGATCCCCAACCCCCTTGTAGAGAAGGCCAATGTTGTTGAGGGTGGTCGCTTCGCCAGCACGGTCGCCGATCTCTCGCTGGATGGGCAGAGCCTGCTCGAAGTAGGTCAGAGCCCGCTCCCGATCCCCGAGCCTGCCGTACACGCCGCCGATGTTGGCGAGGGTGGCTGCTTCGTTGCCGCGGTGGCCGACCTCTCGGGCGATGGGCAGAGCCTGCTCGTAGCAGGCCAGAGCCCGCTCCCGATCCCCGAGCCCGCCGTACACGCCGCCGATGTTGGCGAGGGTGGCTGCTTCGTTGCCACGGTCGCCGGACTCGCGATACAGATGCAGGGCCTGCTCATAGTTCATCAAGGCCTGCTGCGGATGCCCGGTGGAGGACTGAGCCCAGCCCAGGTCATAGAGTGCGCCGGCGTCCATGCCGAGGGTCAGGGTCGCGTTCGCGAGGGCCGCGACATCCGCGAACCGGGACTTAGGTAGCCACATCCTCGCCAGACGGTGACCAACGTCCCGGGCGATTGCCGGCTCCCGGCCCGCCACCGCCAACCGGTGCACCTCTACCCATTGGGCGAGGGTGGTCATGACGCGGACCCGGGCGGGGCAGGGGCGGTGACCCAGAGTTCGTAGAGGCTTCGCGCGGCGGCGGCGCAGGCTTGGACGTACTCGTCGTCGCTGAGCAGAGGGCGGATGAGGGGGCGCAGGACATTGGAGACGAAGTAGCGAGGCTGGCGGGTCTCCGGGTCGGTACCTTCTTCGATCAGCCCGAGTTCGACGGCGCGTTTGAGGTGGGCACTGGCGTCGGGATGGTCGTGGACGGCCCTCACGGTCGCGGCGGGGACGGGCAGGTCGATGACGTTGACCTTGGCGAGCATCTGTTGCAGCTCGGGAACCTGGGAGTCGAGCAGGTTCGCCGCGAGGATGGTCTCCCGGCGGAATCGGTCGGTCTCCTCTTCGATGGCGGTGATGAGGCCATCGATGTCGAGGCTGGTGTCACCGACGATCAGGTCAAGCCAGTCGAGCAGGCGGGGGTTCCCGGCCGAGGCGTGGATGGCCCGCCTACGGATGTCCGGGTCGATCACTGAGCCGGGGCGCAGGTTCCGCAGGTTCGCGAGCTTCTTGGTCTGCTCGATCGCGGTGAGCGTTTCGAGTGATTCGACGGCGACGGTGGTTCCGACGGGGGCGGGAAAGCGGTAGCGGCTGGTGATCACGACCCGGCTGGGGCTGCCGGTCTCGCGGATGGCTCTGAGAAGGGCCGGGAGGATGCCGGCCATCTCCGCGGAGAGCACGTAGGTGCCGTCGCGTTCGTCGAGGTTGCCCTCCTCGAAGTCGTCGAACACGAACAGGCAGGGAGTCCGCCCGAGCGGCCCGTCGACGTGGAGCAGGTGGCGCAGGCGGACGAGGAGGGGTGCCTGGTCGTTGGCGAGCAGCTTGTCCGCCTCGACCTGCTGCTCCACGGTCGAGAATGGGACCTTGGTGGTCAGCTCCCGGAAGCTTTTCAGGTCGACATGGCCGTACCAGACGGCACGCTGGTGGGTGGGCATGCGTTCCAGCAGCCGGGAGGCGAGGCTGCTCTTGCCGAGACCGCCCATGCCATGCAGGACCAGAGCCTCGGCTGCGCCGGCCTGGCCCAGAGGCATTTTCAGGGTACGCAGACAGCGCTGGATGACTCGTCGTCGTCCGACGAAGGCGGCACGGGCGGCGACCCGGGACAACTGGGTCTGTGGGTCCAGGAATTCCTGGTCGGCCGGGCGGATCTGAATCCGCGCACGTTCCTTGGTGATCAGGGGCGTGACCATCGGGGCGAGCGGGGATCTGTCGGCGTAGACGCGCAGCAGGTGCCAGTTGCCGCGTTTCTGCGCGTACAGGTGTTGGCGGGCCTCGATGATGGCCCGGTCGAGGGGCACCCCGTCAGCCAGTGACCGGTAGAGCTCGGCGGCGAAGTCGGTCGCGGAGACGTCGCCGACCGGCAGCGCCCACCCCAGGACGGCGGGGGCCCCGGAGTGAACCAGGCTTTCACTCATCGAGGGGACGGTGCCGGCGCCGGGGGCATTCCCGGTCAGGCAGCCGGAGACGAAGATCAGGCGCGGCCAGTGCCCAGCCATCGCGTGGGCGATCTGGTCGGCGGTGGCGTCGACGTGCTCGCCGAACTCGTTCTCCACCAGGAAGACGGGTTGACCGTCGCCGTTGATGGTGGCGTGGCCGCTCAGATGGAGAACATCGAAGTAGCCCGCGCCGTAGTCCCGGTTGAGGAAACGAAGTCCCTCCAGGGTGCCGCTCTCCTCGACGACCAGCTCGGCACCGGTTCGGGACGTGGCAGCCAGGATGGCCGCCTCCTCGGCCTCGTAGCTGAGCACCGGCTCGACCCCCTCGGGAGAGGTGGCCATGAACAGCACCCGCAGGGGCCGGTTCCCGGGAGTGACCGGGCCCTTGAAGGCCGTGTTGGTGCCTACGGCCCGCACCGGTAACAACGGTGCCTGGCTGGAGACGGTCAGATGCGCCCCGTCCACGGCGAGCAGTTCCCAGGGCAGATGCCGTAGCCGGCCCGCGACGGTGATCCGCAGCGTGCTGCCGGGAGGCTGGTGCAGGATCGGCGTCAGCCACCGCTCGTCGCCGTCGAGGAAGGCGGCCAGTCGCATCCCGAGGTCGCCTAGCTGTGGTGAGCCGAAGACCTGCTGAGCGACCGAGTGCTGGCCATAGTGGCGTGTCACCAGGTCGATCAGCTGATCGATGGCGGCCTTGTCCACTCCACGGGTCTTCGGCTGACCACCGCCGGTGGACAGGCGCAGCTCGGAGTAGTCGGAGGTCCGCTCGAAGATCTCCAGCTCATAGGTGATCATGTCGCTCACCGTTGGTCTCCTCCCTCACCGATAGCGCCCAACGCTCAACTCCCCTTGATTTCCTCTAACCGGCTGAGGAATGCCCGATATTGGTCCAGCTGTGGATGGCTCGTCTGCTGGGCGAGGGCAACAGCGCGGCGCTGAAACTCGATGGCCTGGTCCACCCGCGCCATCTTCGCGAGCAGAGTGGCCATATTGGCGCTGGCCATTGCCTCAGACCTGCGATCGCCGACAACGCGGAAGACCTCAAGAACTTGGTCCAGAATGTCCTTCGCCCCAGCAAGATCGCCCTGGCGGAACCGGATCGCACCGATGTTGTTGAGGGTGATCGCTTCGCCAGCCCGATCGCCGACCTCCCGTCGGAGAGGCAAAGCCTCCGAATAGTGGGCCAGAGCCTGCTCGCCATCGCCGAGGCTGCCGTACACAGCGCCGATATTGCTGAGCGTCGTCGCCTCGCCAGCACGGTCACCGACCTCACGTCGGATGGACAGCGCCTGCCCGTAAAAGGCAAGAGCCTGCTCCCCGTCCCCGAGCCTGTCGTACACACCACCGATGTTGTTGAGCGTCGTCGCCTCGCCAGCAAGATCACCGACCTCACGCCGGATGGACAGCGCCTGCCCGTAAAAGGTCAGAGCCCGCTCCCCATCCCCGAGCCTGTCGTACACACCACCGATGTTGTTGAGCGTCGCCGCCTCGCCAGCACGATCACCGACCTCACGCCGGATCGGCAAAGCCTGCCCGTAGAAGGCCAGAGCCTGCTCCCCATCGCCGAGGCTGTTGTACACACCACCGATATTGTTGAGAGTGTTCGCCTCGCCCCTGCGGTAGCCGACCTCCCGTTGTATCGGCAGAGCCTGCCCGTAGTGGGCCAGAGCCTGCCTCGCATCGCCGAGGCTGTGGTGAACGAGGCCGATGTTGGTGAGGGTTGCTGCTTCGTTGCCGCGGTCACCGGCCTCGCGATACAGGCGCAGGGCCCGCTCGTAGCTGGCCAGAGCCTCTCGAGGCTGCCCGGTGGATGACTGGGTCCACCCCAGGTCATAGAAGGCGCCGGCGTCCGGGCCGAGAGTCAACGTCGCGCTCGCCATGGCAGCCACGTCGGCGAACCGCGACCTGGGCAGCCACACCCTCGACACCAGATCACCGACGTGCCGGGCGATTGCCGGCTCCTGGCCCCCCACCGCCAACCGGTGCACCTCCGCCCACTGGGCAACCGTCGCAGCAGCCGACCCACTGCGCGCCGCGGTTGCCGGTCGCCCGGCCGGCGCGCTGTCGGCCGCTGGGTCTGAACCATCCGTCAACCCGGCACCTCCCCTGCCTCTGCGCAGCCGTGACGACGAGTCCTCGCGAATGCCAGTCTCGGGTCCCGTGAACGGTACCGTCGATATCGGACGGTGGGCAGCATTCGCTCGGGCACAGGACCGGCGGCTTTTCCGGGCTGTCCGGACCATTGACGGTCACAATCGCCGTTGACCTGCGCCATTCTTGGCCGTGAGTGGCGGGTGCGGTGGCGCCGGGAGAGTCCGCATTCCGACATCGCTACTCGATGCGGAAACACCCGCTAGATCAACACGAATTCGGCGATGTCGCGGTATCCCGCACGTGTGGACACCGCGACATCGGCGAAATGGTGTTGATCAAGCGGTCGGTTGGTTCGGCTCGCGACCTCGCGGCGGCCGGGCCGCCCGGTGGGCGGCTCAGGGTTGGCGGATGTCGTTGACGCAGCGGAGCACCGGGCGGGCGACGAGGGCCGCCGGGTCCAGCGGGGCTCCGGCGCACACGGTGAACAGCACCGACTCGCCCGGCAGCAGGGTGACCAGGGACTCGTCCACAGTGGCGGTCGCATCCAGCCGGTCCGGGAAGAGCGTCAGGTCGCGGAGCACGGTGCGGGCCGTGACTCGGACCCGTTGACCGCCGTCAACCGGCTCGACGGTGGCCTCCCAGGCCGCCAAGGGCCAGTCCACGTCCCGGTCCTCGGCGAAGAACCACAGTGCGCGCTCCGTGGTGTCACCGGCCTCCGCGACCAGCAACTCGCGGCGGGCTTCGTCCGGTCGGACCAGGTCCGCCGGCAGCGCCAACACGATCGAGGAGTACGCCGGCACGTCCAGTGCCATCGTCGTCTTCGACCGGGACTCACCGGTGAGGGTCACCCGGGTCACCGAGGCCGACGCCCGCCACGGCGTGCCACAGTCGTTGACGGCCACCAGCGCCAGCCCACCGTCGCGCGGTTGCACGGTGAGGAGCCGGTCGGCGTACGCGTGGCGCAGCGCGTACCACAGGGGTTTGCGGCGGCCGTCGCCGTCGACGGCCGACCAGGAGGTCACCGGCCAGCAGTCGTTGAGCTGCCACACGATGGTCCCCGCGCAGACGTCCCGGTGGGAGCGGAAGTGCTCCACCCCGAGCTGGATCGCACGGGCCTGGTTGAGCTGTGTCAGGTAGTGCCAGTCGTCGAAGTCCGCCGGGGCGGGCAGGTGCGCGTCCAGGCCGCGCTGGAGTTTGGCGTCACCGTCGGCCGCTTTCTGGTGGTGTGCCATGCCCGGTGAGTCGTGGGCGAGGGGTTCGTCGCTCAGTGCCCGGCGCAGGGTGGCGTACGCCGGCGGGGCCTGGTAGCCGAACTCGGCGACGAAGCGCGGCACGTACTCCCGGTACTTCGTGTAGTCGTCGGTGTTCCACACGTCCCAGATGTGGGTGGTGCCGTGCGCCGGGTCGTTGGGGTGGATGGCCTCGGTGCCCGACCAGGGGCTGCCCGGCCAGTACGGGCGGGTCGGGTCGAGGTCGCCGACGATCCGGGGCAGCACGTCGAGGTAGTAGCCGCGCCCCCAGGTGCGTCCGTCGAGGGGCTGCTGCCAGTCCCAGTCGTGCCAGCCCCAGATGTTCTCGTTGTTCCCGGTCCAGAGCACCAGGGACGGGTACGGCATCAGCCGGGTCACCTGCTCGGCGGCCTCGGCGGCCACTTCGGTGCCGAAGGGTTCCTCCTCCGGGTAGGCGGCGCAGGCGAAGAGGAAGTCCTGTTGGACGAGCAGCCCACGCTCGTCGGCGAGGTCGTAGAAGTCCGCCGACTCGTACCGGCCGCCGCCCCAGACCCGCAGAAGGTTGATGTTGGCGTCGGTGGCCTGGTCGAACCGCTCGGCGAGGCGGTCGCGGGTGACCCGGGTGGGGAACACGTCGTCGGGGATCCAGTTGACCCCGCGGACGAAGACCGGGACGTCGTTGACCGACAGTACGAACGGGGTGCCGTGCTCGTCGGGTGTGGTGTCCAGGCGGACCGACCGGAAGCCGATCCGGTGCGACCAGGTGTCCAGGGTGTCGCCGTCCGGCGCGTGCAGGGTCACCTCGATCAGGTGGCGCGCCTGGTCGCCGTACCCTCGGGGCCACCAGAGCGCGGGTTCGCGGACGGTGAGAGTCAGCACGGCCGTGCGCCGGCCGGCCGGAATGACCACGTCGGCGCGGGCCCCGGCGACGGCGGCGCGGACCGTCAGCGGGACGTCCGACGCCCGCTCGACCTCGACGTGCAGCTCGACCCGGCCGTCGCGGCCGTCCATGGTGACCAGCGGGCGGACGGTGGCCAGCCGGGCGGTGGACCAGGCGTGCAGGCCGATCTCCTGCCAGATGCCGGCGGTGACCAGGGTCGGCCCCCAGTCCCAGCCGAAGTTGCAGGCCATCTTGCGGATGAAGTGGAACGGCTCCGGGTAGGCGTTCGGTCGGTCGCCGAGTCGCTCCTGCTGCGCCTCGGCGTAGCGGTACGCGGAGTCGAAGGCGACCACCAGATCGTTGTCGCCGTCGCGCAACAACGACCGGACGTCGAACCGGTAGGCGCGGTGCATGTTCTCGGTGCGGCCGACCTCGACCCCGTTGACGGCGATCGTGGCGACGGTGTCCAGGCCGGCGCAGACCAGGTCGACCCGGTCGTGGTCGCCGGACGGCGGCCGGAAGCTCGTCTGGTACGTCCACTCGGTGCGCCCGATCCAGGCCAGCGTCAGCTCGTTGTCGTCGAGGTAGGGATCGGGGATCAGCCCGGCGTCGAGCAGGTCGGTGTGCACGCAGCCCGGCACGGTCGCCGGCACGGCCCGCCCGGCGATCTCGGCCGGCACCTGCGCTCCGTGGGCTGCCCGCAGCATCCAACCGTCGTAGAGTGCCTGTCGACTCAAGACTTCCCCGCATCTCCTGGATCGAAAGACGTTGACTGAACCGGATAAGTTGAGCCACCGTATGGTCCGAACTCCGGGCTGTCAACGGCCGGAGAGCGAAGGAGCACACCGGTGAAGCGGCCGACAATCGCCGACGTCGCCCGACGCGCCGGGGTGTCCAAGGGCGCCGTGTCGTACGCGCTCAACGGCCAGCCCGGCGTCTCCGAAGCCACCCGGCAGCGGATCCTGACCATCGCCACGGAGATCGGGTTCAGCCCGAGCAGCGCCGCCCGAGCCCTCTCCGCCGCCACCGCCGGGGCGGTCGGTCTGGCCCTGTGCCGGCCGGCCCGGACGCTCGGGGTCGAGCCGTTCTTCATGGCGCTGATCAGCGGCGTCGAGGCCGAACTCTCCGCCCGCTCGTACGCGCTGACCCTCCAGGTGGTGGCCGACCACGACGCCGAGATCGCGGTCTACCGGCGCTGGTGGGGCGAACGTCGGGTCGACGGGGTGCTGGTCTGCGACCTGCGTAGCCACGACCGCCGCATCCCCGCGCTGGAGCAGATCCAACTGCCGGCGGTGGTGATCGGCGGGCCCGGCGGCACCGGAGAGCTGGCCAGCCTCTGGTCCGACGACGCCGCCGCGCTGACCGAGGCGGTGGAGTACCTGGTCGCGCTCGGACACCGGCGGATCGCCCGGGTCGGTGGCCTGCCCGACCTACGGCACACCGAGATCCGCACCGCGGCCTTCACGGCGGTCTGCCAGCGGCTCGGCCTGGTCGACGCCGTCACCGTCTCGTCCGACTACACCGGCGAGGAGGGCGGCCGGGCCACCCGCCGCCTGCTCAGCTCCGCCCAGCGGCCCACGGCGGTCATCTACGACAACGACGTGATGGCCATCGCCGGGCTCTCCGTGGCCCAGGAGATGGGGCTCACCGTGCCCGCTGATCTGTCCATCGTGGCCTGGGACGACTCGCCGCTGTGCCGGCTGGTGCACCCACCGTTGACCGCGCTGGGCCGGGACATCGCGGCGTACGGCGCGCACGCCGCCCGCCAACTTCTCGCCGTCATCGGCGGAGACCCGGCCGGCCGGGTGCAGGACGAGACGCCCCACCTCACACCGCGCGGCAGCACCGCACCACCCCGGGAGAGATGAACCGGTTCAGCGAGATGCTGACGGGAACTCCTCGAAGTACGCCTCGACCCGTTCGGCCGTCGCCGGTCGGGCCAGCGCGAACCCCTGCCCGTACCGGCAGCCGCCCCGGCGCGCCCCCTCCACCTGGGTCGGCGACTCCAACTCCTCCGCGACGATCTCCACACCCAGCCGCTCGCCGACGTTGACCACCACGTCGATCAGCGGCGGCTGCCCGTCCGGCCGCGCGCCCACCAACTCCGGGCCCACCTTCAACAGGTCGATCGGCAGCCGCCGGAGCTGCGCCAGCGAAGCGTGCTCGGCCCGGAAGTCGTCCAACGCGGTGCGTACGCCCAACGACCGCAACCCGGCCAGCCGGGCCACCACCGTCGACAGGTCGGCGGCCACCCGCGGCTCGCTGACCTCCACCACGAGCCGCTCCGGCGGCACCCCGTACGCGGCCAGCACGGCCGCCGCCCGCTGCACGAAGTCGGGGGTGGTCAGCTCCCGGGTCGTCACGTTGACCGCCATCCACAGCTCCCGGACGCCCACCGACCAGTTGGACAACTGCCGGCAGGCCCGGTCCAGGACCCACCACTCCAACTCGCCGATCAGGTCCAGGTCCTCGGCGACCGGCAGCAGCTCGGCCGGGAGCACCGTGCCGAGCACCGGGCTCCGCCACCGCAGCAGAGCCTCCGCGCCCACCGGTTGCCCGTCGGCCAGGTCGAGCACCGGCTGGTAGACGAGGTCCAACTCGCCGCGCGCCACCGCACCGGGCAGCTCGCGTTCCAGGTCGAGCCGACGGACCAGCTGCTCCTCCAGGAACGCGTCGTACCACTCGACCCGGTCGCGGCCCAACTGCACCGCCCGCCGCCGGGCCAGCTCGGCCTGACGGAGCACGTCCGCCGGCCCCGCCCCGCTCACCTCGGCCAGCCCGATGCTCGTCTGCACCCGCAGCACCACGCCGGGCAGCGAATAGGGCGGGCTGAGCGCGGTCAGCAGCCGGGTGCCCAGCGCGTACGCCAGCACCGGGCCGGCGGCGGTGACCACGGCGAAGCCGGCACCCGTGCACCCGGTGACCAGGTCGTCGGGGGCGATGACCGCGCGGGCCCGGTGCACCGCCTCGGCCAGCACGTCCTCCCGGGCCGTCGGGCCGACCGAATCGGTGCCGTGCAGGTCCACCAGCAGCAACGCGCCGGTCGGCGCCGGCACGTCACCGATCGCGGCCAGGGCGTCCAGCAGGGCCGCCCGGTCGCCCGCACCGCCTCCCGCCGGAACGGGCCGCCGGTCGAGCGTCGACCAGGCGGCGCCCGGCTGCCAGGCCGCGCCGACAGCGCTCGCGGTGGTCGGGGCGTCCGGGTCGACGACCCGCGAGGGCGACGCGGGCGGCGGCTCCGACCCGCCCACCCAGCGCGGGTGCGCCGCACGATGCCGGACCGCACCACCGGCGCGGCGGCGGTGCGCGGCCCGCCGCTCGGTGGTGGACGCCTCACCCGCCCGCAGCAGCTCGCACACCATCAGGGACGGCACCGCCGCCAGGGCCAACACCACGCTCGTCCGGTCGGGGGCGCGGCCGGCGGCCAGGTGCAGACCCGCCGCCAGCAGCAGCATCGCCGCCGGGAGGACCGCCCGGGGCCAGGCCGCAGCGACCGGCGGCGCCGACCCCGCGTCACCCGCGTCCGCCGCCGCCTCCGCACCGACCGCGACGAGCAGCATCCCGAACACCATCGGGGGTACGGCCAGCAGCGCCGCCCGGCCCGCCGGTGCGGACACCAGCGCGGCCAACAGCACCAAACCGCCCAGGGTGAGGAGGACACCGCCCCGGCAGACCGCCGCGCCCGAGCGTCGCCGTGGCCCCGCGAACGCGTCCAGCGCGGCCATGCCCAGCCCGCCGAGCGCCAACGCGGCGACCAGTCGGGCCGGATCGGGCAGGGCGTCCTGGGGCAGCAGCAGCCAGCCGGTGAGGGCCAGACCGACGGCCGGGCCGCTCGACTCGACCAGCCGGCGCAGCCGGACCCCGGGCGACGGACGCGTCCGGCCGGGAAGGCGACGGAGACCGCTCACCGAGAGGGCCGCCACGAGAAGCGAACCGACCAGCACGGCGAAGCTCGGCCCGAGGGCGGTCAGGGGCAGCACGACGGCGGTGAGACCAGCGGTCACCACCGCCGCGTCGAGCAGCACGCCCGCCGCGCGCGGCGGTGGGCCGGTGGCGGGTCGGCCGGCCAGCCGGGAGAGCCGCACCCCGGCGACCGTGGCGCCGGCACCGACGGCAAGCGCGATCACCACCGGGGTCGGAACCAGGTCGAAGGCACCGGCGAGAAGGAGCAGCGTCACCGCCGTGGACGTGACAGCCTCCGACGCCGCCCGGCGGGGGACGAGAACGCGGAACGGGTACGCGAGGAGCACAGCGGTCGCCTTCGTGAGGGGGCACGGGGGCGTTACGACGGCGCGGGGCAGCGGACGTTGCGGGTCCGCTGCTCAACAACTGGCAACGATCGGCGGCCGGATCGGTTACGTGTCGGTCACCTGGAGGAGACAATGACCTGTGTCACTGTACGGCGTACCGCACCCTGCCGGCACCGCCCGCCGCGAGCCGGACCGGCCGGGGGTGGGATCATCGGAGGGTGAGTAAGCCCGACACGGTCCGCTTCCGGCACAACCAAGCCATCCTGGCCGCCGCGGTCATCGCCTTCATCGGCGCCCTGCCGCTGGCCAGCGCCCGGTCCTACCTTCTGCCGGTGCTGCTCGTGCCGCTCGCCGTCGCGGTCTGGGCCTGGCGGGCCGGCACCGACGCCGACGCCAGAGGGCTGCGCGTGCGGGCGCTGGCCGGGCAACGCCGGATCGACTGGGACCAGGTCGTCGAGCTGGTCACCGACGAGCGCGGGCGGGCGGTCGCCCGGCTCGACGACGGCCAGCAGGTCACCCTGCCGGCGGTACGCGGTGTGGACCTGCCCCGGCTGTTGTCGGCCACCGGCCAGACGCCGGCCGAGACGCCCGGTCAGTAACCGTCGACCACCGTGTTGATCAGCGGCTGCCCGGCGGCGAACCGACGCACCTGGTCACCGACCAGTCGGTAGGCCCGCGGCAGCAGACCCCGCACCGACCCGGCCACGTGCGGGGTGAGCAACACGTTCGGCATCGCCCAGAGCGGCGAGTCGGCGGGCAACGGCTCCGGGTCGGTGACGTCCAGCGCGGCCGCGATCCGACCGGTGGCCAGCTCGGCGACGAGCGCCTCGGTCTGGGCCACCGGCCCTCGGGCGGCGTTGACCAGCAGTGCCCCGGCCGGCATCGCGGCCAGGAAGTCCTTGTCGATCAGGCCACGGGTCTGGTCGGTCAGCGGCACGATCACCACCACCACGTCGGCCTCGGGCAGCAGCCGGGGCAACTCCTCGACGCCGTGCACCCCCTGCTCCGGACGGGCGGTCCGCGCGACAAGCGTGAAGCTCACGTCGAACGGGGCGAGCCGGTCCCGCACCGCGGTGCCGATCGAACCGGCCCCGACGATGAGCACCCGCTTACCGGTCAGCTCGTCGGTGGGGGTGTTCCCCTCGTACGCCCAACGCCGCTCGGCCTGCGCCCGGACGAACGCCGGGAACGCGCGCAGCTGGGCGAGGATCGCCGTGACGACCCACTCGGCGGTGGACGGGTCGTGCACACCCCGGGCGTCGCAGAGCGTGACCCCCGGCGGAGTCCGGCCGGCCCAGGCGTCAGCCCCGGCCGAGAGCAACTGCACCACCGCCAGGTCGGGCAGCTCACGCAGCAACGCCGTCCCGTCCGAGCCACCCAGGAACGGTGGCACCCAGACGCGGACGTCGGCAGGGTCGGACGGCATCCGGTCGGTGTGCTCGAACACCTCCACCGCCACGTCCGGGGGCAGCTCGCCCATGAGGTCCAGGCCGGCCTGGTGCGGGATCCATACCTTCACGTCCGCCGACGATAGTCCCCTCCGCGGCGGCCCGCGTGGGCACGGCGACGATCCGGCGTCCCGGGGGATGGCGCGGGCCGCCGGGGCGGGCGAGACTCAGCACACCGATGTTCGACTCCGGCCTGGCCGAGGTATAACGAAATGTCGGAGGGCCGGTCGTCCTCCGCCCCGGCAGACAGGTGCTCGATGACCGACGGCTCCCCCGCCAGCGCCCGGCGTCCGACAGTGCCACCTCCGGCGCTCGGCGACGCGGCGCGACTGCGTGCGCTCACCGAGACCGGGCTCGACGCCGTCCCGGACGAGGCCTTCGAAAGGTTCGCCCGGCTGGTCAGCGACCTGCTTGACGTACCGGTGGCGCTGGTTTCCCTGGTCTCCGCCGACCGGCAGTTCTTCCCCGGCGCGGTCGGGTTGCCGGAACCCTGGTCGCAGCGCCGGCAGACCCCGCTGAGCCACTCGTTCTGTCAGCACGTCGTGGACGTCGAGGTGCCGATGGTGCTGCCGGACGCTCGGCTCTACCCCCGCGTCCGGGACAATCTGGCCATCGACGACCTCGGTGTGGTCGCGTACGCCGGGATGCCGCTGACCGACCTCTCCGGCCGGGTGCTCGGCGCGCTGTGCGCCATCGACAACAAACCCCGCGCGTGGACGACCGCCCAACTGCGGACACTGGCCGACCTGGCCGCCGCGTGCTCGTCGGAGCTGCGACTGCGGATCGCGCTCGACGGCGCGCGGGAGGCACAGCGGCGGGCCGTGCAGGCGCACGAACGGTTGGAGCTGGTCGCTGGCGTGAGCGAGACGCTGGCCGGCACACTCGACGTGGGCACCGCGCTGCGCCGGCTCGCCGCCACCATGGTCCCGCCGCTCGCCGACTGGTGCCTGCTCGCCCTGATCGGGCCGACCGGCCAGCCGCGCGAGGTGGTCTCGGTGCACCGCGACCCGGCCCGCACGGCGGACGTCGAACACTTCGGTGAGCTGCTGCGCACCGGGCTGAGCCCGGATTCGATCATCCGGTCGGTCCTCCGCACCGGCCAACCCCAACTCGGCACCGTGGCGTCCCTGGCCGACGTGGCGAAAGGGACCACCGACCCGGAGATGGTGTCGATCGCCGCCCGCCTGGGCATCGCCTCCTACCTGAGCGTGCCGATGCGAGGCGTCGGCGGCACCGTGCTCGGGGCGATCACCCTCGTCAACAGCTCGCAGCGTCAGCAGTTCGACGATCACGACCTGCTCACCGCGGTCGAGATCGGTCGCCGAACCGGCCAGGCCGTCGGCAACAGCTCGATGTACGGCGAGCAGCGGCACGTCGCCGAGGTCCTGCAACACAGCATGCTGCCCCACCTGCCGAACGTGCCGGAGCTGGAGTTGACGGCCCGCTACCAGCCGGCCGCCGACCAGGTCGAGGTGGGTGGTGACTGGTACGACGCCTTCGTCCAGCCCGACGGCGACGTGATCGCCACCATCGGCGACGTGGCCGGGCACGACATCGAGGCGGCGGCGGCCATGGGCCAGCTGCGTAACCTGGTGCGCGGCAACGCCTTCGGCCGGCCCGACAGTGTCGGCGCGCTGATGAGCAACCTGGACGGTGCCATCCGCGGACTGCGGCTGCCGATCGCCGCCACCGCGACGCTGGTCCGGATCTGTCCGCAGATCGCCGGCGTCCACGAGGTGACCTGGTCCAACGCCGGGCACCCACCGGCCCTGGTGGTCCGCGCCGGCGGGGCGGTCGAGGTGCTGGAGGCGACACCGGAGCCGCTGCTCGGTCTGACCCGGTCGCAGGCACGGACCAGCAAGCCGACCAGCCTGGCGGCCGGCGACACCCTGCTGCTCTACACCGACGGGCTGATCGAGCGGCGGGACCGGTCCATCGACGAAGGGTTGGCCGAGCTGGTGGGCCGACTGACCGGCACCGACACGCTGCCCCTCGACGAGTTGTGCGACCTGCTGCTCGCCTCGATCCACGGCCGTGAGGACGACGCCGCGCTGCTGGCCGTACGAGCACGGTGAGCGGTCCACCGGGGACCCTTCGGCCGGAGCAACCGGCACCGGTCGGATCGCGACGGGCCCGGGTGAGCCGTCCGGCGGGCTACCCTGGGCCGGGTGAGAGCCCGTCCCCCGTACCCTCGCGTCCGCCGCCTCCGGGCGGCCCTCGCGGCGTCCTGCGCCGCGCTGCTGCTCGCCTCCGGTTGCAGCTTCGGCGAACCGGAGCCCGACCCGGCCGGCGAGCCGCCCAATCTGCCGACTCCCTCCGCGTCGGCGAGCCCCGGCCGCGCCGGCCAGCAGGCGGTGGCGACCGTGCTGGCCAAGGGTCTGCGGGTGCCGTGGGGCATCGCCTTCCTGCCCGACGGCGGCGCGCTGGTCACCGAACGGGACAACGGCCGGATCCTGCAGGTCGGCCCGGAGTCCGGGCCGGACGGGTTGCGGGTCCGCCCGGCGCAGACGATCCCCGACGTGGCGGCGGCCGGCGAGGGCGGTCTGCTCGGCATCGCCGTCTCCCCGAACTACGCCCAGGACCGGTCGGTCTTCGTCTACTACACCTCCGCCCAGGACAATCGGGTCGCCCGGCTGGAACTGGGCGGTCAGCCCACCCCGATCCTGACCGGCATTCCCAAGGCCAACGTGCACAACGGCGGCGGATTGGGCTTCGGCCCCGACGGGCAGCTCTACGTCAGCACCGGCGACGCGGGTGAACGCCCCCTCTCGCAGGACGTGAAGAGCCTCGGCGGCAAGATCCTCCGGATCACGCCGGACGGCAAGCCGTCCGCCGGCAACCCGTACCCCGGTTCCCCGGTCTGGTCCCTGGGCCACCGCAACGTGCAAGGCTTCACCTGGGACGACGCCAAGCGGATGTACGCCGTCGAGTTCGGCCAGAACACGTGGGACGAGATCAACCAGATCACCAAGGGCGGCAACTACGGTTGGCCGGAGGTCGAGGGGCGAGCCGGCGACAGGCGTTTCACCGACCCGATCACGCAGTGGGCGACCTCGGACGCGTCCTGCTCCGGTCTGGCCGCCGCAGACCGACTGCTGGTCGCCGGCTGTCTGCGCGGCAAGCGCCTCTGGGTGATGGAGTTGACCGACACGGGTACGCTGCTCGGTCAGCCCAGTGAGCTGCTCACCAACCGGTACGGCCGACTGCGCGCGGTGGCCGCCGCACCGGACGGGTCGCTCTGGGTGGGCACCTCCAACCACGACGGGCGGGGTGACCCGGCCGGCGACGACGACCGACTCCTGCGGGTGGTCTTCGCCGGCGGCGACGGCGGACGCAGCTGAGGTTCGTCACCATCCGTTCAGGTTTGCCAAGATCTTCCGACGGGCAGGTCAGAATTTCAGCATGGACGGGCAACGAGACGAGCAGCACGACGACGCCGACGACCGGGACGCCCCGGGCACCGGCGCCGATCTGCCGCGCCCGAACGGCCGGTGGGCCGCGCTGGCCGGGCCGCTGCGGCGCGTCGGGCTGATCGGCGCCGTCCTCGCCATCGCCCTGGCCGGGGCGGTGCTCGGGGTGCTTGCCGGCGGTCGGGTGGACACCGACATCGGCCCGTTCCGGGCCAACCTCAGCATCTCCCCCTCCCGGGACGGCGGCACCACCGTCGACATCCCACCGCTCGGGGCGCTGCTGCTCGACAGTCACGACGGGCCGACCCACCTCACCGTCCGGCTCGGCGCACTCGACCAGGGCCGCACCGAGGCGCTGCTCGACGACCCGGCCAGCATCAGCCGGGCCAGCCAGAGCGCCGTGGAGGACGTCCGCTCCGGCATCATGCGGCTGGGCCTGCGGACTCTCGGCGCGTCGGTGCTGGTCACGCTGATCCTGGCCGGGTTGATCTTCCGGAACTTCCGACGGACGGCCTGGGCCGGCGGGCTGGCGCTGCTGTTCACCGCCGGCAGTCTCGGCACGGCGGCGGCCACCCTGCGCCCCCAGGCGATCGAGGAACCGCGCTACGAAGGGCTGCTGGTCAACGCGCCGGCAATCGTCGGTGACGCCCGCCGGATCGCCAACGACTACACCAAGTACGCCGAGCAGCTGCAACGCCTGGTCGGCAACGTCAGCCAGCTCTACACCACCGTCTCGGCGCTCCCGGTGTACGAGCCGGCCCCGGGCACCACCCGCGTCCTGCACGTCTCCGACATGCACCTCAACCCGACCGGCTGGCAGCTGATCCGCACCGTCGTGGATCAGTTCGGCATCGACGTGGTGATCGACACCGGGGACATCACCGACTGGGGCAGCGAACCGGAGGCTTCCTTCGTCGGTTCGATCAGTCTGCTCAAGAAGCCGTACGTCTTCATCCGGGGCAACCACGACTCCGGCAAGACCGCCGCCGCGGTGGCCCGGCAGTCGAACGCGATCGTGCTGAACAACTCCACGACGACCGTCGCCGGCCTGACCATCGCCGGCATCGGCGACCCGCGCTTCACCCCGGACAAGAACACCTCGCCGGCCGGCAGCGGGCTGACCCAGGAGGTTGCCGACCAGGTGATCGGCGTCGGTGAGCAGCTCGCGACCACCGTGCGCCGCTCACCCCAGCCGGTGAACATCGCGTTGGTGCACGACCCGGCGTCGGCCGGGCCACTCGCCGGCACCTGCCCGCTGGTGCTGGCCGGGCACACCCACGCCCGGCAGGTCTCCAAGCTGCCGCAGGCACCGGGGCAGCAGCCCACCACGCTGATGGTGGAGGGCTCGACCGGAGGTGCCGGGCTGCGTGGCCTGGAGGGCGAGAAGCCCACCCCACTGTCGATGAGCGTGCTCTACTTCGACCAGCAGAAGATGCTCCAGGCGTACGACACCATCACCGTCGGCGGCACCGGGCAGGCCCAGGTCAACCTGGAACGACGCCTGGTGGAGAACCCGACCGCCCCCGCCACGCCCACACCCACGCCGAGCGGCGGTGTCCCCGCCACACCCACACCCACGCCGACCGGCTGAGCCGACGTCGACGCCGGCCAGCGGACCGGCGGGCGGGTCAGCGCAGGGCGATGGCGGCCAGCGCGGCGTTGACGATGCTGCCGGGCAGCAGGTCGTGCAACTCGTACAGCTCGGCGACGGTGCCGGACTGGCCGAATTCGTCCACCCCGAGCGGCACCGCCGGCGCGCCGACCGCCGACCCGAGCCAGGCCATCGCGTGCGACGCCGCGTCGTGCACGGTCACCACCGGCACCCGGTCGGCGAACGCGGACCGCAGCGCGCCCGGCACGCTGGGCACCGTGGCCGTCCGCACGCCCTGCCGCAGGGTGCGCTGCCAGGCGCGGTAGAGCCGGTCCAGCGAGGTCACGTCCACCACGTGCGCGGCGACGCCCTCGTCGGCCAGCTCCGCCGCGGCGGCCAGCACCTCCGGCAGCACCGCACCGGAGGCAGCGAGCTGCACCACCGGCGCGTCGACCAGGTGCGGGTACGCCTGGTGCGCGTCGACCAGCCGGTACGCCCCAGCGACCACCTGCCGACGCAGGACCGCGTCACCGAGCCGGGCGCGGGCCGCCTCGAACGGCGCCTGGTCCAGCGGGCGGGTGCTCAACCGGAAGTAGTACGCCCCGTCCTCGGTCGGCGCGGCCGTCGCGGCCGGGCTCGAACCGCCGGCGATCTGCCCCAGCGCGTCGCAGAGCAACCAGTCGAGGCTGCCCGCGTACGCCGGCTCGACGAACGTCACCCCGGGCAGTTCCAGGCCGACCGACGCGGTGATGGTGGACTGGTGGGCACCGCCCTCCGGGGCCAGGGTGATGCCGGACGGGGTGCCGGCCACCACGAACCGGGAGCCGGAGTACGTGCCGTACAGGAACGCGTCGAGGCCGCGCAGCACGAACGGGTCGTAGACCGTTCCCACCGGCAGCAGCGGCTGCCCGGACAGGTCCCACGACAGCCCGAGCTGGCCCAGCAGCAGGAACAGGTTCATCTCCGAGATGCCCAGCTCGATGTGCTGCCCGGCGGGGCTCTCGGTCCAGCGCAGCATCCGGTCCTCGGTCCAGGAACGCTGCTCGGTGGGGGCGAAGACCCCGGTCTTGTTGATGAACCCGGCGAGGTTGGTGGAGGTGGCCACGTCCGGGGCGGTGGTGACCAGGTAACGGCCCACCTCCCGGTCCCGCGCCAGGTCCACCAGCACCCGACCGAAGACCTCCTGCGTGGAGATCGGCTTGTTGGCGCGTACTCCGGTGCTCTCCGGAACGGTGACCCCCAGCGCGCGCTCGCGGGGCGCGCGGGACAGCGCCTCCCGGCGGGCGCCGGCCCGGATGCCGGCCGGTGACGCCGGGTCGAGGCGGTCCCACTCGGTCTCGGCGGTCAAGCCCTGCGCGGCCCGCAGCGTGTCCACCTGCTCCGTGCTGAGCAGCGCCGAGTGGTTGCGCGGGTTGCCGGCGATGGGCAGCCCCCAACCCTTGACGGTGTACGCGAAGACGACGCTGGGCCGGTCGGTGACCGCGTCGCACTGGGCGTACGCGTCGAGCATCGCCGACAGGTCGTGCCCGCCCAGGTCGGTGACGAGCGGGGCGAGGTCCTCGTCGCTGACGTGGGCGATCAGCTCGTCGATGCCGGCCGGCGCGCCGTCCAGGAACTGCTTGCGCAGCGCCGGGCCGGCCAGCCCGAACAGCGACTGGTACTGCTCGTTGGGCATCGCGTCGATCCAGTCGCGCAGCGCCTCGCCGCCCGGCCGGGCGTACGCCTCGGCGAGCCGGCGACCGTACTTGACCTCCACCACGTGCCAGCCGGCCGCCTCGAACTGACCGCGCCACTGGTTGATCCGGATTCCCGGCACCACCCGGTCCAGCGACTGGCGGTTGAAGTCGACAAGCCACATGACGTTGCCCAGCCCGGTGGTGGCCGGGTCGGCGACCGCCTCCCAGATGTTGCCCTCGTCCAGCTCGGCGTCGCCGATCAGCGCCACGAACCGGGAGTGCGGGCGGGCCCCGAAGTGCGCGTCGACGTACCGCCGGGTGGCGGCGGCGAAGAGCGGCGCCGCCGCGCCGAGCCCGACCGAGCCGGTGGAGAAGTCCACCTCGTCCGGGTCCTTGGTGCGCGACGGGTACGACTGGAGGCCGCCACGGGCCCGCAGCCGGGGCAGGTAGGAGCGGTCCAGGTTGCCGAGCAGGTACTGGATGGCGTGGAACACCGGGGACGCGTGCGGCTTCACGGCGACCCGGTCCTCGGCGTCCAGGTGCGCGAACCACAGCGCGGTCATCGCCGTGACCAGGGAGGCGCTGGACGCCTGGTGGCCACCGACCTTCACACCGTCACCGGTGGCGCGGTCGTGGTTGGCGGCGTCCACGATCCGGGTGGCGAGCCAGAGCACCCGCCGCTGGATCTCGTCGAGGACATCGAGGTCGTGCTGGGTCACGGTGGCTCCATCCAGGCGTCGCCGTTGACGCCCTCATCCAAGGGGTGCGAGCTAAGGAAGGGCCCCTTATTAACGCCTTATGTATAAGAAGGGGCCCTTCCTTACAACTAGCCCTGGGCGCCGAGGCGCTCCAGGATCAGCGTGCGGACGGCGGCGGCGTCGGCCTGGCCGCGGGTGGTCTTCATGACCGCTCCGACCAGCGCGCCGGCCGCGGCGACCTTGCCACTGCGGATCTTGTCGGCGATGCCGGGGTTCGCGGCGATCGCCTCGTCCACGGCAGCGGTCAGCGCGCCGGTGTCCGAGACGACCTCCAGGCCCCGGCTGGTCATGATCTCGGTGGGCGAGCCCTCACCGTCGACCACGCCCTCCAGCACCGTACGGGCCATCTTGTCGTTGAGCTTGCCGGCGTCGACCAGCCCCTGCAGCTCGGCGACCTGGGCGGGGGTGGCACCGATCTCGGCCAGCTCCACACCACTCTCGTTGGCCCGGCGGGACAGCTCACCCAGCCACCACTTGCGCGCCGCCGCCGGGGTGGTGCCGGCGGCGACGGTCGCCTCGATCAGCTCGACCGCGCCCGCGTTCAACACCGACTGCATGTCCAGGTCGGACAGGCCCCACTGCTCCTGGAGCCGACGCCTGTGCACCCGGGGCAGCTCCGGCAGGGCGGCCTTCAGCTCGGCGACCCAGGCCGGGTCCGGGGCGATCGGCACCAGGTCCGGCTCGGGGAAGTACCGGTAGTCGGTCGCCGTCTCCTTGGACCGCCCGGGGGTGGTGTCGCCGGTGTCCTCGTGGAAGTGCCGGGTCTCCTGGGTGATCCGGCCACCCGCGTCGAGCACCGACGCCTGCCGCAGCATCTCCGAGCGGACCGCCCGCTCCACCGACCGCAGCGAGTTGACGTTCTTCGTCTCGGTACGGGTGCCCCACTCCGCGCCCGGCAGGTTGAGCGAGGTGTTCACGTCACAGCGCAGCGAACCCTCCTCCATCCGCACGTCCGAGACACCGAGGGTGCGGATCACGTCGCGCAACTCCGCGACGTACGCCTTGGCCACCTCGGGGGCGAGCGCACCGGTGCCCGTGATCGGCTTGGTGACGATCTCGACCAGCGGGATGCCGGCCCGGTTGTAGTCGACCAGCGACTCCGTCGCGCCGTGGATGCGGCCGGTGGCACCGCCGACGTGCAGCGTCTTGCCGGTGTCCTCCTCCAGGTGCACCCGCTCGATCTCGATCCGCACCGTCTCGCCGTCGACCTCGACGTCCAGGTAACCGTCGACGCAGATCGGCTCGTCGTACTGGCTGATCTGGAAGTTCTTCGGCATGTCCGGGTAGAAGTAGTTCTTCCGGGCGAACCGGCACCACTCGGCGATCGAGCAGTTCAACGCCAGACCGATCCGGATGATCGCCTCGATCGCCGCCTTGTTGGCCACCGGCAGCGACCCGGGCAGGCCCAGGCACACCGGGCAGACCCGGGTGTTCGGCTCGCCACCGAAGTCGGTCGGGCAGCCGCACCACATTTTGGTGTTCGTGCCCAGCTCGACGTGGGTCTCCAGGCCGATCACCGGTTCGTAGCGCGCGACGACCTCGTCGTACGCGGGCAGTGTCGTGGTCATGAGACGCTCCAGGCGCGATCCGGACAGAACCTGTCCAGCCTAGTGGGGTTGCCGCTCCCGGCTCCGGTGGGGTTTCGAGAACACACCGAAACAGTCGTCGAGTGTGTCCGCGATAACACCCGGGTACCTGTCGACCATGGCGAATACGGGGAATGGTCGATCCGTCAACCCGGCCGCGCCGGGCCGACGGTACGACAAAAGGCAGGTCCTGCTGGCGGTGCTGGTCGCGTGGGTGGTGGCTGCCGCGCTCACCATGGTCGGCTGGTCCGTCGCCGGCGGCGAGCGGCAGCCGGACGACCTGTGGCTACTGGTGGTCCTGCTTGCCATCCCGGGCCTGATCGGGCTGGCCGTCGCGTGGGGGGTCGGGTCGGTGGCCTCGCGCCGCCGCAACCGGGAGGGGGCGTGACACCGGCTCGCCGGCCGACCGGCCGGGGTGCGTGGTGGCGCGCGGCGGTGGTCGCCGCGGGTCTGGTGGTGGGGCTCCCGGCGTTGACGGTGGCGCTGTTCGTCCTGGACGGGCGGGAGATCACGCCGCGCGGCGTACTCACGATCTTCCTGTTCGCGCTCCTCCTCGCGGCGTTCGGCGCGGCGGCGACTTTCCTGACCGGTCGCCGGCTATCCGATCCACAGGCCGCCCGGACCGCCGATCGGACGGTCCGCCGGGCGCTGCGCGCCGGACAGGCCGACGACCCGCGCATCGACTCCCTCGCGCGCAGGGAGGCCGAACACCGGATCGGTGGGCGCTGGGTGCTCTGGTTTTTCGGTGCCGGCATGCTGCTCGAGGCGCTGCTAGGGCCTGTGTCAAAGCCCCTGGCCGGCCTGCGGCGGGCCCGGACGACGACCGGCCGCGTTGGATATTCGCCCGGATACAACACCGGTATCCGAACGAATATCCGCCTTGCCGGACCGCCGCCCGGACTCCGCCTCGGCTCGACCGAGGACTTCGACACAGGCCCTGGTCGTCGGCGCGTCCCGCCCGTCGACCCGGGTGATCGCCGTGGCGCTCGGTGTTCTCTGGGCCATTCAGGGCTACCGGCGCTGGCGTGACCTGCGGGAGGCCCGCCGCTACCTCGCCAGTGACCGCGACGCCCGAGAGTAGGGCGACGCGCCGGCCCCGCCGTACCCGGACGCACGACCGGCCCCGACGGACGGATCCGTCAGGGCCGGTCGCGATGGCACTACAGCGCCGGCGGGGTGAACGTGCCGATCGCGGACTCCAGCGCGGCGGCCACCCGGTACATCCGGTCGTCGGCCATCGTCGGGGCCATCACCTGCAGACCGACCGGCAACCCCTCGGAGAGCCCGCAGGGCACCGAGATGCCCGGCCCGCCGTACAGGTTCGTCGGAATCGTGTACAGGTCGGCCAGGTACATCTGGTACGGGTCGGCGGTCCGCGCGCCCATCGGGAACGCCACCGACGGGGTGGTCGGCGAGATCAGCGCGTCGACCTGCTCGAACGCGGCGGTGAAGTCTCGGGTGATGAGCGTCCGAACCTTCTGCGCCTGCCCGTAGTACGCGTCGTAGTAACCCGACGACAACGCGTACGTGCCGATCATGATGCGGCGCTTGACCTCAGGACCGAAGCCGGCCTCCCGGGTCAGCGACATGACCTCCTCCAGCGACCGGTTGCCGTCGTCGCCGACCCGCAGGCCGAACCGGACGCCGTCGAACCGGGCCAGGTTGGACGAGCACTCGCTCGGGGCGATCAGGTAGTACGCCGGCAGCGCGTACGCGAACGTCGGGCAGGACACCTCGACGATCTCCGCGCCCATCTTCGCGAGCGCGTCCACCGACTCGCGGAACGCGGTCATCACACCCGGCTCGGCGCCCTCGCCGACGAACTCGCTGACGATGCCGAGTCGCACGCCGGTCAGGTCACCGGTCGCACCGAGCTTCGCCGCCGCCACCACGTCCGGAATCGGCTGCGGGATCGAGGTCGAGTCCCGGGGGTCGTGCCCGCCGATCACCTGGTGCAGCAGGGCCGCGTCGAGGACGTTACGGGCGCACGGGCCGGGAGTGTCCAGCGACGAGGAGAAGGCGACCAGCCCGTAGCGGGAGGTGCCGCCGTAGGTGGGCTTCGCACCCACGGTGCCGGTGACCGCGCCGGGCTGGCGGATCGAGCCGCCGGTGTCCGAGCCGATCGCCAGCGGCGCCTCGTACGCGGCCAGCGCGGCGGCGCTGCCACCACCCGAGCCGCCCGGGATCCGGGTCAGGTCCCACGGGTTGTGCGTCGGGCCGTACGCCGAGTATTCGGTGGAGGACCCCATGGCGAACTCGTCCATGTTGGTCTTGCCGAGCATCACCGTGCCGGCGTCCCGCAGGCGCTGCACGATCGTCGCGTCGTACGGCGGACGCCAACCCTCCAGGATCTTCGACCCCACGGTGGTCGGTACGCCTCGGGTGGCGAGCACGTCCTTGACGGCGACCGGCACACCCGCGAGAGGACCCAGCTCCTCGCCGGCGGCCCGGCGCTCGTCCACCGCGCGGGCCGCGGCGAGCGCGCCGTCGGTGTCGACGTGCAGGAAGGCGTGCACCCGGTCGTCGACGGCGGCGATCCGGTCCAGGTGGGCCTGGGTCACCTCGACGGCGGAGGTCTCGCCCCCGGCGACCAGGGACGCGATCTCCGTCGCGGTCATTCTGATCAAATCGCTCATGAGGCCACGTCCTCGCTCAGGATCCGCGGTACGCGGAACCGCTGGTCCTCGACGTCGGGTGCGCCCGAGAGCGCCTCCTGCGGGGTCAGGCACGGCGTGACGACGTCCTCGCGGAAGACGTTGGTCAGTGGCACCGAGTGCGAGGTCGGCGGGATGTCCGCGGCGGCGACCTCGCCGACCTGGGCGACTGCCTGGAGGATCACGTCGAGCTGGCCGGCGAACGTGTCCAGCTCCTCCTCGGTGACGGCGAGCCGCGACAGGCGCGCCAGGTGCGCGACCTCCTCGCGGGAGATGGCGGCCATCCGTGCCCCCTTCTGATGTCCTGCTGGTCGGCGGTGTGCCTGCCGCGCGGCGGGTGGAGCGTGACGCGCGGTGACCGGAGCGAGTCTATTGTTCCGCTCCGGTGCCGCGTCCCCGACTCCCCCTCCGGCAGTCGGGCCGCCGTGTCGGCGGGCGGGTCAGCGGGTGGGGCGGCGACCGGTGTCCGACTGCGGGGGCCCGCTCGGGCGTACCGGCCGATACCGGGCCAGCCAGGTGACCAGTTCCTCGGCGGGCATGGGCCGGGCGTAGAACCAGCCCTGCGCGGCGTCGCAGCCGGCGGCGTGCAACATCCGCCAGGTCCGCTCGTCCTCGACGCCCTCGGCGACCACCCGCAGCCCCAACGCACCGGCCAGCTCGATCATCGACCGGACGATCGCCGCGTCGTCGGCGTCCTCGGCCATGCCGAGCACGAACGACCGGTCCACCTTCACCTCGGACAGCGGCAACCGGCGCAGGTGTTGCAGCGAGGAGTAGCCGGTGCCGAAGTCGTCCAGCGCGATGGCCACGCCGATCCGGTGCAGGTGGGAGATGGTGGCCAGCACCCGGCGCGGGTCGGCCATCAGGGCACCTTCGGTGATCTCCACCTGCAACCGCTCAGCCGGCACCTGGTAGCGGGCCAGCCGGTCGGCGATCTGGTCGGCGATCTCGCCGGTGTGCAGGTCCCGCACGCTCACGTTCAGCGCCGCCCGCAGGCCGATGCCGGCGGCCGACCACTTGGCGAGTTGCTCCACCACGTCGTCGACAACCCGACGGGTGAGGAGCCGCATCACCGCGCTCTGCTCGGCGACCCGGATGAGCTCCTCCGGGTCGACCATGCCCCGCCGGGGGTGCCGCCACCGCAGCAGGGCCTCGACCCCGACCACCTCGCCGGTCGCGATGGCGATCTGCGGCTGGTAGTACATGGTGATTTCCCCGGCGTCGTCCGCCGCGTCACCGTCCGCGTGTGCCCACCCGCTCGATCCGACCGGTTGCCCCGACGTGCCCGCCCCGGTGTCACGCCGTGGCCGGGGACCACCGTTGCCCCTGGCGGGCAGCGCGCCTCCGTTCGGTGCCCGGCGGCCGTTCCCCGCTCCGGCCCGTCGTTCCCGGGCCGAACCCGAGCGGGTGCCGGCGACCGAGGCACGGGAGCTGCGGCCCCGGATCGGGTCGGCCCCGGTGGCGATCCGGTTGATCAGCTCGTCGGCGTGCACCAGTTCGTCGGCGTTGCGCCGACGGCGCCCCCACCACCGGGGGCCGGCGGGCGGCGCCGGGGCGACCGCCGATGCCGGCTCCGCGTGTGGTGCGGGCTCGGCCGGGGAACCGATGGGCAGCGCCGCCCCGTCACCGCCGCGCACCTCGGCCTTCGCAGCCAGGGGTACGTCCACCCGCTCGACGCCACTCGGCACCACGTCCCGGCCGTTCCCGTCGGCCTGCTCGGCCACACCCTCGCCGTAACCGTGCCCCGCCGGATCGGCGTCGAACAGCCCCTCCGTCTGATCGGCCTGCTCGGCGTCGAACGGCCCGTCCGTCGACGGGCTGGATTCCAGCACCCGGCGCAGGTCGGCGAGGAGGCCGAGTCGCTCGGCGGAGTTGTGGTCGGACTCGGGGGCGTAGACGGCCACCGTGTCGTTGCGGTGCTTCGCGTCGTACATCGCCACGTCGGCGTGGCGCATCAGGGTGGCGAAGTCCTCGCCATGTTCGGGGAAGAGGGCGATCCCGATCGAACCGCCGACGTCCAACGGCAGCCCGTCGAGCGGCACCGGCTCGGCCAGCGCCTGCACCACCCGGTCGGCCAACTCCCGCGCCTGACCGACCTCGGTCAGGCCGGTCATCACGATGGCGAACTCGTCGCCGCCGAGCCGGGCGATCATCTGTGGTCGGGGCTGCACATCGGTGAGCCGGGCGCTGACCTCGACCAGAAGCCGGTCGCCCACGGCGTGACCGAGAGCGTCGTTGACGTTCTTGAAACGGTCCAGGTCGATCAGGAGCAGCGCCAGTTGCCCGCCGGGTTCGCCCCGGGCCGTCCGCTCGGCGTGCAGGTGCACCTGCTCGGCCACCTCGGCCAGCAGCGCCTTGCGGTTCGGCAGCCCGGTCAGCGGGTCGGCGGCGGCGAGGTGCTGCTGCTCGACGGTCAGCCGGGCCATCCGGTAGACCGCGAAGAGCGGCACCAGGACCAGCGGGATCAACGCCGCGCTGACCCGTGCGGCGGCGACCAGCACCGGGGCGAGCAGCAACAGCGAGCCGGTGGAGAGCAACTCGAAGCCGAGACCCTGGCGGAGGGTGGGCCACCACCGGTCGCCGAACCGCAGCCGCACCGCCCAGCTGACCAGCCCGTAGTTGACGACGAACCACGCCAGCGTGGCACCGCCGACAGCAGCCACGTCGGTCCAGTGCAGACGCCCGCCGGAGAAGATGGTGCCCGAGCCGAGCCGGATCACCCCGTACGCGGCGGCGAGAGCGCACGCGTACTGGCCGACGTTGAACGCCGTCCGCCAGGCCGCGTGCCGCATCCGCCAGCCGGAGACGATCACCCCGACCGCCTGCACCGCCACCGCGGGGCCGAGGCCCCAGCCGAGCAGGATCGCGAAGGTGAAGCAGGTGGACGGGAACACCGCGGACGTCTGCCGACGGCCGGGTGGGACGAACGGCCGGGCGTCGCAGACCACCGCGAGCACGGCCATCGTCCAGAACGCCACCGGCAGCCCGGAGACCTCGGCGGGAAGTTTCGCCAACGGAACGGCGGCGGTCAGCGCGGCGACCACCAGGATGCCGACGACGAACGTGGCGAACGGCGTCGCTCTCCCCGGGGGGAGCGAGTTGCGTGGATCGGCGGCCTCCACCACACCTCCCGACGACCGTCGGCGTGCCGGTGCGGTACGCCGTGACCCAATGAAACGCCCTCAGCCCCCAGTTTCCCGGTATGACAGTCACGAATCGGTCGTAGTCGTAATTAAGTTGGTATACGCCGCCAGTCGTCGCCAGTCGTCGGCGGGACCGTCCGGCCGGGATCACCCGCCGAACTGGGCGATCTCCCGTGCGGCGTCCGGCCCCGCGTCCAGCAGCAGCCGGAACCCGTCCTCGTCCAGCACCGGCACCTTGAGGCTGGCCGCCTTGTCGGCCTTGGACCCCGGGTTGTCCCCCACGACCACGAAGCTCGTCTTCTTGGAGACCGACCCGCTGAGCTTGCCGCCCCGGCTCTGCACGGCCTCGGCGGCCTGGTCCCGGGAGAAGCCGGCGAGTGTGCCGGTCACCACCACGGTCAACCCCTCCAGCGGGCGCGGCCCCTCGTCGACCGCCTCCTCGGCCATCCGTACGCCGGCATCGGCCCACTTGCGGACGACCTCCCGGTGCCAGTCGACCGCGAACCACTCCCGGAGACTGGCCGCGATGGTCGGCCCGACCCCGTCGACAGAGGACAGCTCCTCCTCAGTGGCCGCGTCGATGGCGTCCATCGAGCGGAAGTGCCGGGCGAGCGCCCGCGCCGCGGTGGGGCCGACGTGCCGGATGGAGAGCGCCACCAGCACCCGCCACAACTCGCGCTCCCGGGCGACCGCCAGATTGTCCAACAACTTGACCGCGTTGCTGCCCAGGCTGCCGTCCTTGTTGACGAAGAACGGGGACCGGGACAGCTGCTCGGCGTCGAGCTGGAAGAGATCACCCTCGTCGGTGATGATCTGCGCGTCGAGCAGTGCCCCCGCGCCCTTGTAGCCGAGCACCTCGATGTCGAACGCGCCCCGACCGGCGAGGTGGAACACCCGCTCCCGTAGCTGCGCCGGGCAGCTGTGGGTGTTGGGGCAGCGGATGTCGACGTCGCTCTCCTTGGCGGGGGCGAGCGGGGTGCCGCAGGACGGGCAGGTGGTGGGCATCACGAACGGACGGGCGTCGGCGGGGCGCAGGTCGACCACCGGGCCGAGCACCTCGGGGATCACGTCGCCGGCCTTGCGCAGCACCACCGTGTCACCGATCAGGACGCCCTTACGCTCCACCTCGCGGGCGTTGTGCAGGGTTGCCTGCGCGACCGTCGAGCCGGCCACGTGCACCGGCTCCAACACCGCGAACGGGGTGACCCGGCCGGTGCGCCCGACACCGACCTCGATGTCGAGCAGCTTGGTGGTGACCTCCTCCGGCGGGTACTTGAAGGCGATCGCCCAGCGCGGAGCGCGGCTGGTCGAGCCGAGTCGGCCCTGGATGGAGACCGGGTCGACCTTGACCACCACGCCGTCGATCTCGTGCTCGACGTCGTGTCGGTGCTCGGCGTAGTAGGCGATGTATTCCGCGACGCCGGCGAGATCCGGCACGACCCGCCACCGGTCGCTGGTCGGCAACCCCCACGACCTGAGCGCCGCGTACGACTCGGACTGGGCCGTGGGCTGGAACCCACGGCGGGCACCGATGCCGTGCACCACCAGGCGCAGCGGTCGGGAGGCGGTGATCCGCGGGTCCTTCTGCCGCAGGCTGCCCGCCGCGGCGTTACGGGGATTGGCGAACGGGGCCTTGCCCTGCTCCACCAGAGCCGCGTTGAGGTCCGCGAAACCGGCGATCGGGAAGTAGATCTCGCCCCGGACCTCCAGCAGCTCGGGAATGGTCGGGAAGTCGGCGGACGGGGTGAGCTGGCTGGGCACGTCGCGGATGCTGCGCACGTTGGCGGTGACGTCCTCGCCGGTGCGACCGTCACCCCGGGTGGCCGCACGAACGAGCCGGCCCTTCTCGTAGGTGAGGTTGATCGCCAACCCGTCGACCTTCAACTCGCACAGGTAGGGCACCGTGCCACCGGCGTCCCGCTCGACCCGCTCGGCCCACGCCGCCAACTCCTCGTCGGCGAACGCGTTGTCGAGCGACAGCATCCGCTCGGCGTGGGTGACCGGGGTGAAGTCGGTGGAGAACGTGCCGCCCACCCGTTGGGTCGGCGAGTCGGGAGTCCGCAGCGCCGGGAACTCCGCCTCCAGCGCCTCGAGCTCGCGCAACTGCCGATCGAACTCGGCGTCGGTGATGGTCGGCGAGTCCAACACGTAGTAGCGGTATTGGTGCTCGGTCAGCTCCCGACTGAGCGTGGCGTGCCGCTCCCGGGCCTGCGGCGTCGGCTCCGCCCCGGCCGCCGCCTCCTGAGCCGGGCTGACCTGCTGACCGATCTGCTCCTCGGACACACCGCCACCTTCGGACACGCCTGCGACCTCCCTGATCACGCTACTCCGGCACGGTATCGGGCCGGTGGGACAATCCACCGCCCACCCGCGCCGGGAGCGACGCCGCCCTCAGCCCGTTCCGTGGCAGCACGGTGATCGACTCCACATCGGCGACGTGATGCCGCCCCGACACCCCCCACCTCGCCACCTGGTGTGAACCACCAGGCCCGGACAGGTCGCCGGGTGCCCCGGACGGTGGGACGCTGCGGTGTTGTTGGCGGGCGGCACGGCCTGCGACGTGCGAGGATCGCCGGACGGTGCGACCCCGGGGGTCGCCGAGAGGCGGAGGTACGGATGCCCGACGCGCTGCTCTGGGCGGTGGCGATCCTGCTGGCGGTGGCCGCCGGCTGGGCCTGGAACAGTTGGCGGCACCGGGTGGCCGACCGCCGTCCGGGCACCCGGCCGGGTCGGGGCACCCGTCCTGGCCGTCGCTCCACGGCGCCGCGGCCACGCGGCACCGATCGACCGGCCACCAGGCCCCGCTCACGCGACACCGAACGTGCGGCCGGTGCTCCGGCAGCGGGAGAGATCTGGTGGGCCGACGTGCCGTACGCCGACGGCAGCGGGTCGAAGGTGCGTCCCTGCCTGGTGCTACGCGCCGACTCCCGGGGCGCCGACGTCCTGAAGATCACCAGCCAGGACAAGAGCGACCGGGACGACCACGTACGGATCCCCACCCGGGACTGGGACCCCGGCGCGGAGCACGACAGCTACCTCAGCCTGACCGAGCCGATCCGACTCAGCTCGACCGCGTTCGCGGACCACGCCGGCCGCTGCGACGCCGACCTGTGGCAGAAGGTCCGCAGCCTGCGGCACCTGCCCACCGCCTGATCACCCGCCACCCCGTCGCACTGACCACCCCGCCGCCACGGCCCTGACCAGGGGGCGTGATCCACTCGGCTTCCTGAAAAGCGCGGCATCAACGGCACTGCGACACCCCGACTTCCAGGAACCCGAGTCGATCACAGCCGCCGACCGGGCAGACGGATTCCGCACGGGCGGCAGGTCAGTCCCAGGTCGTGCCGAGGGCGGCGAGTTGGTCCGCGTACTCGATGCGGTCGGCCCACCCGCTCGGCCAGGCGGCCATCCCCACGGCCGCGCCGACGAACGCGCCGGCCAGGGCGGCGATCGAGTCGGAGTCGCCGGCGGTGGTCGCGCCACGGGCCAGGGCGGCGATCGGGTCGTCGGCATGCCGTACGGCGCAGAGCAGCGCGGTGGCCAGCGCCTCCTCGGCTACCCAACCCTCTCCGGTGGCCTGACACGGGTCACCGCCGTCGTCCGGCTGCCCCAGGACGTCGGTGAGTCGGCCCAGCACCGCCAGGCACTCGTCCCAGCCCCGGGCGATGAACTCCTCCGGCGTGCCGACCCCCGGGCGCTGCCAAAGATCACCCAGCCACTGCTCCCGGTAGACCAGGCGCTGGGACCGCGCCCGCTCGGTGAGGAGCGCGGGAAGCTCAGGCAACGTGGCGCCCGCGCGCAGCGCGAAGACCGCGTACGCGGTCAACTCGCTGGCGGCCAGCCCGGTCGGGTGACCGTGGGTCAACCCGGCCTGCAACTGGGCCAGCCCGGCCAGCGTGTCCAGGTCCACGTCGAGCAGGCCGACCGGGGTGACCCGCATGTTGGCCCCGCACCCCTTCGACCCGGCCACGGTCGCCGCCTGCCAGGGCAGCCCACGGCTCAGTTCGGCGCAGGCGCGCAGGCAGGTCATCCCCGGGGCGCGGTTGTTGTCCGGGCTGACCGACCAGGCCACGAAGCGTCGCCGCAGCAGCGGCTCCACCGCCTCCGGCGTCAGCGACGGAGCCTCGTGCAACGCCCAGCCCACGGCGAGCGCCATCTGGGTGTCGTCGGTGACCAGCGCCGGCTCGCCGGACAGCTCACGAGGGCCTGCCGGGCCGTAGCGGTGTTCGATCTCGGCGACGGTCAGGAACTCGGTCGGCTTGCCGAGCGCGTCACCGTAGGCGAGGCCGAAGAGTGAACCGGAGGCGCGCAGCGCGGAGGTGTGGATCACGGCGGCCATCATGCCCGGCCGCCGCAACCCCCGTCAGGCTCAGTCCCAGCAGAGACAGAACGGGTGGCCGGCCGGATCGGCGTAGACCCGGAAACCCTCGCCCTCACCGGGCAGCCGTCGAGCACCGAGCGCGAGCGCGCCCTTCTCCGCGCTCTCGATGTCGTCCACCGTCACGTCCAGGTGGAACTGCTGCGGGCGCTCCGGGTCCGGCCAGGCCGGTGACCGCAGGTTGAGCGCCTGCTGGAAGGCGAGACGTGGCTGGTGACCGGGCGGACCGCCCAGCACCACCCAGTCGTCGTCGGAGTCACCCTCGGCGAAGGGGATGCCGAGCAGCTCGGCGTAGAACGCCGCCAACGCCCGCGGATCCGGGCAGTCGATCACCACTGAACGCAGCTGTCCAATCATGACCGTCATCCTGCCCACCGGGTACGACAGGAAACCTCAGTCCTCGGCGAGCCGCCGGCCGGCGTCCCGACAGGCCGCGAGCACCGCCCGCGCGTACTGCTCGTCGGCACCGGCGAGACCGCAGGCGGGAGTGACCACCACCTGCTGGGCGAGCTGCCGGCGGGGAAAGCCGAGGCGGTCCCAGAGCTGGCGTACCCGATCGGCGACCTGCGCGGAGGTCGGTGCGCGACCGGCCGACGGCGGCCGGGTCGACGCGGCCCCGGCCAGCAACCCGAGGCCGGCGTCGATCGCCTCGCCCAGCGGGTCGAGCTTGGTGACGAGGTCCAGGTCGAGGGCGACCGCGACGGCACCGGTGGAACGGATCAGCTCCAGCGGTACGTCCGGGGCGCAGCAGTGCACCAGCGTCGGCGCGCCGACCGCCTCGACGACCTGGCGCAGCAGGGCGGCGGCGTCCACCGACTCGACCGCCCGGTAGGCGCCCAACCCGCTCTCGGTCGGCACCCGCCCGGCCAGCACGGTCGGCAGCGACGGTTCGTCCAACTGGAGCAGCACCGATGCCCGGGGCAGCCGCCGGGTCACCGCCGCGACGTGCGCGCGCAGCCCTTCGGCGAGCGAGCCGGTCAGATCGCGGACCGCGCCGGGGTCGCGAAGCATTCGACCACCGATCGGCAGCTCCAGGGAGGCGGCCAGCGTGAGTGGGCCGGCGGCCTGCACCTTGATCGGCCCGGCGTACCCCTCGGCCTGCTCGGCGAGCTGGTCCAGGTCGCGTTCCATCAGGTCCCGGGCCCGACGCAGGTCGCGGCCCGGGCGCGGGGCGACCCGCCACCGACCGGCGTAGACCTCGACGGGCAGGTCGACGAGCAGCCCGGCGGACCGGCCGATCATGTCCGCGCCGGGACCACGGGCCGGCAACTCGGGCAGGTGGGGCAGCTCGGGGAGCTCACCGAGGACCACCCGCTGGGCCTCGTCGATGTCGGTGCCGGGCAGCGAACCGATTCCGGTTGCCGCGCCCGCCGGCCAGGGCCACGCCTGATCTGTCACGGCCGAAGGCTATCCCGCGGACACCCGGGCCGTGCGGTCAGCCGGTGATGGTCGCGGAGCCGAGGACCACGTCACCGGCCGGGTCCGGCCGGTACGCGACCACTGCCTGACCGGCGGCGACGCCGCGTACCGGCCGGCGCAGCTCGGCGTGCAGCCGGTCGCCGTCGAGGGCGACGGTCGCCGGCACCACGTTGCCGTGCGCGCGCAACTGCACCTCGCACTCCACCGGGGAGTCCGGAAGCGTGCCGCCGGTCCAGACCGGACGTACGGCGTGCACGTCGGACACTTCCAGCGCCTCGGCCGGGCCGACGGTCACCGTGTTGGTCTTCGGGGTGATGGAGAGGACGTAGCGTGGCCGGCCGTCCGGGGCGGGCCGGTCGAGGTGCAGCCCACGACGCTGCCCCACCGTGTACGCGTACGCGCCGCTGTGACTGCCGACCACCGCGCCGGTGCTCGCGTCCACCACGTCGCCGGGCGCCTCGCCGAGCCGGCCGGCCAGGAAGCCACGGGTGTCACCGTCGGCGATGAAGCAGATGTCGTGCGAGTCCGGCTTGTCGGCGACCGCCAGGCCACGCTCGGCGGCCTCGGCACGGACCTGCGCCTTGGTCGAGTCGCCCAGCGGGAAGATCGACCGGTCGAGCTGCTCGCGGGTGAGCACAGCCAGCACGTACGACTGGTCCTTGGCCACGTCGACACTGCGCCGCAGCAGCCCGTCCGGGCCGAGTCGGGCGTGGTGCCCGGTCACCACCGCGTCGAAGCCCAGCGCCACCGCCCGATCCAGCACCGCCGCAAACTTGATCTTCTCGTTGCACCGCAGGCAGGGATTCGGCGTACGGCCGGCCGCGTACTCGGCGACGAAGTCGTCCACCACGTCCTCGTGGAAGCGGTCGGCCATGTCCCACACGTAGAAGGGGATGCCGATCACGTCGGCGGCCCGACGTGCGTCGTGGGAATCCTCCAGGGTGCAGCAACCGCGCGCCCCGGTCCGATAGGTCTGTGGGTTGCGGGCCAGCGCCAGGTGCACGCCTGTCACGTCGTGCCCGGCCGCCACCGCCCGCGCCGCCGCCACGGCCGAGTCGACCCCGCCCGACATCGCCGCCAGAACCCTCATCGGCCCACTCCCTTCCCCATTCCCAGGACAAGCCTATCCACCAGCCCGGGAAAGCCCCGGGGACCGGGTCAGCGCGGGGTACGGAGAGCTGCGGCCCGGCGGGCCCGCTCGACTGCTGCCGGAAGGGCCGCCACGACGGCGTCGACGTCGACCTGGGTGCTCGTGTGGCCCAGGGTGAAGCGCAGCGAGGAGCGGGCACGGTCGTCGTCGGCGCCCATCGCCAGCAGTACGTGCGAGGGCTGGGCCACCCCCGCGGAGCAGGCCGACCCGGTCGAGCAGGCGATCCCCTGCGCGTCGAGCAGGAGGAGCAGTGCGTCGCCCTCCGAGCCGGGGAAGGAGAAGTGCGCGTTGCCGGGGAGCCGGTCGACCGGATCGCCGTTGTAGATCACCTCGGGCACCGCCCGACGGACCCGCTCGATCAGGTCGTCGCGGAGGGCTGCCACCCGGGCCGCGTACTCCTGCTGGCCCTTCACCGCCGACTCGACAGCGACCGCGAACGCGACGATGCCGGCGGTGTCCAGCGTGCCGGAGCGGATGTCGCGTTCCTGGCCACCACCGTGCAGCAGCGGCGTGGCCGCCACGTCCCGGGCGAGCACCAGCGCGCCCACCCCGGCCGGGCCGCCCAGCTTGTGCCCGGTGACGGTCAGCGCGGCGACTCCGCTCGCGGCGAAGTCGACGGGCACCTGACCGACCGCCTGGATGGCGTCGGTGTGGAACGGCACGCCGTGTTCGGCGGCGACGGCGGCCAGCTCGGCGACCGGCTGGACGGTGCCCACCTCGTTGTTCGCCCACATCGCGGTGACCACGGCCACCTGGTCGGCGTGCGCGGCCAACTCGGCGCGCAGGTCCTGCGGGTCGAGCCGACCGACTGCGTCCACCGGCAGCAGGCCGACCTCCGCGCCCTCGTGCTGGACCAACCAGTCGACCGCGTCCAGCACCGCGTGGTGCTCGACGGCGCTGGAGACCACCCGTCGGCGGCCGGTGCCGGCATCCCGGCGGGCCCAGAAGATGCCCTTGACCGCGAGGTTGTCACTTTCCGTGCCACCACCGGTGAAGATCACCTCGGAGGGCCGCGCACCCAGCACCGCGGCCACCCGTTCGCGCGACTCTTCGACCCGGCGACGGGCACGGCGACCCGCCGCGTGCAGGGAGGACGCGTTGCCGACCTCGCGGGCGGTAGCGACGTACGCCTCCAGTGCCTCGTCGAGCATCGGAGTCGTCGCCGCGTGATCCAGGTAAGCCATCACCGTTCAGCGTACGGCCGACACCTCGGGGACCGGATGCCGGAGGGGCTCCACGCAACGGCCGGGGTGGGACTCCCCCACCCCGGCACGTGGCGGGACCTCGTCAGGCGGGCACCGCGGTGACGACGATGTTGTCCCGGTACTTGCGGGCCTTCGCGTCGAACGGCCCCCCGCAGGTGATCAACGTCAGCCGCGGCTTCCCGTCCCGGGCGAAGTACCGGTCCAGCGGGATCCTGGTCTTGGCGTACTCCTCCCGGGCCACGACCCGGTACGGCCGGGCCTTTCCGTCGCTGCCGGTCGCGGTCACCGTGTCGCCCTGGTCCAGCTCCCGCAGCCGGAAGAACGCACCCTTGCCCTGCTGGGCACTGTCCACGTGACCGGCGATGACCACCGATCCCGCCTCCGCCTCCAGGCCGGGGCCGTAGCGGTACCACCCGATCTGGTCGACGCTCGGCGGCACCTCGAACTCGTCGGTCCGCTCGTTGATGCCGACCGCGTTGACGGTGGCGGTGACGCCGATCTCGGGGATCACCAGCCGTACCGGCGGGACGATCTCCGCGTCGACGGGCAGCTCACCGGCGGTCACCGGGACCGACGGGCCGCTGGCGACGGTCGGTGGGATGCTGGCGAGGGCGGTGGCCGCGTCGGCGCCCACGTTCCCGGCCGGCTGCGAGCCGCACGCCACCAGGGCGGCGACGGTGAGCGCGGCAACGCCGGCGACCAGGGCCGCCAGCGCGCCGCGGTTGCGCACCGTCACCTGCGACCGGTCCGCGCGGTCGCCATCCGCACCCCACCACCGAACAGCAGGAGTACGCCGGCACCGGTGAGCACGTACCACCAGGTGTTCACGCCCGTGCCGGCCTGCCCACCGTCACCGCTCGGCACGCCGCCGGGAGCGGAGTGCAGGCCGGTGATGGTCTGTGCCACCACGCCGAGCGTCTTGCCCTCGGCGGAGCCGATCGCGTAGACGATCGTCGCGGTGCCCTCCTTGAGGTTGAGGTCCGCCGGGCCGATCGCCACGGTGTCGGTGCCGGCGAGCACCACGTCCGCCTTCACGCTGCCCGCGTCGACGTCGCCCTTGGCCTCGTTCGGGTTGGTGAGGTCCTCGAAGACCGGGGTGCCACCGGCGCGTACGTCGACCGCCGGGGCGGCGGCGGTGTGCCGGACGATGAGCCGGGCCTTGCCGGCACCGACCTTCGAGACGTCGTTCACGAACGGAGTGATCTTCGGCTGGCCGGCTGCGTCGAGGTGTGCCGCGATGCTGATGTTCGCCCCTCCGGGCACCGCCGCGTCGTCGGCCTTGAGGATCGCGCTGCCGATCGGCTCGCCGGGCTTGGTGAGCGCGATGTCGTACTCGCCCTCCTCCAGGTTCAGCGGGCCGGCGACGTCACCGGGCTTGAAGTTCTCCAGCGTCTTCGTGCCGTTGACGTAGACGTCGACCGGGGTGTCCGGGATGCCGTGCACGACGGAGACCTTGGACGTGGCGGCGTACGCGGGGGTGGCGGTGAACGCGCCGACACCGGCGAAGGCCAACGCGGCGACCGCGCCGCCCGCGGCGACCCGACGGAAGTACGAGAGCTGCATGTCTGCCTCCTGCTGATTGCTGCTGATTCGTCAGGCCTGTCCTGCAGAACGGGTTACGCCGGCTCGTCGACGGGTGGATGCGCCGGAGTGGCACTTTTCTTTTCCGGCCCCGGCTGCATCCGGACCGGGGTCGGGAGACGAAGAGCTGGTGAGATGACATCGACCGGGAGAGTGGGGCGGAGACTGTGGCGGCTACAGTCGGGCATGCCCCATCGAAGGCGAGCCGCCCGATGACGGCCCTACGACAGGAACCGGACCCCCCGGTGGACGACCTCGACCTCCGTTTTCGACGAGGCGACGAGGTGGCCCTCCGCGAGGCCTACGACCGGTACGGTCGCGCCGTGCACCACCTGGCCACCTCCATGCTGGCCAATCGCAGCGACGCCGAGGACGTCACCCAGGCGACGTTCGTCGCCGCCTGGCTGGGGCGCGACACGTTCGATCCGGCCAAGGGATCGCTGGTCGGGTGGCTGCTGGGCATCGGCCGACGCAAGGTGATCGACCGGATGCGCGCCTCGGCCCGGGAGACCCGGGTGGTGGAGACGGTCCGGCAACTACCCGAGCCGACGCCCACCGAGCCGGACCCGGACCGGGTGGTGGACCGGTTGGTGATCGCCGACGAGCTGGCCCGTCTCCCGGACGACCAGCGGCGCATGTTGGAGTTGGCCTTCTACGACGACCTGACACACCAGCAGATAGCCACGGTGACCGGAGTGCCGTTGGGCACCGTGAAGAGCCACATCCGGCGCGGCATGGCCAGCTTGAAACGCAGATGGGAGGTGGACGGTGCAGCACCTGGACCACGACCGGCTGGTCTTTCTGGCGCTCGGTGAGAGCGAGGCGGACAACGGGGACAGCACCCACCTCGGCACCTGCGCGCTGTGCCGGGCGGAGCTGGCGACCCTTCAGCAGGTGGCGGGGCTCGGCGTCGAGACGCAGGGCCTGGCTGACCTGCCCGACCCGCCGGAGCACGTCTGGCAGAGCATCGCCGCCCAGGTCAGAGCGGCCGAGGCCCAGCCGTCACGGGCCGAGGCCCGTCCGCAGCAGGTCCCCGGGCAAGCCCTTGGCACCGCGACCGAGCAGACCACCGGCACGACGCCCGCAGAGTCCGCAGAGTCCGCCGGCACGACGGGCGCAGAGTCCGCCGGCACGACGGCCGGGCAGGCCACCGGCACGACGCCCGAGTCGACGGTCACCCGGTTGGATCCGACGCGCCGGTCCCGCCGGGGCTCCGGCTGGTCCCGCTGGGCGGCCACCGCGGTGACGGCGGCAGCCGCCGCGGCGGTCGGTGTGGTCGGCACGGTCTCGGTGCTACGGCCGGACGACCCGGCGCCCACTCCGCCGCAGGTGGTGGTGGCGAGTGCGCCGCTGGCGGCGTACGGATCGACGCCACCGACGGCCAAGGGTGACGCCCGGGTTCTCCAGGACGGCCAACTGCATCTGCATGTGGCGAATCTCCCGCGCGTCCCTGGGTACTACGAGGTCTGGCTCATCAATCCGACGACGATGGAGATGTTCTCGGTGGGCACCCTGGGAGGCGGTTCGGATGCGCTGCTGCCGCTGCCCCCGAATGTCGACCTCACCAGTTATTCGGTGGTCGACGTCTCCGCCGAGCAGTACGACAACAACACCGACCACTCCGGCGACAGCCTGCTGAGGGGCACCCTGACGGGCTGATCGGTGGGCCGGTTCAGCTCCCCGGCCCGCCGATCAGCTCCCATCGAAAAGCAGTGGCCGCCCCCATCGGGGGCGGCCACTGTCTCAGCGCCGGGTCACTTGCGCTTGCGGATCTCCTCGGCGGCCTGCGGGACGATCTTGAACAGGTCGCCCACCACGCCGAAGTCGGCCAACTCGAAGATCGGCGCCTCGCCGTCCTTGTTGACCGCGACGATGGTCTTCGAGGTCTGCATGCCGGCCCGGTGCTGGATGGCACCGGAGATGCCGAGCGCGACGTAGAGCTGCGGGGAGACCGTCTTGCCGGTCTGGCCCACCTGGAACTGGTGCGGGTAGAAGCCGGAGTCGACGGCCGCGCGGGACGCGCCGACGGCACCGCCGAGCAGATCGGCCAGCTCCTCGACCAGCTTGAAGTTGTCGGCGTTGCCGACACCGCGACCGCCGGAGACGACCACGCCGGCCTCGGTCAGCTCAGGGCGGGAACCCTTCTGCTCGGCGACCCGCTCGACGACCTTGGCCAGCTTGTCGGTGTCGGTCACCGACACGGTGAGCTGCTCGATCGTGGGGGTGGCCGCCGCCGGGGCGGGGGTGACCGAGTTGGGCCGCACGGTGACCAGCGGCAGGCCCTTGGTGACCTTGGCCTTGACGATGGTGGAGCCGGCGAAGGCGACCTGCGTCGCGGTGCCGTCGGCGTCCAGGCCGACCACGTCGGTCAGGATGCCGTTGTCCAGCTTGACGGCGAGCCGGGCAGCGATCTCCTTGCCCTCCTGGGCCGAGGCCAGCAGCACGGCGGCCGGCTGCACCCGCTGGACCAGCTCGGCCAGCACGGTGGCCTTGGGGGCCACCAGGTAGCCGTCGATCTCGTCACCCTCGGCGGCGTAGATCTTCTCCGCGCCGTACTCGCCCAGCTTGCCGCTCAGCGCCTCGGCGGCGCCGGCGCCGCCGAGCACCACCGCGCTCGGGGTGCCCAGCTCGCGGGCGAGGGTGAGCATCTCCAGGGTGACCTTCTTGACGCCGAATTCCTTGGTGGCTTCGACGACGACGAGAACCTCAGACATGTCCAGACCCGCTCTCACACGAACTTCTCGGTAGCGAGGAACTCGACCAGCTTGACGCCGCCCTCGCCCTCGTCGGTGATCTTGGCTCCGCCGGAACGCGGCGGGCGCTTGGTGTGCTCGACGACGGCGCTGGTGGCACCGTCGAAGCCCACCTCGGCGGGCGCGACACCGAGGTCGGCCAGCGCGAGCGTCTGCACCGGCTTCTTCTTCGCGGCCATGATGCCCTTGAAGGAGGGGTAGCGCGGCTCGTTGATCGTGTCCCAGACGGAGACCACGGCCGGGGTGGAGGCGGTGACGACCTCGTACCCCTCCTCGGTCTGCCGCTCGACGGTCAGCGTCGCGCCGTCGACGGTGAGCTTGCGGGCGCCGGTGAGCGCCGCGACGCCCAGCCGCTCGGCGATCATGTGCGGCATGACCTGGACGCGACCGTCGGTGGACTCGGCACCGCAGATGACCAGGTCAGCGCCGAGCTGACCGAGCGCGGCGGCGAGCACCTTGGAGGTGGCGACGGCACACGAGCCGTGCAGGGCGTCGTCCAACACGTGCACGGCCTTGTCCGGGCCCATGGAGAGCGCCTTGCGGATCGACTCGGTCGCCCGGTCCGGACCCATGGTCAGGATGGTGACCTCGCCGCCGTGCGCTTCCTTGATCTTCAGCGCCTCCTCGATGGCGTACTCGTCCATCTCGTTGATCACGTTGTTCGCCGAACCGCGGTCGACGGTGTTGTCGTCACTGCGCAGGTTGCGGTCCGCGCCCGAATCAGGCACCTGCTTGACGAGTACGACGATATTCATCGCGCTTCGACGACCCTCCTGTGTGGTGTTGCGATTCGCTCGCCCGGTATGGGGCGCAGCGTCGCGCGTCGGTCGACGCCAGGTCAACCGCGAGCTGCTGTGCGGTTGCCCACGAAGCAATGTTACCTGCCAGTAGGTTGCGCTCCCGAGGCACACAGAGTGACACAGCTCACCGGCGTGCGGCCGGTCAGGCCGGCTCGGCCAGCGCAACCCGGATCTGGTCGATGGCTGCCGCCTCGGCGGGTGCGACCCCGTCGTGCGCCCGGGCCACCCGGTCCGCCGCGGCCAACACCACCGACCGGTACGCCTCCACGTCCGGCGGTGACTTCTCACGCAGGATCAGCACCGCCTGACGCAACGCCGGCAGCACCACCGACTCGATCTCCAACTGCGAGTCCCGGGGAAGCCGCGGCAACGGGCCGGTCGTCAGCGCCTCCTTGATCGCACCGCTGGCGTCGGCGAGCGCGCCGGACGCGGCGAGGCTCTCCCGGATCACCCCCAGCACCCCCGGATCTGCGTTGGAGACCAGGAAGACAGCACCGAAGGCACCGGTCTTGATGATCAGCCGATCCTCGTCCGTCAACCGCTGCTCCATGATCACGGAGTGTAGACGTACGGGGTGGTGGTGGTGACCGCGACGAGGCCGAGCCGCTGGAGGATCGGGCGGCTGTCCTCGGAACAGTCGACCTGCATGAGCGTCCGACCCCGCTGCTCGGCCAGCCGCGCCCGGTAGTTGACCAACGCCCGGTAGATGCCCTTGCGCCGCCACTGCGACAGGGTCGAGCCACCCCACAGAGTGGCGAAGCCGGTGTTCGCCGGGAACCGCACCCAGCCGGCGCTCACCACCGTCTCGCCCGCCTCGGCCACCACCACGGTGATCGAGTGCGGGTCGGCGTCGATCTCCTTGGCCAACCCCCAGACGAGGTGCGAACGGTCCGCCTGCCAGACCTCCTCCTCCATGGCGGCGATCCGCTCCAGGTCCTCCCGGGAGGTCACCTCACGCAGGCGTACCCCCTCGGGGATGACCGGCAGCGCGGCGGCCAACGGCGCGACCGGCCCCACCACGACGGTCTCCCGGTCCTCCGCGACGAAGCCGGCGGCGCGCAGACGCTCCGCCAGGTCGGCCGGCTCGTCGTGTCCGTTGAGCTTCCACTCGACCGACTGGCCACGCTCACGGAACAACTGCACCTGCCGGGCGATCAGCTCGTCCAGCGCGTCACCGGTCAACCCGCCCAGGTTGCGGTACGTGAGGAACCCGCCGGCGTCGAGCCCGATGATCCGGACCAGCGGCCCGTCCCGCTCCACCGTCACCCCGGCCGGAACCGGGTCGGGGATCTCCGGACGGAGTTGGTTGTCGTAGGCGTCGCGAAGCGTCAGCACGTCGAGATCAGTCACCGGACCAGGCTAAGCGGCAGGGGAAACGGATAATCTCCCACTGTGTGGGAGACGATCAGGCGATGGTTCGACCCGACAGAGCTGCGCTCGGTCGGTGAAACGCCGGACTACCGGTTCTCCCTCGCCAACGAACGAACCTTCCTCGCCTGGCTGCGCACCGGGCTGGCGCTGGTCGGCGGCGGGCTGGCCGCCGCACAGTTCCTGCCACCCCTGCGGGTGAGCCACCTGCGGGAGGTGATCGCGGTGACGCTGCTGCTGCTCGGCGGGGTGGTCGCGATCCGCGCCGTGGACCACTGGGCGCGTACCGAGCGGGCCATCCGGCTCGGTGAGGAGCTGCCCGCGTCGCGGTTTCCCGCCATCCTCGCCCTCGCCGTCGGCGGCGGGGCGGTGCTGCTTGTCGTCGCCGTCCTGATCCGGGCCGTCGGCGGACGGTGAGCACCGGACGCGACCCCGGGCTGCAACCGGAGCGGACCCGGCTGGCCTGGCGGCGCACCCTGCTCACGGCGACGGTGGTGACCGCGCTCGCCGTCCGACTGGCGTCGACCGGAGACCCGACCGGGGCGCTGATCGCCGGCGTCACAGTGGTCGTGTGGGGCACCCTGCTGGTGCTCTGCTGGCCACGCGCCACCGGCACCGGCCCAGCCCGCACCGGCGGTCGGACACTTCCCCTGGTCGCGTTCGGCACCGTGGCGCTCGCACTACTGGGAGTGCTGCTGGTGCTCCGCTGACTGTGGTGACGGGAAACGGTGCGCCATGATGGGTACATGGCCCGGCTTGGCGTACTCCTCTTCCTGGTGCAGATCGTCCTCGCGATCTGCGCGCTGATCAGCTGTCTCTCCGCCGAGGAGGGCCAGATCCGTGCCCTTCCCCGGATCGCCTGGGTGCTGATCATCCTGTTCTTCCCGCTGGTCGGCTCGATCGCCTGGTTCATCGTCGGCCGGGAGCCCAGCTCCGGCGCCCGCAAGGGCTGGCCCGGCGGCACCTCGTCGCCCGAGCGGCAGCGCCCCCGGCCGGTCGCGCCGGACGACGACCCGGAGTTCCTGCGCTCGGTGCAGGACCGCGCCAAGCAGCAGGACCAGGAGCTCTTCCGCCGGTGGGAGGAGGACCTGCGCCGACGCGAGGACGACCTGCGCCGACGCGACGGTGACCCGCCCCGCGAGGGCGACCGGCCGGAGGTGTGACCGCGCCGCCGTCGCCCCTGAGGAGCGACGGCGGCGACGGGTGCGACTCAGGCCAGGTTCGACGACCGGGGGTACGCGTCGGTCGGGTCGGTGAGCACGTTGACCAGGTACGGCACTCCGGCGTCGAACGCCCGCTGCAGGGCCGGACCGAGGTCCGCCGCCTTGGCGACCGTCTCCCCGGCACCGCCGAGCGCGCTGACCACCGTGTCGTAGCGCAGCTCCGGCTGCAGGTCGGCGGCCACGTCGTAGCCGTACATCGCGCGCATCGGGTGCTTCTCCAACCCCCAGATGCCGTTGTTGCCGACGACGATCACCACCGGCAGCTTCTGGCGGACCAGCGACTCGACGTCCATCAGCGAGAAGCCGGCCGCGCCGTCGCCCATCAGCACGCAGATCTGCCGGTCCGGGTGACTGACCCGGGCGCCCATCGCGTAGCCCATGCCGGTGCCCAGGCAGCCGTACGGGCCGGGGTCCAGCCAGGTGCCGGGCTGGGACGGCTCCAGGTACCGCCCGGCGTACGACACGAAGTCGCCGCCGTCGCCGATGGTGATCGCGTCCGGGGCCAGCACCCGACGCAACTCGCCGTAGATCCGCGCCGGGCGGATCGGGTCGGTCTCGGCGGCCATCTCGGCGGCGTCGCGCGCCTTCGCCGCGTCCTCGGCGACGCGCAGGTCGGCGATCCAGTCGGCGTGGTCGGCCCGGTCGCCGGCGTGGTCGGCCAGCGCGGAGAGGATCAGGCGCAGGTCGCCGGCGGGGGCGGCGGCCGGCTGCACGTGCGTCGCCCGCTGGCTGGGCGCGTCGACGATGTGCACCACCTTGGCGTCGCCGAAGTCACCGAAGCTGAGCCGGAAGTCCAGCGGGGTGCCCACCACCACGACCACGTCGGCGCCGGAGAGCGCGGCCCGGCGGGCCTTGGCGAACGCGAGCGGGTGCTCCGGTGGGAGCGAGCCACGGCCCATGCCGTTGGTGAAGACCGGAACCTGCAACGCCTCCGCCGCCTCGCGCAGTGCGGCGACCGCGTCGCCCGCGTACACGTCGGAGCCGGCGATGATGACCGGTCGCTGCGCCCCGGCGATGAGCATCGCGGCGCGGCCGACCTCCTCCGGGTCCGGCACGACGGGGTCGACGCCGGTCGCGGTGGGCAGGTCTGCCTCGGCGACCGAGAAGACCGTCTCGAGCGGGAAGTCGAGGAAGGCCGGGCCGCGGTGCGGGGTGAGCGCGGCATTGAGCGCCGCACCCACCGCGCGCGGGATGTCGTCGGTGCTGAACACCGTCTCGGCGTGCTTGGTGACCGGGGCGACCAGCGGCAGGTGGTCCATCTCCTGGAGGCTGCCGGAACCCCAGCGGAACGCGGGCGCGCGACCTCCGAGCACCAGCACCGGCGAGGCGTTGAAGAACGCGCTGGTCATGCCGGAGATGCCGTTGGTGACACCGGGCCCGGCGGTGAGCACGGCGAGGCCGGGGCGACGCTGCAGCTTGGCCACCGCCTCGGCGGCGAAGACCGCGGACTGTTCGTGCCGGACGTCGTAGATCGGGAAGTCGGTCTTGTACGCGGCGTCGTAGAGCGGGAAGACGTGCCCTCCGGAGAGGGTGAACATCTCCCGTACGCCGTGCGCGCGTAGGGCCGCGAGCGCCAACTCGCCGCCGTGCCCCTCGATCCGCTCCGTCATGTCGCTCCCATCGTCCGTGGCCGGGATCACAGGTTACCGGCCAGTCACTTGACCGTCCGACGGTGGTCCCGGCCAGCGGACGCCAGGGGTCAGCGGCCGGTGAAGTCCGGCTTGCGCTTCTCCACGAAGGCCGACATGCCCTCCCGCCGGTCGTCGGTGGCGAACAGCGCCGCGAAGAGCTGACTCTCCCAGGCCAGGCCGGAGTTCAGGTCCATGTCCAGGCCGCCGTCGACCGCCAGCTTCGCCGCGCGCAGCGCCTGCACCGGCCCGGTCAGGTACGGCTTCACGTACGCGACCGCGGCCTCGTAGACCTCGGCGGCCGGGACCACCTGATCGGCCAGGCCGATCCGCAGCGCCTCCTCGGCGTCGACCATCCGGCCCGTCATGATCAGATCCTTGGCGCGGGCCGGGCCGACCAGGCGGGCCAGCCGCTGGGTGCCGCCGGCGCCCGGGATGATGCCGAGCTTGATCTCCGGCTGACCGAGCTTGGCGTCGTCGGCCACGATCCGCCAGTCACAGGCCAGCGCCAACTCGCAGCCGCCACCGAGGGCGTACCCGGTGATCGCGGCGACCACCGGCTTGGGGATCCGGGCGATCGCACCGAGAGCGCTGGACAGGTTCGCGGCCCGGTCGGCCATGTCGACATAGGACATGTCGGCCATCTGCTTGATGTCCGCACCGGCGGCGAAGACCTTCTCACCGCCGTACACGATGACGGCGCGGACCTCGGGGTCGGCGGTGGCCGCCGACGCGGCGGCGCGCAACTCCTCCTGCACCTGGGTGTTGAGCGCGTTCATCGGCGGCCGCTCCAGCCGGATCGTGCCGATGCCGTCCTTGGTCTCCAGCCGAACGAACTCGCCCACGCTGCCCTCACTTCCTCGTCGAAGTCGCGTGCCAACCTTACGACCCGGCTCGTTTGGGTAAGTAGTGTGGTGTCAGCCCCGTGGGCGGGAGTCCAGCCATGACGACGTACTACGACGACAGGTCGGTGCAGGTCACCTCCACCACCCTCCGGGTCGATGGCCGCGCCTACGCGCTGTCCGACATCAGCATGATCTGGCACCGCCGGGGCACCCGTTCCTGGCGGGTGCTCGTCGGGCGAGGCGCGATCGGCGCCGCGCTCGCCGGTCCGCTGGTCGCGGCGGTGCTCGGCATCGGCGTGGCCGTGTGGCTGCACCGCTCCCCCACCGTGACGATCGCGATCGTCGGCGCGTCGGTGCTGGTCGGCCTGGCCGTCGGGCCGGTCGCTGACTTCCTCTTCGAACACCTGGACCGCTCGTACGCCCGGGGCAGCCGCCAACTGGAGATCTGGGCCCGCTGGCGCGGTCAGCCGGTGCGGTTGCTGCGCACCGGCGACGCGCTGCGCTTCGGGCAGATCTACCGGGCCGTGCAGCGCGCGGTCGAGCACAGCCAACCGGCCCGCCCCGCCAGCCGTCGATAGCCGGCCTGGTTCCGCTTCACATTTCGACCTGACCAGGGTGGGCGCTGCGGGCACGCCGGGCGCTGCGGGCACGCCGGGCGCTGCGGGCACGCCGGGCGCTGCGGGCACGCCGGGCGCTGCGGGCACGCCGGGCGCTGCGTTCCTGCAGCGCCTATGGAGCTGATAACGCAAACGAATCGGACCGGTACCACGACGTCGGCGGCGCGGCGGCGCGGCGCGTGATGACGCAAACGATTCAGCTCCAAAGGACCGCAGCACCACCATCTCTACCCGCCGGACGGCCGCCGCCCCTACCCGCTGGACGGCCGCCGTCGAATCCTCCGCGACGAGGGCCCGTTCCGCTGCGAAGACGGCCGGTGCCGAGGTTCGAGCGAGGCGAGGGTTGCCTGTCGGTGGTTAGGCTTAGTGATGACCCTCTATTACCGGGACGACGCGGTGCAGGTGACCTCCGAGTCGATCCGGGCGGGCGGTCACGTGATCGCCCTGTCCGACGTGACGTTCGTGTGGCACGCGCGCGGGCAGAAGACCCTCGCCGTACGCGGCCGTGTGCTGGGTCGCGGTGTCCTCGTCCTGCTGCTCTCGCTGCCGCCGCTGGTCGCCGTGGTCTGCGTGCTGTCACTGGCCTGGTCCGCACAGGACCGGGGCAACTGGCAGCTGGCGCTGATCATCCTCGCCGCCTGCGCGGTGGGGGCGCTGGCGTTGACGCCGTTCCTGGAGATCCCGTTGGGCTGGCTGGACCGCTCCTACGAGCGCGGCAGCCATGTGCACGAGTTGTGGGTGCAGCACCACGGTCGGGAGGATCTGCTGCTGCGCACCCCGGACGCGCTACGGTTCGGGCAGATCTACCGGGCCGTGCAGCGCGCCGTCGAACAGCAGGGGGACCATCGATGACCACCCGCCGTGGCGGGGTCGCCGAGCTGGCGGTCGCGGCGGCGGTGGCACACCCGGCCACCCGACGGGCCGGCGGTCGGGCCGCAGCCGCCCTCTTCGTCGCCGTGCTGCCGGCCAACGTAAAGATGGCGGTGGACTGGCGGCACCGCCGCCCGACGAAGCGGGCCATCGCCTACGGCCGCGTGCCGATGCAGGTGCCGCTAATCTGGTGGGGCCTGCGCGTCGCCCGCGCCGACACCGCCGGTCGACAGTCCCGCTGACCGGCTCCGTCGGGCGGTTCTGGTGCGACCGACGCACACTTGACCCATGGCGATTCCCCTCCCCACCCCGGCCGCCGTGGTCGGCCTGACCCGCTCCGCTCTCGACCAGGCGCTCGGCTCGGCCACCTCGATGGCCGCCGTGCCCGCCCGCGCGTTCGCGGTGCTGGACGGGGTGGAGGCGCTGCTGGCCCGGATCAACGGCGTGGTCGACCGGATCGAGACGACCCTGGAGCGAACCGACCAGGTGCTCACCGACGCCGAGACTGCGGTTCGCGAGGTGGCCGTCATCAGCGCCGCCGCGACCACCGCCATCGACACGGCCACCGAGGTGGCCACCGCCGCCGCAGTGGTGGTCGCCGAGGCCGAACGGGTCTCCCGGGCGGCGGGCACTGTGGTCGCCGAGGCCGAACGGGTGGCGGGCCGCGCCGCCGCAACCGTGGGCACCGCGACGGAGGCCGCCGCCACGGCGGCCGAGCTGCTGGCCGCGTACGAGCCGGCACTGCGCCGGGCCGCGCCGATGGCCGGGCGGTTCGTCGAGGAGTTGAGTCACGAGGAGATCAGCGCGGCGATCCACCTGATCGACGAGTTGCCCAAGCTCAAGGAACACCTGACGGCGGACATCCTGCCGATCCTGGCCACGCTGGACCGGGTCGGCCCCGACCTGCACGACCTGCTGGACGTGACCCGCGACCTCAAGCTCGCCGTGGCCGGCATCCCCGGGCTGGGCATGCTGCGCCGACGCGGCGAGAAGCTCGCCGACGAGCCCGTCGGCTGAGCCCTCGCTCGCCCGCGCCGTGGCTCAGCAGTCGCAGGTGATCGTCGTGGTTGGCGCGGTGAGGTCGTCGACCGGTCGCCGGGTCAGCCCGGCCTCCGTCACCACCGGCAGCCCCTCCCGCGCCCAGTACTCGAACCCGCCGAGCATCTCCTTCACCGGATGGCCGAGCCGGGCGAACTCCAGCGCCGCCCGGGTCGCGCCGTTGCAGCCCGGACCCCAGCAGTAGGTCACCACCGCCGAGCCCGGCGGGATCAGGTCCGCCGCCCGGCTCGCGATCTCGGCGGTGGGCAGGTGCACAGCGCCGGGGAGGTGCCCCTGCGCCCAGGCGGCCGCGCCCCGGGAGTCGACGACCACCAGGCCTGGGGTACGGGCCGACAGGTCGGCGTGCACATCACTGACGTCGGTCTCGACGCTGAGCCGGTTGTGGAAGTGGGCGGCGGCGGTGGCCGGATCGACGGGCGGAACGGCGAAGGCGAATGTCATGCACCGATCCTCGCCGGCACGCCACCCCGGGACGAGTGGCGCGAACGACGTCCTGCGCTAACATCCCGCCATGCCGATCCCGGCCACGACAACCGGCCCGCGCCCGCTACCAGCACCCCGACGACCGGCGGCCGCGCACCGGGTCGCCGTGCTCGCGTACCCGGGGATGTCGGTGTTCGAGACCGGCATCGTCACCGAGGTCTTCGGGCTGGCCCGACCCGAGTTCGACGTCGACTGGTACGACCTGGTGCTCTGCGCCGAGCAGCCGGGGCCGGTGCCGGTGGTCGGCGGAGCCAGCCTGCACACCCCGTACGGCCTGGCCGAGCTGGCGGCGGCGCGGACGGTGATCGTGCCCGGCGTATCGGACGTGACCGTTGACCCGTCGCCCGAGCTGATCACCGCGCTCCGCCAGGCGCACCGGCGCGGCGCCCGGCTCATGTCGATCTGCTCGGGCGCGTTCGCGCTGGCCGGGGCGGGACTACTGGACGGTCGACGGGCCACCACCCACTGGCGGTACGCGGAGCTGCTGGCGCGGCGGTACCCGCGGGTCGCTGTGGACGCGGACGTGCTCTACCTCGATGACGGTGACCTGCTCACCAGTGCTGGCAGCGCGGCCGGGCTGGACCTCTGCGTGCACGTGATCCGGCGCGACCATGGCGCGGCGATCGCCAACGCGGTCGCCCGACGGCTGGTGATCCCCCCGCACCGCGACGGCGGGCAGGCCCAGTTCGTCGAGGCACCGGTACCCGCCGACCCGGACGACGACCGGATCGCGGGCAGCATCGACTGGGCCCTCGCCCATCTCGCCGAGCCGCTGAGCGTGGCCCAGCTCGCCGGGCGGGCGCACATGTCGTCCCGCACCTACCTGCGGCACTTCGCCCGGGCCACCGGGACCAGCCCGATCCGTTGGCTGATCGACCAGCGGATCCGTGCCAGCCTGGCCCTGCTGGAGGAGACCGACGCCCCGGTCGAGCAGGTCGCGCGCGCGGTGGGCTTCGACACGCCGGTGACCTATCGGCACCACTTCGGCCGGGTCATGCTGACCTCACCGTCGGCGTACCGCCGGGCTTTCCGCACCGGCGCGGGCCAGCGGGCGTAACCCGCCGACGCGCTCAGGCCGGTTCAGCGCGGGACGCGCTCAGGCTGGTACGTACAGCTCGTCGATCTCGGCGCGTTGTGGGAGCGCCACCGAGGCGCCGAACTTGCGTACGCAGGCAGCGCCGGCCGCCGACGCCCAGCGCACCGCGTCGACCAGGTCGCGTCCCTCGCCCCAGCCGACGGCCAGCGCGGCGGTGAACGCGTCACCTGCGGCGGTGGAGTCGACCACGTCGACGCGGACCGCCGGCACGTGCACCTCGGTGCCGTCCCGGTCGACGTACCAGGCGCCCTCGCCACCGAGGGTGAGTACGGCCCGGGGGGTCAGGTCGAGCAGCGCCCGGGGTTCCTCCCGGCCTCGACCGGCGAGCGTGCGCGCCTCGCCCTCGTTGACGACCAGCAGGTCCACGGCGGCGAGCAGTTCGGGTGGGAGGTCCCGGGCCGGGGCGGCGTTGAGGATGACCCTGGTGCCGGCGGCGCGGGCGGCAACCGCGGCGGCCGTCACGGTCGAGACCGGGATCTCCAGTTGGGCGACCAGGACGTCCGCCGCGCTCACCGTGGCCAACTCTTCCTCGGTGAGGCCGATCAGTGCGTCGTTGGCGCCGGGGGTCACCATGATGGCGTTCTCCCCCTGGGCGTTGACCATCACCAGGGCCACCCCGGAGGTGCCGTAGACCACCCGTAGCTGACTGGTGTCCACGCCGGCCGCGGTGATGCGGGCCTTGAGGGTGACGCCGAAGGCGTCCGAGCCGATCGCGCCGAGGAAGGCGCAGGACGCGCCGGCCCGGGCCGCGGCGACGGCCTGGTTGGCGCCCTTACCGCCGGGCACCATCATGAAGTCGGAGCCGAGCATGGTCTCGCCCAGTCGCGGCAACGCGGGTGCCATCGCGACCAGGTCCATGTTGGCGCTTCCCACCACGGCAACCCGGGTCTGCGGCACGGTCGTCTCCGCTCTGATCGTCGCTCAGGCGGCCCGAGCGGTGTAGCGGTCGCCGGAGCGCTCGACCACCAGCGGCAGGCCGAAGGTCTTGGAGAGGTTGTCCCCGGTCAGGGTCTCGGCGAGCAGCCCCTGGGCGACCACGCCACCCTCCCGCAGCAGCAACGCGTGGGTGAACCCCGGCGGGATCTCCTCGACGTGGTGGGTGACCAGCACCATCGCCGGGGCGTCCGGGTCGTACGCCAGCTCGGCCAGTCGGGCGACCAGGTCCTCCCGACCACCCAGGTCGAGCCCGGCGGCGGGCTCGTCGAGCAGCAGCAGCTCCGGGTCGGTCATCAGGGCACGGGCGATCTGCACCCGCTTGCGCTCCCCCTCGGAGAGGGTGCCGTAGCGGCGTTCGGCGAGCCCACCGACGCCGAGCTGACTCAGCAGCGCCCGCGCCCGCACCTCGTCGCCACGGTCGTAGTTCTCCCGCCAGCGGCCGACCACCGACCAGGCGGCGGTCACCACCACATCACTGACCTGTTCGTCGGCGGGCAGTCGCTCGGCGACCGCGGCGGTGGTGAGCCCGATGCGGGTACGCAGCTCGTTGACGTCGGTGCGGCCGATCCGCTCGCCGAGCACGTGCGCGACACCCGTGGTGGGGTGCAGTCGGCCGGCGGCGAGGTTGAGCAGTGTCGTCTTGCCGGCACCGTTGGAGCCGAGCACCACCCACCGCTCGTCCAGCTCGACGCGCCAGGTCAGGTCCTGCAGGAGGGCGGTGCCGGAGCGGCGTACGGCGACGCCGTCGAGGCTGACCACCAGATCCGGGTCGACGGGAGCGGCGGCAGGCGCGGCGCCGGCAGCGCCGGGGATCAGGTCACCAGTCACCGCTCCATCCAACCACGCAGCGACGGGGCGCCCCCCACGGGCGGCGCCCCAGCCATAGGGTGAAGCGCCGTGTCATTGATCACCAAGCCCGAAGGACCGTCCATGCTCCGTCGAGGTACGGATCCGCGCGGATGAGCGCGGTCATCGAGATCGAGGGTCTGCGCAAGACCTTCCACAGCATCCGCAACGGCCGACGGGTGGCGGTGGACGGGTTCGACCTGCTGGTCGAGGAGGGCCAGATCCACGGCTTCCTGGGCCCCAACGGCTCCGGCAAGACCACCACCCTGCGTGCCCTGCTCGGGCTGGTACGCGCCGACAGCGGACGGATGACGGTGCTGGGTGCGCCGTCGCCGGAGTCGCTGCCCCGGGTGGCGGGGCAGGTCGGCGCCATCGTGGAGAGTCCGCAGTTCTTCGGCAACTTCACCGGCTACCGCACCCTGCGGTTGTTGGCGCGTGCCGGTGGGGTGCCGGTCTCGCGGGTGGACGAGGCGCTGGACCTGGTGGGCCTACGCGACCGGGGCGACGAGCGGGTGAAGGGCTACTCGCTGGGCATGAAGCAGCGCCTCGCGGTGGCGTCCGCGCTGCTGAAGGACCCCCGGTTGCTCATCCTGGACGAGCCGGCGAACGGGCTGGACCCGGCGGGCATCCGGGAGATGCGGGACCTGATGCGGTCGCTGGCGGCAGCCGGGGTGACCGTGCTGGTGTCCAGTCACATCCTGGGTGAGATCCAGCTGATCTGCGACCACGTCACCATCATTTCGCATGGGCGTCGGGTGGCGGCCGGCCGGGTGGACGAGGTGCTGGCGGGTTACGACCGGCACGAGTTCCTGGTGCGGGTGGCCGAGGCCGAGCGCGCTGTCGAGCTGCTTAACGCGGCCGGGCTGACGGCGGCCGTCGACGGCGAGGCGCTGGTGGTGAGCGGGGTGGGTGACCCGACGGTGGTCAGCCGGACGCTCGGCGAGCAGGGCCTGTGGGTGGGCGAGCTGACCCCGCTCCGGCCGGATCTGGAGAGCGTCTTCCTGGAGTTGACGGGCGCGTACGAGCATCCGTCGGTGCCCCGGCAGGTCGACGACTCGGCGCTGCCGCACGACGTCCAGGGCGATGCTGTGATCAATCTCGATCGGGGAGTGGACGCGTGAACCTGGTCCGTGCCGAGGTGGAGCGGCTGTCGGCCCGTCGCTTCGTGCAGCTCATGGTCGTCCTGCTGGCGTTTGCCTTCGCCGTCACGGCGGCGACCACCCTGGCGGGTTCCCACAAGCCGAGCGCGGACGAGATGAACTCGGCGCGGGCTCAGGCCGTCGAGGCGCGGCAGGGAATGGAGGTGGCTCACCAGCAGTGCCTGGCGCGACAGAACGGCACGCTTCCGCAGAGCGACATGGACCAGTACTTCCCCCAGGACTGCTCGGAGATCGACCCGATCCGGCAGGATCGGCTGCCGATCGCCGCGGACTTCCTGCCGGGGGTGTTCAGCTTCGCCAACCAGGCGCTGCCGCTGCTCTACTTCCTCATCGCGTTCCTGGTGCTGTTCGGGTTCCTGGTCGGCGCCTCCTACATCGGCGCCGACCTGAACTCCGGTGGCGTGGTGAACCTGCTGCTCTGGCGACCACGCCGGTTGACGGTGCTCGCGACCAAGTTGGGCACCCTGCTCGGCACGGTGCTGGTCCTGGCCCTGATCGCGTCGGTGGCCTACCTCGCCACGTTCTGGGTGATCGGGCAGACCGCCGGGCTACCCGGCCGGCTGAGCGGTGAGTTCTGGCGTTCGCTCGGCGCGGTGCACCTCCGTGGCGTGGTGTTGGTGCTGCTGGCCTCCGCGTTGGGCTTCGCCATCGCGACCCTGGGCCGGCACACGTCGGCGGCCCTGGGGGCGGCAGCCGCGTACCTGGTGGTGTGGGAGTTGGGCGGCCGCCTGGTCCTGGAGATCATCGACGCCCGGCGGCCGGACCGGTTCATGCTCTCCAGCCACATCCAGGCATGGCTCACCGCTAGGGCGGATTTCTGGGATACCTGCCCGGTTAGCTCGGGCAGGGCCTACTGCGACGGCTCCTACGTCCTGACCTGGGGGCCGGCCCTGGTGGTGCTGCTCGTGCTCACCGGCGGGCTGACCGCGGCGGCGTTCGCCGTGTTCCGTCGTCGTGACCTGATCTGAGTCGCAGCCCGGCGGGCCGGCCCACAGGGTCGGCCCGCCGGGTCGGCAAGGGCTTGCAACCCGCGGACCTGCGGTGAAATATTCCTTCACATGACCGCCGCAGCGGGCTCAGCCGACGGTGGAGCCGAACACCTCGTCGCGCACGGCGTCCAGGGCGGTGCGCAGCGCGCCGTGCAGGATCGGCTCCTCGGTCAGCCCGGTCGGCACCACCCGAGGTTGGACCAGGGTGATCGCCGCCACCTCCTGCTGCACCCGGTCGGCGAGCGCGGCACCGCCGGCCTGACCCACCTCGCCGGCGAGCACCACGAGCGGCGGGTCGAGCACCACGCAGGTGCTGGCCACGCCGAGCGCGAGCCGGCGGGCCAACTCGTCGAGCATCGGGCCACCGTCGACGCCGGCCGCGACGGCCGCGCGGACCGCCTCGGCGGCGTCGGTGTCCGGGTAACCGTGCTCGCCGGCCACCGCCCGCACCGAGTCCGCGCCGATCAGCTGCTGGAAGGCCGGCTTGGCGCGACGGGAGACATCACGCGGGATGGGCGCGCCGGGCACCGGCAGGTAGCCGATCTCGCCAGCCGCGCCACTGCTGCCGTGGTGCAGCCGCCCACCCAGCATGATCGCCAGGCCGACGCCGGCACCCACCCACACGAGCACGAAGTCCGCCAGCCCCTGCGCGGCGCCGGACTGCGCCTCGGCCACCGCGGCCAGGTTGACGTCGTTCTCGAAGACGACCGGGGTGTGCAGGTCCTCGCGCAACGCGGCGAGCAGGCCACTGTGCCAGCGCGGCAGGTTGAAGGCGAACGTGATGTCGCCGGTGCCCGGGTCGACCAGACCCGGCGTGCCGAGCACGATCCGCCGTACGCTGCTCAGCTGCGCCTGGGCGCTGCTCGCGGCCTGCACCACGGCGTTGTGCACCACGCCCACCGGATCGTCGGTGTCCCGGGTCGACTGCTCCACCCGACCGATGACCGCACCGGTGATGTCGGCACAGGCCGCCACCACCCGGTCCGGCCCGACGTCGACACCCACCACGTGCGCGCTGCTCGGGCGAACCGCGTAGAGCTGGGCGTTCGGCCCCCGCCCGCCGGCCTGCTCGCCGACCCGCGTGACGAGGCCGCGCTCCTCCAGCCGCTCGACCAACTGCGAGGCGGTGACCTTGGACAGCCCGGTCAGCTCGCCGAGCCGGGCCCTGGTCAGCGGGCCGCGTTCGAGAAGCAGTTCCAGTGCGGCACGGTCGTTGAGCGCCCGCAACAGGCGGGGGGTGCCGGGTAGCCGGGTCGCACTCATGACACGTCCTCTAGTTTTAGTAAACTTTGCTAACTGTAAACCGACCTGCGAACGGGTAGCCGTAGCGTAACGGCCACCCGACGGTGGGACGCTCGGCCGACTCGGCAGGGCCAAGACCACCACCGGTACGAGGTTTCGTACCCGCTGGGCACCGAAGGGGGAGATCACGTGGGGCTGGATCCAGGACTGCGCCGGCTGGCGCTGGGCACGTTGCTGGCCGCGTACCCGGGGCCGGTCCCGCCGGACTGGGCGGTCGACCTGTTGGCCGACGGGCTGGCCGGGCACACCCTGTTCGGCACCAACGTGCACGACCCCGCACAGGTGGCGGCGAGCACCGCCGCGCTGCGCGCCGGCCGGCCGGACGTGCTGATCGCCATCGACGAGGAGGGTGGCGACGTGACCCGGCTGGCACACGCCACCGGCAGCCCGTACCCGGGCAACGCCGCCCTCGGCGCGATCGGCGACGTGGCGCTCACCCGACGGGTCTACCAGTCGATCGGTGCCGAACTGTCCGCGCTCGGCATCACCGTCAACCTCGCCCCGACGGTGGACGTCAACACCGCCGACGACAACCCGGTGATCGGCACCCGGTCCTTCGGCGCGGATCCGGTGCGGGTCGCCGCCCACTCGGCGGCCGCCGTGACCGGACTGCAGGCGGCCGGTGTGGCCGCCTGCGCCAAACACTTCCCCGGGCACGGTGCCACCGTCACCGACTCCCACCACGAGTTGCCCACCGTGGACGCCCCACTGACCCTCCTGCGCCAGCGGGACCTGCCGCCGTTCGCGGCGGTCGTCGCCGCCGGGGCACGGGCCGTGATGACCGCGCACATCCGGGTTCCGGCGCTGACCGGAAGCGACCCGGCCACCTTCAGCCGAGCCGTCCTGGTCGACCTGCTCCGCGCCGAGTACGGCTTCACCGGCGCCGTCATCACCGACGCCCTGGAGATGAAGGGCGCCGCGGTGGCCGCCGGCGGGGTGGGTCCGGCCGCCGTCCGGGCCCTGGCCGCCGGCGCCGATCTGCTCTGCATCGGGGCCAAGGTCGACGCCGAGCTGGTCGAGCTGGTCGCCGCCGAGATCGTCGATGCGCTCGCCGACGGCCGGTTGGCGACCGCGCGGGTCGAGGACGCGGCCGGTCGCGCCGCCGAGCTCGCCGCCTGGACCCGGGCCGCAGTCCGGTCGCCGATCACCGACAACACCGATCTCGGGTACGCGGCCGCGCGCCGCGCCGTCCGGGTGGACGGCGTGCTCACCGGCCTGGACCAACCACTTGTGGTGCACCTGCACACCGAGTCGACGATCGCGGAGGGGCGGGTGCCGTGGGGCCTCGGTCCACACCTCGACGGGGTGCAGGAGCTTCGGGTGATCGCCACCGAGACCGACCCGGCGAACCTGCGCGGGCTGGCCGGTGACCGACCCATCGTGCTGGTCGGGCGGCATCTGCACCGGCTACCCGGCGGCCCGGAGCTGATCACCGTCCTGGCCGCCCAGCATGCGGTGACCGTGGTGGAGATGGGCTGGCCGGCGCAGTGGCGGCCAGCCGGCGTACGCGCCTTCGTCACCACCTACGGCGCCAGCCACGCCAACGGGCGCGCCGCGGCCGAGGCACTCGGTCTGACCCGATAGCGGAGCGCCCACCCCGGGCACTGCACGCTACGTCACCGTTAGTCGAAACCCCTTTACCGGCCCAACCGCAGGTCAAGTCCACTTTTCGACACTCCGAACCGACAGCTCAAACCTTGCCCAACGCCTGTTCGATACGTAGCGTGATCGACATGTTCCGGCTCGCGCAGAGCGTGACCGGCGCACCGGAACCGGGGCCTGGGGGGAGGTTGCGGACCGTGGATCCGGCCCGGGATCCACGGTCCGCGCCCATTACCGTCCTACTGGCCGGCCCGCGCCCATTACCGGCCTGGGTGACCGGTCAGCGCGGATAGACCCCGTACGCCCGCCAGCCCCGATCCGGAAACCCGGCCGCGTCAGCGACCCGGGCGGAGGCGTGATTGTCCCGCTCGTGCAGATAGGTCGGCACCGCTCCCTCGTCGAGGACCCGCCGCGCCGCCTGCGCCACGAGTCGACGCGCGAGGCCACGCCCCTGGGCGGCCGGCACCGTGCCGACCGCCAACTCGTGCCCGTACGCGTCGTGCCGTTTGATCGCGGCACCCGCCAGATAGCTGCCGTCCGGATCACGGACCACCAGCACCGGCTGGTCGAAGAGCCGCAACCAGGGCGGCAACCCGGGAGCCGTCGGGTCGGTCCACTCCCCCGCGTCGGGAAGCGGCGCGGGAGCCACGCTCCACCGGAAGGGGCCGTCGTGCACGCACCAGTCCGGCAGCCCGACGGCCTCCGGCAGCGCGGCGAGCAGCCGGTCGGGCGTACGCCGGACCAGCGAGCGGATCGCCGCCACCCGCTCCGGAGCCACGGAGAGGACACCACTCTGCCCGGTGTCCACGGCGAGCGCGGGGCGCAGTCGACCGTCCCAGGCGGGTTGGGCCCGTCGGCGCGAGGCGACCACGTGCAGCCCCGGCCCGGCTGGCCACTGGCCGAGCCAGGTGGCCAGGTGCAGTTGGAGCCGCCGGTCGAGCATGCAGACCTCCCCGTCACCCGGCCCATCGTGGATCACCGTACGCCGGAGGGCGCGGTCGGGCGGACGAACCGTCCGGGCCGGACCGGGCCCTGGGTGTGAGGAACCAGGCAAACCAATCGACCGTCATATGTATTTCCATACCTGGACACCTTTGTTTGGGACGGTGAAGGCATGCCGACGCAGCCGAACGACCACTACCAGCAGGACACCGAGCGACTCTGGCGGGCGGCGGAGACCGTCGGCGGCATCCCGCCCCAGCCGCGCTACCGCCACCCCCGAGCGGTCGGCGGTGACGACCTGTCGTGGTCCGGACTGAACAAGTTGTCCGCCGGCAGTTCCAGTCGGCACCGCCTGAACCGCCATTGACGCACCAACCCGACACCTCTCTTGGTGTGTCGGGGGAGCATTATTTGGTGTATGTTTCGTTCCATGACTCGCATCACCGTGGACGTGAACGACGAGTGGTTGGACGCCGCCAGGGAGGTCCTTGGCACCGACACCAAGGTGGCCACCATCAATGCCGCCCTGCACGCGTTCGCCGTCCGTCGGCAGGCTCGCGAGATCGTCGCCGCGTTCGACCAGGTGGAGATGGACTTCACCGGATCCGTTGACGCCTGGCGCCACGGCGGTGGCCGCGACCTGGACTCACTCGCCGAACAGGCGCGCGACACCGAGGCAGCCTGATGGCAGGGCAGATCTACCTCGCGGACACCTCGGTCTACGTCCTACAAGGTCGCCACGCGTCGGTCCGACGACGCTTCGAGACACTCTTGGCCGAGGGGCGGCTGGCCGCCTGCCAGATGACCAGCCTCGAATATCTCAACAACGCACCCCACCCGAAGGGTTACGAGATCCTCTGGCAGGCGCTGCGCGGGCACCGCTGGATGGATGTGTCGACGGCAGCGATGGACCGCGCCCTGGCGGTTCATCGCATCCTCGCGGCTGACACTCAGCACCGCCACTTCCGGCTGCCCGATCTGATCATCGCAGCGACCGCGGAGCAGCACGGCGCAACCGTGCTGCACTACGACACCGACTACGACCGGATCAGCGCCGTCACCGGCCAGCCCACCGAGTGGGTCGCACCGAAGGGCAGCCTCTGAGGCTCCCGCGCGGGCGACACACCGGGGAGGTCCAGCGGCGGCTTTCGCACACCTGTCGGGTAATTTCTTGTGGTCCGGCATCCCGGCCAACGACAGGAGAAGCTCCGCGCATGGGCAAGAAGACGATCCACGTCTCCGACTTCACCGGCACGGTTCTGCAGCAGGACGACGAGGTGGTCCGCGTCGTGGTGCTGGAGCACCCGGACCTGGTCGCCGGGCCCGTGCAGTTGGACGCCACGCCGACCGAGGTCGAAAACATCGACGACGCCGCCCTGGACGTGGCGGTGGTCGAGATCCACGACCGGCACGGCGGCGGCGAGCCCCGCCGGGTGGTGTTGACCGCCAGCGAGTTCGACGCGATGGCCACCGACGTGCCGATGGCCCAACTGTTGAAGACGGCCGAGCGGGTCCGCCCGCCCAAGGCCCGCAAGAGCACCGAGAAAATCGACTACGGCACGCTTGAGCACGCCGGCAAACCGCACCGTGGACGGGTCACCGAGGAGGAGGCCCGACTGGTACGCGAGCAGCTCGACGAGGTCAACAAGCGCCTCGCCGACGCGGGCGTGCGCCAGATCGACCCGGCCGACCCGGAGCACGCCCTGCGCTACGGCTTCCCCGACGTCTCCTGACCAACCACGTCAGCAGGCCTTCTTCGCGCGATCGCGGAAGGCGGTCTCGGTGACCGCCTTCCGCTTCGTGCCGCCGTCGCTGACCAGAACCTGACCCGGCCCGAGCTCGGTCAGGTCCTTCATGGTGAAGTCGATGGAATCGGCGTCGTTCTGATCGCCGTGGGCGGTTACCGCGTACTCGACGTCGGGCTCGAACGCGACGAGTGACTGCTCAGCAACCCTCCAGCCCGGCGGTGGCTGCAACAGCGTCACCGCGGCCAACTCCTCGGTGCCCTCACGTTCGATCGCCCACTTTGCGAGCGGCGCGGGATCTTCGGTGAAGACGGCGATCCTGGTCGCCGTGAAGACGGCGCACTCTGCCACCACCAGAACCGGTTCGCCGTCGACGACTCGTAACGCGGTCAACGGTTTGTCTGCCGGAGTGCAGGCAGACAGTCCCGCCAGGGCGGTGAGCGTCGCCAGGACACCCACCGCCCGGACACCTGCTCGGCCCATCAATTTCCCATCACCAACACAGCGTTACTATGCATTTCGGCCACATCTTCGGGACGATGAAAATCGGAACGCCCGGGTGCCAGTATCCACCCTTGTACGGATTGGCCCCGATCTCCCACGGGTTGCCCTTGCCGTCGGTAGCCGTGATGAGGTACGAGAGTCCCGTGCCGGCAAAGTACAGGCTCAGAAATGCGGCTGGCGGGAAGTACTGCCACTGATCCGAGTGTCGCGCCTCGTGTTCGAGTAGGTCAGGGCCGTAGGTACTCGCGTCCACGCCCATTGCCCGCAGTCGTGCCCGAGCCTCGGCTTCGGCGTCGAGCTCTTCCGTGAGCTCTCTCCGCGAACCCGGGTAGAGGAGATAGTCGCCGACCGTCATGGGCCGATCGTTAGGGGTGTCCACATCGGTGCAGATGATCTGTTTGGCGGCTGTGTAGCAGCTACCTCCCCACAAGGCCACCGCCGCCAGGGCGAGGGCGTTGTTGCCCGACAACCGGTTGCCCAACCGCCTCGGGTCCTCGTCGGTAGGCTGATCCAGGCGCGGCCCGTCGGGCGGCCCACCCGGGCTCTGGGCCGCCTCCTGTTGCTGAAGGGCGACCGCAGCGGCCAACGCCGCCGAGGCCTCCGCAGCGGCCTGGTCGGCACTCCGGCCGGCGGCCAGTGCCGAGGCGCGGGCCCGGTCGGCGGCGTCGTACGCCGCGCTGGCATAGGCGCTCGCCCGTGCTGCGGCGTCAGTGGCCTGCGCAGCCGAAGCGGCGGCGTTCGCCGCGCTCTGCCTTGCCGAAGCCGCCGCGGCCTTCGCGATCTGGGCCGACTGGGCCGCCTGGATCGCCGATGCCGCTGCTGCCTGCGCGGACTGCATGGCCTGAGTGGCGTAGCCGGCAGCCTGGCTGGCCGCCTGCTGGGCTTCCTGTGCGTGGCGCGCCGCTTCCTCGGCCGCCGCCCGGGCCACCGCCGCGACCCGTGCGGCCTCGGCCGCGTCCTTACGCGCGTTGGCGGCGTAACCGGCCGCCTCGGCGACCAGGCCACGCACCCGCGCCACATGGGTGACCGCTTCCAGGTCCCGTCGCTGCGCCCGGAACTGCCCGTCGGTGAGGAAGTCCTTCAGGAACGCCCGGGAACCCTCCAGTGCCACCTGGGCGGCGGACTTCACCTCGGGGCCACCGGCGGACAAGATCTGGCCGACCTTGATCCGGTCGTCGGTCTCGGCTGCGGCGTACTGCCCGGTCATCAGGAACTCGTGCCGGTCGGCGTCCGTGCCGTTGAGTGCCGCCTGTCCCCTGGCCTGCATGGTCGGCCCACCTGCGGTGATCAACTGAGCGATCTGGATGCGGTCGTCCTGCTCCTTGCCCGTGTAGTCCCTGGTGCGCAGGAACTCCTCGACGTCGTCGTGGTCACCGGCGAGAGCCGCCTTGGCCGCGTCGAGCAGGGCGGGCTTGCCCAGCGCGCCGATGTGGCGGACCCTTGTGCGGTCGTCCTCCTCCGCCGCGACGGCCCGGCCGGTGGCCAGGAAGGTTCGCAGGTCGGACTCGGAACCCGCGAGGGCCTCGGCGGCTGCCTTCTGGGTCCACTGACCACCGGTGCGGACGAGTCGCGCGGCCGCGAGCCGGCCACTGGACAGGACCGTTGCCGAGGGTGCCCCCGGCGCGCTCGCCTCGGCCAACCACTGCTGCGTCTGCGCGTCCAGTCGGGCCTCCTCGGCCGCGTCGTCGGCAGCCTCGGCCAGCTCCGCCTGCTCGGCGAGGCGGGCCTCCTTGGCGTCCTGCACGCCGTACTCCGTCTGGGCCGCCAACCGCTCCACGTCCGCGACCCGCGCGGCTTCCTCGACCGCTGCGGCCTGGTTCGCCGCCTCGGTGGCGGTGTTGGCGGCGGCCAGCGCACCGGCCGCGTGCTGGGTCGACTTGGCCGCTGCGGTAGCGGCGTCACCCGCGTGCGCCGCCGCGTCGTCGGCCGCGGCAGCAGCCGCGGTCGCGTGCGCAGCGGCGTCCATCGCGGCCTGGTACGCCTGATTGGCTGCCTGCGCCGACTGCCGGGCGAACCGTTCGGCCTCGTTTGCCGCACGGGTCGCGGCGGCGGCGTTGCGCTGGGCGGCAGCGGCTGCCGCGCGGGCCCGCGCTGCCTCCGCCGCCGCCACGTTGGACTGCCCGCCGGCGGCGGCCGCAGCGGCTGCCGCCGCTGCCGCGTTCGCCCCGGCGTTGGCGGCCGAGACCGCTGCCCCACTGGCAGCCAGCGCCGCGTTGCCCGCCGCCTTCGAGGCGTCGGCCGCCTTACGCGCGTCCGCCGCCACCTTGCGCGCCGTCGCGGCGGCCTGGCGGGCCGCCTCGGCCTTGTTGGCATCGGTCGCCGCCGCGGCGGCCGCACCGAACGCCTTGGACGCCGCCTGGCCGGCGAGGGTCGCGGCCGAGGCGGCCCGGGCTGCGGCGTTCGAGGCGAGGCGGGCGGCGTTGTTCGCTGCCTTCGCCGCGCTGACCGCGGTCCGTGCCGCGTCCGCCGCGCGTGCCGCCGCGTCCGCAGCCCGGGCCGCAGCCCGGGAGGCCCGCTCGGCGGAGTTCTGCGCGGCCTGGGTCTCGGCCTTGGCGCGCTCGGCGGCCTCCTTGGCCAGCCGGGACGCTTCCACCGCCTGGGCCGAGGCAATCTTGGCAGCCTCGGTCTCCTCGGCCGCCAGCTCACCCGCCTCCTTGGCCCGGCTCACCAGCAGGGACAGCGTGCTGACCTCCTGGTCGCGTGCCCGCGCCACGTGCTGGCCGGAGATCAGGAATTCGCGCAGGTCCTGACCTGTGCCCCCGTCGAGGGCCTGCTGGGCGGACTCCCGCACGACCGGACCACCAGCGGAGATGATCTGCGCGATGCGAATCCGGTCGTCGAGTGTCCGGGCCTGGTCCAGGCCGAGGTAGAAGAAATTGAGGATGTCCTGGTGGGTTCCGTTCAGCGCGGCCTGACCGGCGGCCTTGACCTGCGGTCCACCAGCGGAGATGACCTGACCCAGCTTGATGCGCAGATCGGTGTTCAACGGCTGCTCGTAGCCACCGTCGAGGAAGGCCCGGACGTCCTCGGGGGAGCCGGCCAGAGCGACATCGGCCGCCGCGCGCAGGGTGCTACCGCCCGCAGCCTGATACTGCGCTACCTGCACCCGGTCGTCGTGCGCGCGAGCAGCGGCCAAACCGGTGTCCAGGAAGGCCCGCAGGTCGGCGTCCGAACCGGTCAACGCCAACTCGGCGGCGCGGACGACCTCCGGGCCACCGGTCAGCAGGAGGTCGACGCACTGCTGCCGGTCGGCAGGGGTCGGTGGGTCGGCATGTGCTGGCGCGGCGAACATTCCGCCGGCCACGGTCAACACGACGGCAGCTCCCATGGCACGCCGAGCCAACCGTCTGAATGAATTCCTCAATTCGCTCCCCCGTTCAACGAATGCCCATACGTCGATGCGCGACGCGCGATGACCCGAGGCTAGGTGAGAGCGATCCAGCACGAGGACCCCGAAGGCATTTACAACTTTCCGGACTTTGGGCCCGGATCGATGCTTTCGGTGAGCCGTTTCGCGCCGACGCAAGCCGTACGAGGGGGTGGAGAAACCGCGCCGCCCCGGAGCGGCATCACCACTCGCGGGGCGGCTCGAAACGGTTCCGGGAGCCTAACCGGCGTCGCCACCCTTCGAGGCGGCGCTGACCACGGCGGCGAGGGCGGTGGCGAGGTCGGCCTCCACCGCCGCCTTCTCCAGGCCGAGGCTGGTGAGCACGCCGGCGCCATCCTCCTGCTCCAGCAGGGCCAGCAGGATGTGCTCGGTGCCGATGTAGTTGTGCCCGAGGCGCAGCGCCTCCCGGAAGGTCAACTCCAACGCCTTCTTGGCGCGCGCGTCGTACGGGATGAGGTCCGGCACCTGTTCGACCCGTGGCGGAAGGGCTGCGCCGACCGCCTCTCGCACCGCCTCGGGCGTGACGCCCAGGCCAGCCATGACCCGGGCGGCCAGCGCCTCCGGCTCCGCCAGCAGACCCAGCGCCAGATGCTCCGGCCCGATCTCGGCGTTTCCGCTGGCCCGGGCCTCCTCCTGGGAGGCCATCACCACGTTGCGGGCCCGGGGGGTGAACCGGCCGAAGCCGGCGTTCGGGTCGAGCGCGGCGGCGTCGGTCGCCTTGGGCACGAAGCGCTTCTGGGCTGCCTGCTTGCTGACGCCCATGCTGCGGCCGATGTCGGTCCAGGAGGCACCCGAGCGGCGGGCCTGGTCGACGAAGTGACCGATCAGGTGGTCGGCCACCTCACCGAGGTGGTCGGCGGCGATGACCGCGTCGGTGAGCTGATCCAGAGCGTCGGTGTGCGCCGTCTTGATCGCCTGGATCAGGTCGTCGAGCTTGACCGTGTTGCTCATCCGGATAGGTTCAGTCATGCGTCAACCATAGGTTGACGCAGTCTTGTCGTCAACCCCAAGTTGACGCTGAGGCGTGCTCACTTGACGAACTCCGGCAGTCTCTGGGCGACAGCCGCCGGCGGCGGCATGCGGGCGATCTCCTCGGCGATCTCCCGGGCCGCGTCGCGTTGCTCACCGTGCCGCGCGTCCCGGGCGGCGATGGCCAGCGGGATCAGCGGGTAGGTGTGACCGACGGACGCCAGACTGGCGAACAGCACACGTAGGACGCGGACCCTACCCGCGGCACCGTCGCCGGCCGGGCTCGTCGGCCCGTATACGGTGGGGCGGCGTCGAGCACGGTCACCGGTGGAAGGGGGCGGTCATGCGTCTCCACGTGGGGTGCGCGATGTGGAGTCACCGGTCGTGGCCGGGTCACCGGCTGCCGCCCGCGGAGCGCCTGGCGCACTACGCGAGTTGGTGCGACGCCGTAGAGGGCAACACGACGTTCTACGCGACCCCGACCCGGGACACCGTGACGTCGTGGGCCGCGCAGACCGAACCCGCATTCCGGTTCGTACCCAAGCTTCCGAAGGTCGTCACGCATGAACGCCGACTCACCGACGTCGACGAACCACTGCGCGCCTTCCTGGACGCGATCGAGCCGCTCGGCCCGCGCGCTCATGCTCTCTGGATCCAGTTGCCCGGCTCGTTCGCACCCGCCGACGTGCCGGCCCTGAACCGCTTCCTGGCTCGACTCCCCCGATCGCACCGGTACGCGGTGGAGGTCCGCCATCCGGCGTTCTTCACCGACGAACGCGCGATCAGGCTGCTGGCGGCGACCCTCACCGCCGCGGCGGCCGAGTGGATCCCCTTCGACACGACCGCCTTCTTCGCGAGCCCGCCGACCAGCGACGCGGAGCGGGATGCCTGGACCAAGAAACCACGTGTGCCGCTCCGGTCGCTGGCGTTGACGGACCAGCCGATCGTCCGCTACCTCGGCCGCGACGACTCGGCGCGCACGGTCGAGGGGTGGCAGCGGTGGGTCGACCTGGTCGCCATCTGGCTACGGGAGGGGCGTTCGCCGACGATGTTCGTCCACACCCCGGACAACGCCGAAGCACCCGTGCTCGCCCGCCGGTTCCACGACGAGGTACGCGCACAGGTGCCCGCGCTGGACGCGCTGCCCGAGCCGATCCCGGTCGAGCCGCTGACGCTGTTCTGACCACCCCGGTCAGCCCTGATTGTCGAGCAGTTCGTCCAGGTGGGACGCCGTGCTGATCAGTGAGAGGTGGCTGAACGCCTGCGGGAAGTTGCCGATCTGCTCACCGGTCGGCGCGATCTCCTCGGAATAGAGGCCGAGTGGGGTGCTGTAGGTGAGCATCTTCTCGAAGGTCAGCCGGGCGTCGTCGATCCGGCCGGCCAGGGCCAGCGCCTGCACGTACCAGAAGGTGCACATGTTGAAGGTGCCCTCGGTGCCGGCGAGACCGTCCGGCGAGGCTTTCGGGTCGTAGCGGTAGACCAGGCTGTCGGAGACCAGATCGACGTCCATCGCCCGCAGCGTCGACTCCCACATCGGGTCGGTCGGCGAGATGAAGTTCAGCCCGGGCATCGCCAGGAGCGAGGCGTCCAGGATGTCGGAACGGTAGTGCTGCACGAACGCGCGTCGCTCCTGGTGGAACCCACGGGTCATCACCTGCTGGTAGATGGCGTCCCGTTCGGCGGTCCACCGGGCGATGTCGCCGGGACGCCCCCGGCGCTGGGCGATGCGGACGGCCCGGTCCAGCGCGACCCAGGACAGCACCCGCCCGTAGGTGAAATCCTGCCGCCCTGACCGGGTCTCCCAGATGCCGTCCTCGGGTTGGTCCCAGTGCTCGCAGAGCCAGTCCATCAGCCCGGCTGTCTTCCGCCACCCCTCGTACGGCGCGATCAGCCCGTGCCGGTCCGCGAGGTCCAGCGCGACGAGCGCCTCACCGTAGATGTCGAGTTGCAGTTGGTCCGCGGCGCCGTTGCCGATCCGCACCGGCGCCGAGCCGCGGTACCCCTCCAGGTGGCCCAGCACCTCCTCGTCGAGGTCGGGTGAGCCGTCGATCCGGTACATGATCTGCAAGGGCTGGCCGCTGTCGTTGGACTCACGGATGCGCGCGTCCAACCAGTGCAGGTACTTCCGGGCTTCGTCGGTGAAACCGAGTCGGAGCAGCGCGTGCACGGAGAAGGACGCGTCGCGGATCCAGGTGTAGCGGTAGTCCCAGTTCCGCTGCCCGCCGACCTGCTCCGGAAGCCCCGCGGTGGGTGCGGCGACCAGGGCGCCGGTCGGCGCGTACGTCATCAACTTGAGCGTCATCGCCGACCGCTCGACCATCTCCCGCCAGCGACCGGTGTAGCGGGAACCACTCAGCCACCGCCGCCAGTAGTCGCGGGTCTCGGCGAGCAGTTCGCACGCCTCCTCGGTGCTGAGCGCTCGGGGCGCGTGCGGGCAGGCCGTCTCCAGCACCACCCCGCCGATGTCGCCCTCGTCGAGGGTGAACGACGCGGACACGCCCTCCGCGTCGCGTCGGACGTCCCTCACCTCGAACGCCCGCTCCACGTCCTTGAAGGCGGTGAGGGTGAAGGTCAGCGTCGGGCTCCGGAAGACGTCGCCCTCGGGGTGCACCTCAAGCTGGTACGGATCGCGCCCGTAGTTGAACCGTGGGTGGCAGTCGAAGCGGAACCGCATGGTCCCGCGGACCATTCGCACCAGCCTGATCAACCGGTGCTGGTCGGTGGCGCGCTCGCCGGTGACGGGCATGAAGTCCAACAGCTCCCCCACCCCGTCGGCGCTGTGGAAGCGGGTGATCAGGACCGGCGTGCCGGGCAGGTAGAGCTGCTTGCTGGAGTAGTCGACACCCTCGGGCGAGAGCCGGAAGTGGCCACCGTTTCGGCGGTCCAGCAGGGAGCCGAAGACACTCGGTGAGTCGAAGCGAGGCGCACAGAACCAGTCGACCGTGCCGTCCTTGCTGATCAGGGCCGCTGTCTGCAGGTCACCGATCAGACCGTGTTCCTCGATCGCCGGGTAGGTCGCCTTCACGCTGTCCCCTGCCGCTCGTCGTGGCAACGACGGCGACTACCCGCAAAAGGGCCGCGACACACACGGTCCCGGGGCCGGGACGGGGCTTCGGCCCCGTCCCGGAACCTGGGTCAGCGGGCGAGGAAGGTCTTCCAGTTCCCGGCGGGGTAGGTGCGGAGCGTGCCCACACCCGTCGCCTGACCGGTGCAGTCCGAGGTCTGGTAGAAGGTGACGTCCTCGAAGCCACTCCAACCCACGTGACTGTCGGCGGTCTGGGGCAGCGGCGTGCATGCGCCGGTCGGGGCGGGGAAGTGCGCCACCACGGTGGTGAAGGTGCCACTGTAGAAGGTCAGGCCGGATTCCTGCGCCGAGGCGGGCGAGGCCAGGAGGGCGAGCCCGGCGGTCATGACCGCCGACATGGAGAGCACTGCTCCGACTCGGGCTGATCTTGCTCGCATGCGCGCACTCTCCCATGTATCGACGATGTTGAAATCATCCTTACGCCGTTTGGTTGCTGACGCAAGCATTTGGTTGAGGTGTTCAGCTAATCCGTGGACGGACCGACACGTTCGAACCCGACGGCCATTGCGGAAGGGAACCTTCCGCAATGGCCGATAGCGTCACCACCGACGACATCGACGAGAGGACGACAGATGAGCCTGCGAGGATTTGCCACACTCAACATCTGGGCGGACGACGTGGCGGCGGCAACCGCGTGGTACGCGGACTTCCTCGGCGTCGAGGCGTACTTCACGCGCCCCGGACCCGACGGACGCCCTGCGTACACCGAGTTCCGCGTCGGGGACTACCAGGCTGAACTGGGCATCATCGACCGCAGGTACGGGCCACCCGGGGCAACCGCGGCCGGGCCCGGCGGCGTGGTCATGCACTGGCACGTCGACGACCTCGACGCCACCGTCGACCGCCTGTTGGCGCTGGGAGCCACGGAGTACCAGCCGATCACCCCGCACGGCGACGGGGGGTTCGTCACCGCGTCGGTCGTCGATCCGTTCGGCAACGTGCTGGGCGTCATGCGAAACCCGCACTACCTCGACATCCTCGCCGCACTCAAGGCGACCTGAGACGCTTCCGGCGAGAGGTTCGGTCCCACCCGTCCGGATCCGCCGTCCGCCAGGCGCGGACGCGCAGCCCGTGCCCCAGCCGCTCACGTAGACGGGCCGACGCTCGACCGGTCGGCGACACCTCGGACGGGGCCGGGTCGGCGTCGGCTGCCGCCTCCTGCTTCGCGGGCATGGCCGCCGTCTACCCGCCGGCGGCGAACCTATCCGGCCAACGAGACCGTGTCGACCACTCAGTGGGCGGGGTTCGGGGTGTGCGGAAGTTTGCCGAGTTGGCGCCAGTTCGTCTCGGCGACGTCGACACCGTAGTGCTTGGCGGCGGCGAGGATGTTCTGGAAGGCCTGGTCACGCTCCTTGTCGGTGACGCCCTGCACCTGGTCGAACCGGGCGATGGCGTTTCGGACGTGGCCCGCGTCGGTCATCGGTTCCTTACGCTTGCCGGGGAACGCGAAAACGCTCTCCGGCAGCTCGCGCTTGTCCTTGTCCGACAGGCCGCCGTGCTTCTCGTGGGGCTTCCAGGTCGACGTCATCTCTCACCAGTACCCGCAAGCTGCGCGGCAGCACCTCCCGCGACGACATTTCCCCCGCCACGACAAGATCCATACCATGCGGCCCAGCCGCGTGCGGCCGAAGCCCTTCCCTGGTTCGTCCTTTGTGGAATGCGAGCATGGCCGGCATGGATATCTACGAGGACGCCCGAACGGTGCCACGCTCGGACCTGGCCGCCTGGTTGCGTCAGCTGGCAAACCAGCTGGAGTCCGATGGCCGGATCTTCTACGGCGCGGCGGGCGCCGTGTCCGTGGCGGACACCGTGCGGTGCGAGCTGGAGATCGAACGGGAGAGCGAGACGGAGCTGTCCGTCGAGATCGAGTTCTCCTGGACCGTGCCTGCGCCGACGTCGGCGCAGGCAGTGGACCAGGTCGAGGAGCCGTCGAACGAAGACGCGCAGGCCGAGGCCACGCCGGACGCGTGACCTCGCGGCGGCAACCTGTCGCACGGCGGCCATCGACGCCGGTGGCCGCCACCGCCGTCACCCCGGCCAGACAGTCGGCCCGATGCGGCGCCCGGCCGGGGTGATCTGGTCTGCATGGTGGTCCCGGACGGGTCGAGAGGAACGATGACGAGCGCAGCACCTGGTCGGACGTACCGCCTGGCCGATGCGTGCCAGGAGTTGGTGACCGCACCCTGGTTCAGTCTGGCCAGTTTCGTCGTGATCGCCCTCAACGCGTTGGCGTTGGGTCTGGAGACGTACGGCCGGACCATCGCGGTGGCCGGGGCCCCGCTGCAGACCATCGAGTACGCGTGCCTGGCGTACTTCGCGGTCGAACTGTTGGCGCGGTTCGGGGCGCACCTGCGCCGGCCCGGCGACTTCTTCCGGGATCCGTGGAACGTCTTCGACCTACTCATCGTCGTAGCGCCGCTGATGCCCGGCGTACGCGAGAACGTCACGATGCTGAGGCTGCTGCGCCTGGCCCGCATCGTCCGCGCGTTCCGCCTCTTCCCCAGCCTGCGCGTGATCCTCGTCGGGATCCGACGCAGCCTTCCCGGGCTCGGCAGCTTCCTCCTGGTCACGGTCCTCGTGCTGTACGGGTACGCGATGCTCGGCTGGATGTTGTTCGGAGTGGCGATGCCCGAGCGGTACGGCACGGTGGGGCAGGCCATGCTCACGCTGTTCCTGCTGTTGTCGTTGGACGGCATCACCGACACCCTCGAGGCCGGCCGGGAGGTCACGGGGTGGGCGGTGCTGTACTACGTCTCGTACATGATCGCCGCCTGCTACCTGCTGACGAACCTCCTGGTGGGGGTGGTCTTGAACGCCCTGGACGAGGCCCATCAGGAGGAGCGGGCCGCGGCGTCGCGCGTCGTCCGGCCGGAGACCAGCGACGGGCCCGGCGAGCCGTCCGTGCACGAGCAGTTGGCACAGCTACGCAGGATCATCACCGACCTGGAGCACCGGCTGCCGAAGGCCCCGGACACGGCACCCGAATCGCAACCGTCCTCTGTGGACCGCGTTCCCGGGTGATGATCTAATTCATCCGCTAGTTCCGCTTCCGGGTGGGATGTCCCACCTGCTGCCGTAGGAGATCGCATGAGCGTCACCGCCGATTTCAGCAAGCTCGTCGTCAAGGCCTACCAGGACAAGACCCTCGCCGAGCTGGTCGACTCCCCGGTGAGCGCCCTCACCGGCGTCAGCGCCGGAGACGCGAAGCTGCTCAAGGAGGCGTTCAACATCACCACCGTGGGCGACCTCGGTCGCAGCCCGTACTTCCGCACCGCCCAGGCACTGGTCGCCCTGAGCGCCGCCAAGTAACGACGTCGGCAGCGCCGGGTCGAGGCACCGATCGTCGAGCCTGACGGTCGGTGCCTCACCTGCGAAAGCGAAACGACCAACATCCTTTAAAGAAGCTTTAAGAAGCTGTCGGGTGTGATCGGGAAGCGCCTACCATACGGCGGCCGTGGCCGTCCGGGTCAGCGCCGTCGTCCGCTCGTTGGGAGTGACCCGTGTCGTACGCCTCCTTGCCCGATGAGGACGCGAGCCAACCGCCGTCCCGTCACCGCCCGCCGAGTTGGCTCGCCCGCAACAGGTGGGGCATGGCCGCGGGGGCCGCGGTCGCGCTCGTCATCGCGGCCGCCGGCGTGTACCTGGGCAATGGCGACGTGACGCCCGAGCCGTCGAACGCGGCCAACGCCCTCGAATACCCGTCGCCGTCGGCCGGGCAGGCCGAGTCACCCGGGGTGGCGGCGTCGGCCTCCGCGACACCGGCTGTCTCCGCGACCCCGCCGGCATCCGCGACGCCGTCGAACGCGGCCACGCCGAAGGTCCCCGTGACCGGTTGGGTGCCCGTCGACCGGGCCGCCTGGAAGGCGCAGTCGGACGCGTACAAGGCTCTGCAGGTCGATCCGGTCCCGGCCGGCGTAGGCAACCTCCCGGAGTTCCGGGCGGACTGCCAGTACAGCCACCGGCTACCGGACGACCCGATCGTGGCCCCCGGCCTACCGGGCGCGTCCCACATGCACTCGTTCGTCGGCAACAAGGCCGTCGACGCCAACACCGTCGCCGGGGACCTGACGAAGTTCACCGCCACCTCCTGCAAGCCGGTCCAGGACCACTCCGCCTACTGGGTGCCCACGCTCTACGACAACGCGACCGGCAAGCCGGTCGAGACCACGGGTTTCCGGGTCTACTACCGCTCGCTCGCGAAGAACTCCACCGGCCAGATGCCGATGCCCAACGGCCTGCGCATGATCTCCGGTGACGCCAAGAAGAAGAAGCCGACGCCGCGCGGCGCGACCGGCCAGTTCTACTGCGCCTTCTACGGCCCCGGCGACCTCGACGGCATCGCCCGCAGCACCAACGGCAACTGGCCCATCTGTGGCGGGGACGCGACCCTGCACTTCATGATGCAGTTCCCGGACTGCTGGGACGGCAAGCACCTGGACAGCCCCAACCACAAGGACCATGTGGCGTACGGCAGCGGCAACGCCTGCCCGACCAGCCACCCGGTGCGGATCCCGGCGATCACCTTCGACATCCAGTACCCGGCGAAGGGCACCCCGGCGGGCTACTACCTCTCCTCCGACAAGGAGGGCAAGAGCGCTTCGTCGATGCACGGCGACGCGTTCGTGATGTGGGACCTCAACACCATGAACAAGCGCACCAAGAACTGCGTGTTGCAGCGCCGGACCTGCGACAACTACGGCTACCAGAAATAGCCGGGGCCAGGCCCGTGTCGGCCTGGCCCCGGGGTCTGCGTGGGTCAGCTACGCAGCGTCCACTGCTGGTTCGTGCCACCGTTGCAGGACCAAAGGATGATCTTGGTGCCGTTGGCGGTGGCGGCGCCGTTGGCATCGAGGCAGAGCCCCGACTGGACGTTCGTCACGGTGCCGTTGGTGTTGACGTTCCACTGCTGGTTCGTGCCGCCGTGGCAGTCCCAGATGATGACCTGGGTGCCGTTGGCCGTGCCCGCCCCGGAGGCGTCCAGGCAATTGTTGCCGTACACGGTCAGTTGCTTGCTGCTGGTGGAGGTCCACCGCTGGTTCGTGCCGCTGGCGCAGTCGTAGAGCTGCACCTGGGTGCCGTTGGTGGTCGACGAGTTGGGGACCTCGACGCAGCGGCCGGACTGGCCACCCACGAGCTGTCCGTTCCCCGTACCGCTGCCACCGCCCTGCTGGCGGACGATCGAGGTCGACTCGGCCGACCGGTTGCCCTGGGCGTCGACGACGTAGAGCCGGTACTCACCCTGGGTCGCCGGCACGGCGATGGAGGTGGCGGTGCCGCCCGCCCTGGTCATCGTCGCCCCGGCGGTGAAGGTGGTGGTGCCGTACGGAGCCAGCCAGACCGACCTGGTGGCGTCGCCGGTGCTGCGGATCGGGATCGACGCCGTGGCACTGGTGACGAACGTGCTGGCCGGCAGCACGTAGTTCGGCGCGGAGAAGGTGCTCGCCGGGATGATGTCCCGGTACGCGTCCTCGAGGCCGGAGTTCGCCGCGATGCTGTAGGCCGCCGCCGGCCAGACATAGTCGGAGGAGACGAGGATGTCGGCGACCGTGCTGTTCGGCAGGTTCTTGTTCGAGACCTTGTTGATCGGGCCGTAGATCTGCGTGATGCTCAGGTCGTGCTTCCGCCCGAAGTCGTCGGAATTGATCATCCAGGTGACGTTCTTGTCGATGCTCAGGACGTTGTCCCGGAACGTGATGAACGCCGACCCCTCGTCCGGGTGCAGTCCGTATTTGTGGCCGGAGGGGACGCCCTGGAGATAGTTGTTGGTGATCGTGGTCCCCGGCTGGCTGCCCAACGTGTAGATGGGCGCCGTGTCACTCAGGCGCTGCACCGTGTCGATGATGTGGTTGTGGCTGATGGTGTTGTTTCGCGCCGTCGTGGTGGGTCGGTTGGGCACGATCGAGCCCGACGATCCGTCGAAGTTCCACCAGCCCCAACCCAGGGTGATGCCTGACCACGGGGTCTTCTCGATCCGGTTGCGTTGGATGGTCAGGGTGTCGGCGAAGTACGCCGAGATGGGGCTGTGCCCGTTGAACAGGACAGCGCTGTCGTAGAGGTAGTTGTTCTTGATGTCGATGTTCTTCGGCAGCCCCTCGACCTGAGCGGAGTACTTCTCCCGGTTGGTCGACGTGCCGTCTCCGATGTAGACGTGCTGGGGATGGCCCACGGTGATGGCGGACCCGGCGATGTCGTTGGTGGCGTTCCCGATCAACTGGGTGCCCTGCACGTCGTTGACCATGTTGATTCCGTCAGCGCCGGTGTGCTCGATCCGGTTGCGTTGCAGCAGCAGGCCGTCGGCGTTCTGGATCTGGATGATGCCGGGAGTGACGTCCACGTTGCGGTAGTAGTAGACGTGGAAGTTGCCCTTCGCGTACGCCTGGGCTCCGAGGTTGCCCTGCTGCGCCTGCTTGTAGGACGAACCGGCGACGTTGAACAGGTTCCAGTCCGAGTGCCGCACCGTCAGGCCGGAGAACGTGATGTTGCGGGCGTGGTTGCTCGTCGAGGTGCCAGCGACCCGCAGCACGGTGGTCACGTTGTTCGGCGCATAGACCGTCGCGGTCTGCATGTTCTCGGCGCTGGCCTTGTAGTAGTAGACCGTCTTGGCGCCCTTGTCGTAGTAGAACTCGCCGGGCGCGTCCAGGAACTCGTACGCGTTCATGAGTTTGTGGGTGCCGCCGACCTGGGCGTTGCCGTTGAAGGCACCCTGGGCGATGGCCGCACCCGGTTGCTGGAACAGGGCGACCCGGCTCGCGCCGTCGGAACTCGTGGTCACCTGGCGGGCGCCCACGATGGCCGTGGTCCAGGTCGTTCCCGTCTCGATCTCGATGTCGTCCTGGTTGCGCGGAACGGCGGGGAAATCGTTCAGGTTGTACCTGGCGCCGTCACACTGCGACCCCGACTCCCAGGCCCATGCGGCCTGACCGGCCGTGATGTTGTACGTCCCGTAGCACCCGCCCGAGCTGATCGTCTTCGACGCCATGTAGGCACGCTTGTCGTTGACGTAGAGCGCACGCAGCTTGTTGGCGCGGTCCAACGGCGCCTTCCAGATGTTGCCGCTGTGCTGGGTCCAACCGGTCACCTGGACGCCACCGTCGAGAATCGGCTTCTCATTGGCGTACGCACCGTAGACGACCCGGAATCCGTTGGTGCCGGAGTCACTCTGACCGAATTCGACAGTGCCGCCGATCGGATAACTCCCACCGCGCAGATACACGTTGATGTCGCCGGTCATGTTCGCATTTACCGTACGAACGACATCCCGCGCACGCTCCAGGGTCCGGAACGGCGATTGCAGGGTTCCGGGGTTGGCGTCGTTACCGTCCGGGGCGACGTAGTACGTGGCCTGGGCTGCGGCCGAGGCCGGCAGCGAGTTTGTCATCACGGCCGGCAACGTGGCGGCGACAAGCGCCGCCACCGCCAACAATGACACTCGAGCGGTGGATACGGCTGACTTCACGTCTGTTCCTCCCACTGGTCGTCGATGTGGTGCCCAAAGCGCGTATCGAGCGACGAGTACGGAACAGCGACGCCACTAAGGGCCGGTGGGGACTTCCGTCGCCCCGACCGCACTCTTTGTTAACCGCCCCGAAATTCTTACTGGGAGCGTAGGTCACACGTCTGACGAATGCAACCGTCAATTGGAAGGCGTCTATGCAGAAATGACCTCCTACCGGGCAGATCGGCCACACCGACCGCGTACCCCTGCTCACGTCGTCCGACGAATCCGTAGCGACGAGGCGGGGCTCGCCAGCCGGCGCCGTCGGCACCGGGAGCGCGGGTGGCGCGACCCTCCTTTGGAGCTGAATCGCTTACGGCATCACCGACAGGCGTCCCGGCGCACGGTGCGTCCTCGCGCGCGGTGCGTCACCGCGCGCGGTGCGTCGCGACACCACTGCCATGGGCCCTCTCGCCTGATTCGTCTGCGGCATCAGCTCCACAGGCACCGCGGTTGCTGAGCCCCGCCAACGCCGGCCGGCACGAGAGAGTCAGCGGCCACCCCGGACCTCGCCGACGGTCAACCCGCCCCGGGCCCCGATCAATCGAGACGCCGCGACGCCGAAAGGTTCCGAAAGTTTCGGCGACCCAACAAGTCAAGGCACCGCCCTCGGCACCGCCCACGTCAGCCGCACCGAACCCTCGCCAGGCAGCCCGGGGGCCGGGAGCGCCGCATGGATCACACATTGACTTACGTTGATGTTCTGCTTACAGTCACCAGCGAAATACCGAAAGTTTACCGAAAAGTAACCCGGAGGTCCGGCCACCTTCCGCAGGTCGCCACGCAGCGACGGCGGCCCAACGTCGGTCCGTTCCGGCGGCTGACCAGGAGGAACCCCAGCGATGTCGCAGCTCGTCCTGTTCGCGATCGACATCTGCGCGGTGGCGCTGCTCGTGTTCGGGCTCTACTTCCCGCGGCACCGCCGGCGCGACCTGGTCGTCGCCTATCTGGGGGTCAACGTCGGCGTCCTCGCGGTGGCGAGCGCGCTGAGCGCCAGCGACGTCGGCGCCGGGCTCGGGCTGGGGCTGGCGCTGTTCGGGGTGCTCTCCATCATCCGACTCCGATCGACGGAGCTCGACCAGCACGAGGTCGCGTACTACTTCTCCGCTCTCGCACTGGGCATTCTCGGCGCGCTCAGCACCACCTCGGTCTGGCTCAGCGCGGGCCTGATGGCGCTCATCGTCGCGGTCATGTTCGTCGGTGACCACCGGCGGCTGCTCCGGCACTACCGGCACCAGATCATGGTGCTCGACTCCGCGGTCACCGATCAGGTCGCTCTCGTCGCCCAGTTGGAGCAACTGCTCAACGCCCGGGTGCACAACGCCATCGTCCAGCGGCTCGACATGGTCAACGAGACCACCGTGGTCGACGTTCGGTACTCGGTCGCCCGGCGCAGCACGGCGGCCGGCACCAGCAAGCGGGTACGAATCGGAGCGGTCCGGTGACCGCGCCACCGCTGGCGGGGCTGGCACCGATCGCACTCGCCGAGGTGATCGACCGAGCGGCGCTGCAGAGCAGGGTGGACCGCAAGTACGTGATCGCGGTGGACGAGCTGCCGCACCTGCTGGACCAGTTCGTCCCGTACGCCCGGGTGCTGGACATCGATGGTGAGCGCACCTTCCGCTACGAGTCGGTGTACTTCGACACGCCCTGTCTGGCCAGCTACCACTGCGCCGCGTACCGGCGGCGCAGGCGCTTCAAGGTACGGACCCGGACCTACCTCGACTCGGCCCAGTGCTGGCTGGAAGTGAAGATCAGCGGAGCACGTGGACGGGTCACCAAGCACCGACTGCCGTATCTCGTCGAGGACCGCCGCACCGTCCGGTCCGGACGCGGGTTCGTGAACGGTGTACTCGACCGCGAGTCGATCCTGTCCGACCTCGCGGCCAGCCCGCTCGAGCCGGTGCTGGTCACCAGCTACCGTCGCTCCACTCTGCTGCTGCCGGCGACCGCGAGCCGAGTCACCATCGACACCGGCCTCACCTGGCAGGACGGTGACCGCACACTGCGACTGCCCGGCATCGCCGTCGTCGAGACCAAGACCAGCTCGGCTCCCTCGCTTGTCGACCGCACCCTGTGGCAGCGCGGGTCCCGGCCCGTACGCATCTCGAAGTACGCGACCGGGCTCGCGGCCCTCCGGCTGGACCTTCCCGACGTGCCATGGCGACGGACGCTACGCCGCCACTTCCGCGCCAACCCGCCTGCGGCGCTCCCGGAGTTGACCGTTCCCACCCGATCAGAACAGGAGGCATCGTGCGCATGACCACCCGCAACACCGGTCTTCCGGTGGTGGCCCTTCGTGCCGCCGGGATCGTCGCCGCCACCGTTTTCGCCGCAGGCCTCCTCGTGGTGCATTCGCCACAGGCCGGCGCCGAGCCCGTCGCCGCAACCCAGGTCGCCGAACCCGTCCGCGAACTCCTCGCCGGCACCGAGGCCGCCGATCCCGGCGCCGCACCGACCGCGGCAGACGATCTGGTCGGCGACATCACCTTCTCCGTGCCCAGCGGCACCTTCCAGGGGGAGCTGGCGGTGACGCTGGGCAGCACGGTCAGCGGCGCCCAGATCCGCTACACCACCGATGGGCAGCCGCCCACCGCCCAGTCGTCGCTCTACGCGGGCTCGGCGCTGCGCTTCACCCGCACCACCCAGTTGCGGGCACAGGCGTTCGTCGGCCAGACGCCAACGGGTGCACCCGGCACCGCCATGTACGCCGCGCAGAACGTCACCACCGCCCACGACCTGCCGGTGGTGCTGATCGACTCGTACGGTGCGGGCCGGCCCGACCGCGAGTACCTCGACGCCACCACCATGATCTTCGAACCGACGAGCGGCGGCACCACGTCACTTTCGGCCGCCCCGACGCTCAGCACCCGGGCGGGATTCCGGCTGCGCGGCAACTCGTCCGCGACGTTCGAGAAGACGCCGTTCCGGGTCGAGTTCTGGGACAACGAGGATGACGACGCCGACCACCCGGTGCTGGGCATGCCCGCCGACTCGGACTGGGTGTTGCGCGGCCCGTTCCCCGACAAGGCGCTGATCCGCGAGGCGCTCGTCTACGACCTCGGGCGCGAGATGGGGCTGCCGGCTCCGCGCTACGCGTTCGCCGAGTTCTACCTGAACACGGACACCGGACCGGTAGGTGCCAGCGACTACATGGGCGTCTACATGTTCATGGAAACGATCAAGAACTCCAAGGACCGCCTCGACCTCAAGCAGTTGGACTCCGACGACGTGACCCTGCCGAAGATCCAGGGCGGGTACATCTGGAAGTTCGAGTGGATGGCGGCCGAGGAGCCGACGTTGCCGTGCACCGGACCGGCGGCGACCTGCTGGAACTACCTTGAGGTTGCCGATCCGTCGCCCCTGCAACCGCAGCAACGCGACTGGTTGCGCGGTCACCTCCAGGAGTTCAACGACGTGCTGCACTCGTCGAACTTCGCCGACCCGACCACCGGATACCGCAAGTACATCGACGTCGACTCCTTCGTCGACCTCATGATCGTCAACGAGCTGAGCCGGGAGATGGACGCCTACGTCCGCAGCTCGCACTTCTACAAGGACCGGGACAGCAAGATCTTCGCGGGTCCGCTGTGGGACTTCGACCTGAGCTTCGGCGTCGGTGGATTCTTCGCCAACGACCAGGTGTCGGGCTGGCAGCACCAGCAGACCCGGCAGCCGTCGGCCAACGACTGGTTCGCCCAGTTGCTGCGCGACCCCGCGTTCGTCAACCAGGCCCGGTCACGCTGGCAGACGCTGCGACGCGGCCTGCTCTCCGACGCCGCGCTCCAGACCCGGATCAACGCTCTCGCGACACCGCTGACCAACGCGGCCCAGCGCAACTTCCAACGCTGGCCCAACCTGACGTCGCCGACGGTCAGCTTCTTCCGCACCCCGACCTCGCCCACCTGGCAGGGGCAGGTCCAGGTCATGCGGGACTGGATGCTGCGACGCGCCGCCTGGCTGGACTCCACCGCCGGCTGGGGTGGTTCCGTCACCACACCTCCGCCCACCACGCCGCCACCCACCACGCCCCCGCCCACCACGCCGCCGCCCACCACCGGCTGCACCGCGACGTACGCGGTGACCAGCCAGTGGACCGGCGGCTTCCAGGGCGAGGTACGGGTCACCGCGGGGACCTCGGCGATCAGTAACTGGACCGTGACGTGGACCTTCGCCGGCGGCCAGAACGTCACCCAGGCATGGAACGCGACCGTCACGAGCCAGGGATCCGCGGTCACCGCCCGCAATGTCGCCTACAACGGCGCACTCGCGGCCGGCGCGAGCACCACGTTCGGGTTCCTCGGTTCGTCCTCGGGCGCGCCCAGCACACCGACGCTGAGCTGCACGGCGAGCTGACCAACCAGGGGCCCGGGGCCGAGTCGACTGTCGAACCGGCCCCGGACCTCCGGTCACCTGATGGTGAATTCCGCCAACCGCAGCGGGGAGTCGAACACCAGGTACACGTCATGGGTGCCGACAGCTCGGGCCAACTCGGTGCCGGTGCTCACGTACCGGTAGTCGTCGCCGGTGCTGGGCACGGTGGCCGTGCCGAGCAGCCGGCCGGTGGGCGACCCCAACCGGATCTGGATGGTGCCGGCACCCGCGCCGGCCCTGGCGACCTTCGCGGTGAAGGTATGCGCGCCGGGACGCAGCGCCGAACCGGCGAAGGAGATCCACTGACCGGCCTCGGTGGCGCCGACGGCCGTACCGCTGGGCTTCGTCTCGTCGACGAGCCGGACCCCCGCGTACCTGTCGAAGGTCTCCGCCCGGGTGGGCCGGGACAGGTCGCGCGCCGGGATCGTCTCCCCGCGCACACGCACCGCGGCCCGGGCCCGGATGTCCCCGGCGGACGCCCCGACCATCAGGTCGTAGGTGGACGACTCGACCACCCACCGGCTGCGGGTGACGTCCCAGTGCGCCAGGTCGGCGGCGGGCACCCGCAGCGTCACGGTCCGGGTCTGCCCGGGCGCGAGTTCCACCCGCTGGAACGCCTTGAGCTGACGGATCGGGGTCGTGTCGCGGGACGTGCGCTGATGGGTGTAGAGCTGCACCACCTCCGAGCCGGCCCGAGTGCCCACGTTCGTCACGTCGACGCTGACCCGCACGGTGCCGTCGGCCGCGACCGACTGGGCGGCGGTACGCAGTTCGCCGTACCGGAAACGGGTGTACGACAGCCCGTGGCCGAACGGGTAGAGCGGTGTCGCGTTGCTGTACAGGTAGGTCTGCCCGGACGAGATGATGTCGTACTCCAGCAGGTCCGGCGGCAGTTGCCGGTCGGAGCGGTACCAGGTCTGGGTGAGTTTTCCGGACGGGTTGCGGTCGCCGAACAGGACGTCGGCGATGGCGTGCCCGGTCTCGGCGCCCGCGTGCGTGGTCCACACCACGGCGGGCACGTGCTCCTGCTCCCAGTTGAGCGTGACCGGGTAGCTGGTCTGGAGCACCAGCACCGTCCGCGGATTGGCCTTGACCACGGCCTTGACCAGCGCCTCCTGGCCGGCGCTCAACGCCGTGGAGGACCTGTCGTGCGCCTCACGGCCGTTGATGAACGGGTTGCTGCCGACCACCAGCACGGCGGTGTCGGCCACCCTGGCCGCCGCAACGGCCCGGTCGATCCCACTGCTGAGCAGCTCGCGACTGAAGTGGGTCGCCGTGTCGGGCGTGGAAGCGCCGAGCTTGAGCGCACCGTCGTCGCCGACGGTGACGTACTTCTCGGCCCCGAACCAGCTCTCCTTGGTCTCGTAGCCGACGTAGCGCAGCACCACGGTTCCGTCGGCCTGCGGCTCCAGCTTGAACTGCTGCTGCACGTACCAGCCGTTCGGCTGCTCGTCGCGGGTGACGAACGGCCCCCAGTTGTAGCCGAGGTAACGGCCGTTGGCGGCGTTGCGCAGCGTCACCACGTCCTGGCCCCAGTCCACCACGTCGAACTGGGCGGCGAGTGACGCGGTGTCGCCGGTCGCGGCGACCGGGTCGGCGTCGGTGGTGCCGGTGGCCGTGACGTACCGGCCGGTCGCCGGGTCCTTCAGCGCGATCCGGTCCGCCCCGTCGAGCCCGTCGACGCTGGCGGACGCGCCCAGCCGTTCGCGGATGCCGTCGAGCGCCGTCACCTGGTAAGGCAGGTCACCGCCGTACCAGTCGGAGTAGAGGGTGTCGGCCAGCGGACCGAGTACGGCGACCTTGCGGGTCCGGGCCGGGTCCAGCGGGAGAGCCTGCCGGGAGTTCTTCAGCAGCACCATGGCCTCACCGGCAGCCTGCCGGGCGAGTCGCTGGTGTTCCGGGCTGTTGATGACGTCCGGGGTGATGCCGCCGTACCGGCCGCCGCCCGGGTCGAACTCGCCCAGCCGGAACCGGATGTTCAGGATGTCGCGGATCCGGGCGTCGATTTCCGCCTCGGTCAGCAGGCCGGTGGCCAGCGCCTGCTTGACGGCGGTGACGGTCGGCTGGGCGTTGGTGTCGTCGGTGATGAAGCTGCTGAGGCCGGCCTTGACGATCGCCGCGTTGGCCTCCGCCTGGGTGGGGTAGTACTTCTGGGAGTTGACGAGGTTGTTCGGCGCCCAGGCGTCCGTGACGTGCATCAGGGACTGGTCGGTCCAGCCGCGTACCACGGTGTCCAGGTCTGGGTCGACGGTCGCGGGACGCCCGTTGACCAGGTTGTACGCGGCCATCATCCCGGTCGCGGCGTCGGCGGCGATGGCCGGCTCGAAGGCGGCGCGGTCGTACTCGTTGAGCACCCGCGGTGGCACGTTGGACGAGGTGACGTCTCGCCGGACCTCGTTGTTGTAGGCCAGGTAGTGCTTCAGGGTAGGGGCGCTCTTCAGGTGGTCCGGGTCGCCGCCGGTCATCCCGGAGCCGTACGCGGTGGAGATGGCGCCGGTGAGCACCGGGTCCTCCGAGTAGCCCTCCTCGTTGCGGCCCCACCGGGGGTCGCGCAGCAGGTTGACCACCGGTGCCCAGAGGTTCAGACCCCACACCCGGGGGTTCTGCGCGTGATAGCCGCGCGCCTCGTCGCCGACGGCGGAACCCACCTGCCGGACCAGGTCGGTGTTCCAGGTGCTCGCCATGCCCACCGGCTGCGGAAAGACCGTGCCGCGGGCCTTCACCACCGCGCCGTTGTTGTCGATGTCGGTCGACCAGGCGACCCCGTGCAGGGCCTCGGTGCCGGTCTTGAACAGGCCGATGCCCAGTCGGGGTACGGCCGGCTGGTACTGGTGCAGCCAGGAGATCTTCTCGTCCAGGGTGAGCCGCCCGAGCAGGTCGTCGACCCGGGCGTTCACCGGCAGGTGGGGATCTCGGAACGGGTAGGTCGGTTCGGCGAGCGCGGTGCCGGGAACGGCGGGTAGGGCCAGCAGGGCAAGCGCGAGCGCGGTGATTCCGCGCCGAAGGCGCCACTTCCGCATGCGGTTCTCCTCTTGTCGTACGACAGGCGCGATTCAGCGCCAAGACCGGTGTGGCCAGGCTCGACACCCGGCTGACGGGCCTGAACGACGAATCATCGAAGCGCTTCGACGACCCCACCGCGGCACCACGGTCAGGAAGGTGCGCGATTCGCGCAACTATAGGTGGGCATCTATGCGCGGACAAGGCCGGTCCCCGCCGCCCGGACAGCGGATGCCGGGTCTGTCTCATTGCCGACCGTCGCGCCGACGTCGAATCGATAGCGTGGACTATCAGCCGCCGTCCGGAGGGGTGACACGTGGATCAGAACGATCCGGATCCTGGTGGCTCGGCCAACCTGTACGAGCTCTTCCTCGCCCTTCTGTCCGGCCTGGGAATCGGCCGGCCCACGTGGGCTCCGTGGCTGTTCGGGGCGTTGATGGCGACGGCGACGCTGGTCTCGCTGGCACCGCTCCTGCGCGGCGCGGCTGTCGTCGTCCGTCAGCTCAAGGGGTGGTGGGACCGGCGCCGCGATCCTCGACGCGTGCGACGGCGCGCCTTGTTCGCCGACCACGTCGAGAGTCAGCTGCGACGCCTCGACGAGCGCGAGGAGTGGCGCGACCATCGGTTCGCCCGGCTGGAAGCCGAGGTGGAGATGGAGGGCGGTCGACGCTTCCTCCTGCCCCGTCGACTGCATCGCGGGCGCGACGACCTCCGTCGGGAGAAGTCGCTGTCCTCGGCGCTGCAACGCAGTACCGAGCGGTTGATCGTCCTGCAGGGCGAACCGGGGTCGGGCAAGAGCGTGGCGATGCGTAACGCGGCGCGGGCGCTCGCGGGCCGGGCCATGCGACACCCTCGGCTGGACAGCCGGATCCCGCTCTACGTCAACCTGAAGCAACTGCGCCCGGTGGACGGACGTCTGGACGCGGAGACCGTCCGGTCGTTCGTGCTGGACCAGCTCAACCGGGCCAACAGCCGCGACGTCGAGCAGTTCCTGGACGACGAGTTCACCTCGGGCATGCGGGACGGCACCTGGCTGTTCCTGTTCGACTCGTTCGACGAGATCCCGGAGGTGCTCACCGCCACCGAGCTGGACGCCACCGTGGGCCGCTACGCCGATGCCCTCTACGACTTCCTGCACGGGATGAACGTCAGCCCCGGCGTGATCGCCTCCCGCGAGTTCAAGGGCCCGCGCCGCTTCGGCTGGCCCCGGTTCACCGTCCAACGGCTGACCGACCGACAGAAGCGCGAACTGATCCGCAAGGCGGACCTGGCACCCGACGCCGAGGGGCAGGTGTACGCCGCCCTGGCCGGCGCCGACCCGATGGTGACCCGACTGTCCGGAAACCCGATGCTGCTCGGCCTGCTGTGCGAGCACGTGCGGACGACCGGCGCCTTTCCGAACTCCTCGCACGCGATCTTCGAGACCTTCGTGCGCAGCCGGCTGGAAAGGGATCGGGAGCGGATCGGCCAGCGGTTCTCGGTGGACCCGGACGAGCTGCGGCAGGTCGCCGAGGAGATCGCGTTTCGCCTGACCGCCGAGTTCGGCGTCGGGCTGAGCCCCTCCCGGGCACAGGTGGCCAGGCTGCTCGACGGCATTCTGATCGACGGCCGGCCGATCGACCCAGCCCGGCTGCACAGGCTGTTGGACGCCCTGGAGTACGTCAAGCTGGCTCAGGCGCCGGAGGGCGGAAGCCCGGGCGACGAGGTGCCGTTCACCTTCGCCCACCGCCGGTTCCAGGAGTACTTCGCCACCTGCGTGGTCATCCGCGAGCCGAACCGGGTGCCCGTCGAGGCCCTGCTCCTCGACGGCCGTTGGCGGGAGACCGCCGTCGCCCTGCTCCAGACCCAGGACGGCGAGGCGGTGACGGCCCTGATCGCGTCGGCCGGCGGGATTCTCGCCCGAGGCGCGGCGACGCTCGCCGCCCCGGACGATCCGCTCGCCTTCCAGTGGCCCCCCGACAGCCTGCACCTGCTGGACCTCCTGGACACCGGTCTCGCCGGCCGACCCGAGGACGTGCCCGCCTCGATTCGAGCCAGCGTCACGACACTGCTCGACGCCGCCTGGGCATCCCAGCGGCGGCACTACCAACTGTGGGCCGTGCAGGGCACGCTCCTCGCCGAGCCGTCGACGGCCGAGACGATCCTGGAGGAGTCGTTCTCGTCGAAGAGCATGCTGCTGCGGGGTGCGGCCTACAGGTACGCCGGGCGGCTACCGGCGGTGCCGGCACAACTGAGCCGCCACCTCCGGTTGGCGCTGATCGACCAGGCCAGTCAGGGAAGGCTGCTGTTCGACTGGCCAACCGTCCGGGCGCAGTTGTCCCGGCTGCACGAGCCGGGGCCGCAGCTTCGCGCCGCGCGGTTACTGCGGTGGAACACGCTGGTGACCCCCCTACTCGTCATTCTGACCTTCGGCGCCGGCGCGATCTTCCAGGGTGCGGGGCCGCGGATGGGATGGGCTGCCGGCGGGTCTGCCGCCGTCGGCATCATCGCCGCGATCTGGGTTGCCGGGTTACTGGTGAACAGAGTGCGATCCACGGTGATGCCACCCGGCAACTGGGCGTTCAGCACGTTCGCCAACGCCTGCGTCCGACTGCTGGCGCTGTTCACCGGGCTGGGCATCGCCCTGTACCGGGAGTCGGGGCTGCCGCAGCCTCCGGTCGGCCACACGCTCTGGGGCGTAATCTTCTTCGTCGCGCTGCTCTACACGGCCTTCTGGCCCGCGGCTGCGGTCGCCGCCGTGGCCTGGGGTACGACCACCCGGCTGCTGGCCTGGCCGTTCCTCCCGCTGATCGTCGTCCCGGCGGCCGTCATGGCGTTCGTCCGGATCGGGTGGGGCCAGCGGCTCAGGGGGATCGTGTGGGCGGTCGCGACCGTGGCGGCCCTACCCCTGTCGCTCCGAGCGTCACTGTGGGCGAAGGACACGCACCCGCAGGTCACGGCCGCCATGACGCCGGTCGTCTACGCCCTCGCCGGCCTGGTGGCGACCTGGGTCACGGTGGCCTACCTGCGGCACGAGTGGGCGGACCGTCGACGACTGCTGGCCGTGTCCGGGCAGAAGGTGCTGGACGCCGACGCGATGCGGCAGGTGGTACGACAGTTGCGCTCCGACGACGGTCTGCGGTTGCTGGCAAATCGCGTTCGCCGGCAACGCATCCTCTGTACCGACGACGCCGTGCTCGTCCTGGACGAGACGGTCACCTGCGCCGACCGACGCCGACGGGAGAACGAGAGCCTCCCGTTCTGGCCACGGCATCTGATCCGGTGGCGGACGGGCTGGTGGTCCAGCCTGTCGACCGGCCACCTCTCGCAGCAGACTCTCGACGAGCTGGCCCGGCTCGTCGCCGAGCGCACCGACAGCTCGACAACCATCGGGCAGCCCCGGCCCAACCTCACCACGCAACGAGGAGCAGCCGACGACTCCGCGCGAAGCCAGGTGACCCCTGCGCGGTGAGCCGCCGGCCTGCGGGTCGCGGTAGACCAGGCCCGCAAAGGACATCTACAATCTTCGTTGTTAACGCTCACACTCGTCCCAGTGTTGAGGCAGGAGAGGCTTATGCGAACGAGGGCAAGATGGCTCGCGACACTCGCCGCGCTCGGTGTCGTGACCGCCGGTGTGCTGACGCCCGGCGGCCCGGCCAGCGCGGAGTCCAACGGCGGCGTACGGGTGATGCCGCTCGGCGACTCCATCACCGAGGGCACACAGGTGCCCGGCGGATACCGCATCGGGCTCTGGCAGCGTCTGGTCAGCGGCCGGTACACAGTGGACTTCGTCGGGTCGCAGTTCAACGGGCCGGCCAGCCTGGGTGACCACGACCACCAGGGGCATCCCGGCTGGCGCATCGACCAGATCGACGCGAACATCGTCGGCTGGCTCAACACCCAACGGCCGCAGACCGTCCTACTGCACATCGGCACCAACGACATCCTGCAGAACTACAACGTGAGCACCGCGCCGAACCGACTCTCCACGCTGATCGACCGCATCACCACCACCGCGCCCAACGCAGAAGTGTTCGTGGCGCAGCTCACTCCCCTCTCCAACAGCAACCAGGAAGCCGCCGTTCGCACCTTCAACGCGGCGATCCCGGGCATCGTGCAGAGCAAGGTGAACGCCGGCAAGCGGGTCCGCCTGGTCGACATGCACAGCGCCCTCACCACCGCCGACCTGCTCGACGGCGTACACCCCACGGCCGGCGGCTACGACAAGATGGCCGCTCGCTGGTACAGCGCTCTGCAGTCGGTGCCCGGCAGCATCGGCGACCCGGGCAGCGGCGGTGGACAGACCACCGCCATCGTGGGCGCCCGGTCCGGCAGGTGCGTCGACGTCCCCGGCTACTCCACCACCAACAGCACCCAGGTGCACCTGTGGGACTGCCACGGCGGCACGAACCAGCAGTGGACGTACACGACCGCCAAGGCGCTGACCGTGTACGGCAACAAGTGCCTCGACGCCGCCGGCTACGGCACCTCCCCGGGGACCCTGGTCACCATCTACGACTGCCACGGCGGCGCGAACCAGCAGTGGAACGTCAACGCGAACGGCACCATCACCGGGGTGCAGTCCGGCCTCTGCCTGGACCCCACCAACCAGGGCACCGCCAACGGCACCAAGCTCGTCCTCTGGACCTGCACCGGCCAGACCAACCAGCAGTGGAGCCGCCGCTAGCCGACCCGATGCCGTGCCGCCGAACGTCGTGTTCGGCGGCGGCGGACGGCCACTCGCCGCTGAGCCCGACCCCCCAACTGAAGGCTCGATGTGCGCGGAAGATCCGACGTACCTCGTCCCTGGCTGCCTCGTCACCAGATTCGTAGATGTCCAGCAGAGCGGTCAGGGCCGCAGCGGCCTCGGCTGCCACCCCGGCTTCCTCCGCAGGCGGCGCGGCGGCTGACAGCTTCGCCTGCCAGTCCGGATCCGTCAGGTCCACCGGGCGGTCAGCGATGTCCCGGAGGAGGGCATCGATGACGGCGACGTCTTCCCGAATCGCGGCGAGGTTCATACCAGGGGAATGAATGTATCGCCTGCCCGCCCAGGTGCGGGGAGATCATTCCGGCGGCCCGTAGCCGACTGAGCTGCTCACTGGGACGGAACGTTCGGTAGCAGGTCGTCGTCGCGTCCGGTCTGGGGCAGCCCGGCCACAGCGGCGATGGCCTTGACGGCCTCGTTCAGCCCAGTGGTCTCGGGTAGGACGAGTTCGTCGGGCCAGCCCAGGACGTCGTGGGCGGCGTACCAGCCGCTCATGTGCTCGGCGGTGAACTCGCCGGCCTGCGGGCGGGTGAGGTGCCGGCGAAGGGTCTCGGCCAGGGACACGTCGAGATAGCAGAACAGCGACCGGCCGCGGTGGTCGTCCCGCAGGGCGGTCAGCATGCTCCGGTAGCGGCTGGTGTGCAGGATGCCCTCCAGCACGACGTGATGGTCGTGGTCGAGGGCGAACCGCACGGTCTGCTCGATCAGCGCAGGCGCGATGCCGCCGGGCTTGTCCCGTTCGCACAGCAGGATGCGGCGCAGGTAGTCCTGCTCGACCAGGGCGCAACCCCGGCCGTGCCGGCGTCGTAGCTCGCGGGCGATGCTGCTCTTGCCGGAGCCGGAGTTGCCCCGGATACAGACGAGGATCGTGTCCGGGCTGCCGGTGGGTTCAGCGAGCACGATGCCTCCTGTCGCGGATCGTGGTGGTGCGCATGTGTCCTCGACCTGTGTGGGCGCGGGGTGGGCACGCCACCCCGCGCGATGAGCGCAGGCATCCACGGAACACTGACATGTCCCAGCAACGCGCGTGTGGCTGCGATCGGATCGGTGGTGCGCCCGTCAACCTGACGGGCCTGTTCGCGCAGGTGGTTGTACAGGCGGGACAGGGTGCCGTCGGCGGCCCAGGTCCCGAAGTAGTGGTAGGTAGAAGGTCATGTGTGGCCTTGAGAGACGAACGGGACGGTGTGGTTACCTCCGCTCGTACCGCAAGTGCCCACCGCATGTCACCACGCAACGCCGCCGTGGTCGACCAGCCTCGGCATGGCCGCTCACACTCCCTATTTCACAGGCACTCAGGTATCCGTGACAACGCGGTCCCCAGCGACGCGCTAATGCTGGCCTCAGGTTGACCGGGGACAATGAGCGGCAAAAGCATCGACTGGAAGGGGGCGGGCCTCCGTGCACATCATGATCGCGGATGATGACGCGGCCATCCGTGAGTCGCTGGAGCGGGTGCTCCAGGTCGAGGGTTACGACACCAGCACCGTCGCCAACGGTCTCGCCGTGCTCGACGGGGTTGGTGGGGCCGGCGGTGACACGCTGGACCTGCTGATCCTCGACGTGATGATGCCCCGCCTCGGCGGGTTGGAGACCTGCCGGCGGTTGCGGGCCGCGGGTCAGGATCTGCCGGTGCTGATGCTGACCGCCCGTGACCAGGTCTCCGACCGGGTCGCGGGGCTGGACGCGGGCGCCGACGACTACCTGCCCAAGCCCTTCGCCACGGAGGAGTTGCTGGCCCGGGTGCGGGCCCTGCTGCGCCGGCGCACGCCGACCGACGGGGAGTCGCAGGTCCTGTCGTTCGCCGACGTCCGGCTCGATCCCGACAGGTTCGAGGCGTGGCGGGGCGGGCGGCCGCTGCGCCTGACCCGGACCGAGTTCTCCCTCCTGCAGGTCCTCGTGCGCAACGCGACCCGGGTCTTGACCCGCGACGCGCTGTTCGAGGCGATCTGGGGCTTCGACATGAGCGCCACCGCCAACAACCTCCAGGTATACGTGAGCTACCTGCGCCGCAAGATGGAGGCCGAGGGTGAGCCGCGATTGATCTACACGCTGCGCGGCCTGGGATACACGTTGCGGGAGACTCCTCCGTGAGCATGCCCGCCGGCCGGGAACCGCGCCGGCTGACCCGATGGTGGCGCCGGAGGTCCCTGCGGACCAGGCTGACGGTGATCGCGGCGACGGCCATCGCGGCCAGCGTGTTCGTGGCCTTCCAGGTGGCCATCGAGCTACTGGACTCGGAGCTGCAGGACACCGCCGAGAATCAGCTACGCGCCGACTCCCGCGTCCTGGCGACGAATGCGGAGCGCGCCGGTCTGGCGCAGGTCCAGCTACCGCCGTATCCCGGATCCGGTCGGCTGGAGCGGGTCATCCTGCCCGACGGCTCGACCCGGACGCCGGCCGGCCAACCCGCGCTGCCCCCGGTCAGCGAGCACGCCGGGCGCGTGGCGCAGGGCGCGTCGGCCGACCTGATGGAGTCGAACGACAGCGATGGCGACGGTTACCTCATCTACACGCTGCGGGCGGGCGACGGCGCGGTCCAGGTGGCCCGCGTCGCCGACGACAGCCCGATCACCCGGTTCGGGTTGGGCATGCTGCTGATCGGGCTGCTCTGCGTGGCCGGCGGCGCCCTTGTCGGGCGGACCGTGGCGCGGACCGGTCTGGCACCGATCGACCGGCTGGCCGCCGCCGCGGTACGCGTCGCGCACACCCGGGATCTCGACGCCGACATCCCGGATGAGGGCGGTGGGGAGATCCGGCGGCTGATCCAGTCGATCAACGACATGCTCGCCGCGCTCCGGGACTCACGGCGGGCCCAGCGACTGCTCGCCGAGGACGCCGCCCACGAGCTCAAGACCCCGCTCACCAGCCTGCGCCTCAACGTCGAACTGCTGATCCGGCTCGATCGGCGCGGCACCCTGGACAGCGCACTGCCGGCGGAGAGCCGGACCCGGCTGCTCAACGACCTCGGTGCCCAGGTGGCCGAGCTGAGCACCCTTGCCGCCGAGCTGACCGACCTGGCGCACGGTGACGTCACCGACGAGAGCACCGAACTGCTCGACCTCGCCGACGTGGTGGTGGCCGCCGCGACCCGGGCGCGTTCCCGCGTGCCCGACATCGAGATCGCGCTCGACCTCACCTCCGTGTGGGTGAGCGGCCGACCCGCCGGCCTCCAGCGGGCGGTGCTCAACCTCATCGACAACGCCGGCAAGTGGTCCCCCGCGGACCAGCCGGTCCAGATCCGGCTCCGCGCCGAGGGCGCGTCGGCGGTGCTCGAGGTCGACGACGCCGGGCCCGGCATCGACGCCGCCGACGTACCGCGGGTGTTCGACCGGTTCTACCGTGCCGACAGCGCCCGGGCGTTGCCGGGATCCGGTCTGGGGCTGTCGATCGTGCAGCGGGTCGTCTACGCCCACCATGGCCGGGCAACCGTCGCCCGCTCCGCACGCGGTGGCGCGCTGCTTCGGGTCGACCTTCCGGCCGCGGCCCCACCCGCCCCGATCGCGCGGCTCACCGCCGGGGAGGACACCGCGCTGCGCTGACCCGCCCCGGCGGCGCGGCGCAGGGCAAGGGACGGCGGCCCTCGGGCATGGCCCCGCGCGGCTCAGCGTCGGGACAGCACACCGCGGTGCGCCGACCCCAGCCCAGGCGCGTGGCGCAGGACCAGAGGGCGGCGACCGCCGGGCCATGAAAAGATCCGGGACGGGCCTGAGCCCGTCCCGGATCTCGACCGTGCCGCCGCGTTCACCGTCGCAGCGCGGGCTCCTCGTCCTCGGCGAGCGACTGTCGACCGTCCGGCGGCTCCGACGTCGGACGGGACAGCCGGCTCGGCGACCAGATCCGCCGGCCGATCAGCAGGGTGAGGGCGGGCACCAGGACCGACCGCACCAGCAGGGCGTCGAGCAGCACGCCGAAGGCGACCAGGAACCCGACCTCGATCAGCATCACCAGCGGAAGTGTGGCGAGGACCGCGAACGTGGCCGCCAGGACCAGACCCGCCGAGGTGATGACGCCACCGGTGGCGGAGAGGGCTTTGAGCATGCCCTCTCTGGTGCCGAGACGCACGGTCTCCTCCCGGGCCCGGCTGACCAGGAAGATGTTGTAGTCGACGCCGAGCGCCACCAGGAACAGGAATGCCAGCAGCGGCACCGAATAGTCGATGCCCTTGAACCCGAGGATCGTGTCGAAGACGAACACGCTGCCGCCGAAGGCCGCGGCGAACGAGACGATCACGGTGGCCATCAGGACCAGCGGGGCCACGATCGCGCGCAGCAGCAGCCCGAGGATGATCAGGACGACGGCCAGCACCAGCGGGATCACCAGCTTCTCGTCGCGGCTGGTGGTCACCTCGGTGTCGAGGTTCTCCGCACTCGGCCCGCCGACGATCGCCTCCGCCCCGCTCACCGCGTGCACGGCGGTGCGCACCCGCTTGATCGTGTCGTACTCTGCGACCGTGTCCGGCGCGTCCGTCGGGAACACGGAGATGTCGGCCCAGCCACCGCTGGCCTGACCCGGGATGGCCACTGCCACGCCGGGAGTGCCCTTGACGGCGTCGAGCACCCGCTCCTGGTACGCCGGCCGCGTGAAGATCGTCATCGGCTGGCCGCCGAGCTCCGGGAAATGCTGGCGGAGAACGGTGAAGCCGGTGACCGACTCCGGCGCGGACAGGAACTGGTCCTGCTCCCGCAGGGCGCCGGTGTTGCCCGCCAGCCCGATGGCGAGCACGCCGAGGATTCCGAGCGAGCTGAGCGTCGCAACCCACCGGCGGCGGCTGATGGCGGCGCCAAGCCGTCCCCACAGTCCCGGCTTCTCCTCCACGGTCGTGCTGAACCGCGGGATGGCCGGCCAGAAGATCCGCCTGCCGAGCACCACGAGCACCGCCGGGAACAGCGTCAGCATGGCCACCAGCGCGCACAGGATGCCGGCCGCACCGATCGGGCCCAACCCGCTGGTGCTGTTCAGGTCGGCGACGAGCAGGCAGAGCAGGCCGGCGATCACGGTGGCCGCGGACGCGACGATGGCCGGCGCCGCGCCGCGTAGCGCGTGGACCATCGCAACCCGGACGTTCTCGTGGTGGCGCAGTGTCTCCCGATATCGAGCGATGATCAACAGCGCGTAGTCCGTGCCGACGCCGAATACCAGGATCGTCAGCAGCGCCGAGTTCTGGTCGTTGACCACGATGCCGAAGCCCTTGACGAGCAGGTAGACGGTCGCCATCGCGGTCAGTGCGGCCGCGCCCACGACCACCAGCGGGATGAACCACAACACCGGGCTGCGGTAGGTGAGGATGAGCAGGAGCGTGACGACGACGACGGTGGTGAGGAAGACCTGTAGGTCGATGCCGTCGAAGACGGCGTCCATGTCGCCGTCGACCGCGGCCGGGCCGGTCACGTCGAGTTCCAGGCCGGCGGGGCGGTCCTTCGCGGCGTCACGCAACGGGCCGACGATGGCCTCCGGTACGCCGTAGGTCGTGCTCACCTCGAGGGTGAACATCATCGCCCTGCCGTCGGTGGAGGGTCTCGTCGGTGGGCCCTCGTCGTCCTCGCCGTCCGCCGCCGCCACCTTCGGCGGGTACCGCTTGGCAAGGGTGTTGTAGTGGCGCTCGACCGTCGCGCGATCGGCGTCGGTCATGCCGCCGGCGCGGTGGTACACGAAGACGAACGTGTTGTCCTCCCCGCCGGGGAGACTGTCCTCCAGTACCGCCACCTTGGTGGACTCGGCACTGGCCGGCAGGGTGTCCACGGCGCTGTCGGTGGTGACCGAGCTCAACTTTCCGCTCAGCGGCACCATGATCGCCGCCAGTGCCACCCACAAGCCGATCACCAACCACGGCACCCACCGGCCTGCCAACCGGCCGGCCGGCGCTTCCCCGGACGGCGCTGTGTTGACTGCCATCACTGGCCTCCTACATACGGGTTACATCGCTTTGTCGGACGCCTACTCGTACCGAGCGAATCTGAGACGACGGTTAATGCGGCGCTCAGGCCGGTTGGCAGAACCAGGTGCCCAGCGCACGCACCAGCGTGGTGGCGTCGAGTGACTTCGGGCCCAGTTGCGACGGGCCTCGATTCTCGTGCGGGTGTCGAACGGCGCTCCGGAGAGGTGGGACCGTGGTACCACCTCCCTCCCCGAAGATGACGACCGCAGTACGACGAAACAGGACGGAATCGGGCCTAGCGTTCAGGCCATGACGAAACTTGACGGCCCACTGCGGAGATTCGGGGCGGCCACCATGGCGCTGGCGACAGCGTTCGCTGTCGTCGCCTGCGGGTCGGACGCCGACAACAGTGCGGCGCCCGCCGCGGCCGGCTCGCACAGCACGCACGCTGGCGGGTCGTCGGCTCCACCGCAGCCGCTGCGCGCCGGCGAGCGGTTCGTCGACCTGAGGATGGCCGAGGCCTACACGCCCGCGCCGCCGGAGGGCAGCGGCACGGACGAGTACCGGTGCCAGATGATCGATCCGGGCCTGACCAAGGCGGCGTTCCTGACCGGGACCCAGTTCATGCCGGAGAACGTCGCCATCGCGCACCACGCCATCGTGTACGCGGTGCCGCCGGGCGGCGCTGCCGCAGTGCGCGAGCAGGACGCGAAGACCCCCGGCCTCGGCTGGCAGTGTTTCGGCGGGACCGGCGTGGACGGCGCCGAGGTGGAAGAGGGGGACGCGGCGTGGGTGGACACCTGGGCGCCGGGCGCCACGGAGACGCTGCTCACCCAGGACGCCGGCCACAGGCTGGAGCCGGGCAGCCTGCTCGTCCTCCAGATCCACTACAACCTGCTCGCGACCGACGGCAAGCCGGCCGGGTCGGACCGCTCGGCGGTGCGGCTGCGGCTGACGGACGGCACGCCGCAGACCCGGGAACTCGAGACGTGGTCGCTCGACGCGCCGACCGACCTGCCCTGCGCCGCCGACGAGTCGGGTCCCCTCTGTGACCGGGCGACCTCGATCGCGGATGTGACGAAGCGGTTCGGGCCGGAGGTCGGCGAGATGGCGGACCGTCAGGTGGAGGAGTGCAACCAGGGCGGCGCGCCGAAGCCCGGTGACACCCAGGCCTGCGACCACAAGGTGGAGGCGCCGATGACGCTGTTCGCCGGTTTCGGCCACATGCACATGCTCGGGCGGGCCATGAGGGTCGAACTCAACCCGGGCACGCCGAAGGCCAAGGTCGTGCTGGACGTGCCGCAGTTCGACTTCGACAACCAGCGGCTGGTGAAGCTGCCGTCGCCGGTGGAGATCGGCCCGGGGGACACGCTGCGGGTGACGTGTACGCACGACGCGGGGCTGCGCAAACGGGTGCCGCAGCTGAGCAAGCTGCCGCCGCGCCACGTGGTGTGGGGCGACGGCACCAGCGACGAGATGTGCATTGGCATCATGACCGTCTCCCCCCGCAGGTCCTGAGGAAGCGTCGAACGTGTGTGAGCGCACTGAGGTCAACAAGCCGAAAGCGGTGCGGCTGGGAACTACTGTCGCGCCCCCGACGGACGCGCGAGATGAAGCGCTAGATCGGCCGGGTGAGCCTCAGGTCGTAGGCGAGGGTGACGGCCTGGATCCGGTCCCGTGCGCCGATCTTGGCGAAGACCCGCCCGACGTGGGTCTTCACCGTCGACTCCGACAGCGTGAACCGTTGCGCGATCTCGCCGTTGGTGAGGCCGTGGCCGATGGCGACGAGGATCTCGCGCTCGCGGTCGGTCAGGGAGTCCAACCGGGGATCCTCCCGCACGGGCCCGCAGAGGTCATCATCGAGCCGGTCGGCGAACGCGTCGAGCAGCCGCCGAGTCAGCGCCGGTGCGATCACCGCGTCCCCGGCGGCGACGGCCCGGATGCCGGCGAGCAGCTCCTCCGGGCGGGTGTCCTTGAGCAGGAAACCGCTCGCCCCGGCCCGCAGCGCGGCGAGCGCGTACCGGTCCACGTCGGACGTCGTCAGCACCAGGATCCGCGAACGCCCGCCGGCGGCGACGATGCGCCGGGTGGCCTCGATCCCGTCGACGCCCGGCATGCGGATGTCCATCAGCACCACGTCGGGATGCAGCTCGGTGGTCCGCCGAACGGCCTCGGCGCCGTTCTCGGCCTCGCCGACGATCTCGGTGTCGGGAGTGCTCTCCAGCAGCATGCGAAACCCGAAGCGCTGCAGCGGCTGGGCGCCCACCACGAGCACAGTGATCATGAATGGCTGCCTTTCCGGGTCGCGTGGACGGTCCAGCCGCCGTCCGGTGCGGGGCCGGCGCTGACCGTGCCGCCGTAGGGCGCGGCGCGTTCGGCAATGCCGGCGAGGCCGAGACCCGCGTCGCCTACTTCATACAGAGCGAACCTGAGACGACTGTTAGAACGGCGCTCAGGCCGGTTGGCCGCCGGCGCGGGTTAGTCGTCGGGCGGGCCGCTGGCGTGCACGATGTCACCGAGGGGTTTCGGGGGACGGCTCAAACTCGCATAGATAAAAATCAAGGCCCTGGTCAGCTTCGCGCTGGTCAGGGCCTTGCTTATGTGCGCCGCCAGGGACTCGAACCCCGAACCCGCGGATTAAGAGTCCGCTGCTCTGCCAGTTGAGCTAGCGGCGCTCGTCGGCAACGGGACGAGACGGTAGCACGCCCCGGACGTCGCCCCGAAAAGGCAGGGGTCCGCCTCACCGCAGCGTCAGCGTGACCTGCCCTGTCGCGACCCCGGACGGGTCCACCACCAGGGTGTACGTGCCGGAGGCCGGCAGCACTGTCGGCCCGATGTCGCCAGCCCCGTTGACCACGCAGCCGCTGGTGATCGGGCTGCCGTCGGGGGCGCGTAGCTCCAGCACACCGCACTGGTCGGGTAGGTCGGAGGCGGTCGCGGTCAGACTCACCGACGTGCCGGCGCTGGCGGTGAACCGGTAGGTGGTGACCGCGCCGGGTCGGTCGACGGTGGCGACGACCTGCGGACCGCCGACGGTGATCGTCGCCGCCCGGTCGCGGCTGCTGACCAGCCGCAGTGTGGTCGCGCCGGTGCCGCGTCCGGTCGGATCGACCACCACGGTGTACGTCCCGTCGGCGGGCAGCAGCGTGCCGTCGATCTCGCCGACGCCGTTGACCACGCAGCCGCTGTGCAGCAGCCGGCCTTCGGTGTCGCGCAGTTCCAGCGGGGAGCACTGGTCGGCCAGGGTGCTCGTGGGCACCTCGACGAAGACGCGCTCGCCCTGCTGCCCGGTGAACCGGTACCGGGCCCGCGCGCCGGGCTGTTCGAGTGTCGCGGTGACCGTCGGACCGTTCGCCTGCAGCGTGCCGTCGACGTCCCGAGCCACGTACACCCGGACGGCGGCTCGTCCGGTGTCGCCGGGAGCGGCGGTGACCCGCACGGCGTACGTGCCGGTGGTGGTGAGGTCGACGCGGTCGATGTATCCGACGCCGTTGATGGCGCAGCCACTTCCGATCTCCCGGCCGCTCGGGTCGGTGAGCGCGTACGGCGAGCAGCGGTTGGCGATCCCGGGCGCGGTGACGTCGACGAAGACGGCGTCCCCGGCTCGGCCCGGGAACGTCAGGGCCGCCCCGCCGGGGGTCAGGCTGGCGGTGGCCACGGGTACGGCGATGATCGACGTGGCGGCGGGCGGGGCGACCCGCTCGGTGCTGGCGCCGGCCACCGCGAACTCGGGGCGGCCGCTGACCGCGACGTCGAAGACGCACTCGGCGAGCTGGGCGGGGGCGGTGACACCGGCCCACCGGCAGATCTGCTCGGCCGTGGCGCGGCGGGCCGGGTCGAGGTCGCCGACGGTGACCTCCCGTTCGGGGAAGGCGCGGTCGGTGAACGTGCCGGTGTCCTGCCCGTCGTCGTAGTGCAGCAGCGAGCGGTCCGGGGTGACCCGCCAACTGTCCGCGTACGTCGGGTAGAGCTGCGCGAACGGCACCGGTTGGGTGAGCGCGGTCCCGGAGGAGGGCGCGATGTCGTCGGTCGGGTCGCCGTCGAAGTCGCCGAGCAGGCCGCGTACCTTCCCGGCCCGACCGTCGGCGAGGCTGACCAGCACCCGGTAGCCGTAGTGGCCGATCTGGTCCACCGCCGCCGCGGAGCCGTCCGGCCACGTCACGTCGTACCCGTCGGTGGGTCCGGTGTCGGAGGGGCGACGGGTGAGGGCGCCGCCGCCGGGCAGGTCGGTGTGTTCCGGCGGCGCGGCCAGCGGCGCGCCGTCGACGTGTACGCGGGTGCCGCCGTCGGTGAGCGTGAGCGCGACCCGGTGGGCGCCGACCCGGAACGCGACCGCCGAGTTGACCGAGGCGGTCCGGGTGCCGGCCATCGGCGCCTGTCGGACCTGTACCTCCAGCGGGTCGTCGTCGGTGGCGGTGACCAGCGTGAACTCGCCCACGGCCTGGAAGTCGTAGGCGACCCGGTCGAACGTGACCAGGTGCGGGTCGCCGTTGCTGCCGCCGCAGTTCGCGCCCTCCTCGCAGAGCTTCACCGGACCCTTCTGCGGGGGCGTCTTCTTCGCCGGCTTCTTGCACTCGTCGAGGCTCTTCGGCAGTGGCTTCCCGTCGTACTCGGTGCGCGGCGGCAGGCCCTTCGCCGTCCGATAGCGGTTCTCCGCGAGTGTCGCCTTCACCTCGGCGGTACGGATGCCGGTGCTGCCACAGTCGCCCTGCGGGACCTTGCTCTGGGAGATGTCGTCGGCGTGGTTCAGCTCGTGGTAGAGCGCGGCGCAGGGGTCCCGGGACACACCGTCGCCGTACGGGTCGACGGACGTCGGATTCCAGGTGACCGTCGAGGAACCCTTCCCGTCGGGGCTGTCCGGGGTCTCGAACGCGCCCGAGCCGCCGGGGGTCGGGATGATCCGCACCCGGGGGGACTTCTTGTCCCGCAGCCGCGGGAGCAAGCCGGACGGGTCCCCGCCGGGCGCGGCGAACCCCTTCAGGCAGTTGTCGACCGCTCCCTGGAAGTCGACGCCGGCGACCGGCACGCCAGCGGTCGGGTCCACCGCGTAGTCGGCCCGGGCCGGTCGGGACCCGCCGACGACCAGCGCGCCGACGGACACCAGGAGCAGGGCCACCGCGGCGGCGGTCGGCCGGCGGCGGCGTATCCGCAGGAGGACCACCAGCGCGACGGTGAGCAGCGCCAGCAGCAACGCCGCGCCGGCAAGCCACAGCCAGCGCCGGCCGTTCACGCCGTCGCCGTCGCTGACGGTGAAGGTGGTGGTCCGCAGCGTGGTCCCGCCCGCGCAGAGGTTGGTCGCGCCGGTCACCGGCAGTGGCAGGTAGCCGGCGGTCACCTCGTACCGGCCGGGGGCGCCGACCGGCCACAGCGTGTCCAGGCCACCGCCTTCCGGGGTGGCTGCCACCGAGCGGAGCATCACCGCGTCCGGCGTGTCACCGTCGTGCAGACGTACCCCGATCAGGCTCACCGTTGTGGTCGCACCCGGTTGCACAGTGGCGAGATCGGCGGTGGCGGCAGCACCGATGCCGTCGTCGTGGAAGCTGCGGGCCAGCGTCGGCGTGAGGTCGCGCCCGTCGAGGCGTACCCCGGTCACCTGGACCGTGCCGACGGCGCTGGTCGGCAGCGCGCACTCCGCGCCGCTGGTGTTCGTGACCGTGAGGTCGAGGCGGACCTGGTCGCCGGCCCGGTAGTCGGCCTGGCCGGGTCGCAGGGCCAGGCCGAGGCCGCCGTCGGCGGGCGCCGCGGCGGCGCTCACCGCGCCGGCCGCCAGGGCGGTCAGCAGTACGGGAAATGTGGCCGCGAGTCGCACCGTCCACCTCATGGTGCGGACTGTAGGGGCGCGACGGCCGGTCTTCGCGCGCTCTGTCGGGGACCGGTCGCAGCCGTGCCGCGCGGCATCACCTGACCTGGACGGGCGTCACCGCCCCCGTAGACGAAGAAAGCTCCGACCAGGTGTCAACCACCGGTCAGAGCCTTGATCGTTGGTGCGCCGCCAGGGACTCGAACCCCGAACCCGCGGATTAAGAGTCCGCTGCTCTGCCAGTTGAGCTAGCGGCGCTCGTCGGCAACGGAGAGAACATTAGCACCCCCGGAACTCGGGCTCCAATTCGGTTACCCGGCTCCCCCCTTCGGTCGAGCTTTGCCGACAAAATGCCACAAACCGCCGCAGCCGCACACGACGGGGACTTGAGTTGCGGCGGTGATGCGGCACGATGTCCGCCAGGTACGCGAGAACAGAGGTGGGCATGGCACGGTTCACGCGAGCCGGAGCGGTGGTGGGCGCTCTGACTCTGGCGGCGTCGCTGGCACTGACCGGGTGTGGCGGCGAGCAGAAGAAGCCGGAATTCGTCGGCGGGACGGCGGCGGCCGACCCGGGCGCCGTGCCGGGCTCGTCCACGAGTCCGGACCCGAACACGCCGAGCACACCGAGCGGGCCGGCGCTCACCCTGAGCCCGGCCGACGGCACGAAGAACCGGCCGGTGAGCACGGAGATCAGCGCCAAGCTCCCGGACGGCGGGAAGGTGTCCGCGGTCACCCTGACGGCGGACGGCGGGGGTTCGGTGGAGGGCAAGCTGCGCACCGACGGTTCGGCCTGGGTGCCGTCCGCCCCGCTGAAGTGGGGCACCCGCTACACCGCGACGTTGACGGCGAGCGGGTCCGACGGCACGAGCAGTCAGGGCACCAGCAGCTTCACCACGATGGCCAAGCCGAAGTCGACCATCGGGTCCGGCCTGTACCTCTTCGACGACAAGAGCTACGGGGTGGCCATGCCGGTGGTCACCGAGTTCCACCCGGGCATCCCGAAGAAGGACCGGGCGGCGGTGCAGAAGCGGATGTTCGTCCGCACCGACCCGCCGCAGCCGGGAGCGTGGCACTGGGTCGACAACGGCACGCAGGCCTACTACCGGGCCCCGGAGTACTGGAAGCCGGGCACGACCATCACCGTGCGGATCGCCATCGCGGGGATGCCGCTGAGCAACGGCCGCTACGGCGACATGGACCGCAAGGCCACCGCGAAGATCGGCCGGTCGTTCGAGATGAAGGTCGACAACGCCAACAAGAAGATGACGGTGTACGAGAACGGCGCGCTCGTGCGCACCATCCCGGTGAGCCTGGGCAAGAAGAGCACCCCGTCGTCCAGCGGCACCATGGTCGTGATGGAGAAGAAGGAGGCCACGGTCTTCGACACCCGCGACGACCCGGACCCGGCCAACCGCTACGTCACCGACATCCAGTTCGCCCAGCGGCTCACCTGGGGTGGCGAGTACATCCACGCCGCACCCTGGTCGGAGCACGTGCAGGGGCGGCAGAACGTGTCGCACGGCTGCGTGAACGTGTCGATGGCGAACGCCAGGTGGTTGTTCGAGAAGACCCGGATCGGTGACCCGATCACCATCAAGGGCACCGAGCGCAAGATCGCCGCCGGCAACGGCTGGACGGCGTGGAGCCTGAGCTGGTCGGCGTTCGTCAAGGGCAGCGCACTACCCGTACCCAGTGGTGGGGCCGGCCCGGCGATCTGATTCGCCCGACGTCTATGCGCCGGTCCGGCCGACGGCCGGGCCGGCGCGTACTCTTGCAGTCTCGCGCCCCGACGACGCCGCAGCGACCCCTCAGACCCGGGTACGGAGACGAACCACGCTCACGAAACGCCGGATAGTAGCAAGAATCCGGCACCATGGTCGGCGTGTTTCGGTTCACCCTCGGCAACCGGGGCCGGCTCTGGCGCGTCAGTAGGAGACGATGGGGCAGCGACCACGACTGTGAGGGAATCATGCGAGCTAGCCAGGACCAGCTGATCAGGCGCGGTGGGCGACGCCGCGTATTCGCGGCAGGGCTGCTCGCCGTGGCGCTGGCCCTCACCTCCGCGTGCACCGACGGCGACGGCGGCAAGCCGTCCTCCTGGCACGGCGGCGGTGAGAACCCGGCTCCGAAGGCGGCGGCGACCATCAGCGAGCCGGCGGCCGACGCCAAGGACGTGCCGGCCTCCACCGGCATCACCTTCACCACCAAGGACGCCAAGGAAACCGCGGTCGAGCTCAAGGACGCGGCCGGCAAGGCGGTGGAGGGCACCCTCGCCGCGGACGGCAAGTCGTGGCTGCCGGCCGGCGCGCTGGAGTACGGCACCGCGTACACGGCGACCGTGACCGCCACCGGCGACGACGGGCGTCCGGCCACCGCGACCAGCACCTTCACCACGATGGCCAAGCCGGGCAATCAGGTACGGGTGACCAGCTTCCTCGGCGACAACCAGGTCGTCGGGGTCGGCATGCCGTTGATCGTGAAGTTCAGCCGGGGCATTCCTGAGGACTACCGGGACGACGTGCAGCGCCGCATGACGGTGACGTCGACGCCGGCGCAGGAGGGCATCTGGCACTGGGTCAGCCCCACCGAGATCCGGTACCGGCCGAAGGAGTTCTGGAAGACCGACAGCAAGGTCTCCTACCGGGTGCAGGCCGGCGGTCTGCCGATGGGCGAGGGCTGGTACGGCCGTGCCGACCTCACCGTGGACATCAAGATCGGCGCTGCGGTGGTCATGACTGTGGACAACAAGACCAAGCGGATGACGGTGACCCGCAACGGCTCTGTGATCAAGACCATCCCGGTCAGCCTCGGCAAGAAGAGCACCCCGTCGTCCAGCGGCACCATGGTCGTGATCGAGAAGCTGCGCAAGACGGTCTTCGACACGTTCGAGGAGCTGGGCCCGGAGGAGGGCTACCGCACCAAGATTGACTTCGCGCAACGCCTCACCTGGGGCGGGGAGTTCATCCACGCGGCGCCCTGGTCGGAGGGTCAGCAGGGCACCACGAACGTCTCGCACGGTTGCGTGAACGTGTCGATGGCCAACGGCGACTGGCTGTTCAAGAACACCCAGATCGGTGACCCCATCACCGTCAAGGGCACCGAGCGCAAGCTGCAGAACGGCAACGGCTGGACCGACTGGAACATGAGTTGGGACGAGTACGTCAAGGGCAGCGCCCTGCCGTACGAGCCTCCGGCCGACCCGGACACCACCCCGACGACCCCGGACGGCGCGACCCCGTCCGCCACGCCGACCGCCTGAGCCCGACGACGAAGGCCCCCTCCAACCCGGAGGGGGCCTTCGCGTATGCCCGCAGGTCGCCCCCACAACGACTCAGGCCCCCTCCGAAGAGGGGGCCTGAGCAGTGCAACCATCTGGGTGACTGATGGGAATTGAACCCACGACAACCGGGACCACAACCCGGTGCTCTGCCAACTGAGCTACAGCCACCACGCCGCCGTCGCCCGGTCGATCGCCCCGGGCGGGGTGCGGACCAATAATAGCGGCACCGCGGCCGGCCACGTCCAGCGGGTTCCCCGCGCGCCGGGCGCGGGGGTCAGAGTTCGGCGGCGATCGCCTTGGCGGTCTCCACGTCCGGGCCGGGCAGGGGGACGAAGAGCGTCCGCCGGTAGTACTCCAACTCCCGGATGCTCTCCCGAACGTCAGCCAGCGCCCGATGTGCGAGCCCCTTCTGCGGCTGGCCGAAGTACACCCGGGGGTACCAACGACGACACAGTTCCTTGATCGACGACACGTCGATCATGCGGTAGTGCAGGTGCGCGTCGAGGCGGGGCATGTCCCGGGCGATGAAGCCCCGGTCGGTGGCGATCGAGTTGCCGCACAGCGGGGCCGTACGCGGATCCTTGACGAAGCTGGTGACGTACTCCATCACCCGGTCCTCGGCCTCGGCGAGGGTGACCGTCGAACGACGGACCTCGTCGGTGAGGCCGGACTTGGCGTGCATCGTCTGCACGATCTCCGGCATCGCCTCCAACGCCGCCTCGTCGGCGTGGATGACCACGTCGACACCGTCACCAAGCACGTTGAGGTCGGGATCGGTGACCAGTGCCGCAACCTCGATCAGCTTGTCCCTGCCGAGGTCCAACCCAGTCATCTCACAGTCGATCCAGACGAGGAGATCAGCCACCGGCACAGCCTACGCGCAGCCCACGCCCTGCGGCTGCGCGCTGTCGGCCGCCCGGCCCGCTAGGGTTTCGGGGTGCCAGCAGAACCCGTAGCACCGCCCGCCGTCACGGACGACGATCCCGGCGGCCGTACGGTCCGTCGCCTGGTCGCGGTGGTGGCCCTCATCGCCGTGCTGCCAGCGCTCTACCTGCCCGGCCTGAACCACAAATTCCTCGACCTCAAGATCTACATGTCCGCGGTGGACTGGTGGCGCGTCGGCCACCCGCTCTACGACTACGTCCAACCTGACCGGGTGCAGGGCGAGTTGTACTTCACCTACCCGCCGTTCAGCGCGCTGCTGCTGTGGCCGTTCGGTCTGCTGCCGCTCGATGTCACCGTAACGATCTTCACGGTGCTGACCGTGCTGGCCGTGGTGCTGACGACCTGGTGGCTCGTGGCACCGGTGATCGCCCGACACGACCTGCCGCGGACGTTCACCCTGGTCGCCGCCGTGCTGCTGGTGCTGGCGGTGGAGAGCATCCGCGAGACGATCACCTTCGGCCAGATCAACATGCTGCTGGTCGTGCTGATCCTGGCCGATCTGCTGTACGCGGTGCCGCAGGCGCGACGGTGGGCCGGGGTGGGCGTGGGGCTGGCGACCGCGCTGAAGCTCTTCCCCGGCATCTTCATCGTGTACCTGCTGGCCACCCGGCGGTGGCGGGCCGCGGCGGTGGCGAGCGCGACCGCCGCGGCGGCGACCCTGCTCGCGGCGGCGATCGCCCCGCGCGACTCGTGGCGGTTCTGGACGCACGAGCTGTGGACCACCGAGCGGGTGGGGCGCACCGACATCGTGGGCAACCAGTCGCTGTTCGGCCTGCTCAGCCGGTTCACCGCACCGGAGAAGCCGGACCGGCTGCTCTGGTTGCTGCTGGTCGCCGTGGTCGCCGTCTACGGGCTGTGGCGGGCCACCCGCGCCGCGCGGGCCGGCGACGTGCTGACGGGCCTGACGTTGACCGGGTTCGTCGGTTCCCTGGCGAGCCCGATCACCTGGACCCACCACATCTACTGGTTCGTGCCGGCGGTGGTGCTGCTCGCGGACGCGGCGTTGAGCGCCGACCGGCCGGACGAGGCACGCCGACGGTGGTGGCTGTCGGCACTCGCGCTGGGCACCACCGCTGTGATCGTCTACGGCGTGGTGACGTTCCAGAAATGGGGTGTGGAACCGGTCCGCACCCATGATCCGGTGGACTTCGTCCTGCAGAACAGCTACGTGCTGCTCAGCCTGCTGCTGTTGGCGGCCCTCCCGATCCGTTCGGGACACCGTGCGGAAAATCGCACCAAATGGACAGACCTCTCCACTAGCCGCGATCAGCGCTAATCTGACCTCGTCTACCTCAAGCGTCGCTCGGGTAGCACCGCTCCCCCGGTGAAGGTGGCCCTCCGCGTCGGCAGCGCGGAGGGCCACCCGCCGTTGGGGCGCATCACCACAAGGCTCCGGAAACACGCCGGCCCGCCCGATGATGTTCGGGCGGGCCGGCGGGTGCGACGGGGTCAGGCCGTGGTGGCCGGCTCCCGGCGGGTCCGCGTGAACGCCAGGCCGCCGAGCACCAGGCCGGCCAGGCCGGCGACGAGACCGGCCACGCCGAGGCCGACCGCGAGGCCGTTGCCCTCGTCGTCATCGTCGTCGTCGGGGGCCGCAACGGCGGCAGTGGTCGGCGCGGCCGCACCCTCCGGCGCGGCGGCGGCCAGGGTGAGCACCGGCGCGGGGTTCTCCGGCTCCTCGCCGGCCGGCGCCGGGTCGTCGATCCACCGCGAGATGTTGCCGTCCGAGTAGGTCTGCAGGACCTTGAAGACCATCGTGTCGACCTTCGGCAGTGGCCCCATCGAGACGGGGAACTCCTGGAACTGACCCGGCTTCACCGCCGCGTCGCCGGTGGCCGTCCAGGTGATCTTCGAGACCGCCTCGGTGAGCTGGCTGCCGTGCACCTCGATCGGCGGGTCCACCTTGCGCGTCTCCGTGGCCACCGTCCAGCCGGGCACCGGCATCGTCGACACCGAGCCGACCGGGGCGTTCTCCGGCAACACCACCTCCAGCTTGTTGGTCGAGGCGGTGTCGCTCTCGTTGGGCACCCGGAACGCCACCCGCGCGTAGCCGCCCTGGGTCGCCTCCTTCGGGTTGACCGTGACGTGGGCGGACGCCGGTCCGGCGAAGCCGAGCACAGCGGTGGCGGCGGCGGTGAACGCCAGGGCGGCGGCGGTTGCGGTACGCCGGAATCGGGTCATGGGTTACGCGGACCTCTCTAACGGATGGGCACGGTGGCGGTCACCGTGGCCTGGTCGATGTCGGTCGTACGGGCGGTGATCTTCAGTTGCCACTCGCCTGCGGCCGGCAGGCTGACGTCGCCGTAGGCGTGGTTGTCCGTCAACGGCAGCAACGGGACCTCGATCGGCTCGATCCCGGCCGACGGCAGCGCCACGGTCGCCCGCCACTCCTTGACCGGCAGCGGCAGGTTGTCCTTGCTGTACGCGTACAGGTGGACCGAGTTGTTGCCCCGCTCGGCCGGGCTCAGCTCGACCTGCATGGTGTAGAGCGTGCTGGTCAGCGTGGTACTGAACAGGCCGGCCGAGACGTCGGACGACTCGGCGGCGGCAGTCCGGGCGGGTGGCGTCTGCACCAGCGTCGCGGACAGGCCCAGCACCACCGCCGTGACGGCCAACTCCACCCAGACCGCCCGGCGGACCGGGACGGGGCGCTGCGCCGCGACCCTGCTGCGCACCATCTGCCGGGAGTACGCGGCCACGCCGATCACCACGGCGAACAGTGCGATCTTGGCCAGCAGCAGCCGGCCGTAGGTGGTGCTGACCAGCGCCTGCGGGGTGGCCACCTCGATCAGCGCCTGGACGGTGCCGCCGAGCAGCAGGGCCGAGACGGCGAGCGCCGCCCAACGGGACCAGATCGGCAGAATCGCGCTCAACTCCCGCTCGTCGGCCCGCGGCAGCAGGAAGACGGCGAGCATCAGCAGGCCGCCCAGCCAGACCGCCATGCTGCCGAGGTGGACCGCGTCGACCACCACGGAGACCGCCGGCGCCGGGGAGGCTGCCGGGTGCCCGGCCATCGGCCAGGTCAGCAGGGCGGCGACGCCGAGCACGGCCAGGATGATCGCGTCGGTGCGGCCGGCCGGCCGGGCCAGCAGGGGCCGGAGCAGGAACACGGAGGCCGCCAGCAGGCCGAGCCGGACCAGGTGGGCGGCACCGAACGGGCTACCGAAGACGGTGCCGAACCCCTCGCCGCTCACCTCGAGGAGACCACCGCCGGCCGTGTACGGCACCTGCAACCACAGGTCGGCGAGGGTGGCGACGGTCACCAGACCGAGGCCGGTCCAGGCCAGCCGGGTCGGCCCGCGCCGAGAGAGCCGCCGTGGCCACAGCGCGGCGAGCACCAGCACCGGCCCGACCAGCAGCACCAGGCCCGCGTAGCCGAGGAATCGGGCCACCTTCACGGCGGTGCTCACCACCGGATCGGCGCGGCTGTCGTCCCCGCCGGAGTCGGCCGGCGGCGTCGAGGGCGCACCCACCGAGTAGGTGAACGCGCCGGACACCGGGTGGCTGTCGGCGGAGATCACCCGGAAGCTGACCAGGTAGGTCCCACGGCCACCGTCCGGTGCCACCGGAATCGTCACGGCGGTGTTGTCGAAGGACGGCTCACCCCGGTCGGCCCGGGAGCCGTCCGGAGCGATGACCCTGATCTTGCCGGGGACCTTGCGGACCGACTCGCTGAACGTGAGGACCACCTCGGACGGCCCGCTGGGCACGACCGAGGAGGCAGCCGGGCTGCTGCTCTGTAGCACCGCGTGGGCGCTCGCGGAGGTGGCCGGCGCGATCAGCAGAGCGCCGACGGTGACCAGCAGGCCGGCGGCGACAGCCAGCCGGGCGAGCCAGCGGCGGGGGGCGACAGTCATGCCAGCCATGGTCGCCGACCGGTGTGGATCTCGGCGACCCGAGTCGGGCAGCGGGCTCAACTCTGCTCAGCCGCCAGTGCCGCGCGTGAGGGATCGCGTGTCATGAGAAGGTAGTCGGCCCCCGCTGGGGAAAAGTTCCCGACGTGGCGCAGACCATCCACGGGTCGAAGGACCCTAACGCTCAGCCGAGCGGCGCGTATCGTGGTTTGTCGTGATCCCCGTCCCGCGTGACACCGGTTCCGCCGGTCCGGCCGAGCCGGCCGACGACGTCGCCCGGGACCCGGCCACCGAGTGGGCGTTGACCGCGCGCCACGGCGATCCGACCGCGCAGGCGGCGTTCGTCCGGCTGACCCAGGCCGAGGTCTGGCGCTTCGCCGCCGCCGTGGTCGACCCGGACAGCGCCGACGACCTGACCCAGGAGACGTACCTGCGGGCGTTCCGGGCTCTGCCCGCGTTCGAGGGCCGCTCCAGCGCCCGCACCTGGCTGCTCGGCATCGCACGTCGGGCCTGCGCCGACCACCTGCGCACGGTGATCCGTCGCCGCCGGCTCGACGAGCGCCTGACGGCCAACGCGTACACCGACCGCCCGCACCCGGACCCGTCCGGGCAGCTCGGAGCCGCCGACCTGGTCCGCCGGCTCAGCGCCGAACGGCGCGCCGCGTTCGTGCTCACCCAACTGCTCGGCCTGTCGTACGCCGAGGCGGCAGCCGTCGAAGGGGTGCCGGTGGGCACCATCCGGTCCCGGGTGGCCCGGGCCCGCGACGAGCTGGTCGAGGCGGTCGGCGACGCCCTGGCCGGCTGATCCCGGAACTTCCGGCGGAGACGGAACGACAAATGAGCGTGACTGCACCTCCCGGCCGTTGGCCCGTCGTCCGACCCTGGCTCGGCACGGCGGCCCGGCTCGGCCTCGCCGCCGTCTGGCTCGTCGCCGGCGCGTCGAAGGTCGGTGACCTGGCCGCCTCCGGGCGGGCGGTCAACGCGTACCAGGTGCTGCCGTACGACGTGGCGACCGTGATCGGCGCGGCCCTGCCCTTCGTCGAGCTGGCGCTGGGCGTGCTGCTGCTGTTGGGGCTGGCCACCCGGCTCGCCGCCGGGGTGTCCGCCGCACTGCTGGTGGTCTTCATCGCGGGGATCGCCTCGGCCTGGGCACGCGGGCTGGCCATCGACTGCGGCTGCTTCGGCAGCGGCGGGCAGTTGGCCGAGGGACAGGCCCCCAGTTATCTCCCGGAGATCCTCCGGGACCTGGGATTCTTGGTATTGGCCGGATTTCTGCTGATCTGGCCACGTACGCCAGTGTCGGTGGACGGGTGGTTGACCGGCGAGCCCGTTGTGGAGGACGAGGATGAGTAGTCGCAAGGGGCAGCGGGACGCCGCCCGGGTGGTCCGCGAGCAGCTCGCCCGCGAGCGTCGGCGTCGGCGCACGATCTGGGTCTCCGCCGCCGCCGTCGTCGTCCTGATCATCGCCGGAGTCGCCGGTTGGAGCATCTGGTCCAGCCAGCGTTCGGACACCTTCACCACCCCGCCCGGCGCGAACGCCGACGGCACCGGCATCGTCACCGGCAGCGGGCCGGTCACCGTCGACGTCTACGAGGACTTCCTCTGCCCGGCCTGCAACCAGTTCGAGCAGACCAGCGGGGCGACGCTCACGCAGTTGGCGGCCGAGAACAAGGCGAAGGTGGTCTACCACCCGGTGGCGTACCTCAACCGCTTCTCCACCACCGAATACTCCAGCCGCTCCTCGGCCGCCTCCGGCTGCGCGGCGGCCGGCGGCAAGTTCCGGGAGTACGCGTCGGCACTCTTCGAGAAGCAGCCACCGGAGGGCAGCGCCGGTCTCGACAACGACGAACTGATCGACATCGGCGTCGGGGTGGGGCTCGACCGGAGCTCGTTCGCCGGCTGCGTCAAGGACGGCACGTACCGGACCTGGACCGAGCACGTCACCGACGAGGCCAGCCGGAGCAACGTCACCAGTACGCCGACCATCCTGGTCAACGGCCAGTCGCTCGCCGACCGCAGCCCGCAGGGTCTCAGCGCAGCCGTGGCGGCGGCCGGCAAGTGATCCGTACCCTGCTGACCCGCGCCGGCCTGGTCGCCGCCGCAGCCGGCGCGGCCACCCTGCTCACGGCGGCGCCCGCCGCCGCGCACGGCGCGGACGCCCCGGACGGCACCGACTACCGGACCGCGACCACCGGGGTCGCACCGGCGCGGCCCGGTCTGGAGGTACGCGTCGTCGAGGCGGGTGCCCGACTGGAGCTGACCAACCGCACCGGACGCGCCGTCGAGGTGATCGGTTACTCCGGCGAGCCGTACCTGCGGGTCGGCCCGGACGGGGTCTTCGAGAACAGCCGCTCCCCCGCCACCTACCTGAACCGCACCCTCGCCGGGGACACCGCGCTACCGGCCGAGGCCGACCCCGCCGCGCCACCGTCCTGGCGACGGGTCGCCGACGGGACCACCGTGCGCTGGCACGACCAGCGGGCGCTGTGGCAGGAGTCGGGACCCCCGGCGGCGGTACGCGCCGCACCCGACCGCGAGCACCGGGTGCGGGACTGGACGGTCCCGCTGCGCGACGGCGCGGACCCGGTGGTGATCGGCGGCACGCTCGACTGGGTACCGCCGCCGGACGCGTACACCTGGTGGACGGTGACCATCGTGGGACTCCTCGCGGTGGGCGCGCTCGGTCTGGTCGCCGCCGCCTCGGCGGCCGGCGGCCGAGCACTGTCCGCGCTGGGTGCGCTGCTGGTCGTCGGCGGCGCGGTCGCCGTGGTGTATCCGGTGGGGCGGGAGCTGGACGCCGGCGCCCAGGGTATGGGCGGAATCGTGGTCGGGTTGCTGTCCGGACAGGTCTGGTCGCTGCTCACCGGGCTCGGCGCGATCGCCGCCGGGTGGTACGCGCTGACCCGCCGCCCGTCCGCCGACTTCGTGGTCGCGCTGGCCGGAGCCTGCCTGGCGCTCTTCGCGGGCGCGGCGAACGCCGCCGTGTTCGCCCGGTCCATCGCGCCGGTGCCCTGGTCGCCCGAGGTCGCCCGCGTCATGGTGGCGTCCGTGCTGATCGTCGGTGCCGGAGCGACGGCTGCCGGCGTCCTGCGCCTGCACGCCACCGCACGGGCCGCCGCCCGATCGCCGCGCGTCGAGGTCGCCGGCCAGGGGCGTTGACAGGTCCTACGACCGCGGGGTGAAGCCGTAGGGCAGTTCGAGGCGGTGGCGGGCCAGCAGGGCCGAATCGGTGAGCAGGTCCAGGGTGGGGGCGTCGGCGACGATCCGGCCGCCGTCCAGAATCACCGAACGTTCGCACAACTCCGCCGCGTACGGCAGGTCGTGCGTGACCATCAGCAGAGTCACCGGCAGGTCACGCAGAATCTCGGCCAACTCACGGCGGGCCGCCGGGTCCAGGTTCGAGGACGGCTCGTCGAGCACCAGGATCTCCGGGTGCATCGCGAGCACGGTGGCCACCGCCACCCGGCGGCGTTGCCCGAACGAGAGATGCTGCGGCGACCGGTCCCGGTGCGCACCCATCCCCACCGCGGCGAGCGCCTCGTCCACCCGGGCGGTCAACTCCGCCCCGCGCAGGCCCAGGTTGGCCGGACCGAACGCCACGTCCTCCGCCACGGTGGGCAGGAACAACTGGTCGTCCGGGTCCTGGAAGACGATGCCCACCCGGCGACGCACCTCGGCCAGGGTGGCCCGATCCGGCGTGACGGTCAGCCCGCCGACGCTCACGCTGCCCTCGGCCGGGGCGAGGATGCCGTTGAGGTGCAGCACCAGCGTGGTCTTGCCGGCGCCGTTGGGCCCGAGCAGCGCCACCCGATCCCCGCGCGGCACGGTCAGGTCCACCCCGTGCAGGGCGACGTGCCCGTCCGGGTACGCGTACCGGACGCCACGAACGTCCAGCGAGACAGCGGTCTGCACGACACCGATCATGACAGCACGACGGCGGTGGCGGCGATGGAGGCCGCCAGCACCGGCACGGTCGCCGCGACCAGCCACTGACGAACGCTCGCCGCGCCCTCGCCCTGCCACACGACAGGCATCCGCCCGTTGTAGCCCCGGGACAGCATCGCCAGATAGACCCGCTCACCGCGCTCGAAGGCGCGCAGGAACAACGCCCCGATCCCGGCGGCGAAGCCACGCAACTGCCACACGAAACGCGGGTCGTCACCCCGGGAGATCCGGGCCACCCGCATCCGCCGCGCCTCGCCGACCAGTACGTCCAGGTAGCGCAGCATGAACGTGGCGATCTGGGTGAGCACCTGCGGGCAGCGCAGCCGGTCCAGCCCGACGATCAGGTCCCGGGTGGTGGTGGTCGCCGCGAGCAGCAGCGAGGCGAGCACGCCCAGGGTGCCCTTGGCCAGGATGTTCCACGCGCCGTGCAGCCCGTCCTCGGACAGCCGCAGACCCAGCACCTCGACCCGGTCACCGCTGCCGAGGAACGGCAGCGCCACGGCGAACAGCACGAACGGCAGCTCGATCAACGCCCGGCTGAGCAACCACCGCGGCCCGACCCGGGCCAGCGCCGCCACCGCCGCCACCAGCAGGACGTACGCGCCGAAGGCCCAGAACGCCTCGCGTGGGGTGGCCACCACGGCGATGGTGAAGACCACCATCGCCGCGATCTTGACCTCGGGCGGAAGCCGGTGCACCGGCGAGCCGGACTCGCGGTACAGCACATGCCCGTGACCGGCACCCATCTCCGCGTACTCCTGTTCAGCTGACCGCGTCGGCGCGGCGTCGGGCGTCGTCGTCGGAGGTCACGGTCTCGCCCTCGGCGGCCGTTGTCCCGTCACCGTCGGTCGGCGTGCCGCCCCGACGGCGCAGCAGCCAGAAGCCGCCGGCCCCGATCGCGAAGGTGACCAGCACCCCGAGCACCCCGGAGAGGCCGGTGGAGACGAAGCTGTTCTCGATGCCCCGCACGCCGTAGTCGGCGAGCGGGCTGTCCCCCAGCTCGTGGTCCTTCGCCTGCTGGGCCGGGCAACTGCCCCCGACGATGGTGTCGTCGGCGTCGACCGTGCAGCCCTTGAGCAGCGAGGAGTCCAACCCGTCCGGGTGGGACGAGGCGTAGTTGCTCACCACCCCGGCGAGCAGCAGGGCGACCAGCAGGCCGCCGGCCAGGAAGGCCCAGGAACGGTTCTTCATCGCACACCTCCGGAGACCGGGACAGCGGGGGTGGTGGGGGTACGCAGGGAGCGCAGCGCGTACACCAGGTCGGGGCGCACCTTCGCGACGGTGAGCACGGTCGTCGCGGTGATCAGGCCCTCGCCGATGCCGATCAGCAGGTGGACGCCGGCCATCGTGCCGGCCAGGCCGGCCAGGTTGCCGCCCAGGTCGGTGGTGCCGCCCAGCCAGTACTGCACGACGAAGCCCTGGGACGCGACCACCACGCTGAGCATCGCGGCGACGAACGCGGTCACCGCCAGGCCGGCGCGCGTCCGGGGCAGCACCCGCAGCATCAGGGCGATCAGCAGGTACGCCGCGGCGGTGCCGAGCAGCGCCATGTTGGTGATGTTGAGGCCGAGCATCGCCACGCCGCCGTCACCGAAGACCAGCGCCTGCACGACCAGCACCACGGACACGCAGAGCGCGCCGACCCAGGGGCCGACCAGCATGGCGGCGAGCGCGCCACCGAGCAGGTGGCCACTCACGCCGGCCGTGAAGATCGGGAAGTTGAGCATCTGGACGGCGAAGATGAACGCTGCCACCAGGCCGGCCATCGGGGCCAGCCGGTCGTCCAGGTCCCGCCGGCCGCGCAGGACGCAGGCGGTGAGCCCGGCCAGCGCGAGCGCAGCGAAGATCGCTGCGACGGGACCGTCGATGATCCCGTTCGAGATGTGCATCGCCAGTGTCTCCACGCGACCTCCCCACACGTCAGCGAGCCCGACCGGGCCGGCGTGGGTCAGCCTATTTCCCAGGCCTCGTTGTTGCCATAGTCTGGCAACAACGCGAGGTGATGATCACCTTTACGGCAGATGACCGACGCTCAGCCCAGGCCGCCGGCGGCGACAGCACGTCCCACCTCGGCGGTATGGTCGGGCCATGACCGCGCCCGACCGACTCTCCCCCGGTGACCCCGCACCCGAGTTCACCCTCGCCACCGACACCGGCGACCAGCTCTCCCTCGCCGACCTGCGAGGCCGCAAGGTCGTCCTGTACGCCTACCCGGCCGCGATGACCCCCGGCTGCACCAAGCAGGCCTGCGACTTCCGCGACTCCCTCGCCTCGCTCCAGGCGGCCGGCTACGAGGTCGTCGGCCTCTCCCCGGACAAGCCGGAGAAGCTGGCGAAGTTCCGCGAGCGCGACGCGATCACCTTCCCGCTCGTGTCGGACCAGGACAAGGCGGTGCTGACCGCCTACGGCGCGTACGGCGAAAAGCAGCTCTACGGCAAGACCGTCACCGGCGTGATCCGCTCGACCTTCGTGATCGACGCCGACGGCAATATCGAACGCGCGCTCTACAACGTCAAGGCCACCGGTCACGTCGCCAAGCTCCGCCGCGACCTCGGCCTGGACTGAGCTGTCACACCGGGCCATTACGTTCGGTGAATGGTTCGATACAAGTACACACCCGAGGCGCTCGCCACCGCTGCCGCCGCCGCGCGCAACATCACCGAGGTGATGCGCCTGCTCGGCGTACGCGTCAGCGGCGGCTCGCACGCGCACATCAGCCGGCAGCTCAAGAGGTTCGGCATCGACACCTCGCATTTCACCAGGCAGGCGCACAACAAGGGCCGCCGAGGCGAACGGCGCACCACATCAGCACAACTTCTGGTCGTGCTGCCCGAAGGGTCCCGCCGGACGCCCGGAGCGCGGTTGAAGTGGGCGCTGGGCACACTGGGCGTGCCGGAGGAGTGCGAAGGCTGCGGGACTGGGCCAACGTGGCGAGGCGTTCCACTCATCCTGCACGTCGACCACATCAACGGGGACTTCCTCGACAACCGACCACCGAACCTTCGGCTCCTCTGCCCGAACTGTCACAGCCAGACCACGACCTACGCTGGCCGGAACCGGACGTCTGATCTCGCCATCCTCGCGGAGCCCTCCGGTGGGGAAGAACACTCGCACGGGACGACCGGCTCCGGACGCCGACCGGCCACCCGGGAGGAGATCGTCGGCCTGTTCGGTCGGGTCGACGCGCAGCAGATGACGGCCGTGGAGGCGGCACGGCAGTTGGGTTGGGCCCCGGCGTACCTGTACAAGATTCGGCGGAGACTCGAGCAGGACGGCCTGTTGAGGGCACGTCCGGACCGCAGCTGGCGTTCGAGGGCTCATCGTGATGCGGTGATAGCACAGGCGCTTACACATCCGGATGTCGGACCGAAGCGACTGTCCGGCATCCTCCGTGACCTGCCTGGCGGGGCATGCCGAGTGAGTCACAACACGATCTCGGCCATCCTCAAGGAGGCCGGGCTCAACACCGTCGAAGCCAGACGCTCTAGACTCAGCGAATTGGCGGGAGTGGCGTAACGGCAGCCGCGATAGGTTTAGGTCCTATTGTCCGAAAGGGCGTAGGGGTTCGAGTCCCCTCTCCCGCACAACTCAACGAGCACCACTTGCCAGACGACAGCTGTCGGGCGCGTCACTGTCGTGGGTCGCGGGCCTGGTCGTCGGGTCAGGATGGCAGGCGTGAGTCTGCGCTTCGTCCTCGACCCCGACCTGACCCCGCGGCTCCGCGCCGAGATCGTCGACCTCTGGGCGGCCGTCACCAACGCTGGCGGCGCGGTCGGTTTCGTGCCGCCGGTCACGGCGGCCGACGTCCAGATCCTCGCCGACCCGACCTTCGCCGGGATCGCCAACGGTCCGGACCGGTTGCTGGTGGGCTACTCGGGTGACCGGCTGGCGGCGATGCTGATCTTCACTGACAACCGTTTCCCGTTGAAGGCGCACTGGTGTGTGTTGAAGCGGGTGATGGTCCACCCGGACACCCAGGGCACCGGTTACGGCTCCGCGCTGATGGTCGAGGCGGCCCGGCTGGCCCTGGAGTTCGGCCACGAGGCGTTGCACGTCACGGTGCGCGACGGGCTGGGATTGGACAAGTTCTACGACCGCCTCGGGTACCGGGAGATCGGCCGCCTGCCGGGCGCGTTGCGGGTGGCCCCCGACGACGACCGGGACGAGATCCTGATGTGGCGGGACCTGACGCCGCAACGGCAGTAACGCGCAGGGCACCGGCGGTTGCGAGGCCCGGGCCGAGAGTGGTTGTCGAGCCAGGAGGCGGCGCAGCAGAGCGTCAAGGCACCGACCGCGCCGGGTGCTCGTCGCCATGATCCCCGCAACATCAGGGATGTTGGTGTCTCCTGCGGCTTCGAGGCAGCAACATCCGGGAAGTTGCTCGGATCTTGGGCGCGGAGCGTGCGGCGCGGGCGCGCGGCGCGGCGGGGGCGCGGGGCGCGGCGGGGCGCGCGGGGCTTGGGGCGATCCGGCGAGGCGCGGTCAGCCCGTGCACCAGCGGGCGTTCGCCGCGGCCGACTGGGCGCTCGGTGTGCCGCTGGCCGAGGTGCTCGCCTTCGCCACCTCGACCGGGCGGCGGGCCGGGGTCGGCGTGACCGCCGGCCGGTTTCCGGGTGGGCGGGCCGATGCGGACGCGCGCGGGGTGGCCGCCACGGCGCCGCGCCCGTACATCCGGACCGTGCTGTTCTGCACCTGACCTGGTGCCATCCGGACGCCGCCGACGGTGACCCGGTTTCCGTACACGTCGCTGACGCGGATGCTGAACGGACCGGGCCCGGCGCCGGAGGCGATCAGCCAGTAGTTGTAGTCCTGCCGGGCGGCCGACTGCCACGCGCCACTGTCACCCTGCCGGACCTCGACGGACCGCAGCGGGTTGCCGTGGTTGCCGACGCGGACGGCGAACCACCACTGCGAGGCGCCCTCCTTCATCCGGAAGGTGAGCGGTCCGGGCAGTGGCGGGTTGACCACGGCGCGGTAGGTGACCGGGACAAGGCCCTGGACCGGGTCGGCGATCCGGGCGAACGCTTCGCGGGACAGGTCGAGGTGCCCGGGCGCGCACTCCGGACACTGATCCATGATCAGTACGCGGACGGTGCCCTTCGGGCCGGTCACGTCGAGGAATCCGCCGCAGGCGGCGCCGGCGGAGTATTCGGTCGGGCCGAGCGCGACGTAGAGCCGATTGGCCGGGGCCGCGGGGTTCGAGCAGTTGCCGCCGGCGCCCTTCGAGTCGTAGAAGGTCGCCTTGCCGTTGTGCGTGGCGTTGCCGGTGGGTGGCGCGGCGACGAGCGCCCGGCCGGCGGCGCAGGCCGGGGCGGAGCCGGACCGCAGGGTCAGGGTGAGTCCGAGCGCCGCCGCGACGACTGTGACGCCGGTGGCGACCAGCCACGGCATCGCGCGGGACGACGACGCGGGCTGCTCCTGGGGAGCGTGGTCCAGGTCGATGTCGATGTCGACCGCGCTGACGTCCGTCACGACGGCGATGCTGCCGGACCCGGGCGCGCACGGACAAGCCGGCTAAGCCAAAGCTAAGACAGCATCGACGGACGGTGATCGGCGCGTTTCGATCGTGGGTTGTCGCGCCCGGTCAGGGTGTGATGACGATGGGGTCTCCCAGTTTCAGCTGTCCACTGTCGATCGGGATCAGGTGCAGTCCGAAGAGGAGCTTCTGTTTGACGTTGCGGTGTCGTCCGAGTGTGCGCAGCGGCTCCTTCGTGCGTACCCCGGTCTCCTGGTCGGTAGTGGTCACCACGCAGCGGTCGCACGGCCCGGCGGCGCGGAAGCGCAGGTCACCGATGCGCAGCGGCCGGCCAACCCAGTCGTCTTCGGCCCAGGCCGATGCCCCGTCGACCACCAGGTTGGGCCGGAACCGGGCCATCGGCACTGGCTCCTCCGCCGCCTCGGCCAGCCAGTCGTTGAGGGCGTCGAGGGAGGCGGTGTTCGCCAGCAGCAGCGGGTAGGCGTCGGCGAAGTTGACCTGGTCACCGGTGTCGTGTTCGCGGGACCCGGCGGCCAGGTGGCGGGTCGGTCGGGCCAGCCAGACCAGCCGGACCGGTCGGCCGAGCAGCGCGCCGAGCCAGTCGTCGGCCGCCCGGCCGGCCGGCAGCGCGGGGACCGGGAACGTGCGACTGCGGAAGGTCCGCACCGGGACCGGTTCACCGGCGGTCGGTTCGGGCACGTCGAGGTCGGGCTGCCCGGCGGCGCGCAGTGTCAGACCGCCGGGACGCGCGGTGGCGCGCAGGTCGACCAGCCGGGTGGTGTCCCGTTGGGTGACGCCGACGCCGCCGGCGTCCACGACCATCCATCGCCGGTCGCCGGCCAGGCCCCACGGCTGCACGAACGCGCCGTCGTGGTCGAGCCGGTGACATCCCTTGACCGGGTACGTGTGGATCGAGGTCAGCCGCACCCGCTCACCATGCCACGCCGATCCCGTCGCCCGGGTACCAGTGGTTGGCGGGGCTCTCCCGGTAGGCGAGGAACCGCCGGCCGGTGCGCTCGGCGTGTTCGGCGAGCACGTTGGTGCTGGTGACGTTGTCGGTGAGCAAAAGCGCGCCGGGGGCGAGTTTCGGCTCCACGGCGTCGAACTCACGCTTCTCGTGGGCACGGCTGTGGTCGCTGTCGTGCAGGAACAGGTCGACCGGGCGGTCCAGTGCGCCGATCGAGGCGATCGAGTCGCCGATCACCAGGTCGACGACCTCCGACCAGGGCTCGCTGGCGGCGAGGTAGCCGGCCTCGGGGTTGATGTCCAGTGAGGTGACCCGACCTGGGTGCCCCTCCTGTGCGTTGCGCAGCAGGGCGGAGGCCAGGACGCAGGTGCCCAGCCCCTTGTCGACGCCGGTCTCCACGATGTGTGCGGGGCGGGTGGCCCGGACGATCGCGTACCAGCCGACGCGTCGGGCGTAGTGGACCTTCTTGTCGGCGAGACCGCGGCGGGCCGCGCCGGCGGTGGCCCGTTCGATGTGCTGGCGCAGCACCTGGTCGGACTCGATCTCGTCGAGCCAACCCCGGACCTGCTGGACCGGGCGGCCGCAGACCACGCTGACGAACCAGGCCAGATGGTGACGGCTCAGTTTGGTCAGCTCGTACGTGTAGTTGTGATGCTCCCGGGAGGTGACCAGCCACCGGGCCGAGATGCGCAGCACCTTGGCGTCGTGACGGGCGACCCGGGCGAGCCGCTTGGGAAACGCGGCGACGGGTGCGAGTGGGGTACGGGCGATGGCTCGGCGCAGTTGCGTAGCGTCCACCGCTGCTTCATACCAGGTTCAGGCGAACGTCTGGGCAGAAAGTTTTTTGGTCAGGATGTGAGACCGTATGGCCCGGATGGGGGTACGTGACTGTAACCCGCAATCAGTAGCATCGCGGCATGCAGTATCGCCAAGAGTACGCGGAGCCCGAGACTCAGTTCATCGCCGCGCAGCAACCATCTGAACCAACCGAGGCGAAGCCTCCGCGGCGTCGCCGGTGGCGGAAGATCGCGCTGATCACTTTTGTGGTCGTCGCGTTGCTCGCTGGTGGTGGCATGGTCGCCGGAGGCCTCTACTTCCGTTCGATCAATTCGGGCATCGAACGGGTCGACGCTTTCGCGGACGTACCGGAGGAGTCCCGGCCCCAGGTCGTCGCGAAGGGCGCCCTGAACATCATGATTCTCGGCAGCGACTCCCGCGATCCGGAGAACAGCTCCGGCTCCCGGACCGACACCATCATCCTGGCCCACCTTCCGAAGGACCGGCAGAGCGCGCAGCTCATCTCGATCCCTCGGGACAGCTGGGTCAGCGTGCCGGAGTCGCCGCAGGGCCGGGGTGGTCGAGACGCGAAGATCAACGCGGCGTTCGCGTGGGGTGGCGTTCCGCTCATGGTGCAGACCGTGGAGAAGTTCACCGGCGTCCGCGTTGACAACGTGGCGATGGTGGACTTCGCCGGCTTCAAGGAGATCGTGGACGCCCTTGGCGGCATCGACATCACCGTGGAGAAGGCCTTCACGTCGAAGCACTCGTTGAACCCGGACGGACGGCGGGAGTTCGCCGCGGGTCGTCAGACCATGGATGGTGGCGCGGCACTGGACTACGCCCGTGAACGGTACGCGTTCGCCGAGGGCGACTTCACCCGGATCAAGCACCAGCAGCAGGTCATCAAGGCGATCCTGGACAAGGCCGCTTCCGGTGGCACGCTGGGCAGCCCCACCAAGTTGAACTCGTTCGTCCGGGCCACCGCCGACGCCGTCGCGGTCGACGAGTCGATGTCCCTGGTGGACCTGGCAACGCAGCTGCGACACCTGCGCAGCGGGCAGCTCAGCTTCTTGACCTGCCCCACCAAGGGCACCGGTCAAATGGGCAACGAGAGCGTTGTCCTCGTCGACAAGCCGAAAGCGGAGCGTGTCTTCGATGCAATTCGCCGTGACGCGGTAGGGGAGATTGCAGCCGCGACAAAGTAGCCAGTGGAAATCGGCCCTTCGTCTATACCGGCGGCCCTGACCTGGTCGTATCCTTCCTTCGCCCTTCGGCTCGATGTGCGAATTCCGAAGGACTAACGGGGGAAAGGTTGACCATGTCGGGTCATTCAACGGCAAGCCGATCAGACGTACCACAGCAATGGTCCGGCGAGCAGGCCGGCCCGGTCCAGCGCCCGGTCTCGCCAGCGCCGAGGACCGCGCCGGCACCTCAGCCGGGCCTGGAAACCACGGCGGTCCTGCCGTACGCCGGGTCCCGGACGTCGTCTCGGACGCGATTGCTGCGGGCCTGGATGATGACGGTTCCGATTGACGTCGCGGCGCTGCTCTTCCCACTGGTGATCTCGCAGAACTATTGGCGCGGCACGCTCGTCAACGCCGGGCTCACCATGGCCATCTTCGCGGCCGGCGGGCTCTACCAGGCCCGCCGGCACGTGAGCATCCTGGACGAGCTGCCGAGCATCGTCGGGCGTCTGCTGGCGTCCGCCGCGGTGGTGGCCATCATCGCCGCGGAACGCCACTCCTCGGTCGAGTACGTCGGCGGATTCATGCGTGGCGTCGCCATCTCCGCGTGTCTGGTGATCGTCGGTCGGGCGCTCAGCCGGGCACTCACCATCCTGGTGCGCAAGCGGCGTTGGGTGGAGCACAACGCCATCATCATCGGCAGCGGCCCGATCGCCCTGGAACTGGCCCGGTTGCTGCGCCGCTATCCGCAGTACGGGCTGCGCTTCGTCGGCTGCGTCGACGTGACCGCGCAGCAGGACCCGGCGTCGCTTCCTCTCCTCGGCAGCCTCAACGACCTGGAGAAGCTCGTCCGGGTGCTGAAGTGTGAGGTTCTGGTCATCGCCGACCCCGACTGCCCGGAGTCGGACCTGATGGACACTCTCCTGCTGCCCCAGAGCTCGCGCTGCGACCTGTGGGAGGTGCCGCGCCTGTGGGGGTCCCGCTCGCAGGGCGGATACCCCGACCACATCGGAGCGATCCCGATCGTGAAGGTCGGTGACATCTCGCTCTCCGGTCCGCGTTGGGCGATCAAGCGGGCTTCCGACGTGGTGGTCGCCGCCCTCGCCCTGCTCCTGCTCAGCCCGGTGCTGCTGCTGTGCGCGCTCGCGACCTTCATCGACGGCGGGCGGGGCATCTTCTTCTACCAGGAGCGGATCGGCCGGTTCGGAAAGCCGTTCAACGTGGTCAAGTTCCGCTCGATGCGCCCGGTCGACGAGACCGAGTCACAGACGAACTGGTCGATCGCGAACGACCGGCGGGTCGGCCCGATCGGTCGGTTCATGCGCCGCACCTCCCTGGACGAGCTTCCCCAGCTGTGGAACATCCTGCGCGGCGACATGAGCGTGGTCGGGCCGCGCCCGGAGCGGCCGTACTTCGTGGAGAAGTTCTCGGCGGAGTATCCGAACTACGCGATGCGGCACCGGGTTCCGGTGGGTCTCACCGGGCTCGCGCAGGTCAGTGGTCTCCGTGGTGACACGCCGATCTCCGACCGGGCGCGGTTCGACAACTACTACATCGAGAACTGGTCGCTGTGGCTGGACATCAAGGTCGTGCTGCGTACCATCGCGGAGGTCTTCCGCGGCGGCGGTCGCTGACCGGCGTCACGCGCCGACAGCCGCCTCAGGCCGGGCACCTTCTCTCGCACCCCGTCGGTCTACCGCTCGCGTGGGCGCTCGCCATCCGCTTCGGCTGACCCGCCGTGTCGATGTGCTGTTGAGCGATATACCTCAGAGTCATAGATATGACTCTGAGGTATATCGCTCACTGTCGTATCCGCCCCCCACGGAGGTGACCGACGGTCACCGCCGGCCGCGCCCACAGCCCGAGCCCGGGTGCGGACTTGCTCGTCTAGCGGCTGCCGGCCGTGGTCGTCCTCTTCATGACCTCGTCGATCGCCGCAGACCAGTGCTCGGCAAAGCGGTCGAGGCTGTTCTCCGCCCGCACGAACGCGGTGGCATCCGCGACCGCCTGCCCCCTGGACGGGAGTAGCGTCAGCGCCCCGGTGAACTCGTCCAGGTCGCCGGCTGCCGCCGTCAGATCGCGGTAGCCCGGCACCTGCTCGATGAGAGTGCGGACATAACCCACCCGCGTGGTCAGGACTGCAGTGCCGGTGGCCATCGCCTCCAGAATGGCAAGGGAACACGCCTCGTAGTCGCTCGGCGCGAGCACACAGTCGACCGCCTGGATCCAGGTGCGCAGCTCCGACGGGGACAGCACGCCCAGGCTGGTCGCGCCGTCGACGGTGCCCGCGCCGGCGGTCATCAGTCGGTAGCCTGCCCGGGACGCGGCAGCGACCGCGATGTCGGGCCGCTTGCGTGCCTCGGCACGACCGATGAACAGGGCCAGCTTCTCGTCCGGCGAGATCCCCAGTTGGCTGCGGGCGGCATCGCGATCACCGACCACGAACGTGGTGGTGTCGATCCCGTTCGGGATCACCCGGTGGACCCGGAGGCGGTACCACTGCTCCACCTCTTCGGCGGTCGGCTGCGACACGGCCACCCGGTAAGCGTTGGCGCCCGCCCAGATCTCCTTCGCCGCACCCTTGAGTAGGAACTGCGTTCGCCACTGCAGCGAGTACGCGTTGGTTCGAGTTCCCAGACGGACGTGGTCCACCCAGCACCCGTGGTAGACGTGGATCCGGGGAGCTGACGACCGGCGGCTGACCATGCCGTTCGTGATCACCAGATCGTGGGCGACCGAGTCCAGCTCGGTGGCGCCGACGACCTGGGCCACACCTCCGAGCCGCCCGATGACGTCGCTGAGCGTGTGGCAGAAGCGTTCGACGCCTCCCGAGTTGCTGGTCGGGTCGGGGCTGACGATCGCGGCCCTCATCATCGGGCCCAACGGGTGAGGCGCCGGCTGGCGGCACGGGCCAACGGCTTGGTCCGTCGGCTGATCAGGGACAGCTGCTCGTGACCTGAGCCGCGGATCAGCCCCTCGGCGCGGAGCCACGCACCGTGCTTTCGAAGGAAGTACCAGTTGTTGCGGATCACGAAGTACTCGTAACGGGCCTTCGACGCCTTCTCGATGCCACCGCCGGTGCGGGAGCGGATGTACGTGTAACCGCGATCCGTCACCACTACCCGGTGACCCGCCCGCACCGCCGACACGAAGAAGTCCGTCTCCTCGCGGTAGTAGTTTCCGGCGTAGTACTCGTCGTACATGGTCACCTCGAAGACGGACCGCCGGAAGAGTGCGTTGGCGGGCATCCAGACGCAGTCCGCCCAGGCCGACTCGGGGAAGATGCCCGGCTGTTCGAGCTTGGGACCGCCAGGCGACCTCGGCGCCGTGGCGATGCGCTCCTCGACGTCCTCCCCCTGGCCGATGTTGAACCACGGCACGCCGACCACGTCAGCACCCGCCTCATTGGCGACCTGGACGAGTTCGGCGATGAGGTTCGGGCTGGGCACGTCGTCGTCGTCGATGATGAAGACCCACTCCGACGTCGCGGCACGGATCCCCATGTTCTTGGCCTTCGGCGGACCGACGTTGCGCTCGTTGACGATGATCTGGAGGCGGGCGTCCTGGTCGGCGAGGCTCTGCAGCCGGGCAACCGTGTCGTCCGCGCTCCCGTCGACGACGAAGATCACCTGCTGGACAAGAGGCTGCGACAGCGCCCACTGCGCTCGCGCGTAGGCGAGCTGGCTCCTGTTCCGGGTGGGTACGACCACGGACACCGTGGCCATTCCCTCCGGGCTCACCTGGTGCCCACTCTGCGGTACGCCTTGCACTATGACCTCCACACGCCGCTCGACCAGAATCTGTTTGTGCTGGACCTGCTTCGGGCCTCTACGTCACGAACGTGGCGTTCCGGGGACCGGACCGGCGGTGCGGGTCGTGAACCGCCGTCGCCGGCCGGTCACTGTCCTCCGCCCGAGGTGGAGCGCGCGTTGTCTCCACGTGACGTGCCGACGGCCTGGCCGACGATCCCGGCGGCGACACCCATCAGTACGGGCCACCGACTCGTCTCGGACAGGAACGGCGCGGTCATGAAGCACAACGGTGCGATCAGGCAGAACACCGCCGCGCCCCGGACGACGACATCGCTGCTCGGATCACGAAGACGCCCCAGAGCAGCGAGACCGGCGACCGACAGGAAGACGAAGACGAGCACCGGTGCCGCTGGGCCGTAACGCAACCAGTTCTGCAGCAACTCGTTGTGCACGTACACCCGGGTGGAAGCGCTGGCGGTGAGCCCGGAGAGCTGCGGGGACGACGGCCCCACCCCGGTCCACAGGTTCGCCCGGACGTGATCCCACCCGACCTGCAGATCGCTGATGTGTCCGCTCGTCGATGCGGCCTGGAGCCCGGCACTGTCCGGGGCGGGCGGCTTCGGTGACGGGCGGGGCGCGGCTGTCGACGGTTTCGGAGTCACGGGCTGCGCGGGGCTCGGAGACGGTGTGGTCGGACTCGGCTTGCTGGGCGTGGCCGGGTTGCTGGGCGTGGCCGGTCTGCTCGGCGTGCTGCCTGCCACCCAGGAACCGCCGCTGGGGCGGTCATCGGCGCTGCCCGTTCCGAAGCTACCCACACTGCGCAGGCCGACGTCCGCGGCGAGGCCCGGCGCGGCGAGCACCACCACCGCGACGACGAGCCCGGCGAAGGTCAACTGCTTCAGCATGGGCTTCCATCGTGCCCACGTCAGCACGAGGACGACGACGCCGACAGCGACGGCTGCGAGCCATACGCTGCGCCGGAAGCTGAACAGAAGGAGCAGCGGCCCGGCGACGGCCACCACCATGTGCTGCCAGTCCCAGCGCCACCCACGGTCGCCGAGCGTTCCGAGGAACGCGGCGACCGCGATCGCCGGCAACGCCGAGTCGTAGTAGACGAAGTAGTCGCTGAGCCGATCGTCGGCGACCGCGCCCAGTCGGATGGCGACAGCGGCACTGATCAACAGAGCAGTCAGGGCGGCGCCGACCAGCACCCCGAAGCGCCTCCAGTCGTCCCCCAACACCCGCAGGCTCAGGCCGAGGACGAGACCCAGGACGAGCAGGACGAAGGGCCGGGCGTTCTGGTTGACGGCCGAGAAGACCGACTGACCGTGAATCAGTCCGCTGACCGCGGCCAGGGCCACGAGTGCGACGGCCAGGCCGAGCAGCACTCCTCCAGTCGACCGGAGGCGGACATTCCTCGGCGGCCACCACTGGGCGCCGGCCGCGAGCACCGCCGTCAGCGCGAGCGGCAGGACGGCGGGAATCTTTCCTGACCCGAGAAACAATTGGTAGCCGAACGTCGTCAGCATCCCGAATCGTCCGTTGGGCGCGATCTCCTGAGCGAGCACCACCACGAGGACGACGCCCACCAGTGGGAGGCGGAGAACAAGCAGCGGAAGCGTCGCCGCGAAGAAGACCCCGATGGCCGACGGCACAGTCCAGAGAATGTATGCGGCAGACATGGCCGCAGCGACGAAAGATGCCCAACCGAGTGGCCGACGGACGGTGGCGCTCAGTGGACCGACGGCCCGCAGCAGCCAACCGGAGACGCTTGATCGATCGGCGACACCCTCGGGTCCGGCCGTGATGTCGAGCCGGTCGACGGGCTGGCGGGGCGAACTGATATCGGCGGCTCCGATGCCCGGTTCAGCCGCCGTCCCTCTGGAACCCATCGCCGCCTTCGCCATGAAAACCGTTGAGTACAACGCCGAACCGGTTGCCGTGGCAGTCACGGGACGGCCCAGCGTGGCAATCCTGAGATCGCAGCGGTTGCGCGCATTGTCATAGGTGGAAAACGACGGCCTCCGGCCGTCGCGGCAAACAGTATCAGGCAACACGCCTGCCGACGCCAGGGGAAGTTTGTCCCGACGCACCGCCGGCCGGGTGTTTTCAGTAGTATGCCGACGGCTGTGCTTACCCGTCTCTTACCGCGTGCACCGCCCGGCGTCCTGACGAGTTCGCCGATCACCCACGGAGCCGGACATGATCACCCGTCGCAGCCTCATTGCCGTCGCCGGCTGCCTGGCCTTGGCCAGTGACGCGCCTCGGCCGAGACGCGCTGTGCTGCCCACGCCGTCCGGGGGCGACGACACCGCGGCGCTCAACACCGCACTCCGTATCGGCGCCGGTGGCCTCATCCATGCCCCCGCGGGTGCCCGCTATCTGGTCAGCGGCCCGCTCGTGCTGCACAGCGGCACCACCCTCGTCATGTCCGACAGCACCGTCACCCTGGTGCCGGGCAGCGGCTGCAACCTGCTCACCAACATGGCAGTCGCGGGCGGCGGCCGGGACCGGGACATCCGAGTGACAGGTGGCACCTGGGTTCGCGCCGACATGGCCAGGGGCATCGGCCCGGATCTGCACACGCTGCGGTTCCGGCGGGTCGACAACCTGGTCATCGAAGGGCTGGCGGTCAAGACCTCCGGTGACAAGTACGCGATCTCCCTCGGCGACGTCGCAGACGCCACCGTCGCCAGGATCACCTTCGACGTGCGGTCCGACGGCGTGCACATCCAGGGGCCGGCCGCCCGGACCAGGATCACCACGCTGCGGGGCACCACCGGCGACGACACGGTCGCCATCACACCCCGCGACTGGCAGGCGTACGACGACGTCTCCGGGCCGGTCACCGACACGTACATCGAGGACATCGACGTGACCTCCGCCGCGGCGTTGGTCAAGGTTCTCGGCGGATCGCCGGAGACCGTCGCGTTGCGTACCACCGTCCGTGGTGTCGCCGGTCGTGCCCGCAACAACGTCGTCTGGATCGGCGACGACACGGCCGAGTGGCGCACCACCGGCGGCCAGATCGACGACCTGACCGTGGAGCGCGTCACCGCCGCCACGGTGCCCGGCCGGCATGTCGTGTACCTCAACGGCTCGAACATCGGCCGCGTCCAGGTCCGGGAGCTGACCTTCGCCGACCCGGGAGCGGACGGCGCGCTGCTGCGGGTCGCGTCGCATACCGCCGCGACCGTCGCAGAGCTTTCCATCGACGGTGCCGAGGTGGCACAACTCGGCACCGGGCCCGTCGTCGGTGTCGACCGCACCGCACGGGTCCAACGGCTGCGGGTGAACCGCCTGACCGTCACGGCGGCTGCCGCCGGCGCACCCGTCGTGCGGGTCGCCGGAACGGTGGACGACCTCGCCATGCGTGCGGTCACCGCCGCTACTCCCGGCGACAGCTACCTCCTGGAGCTGCCGACCTGGGCCAAGAACGCCGCCGTCCGTCAGGCGAGTGTGTCGGAATCGGGCATCGCCGGCCGCGGTGGTGGCCTCGTCGCCGCCGCCGCGGCGACCCACACCCTGCCGCAACTGGCCCTGACCAACGTACGGACGACCGGGAAGGCCTGGCTCGTCAATCTGAACACCCACACCGACCTGCGGTTGTCGGAGGTCACCATCGAAGACACAGCCGGCGGGTTGTTGAAGGTCCACAGCTCGGGTGCGGCGGTCGTCCGGGGCGACACGCTGCGGACCGCCCACGGCTCGCCAGGAGTGGCAATCTCCTCCGGCGGTTCGGTGACCTCGTACGCACAGGATCTGGCCGTCGATGTCAGCCGGCTCGTACGCGCGGAGGGCAGCACCGCCACGAACACCAACGGCCGACTGTCGTGTGGGACAGGGCCGGTGGTGTGCTCCCGACTGACCTGGCAGAACATCCGGACCGGCGCCACCTACTGAGCAGGTGACGCCGGCCGCACGTCAGAGGGCCTTACGCGACAACACCCGCTTGAGATCGGCAGGGGTGAGCGCACGTGCCACCAGCACCGCTCCGCCGAACATGGCACCGGCCAGCGCCGCCTCGACCGGCCAGGGCAGCCGGACCAGCCACAGCACGAGGATCGTGACCGCACCGACGACGAAGACACTCGCCATCTCGCGCACCGGCAGCCGTGACGCCATCGCCCGAGCGGCGAGAAGGCAGGTGGCGACACCGATGATCAGTTCCGTCCCGGCGGCGACCGCTGCCGCACCCGTGGCTCCCCATCGGGCGCAGGCCCAGAACATGGCAGCGATGTTGATGACCGCCACCGAGACGGTCAACACCGCGATCGGCCGCACGAGGCCCAGAGCGGAGCAGATCGTCGTGCCGACATAGCCCAGAGTGACGCCGACGAAGGCCACCGCCAGCAGGACCAGTGGCGCGACCGCCGGACCGAACTCGTCGCCGTACAGGTAGGCGACGAGAGCGGGGGCGAGCGCGATCAGCATGACCGCGGTACCCACACCGATCACGGCCCCGGTGCGCGTCGCCAGGCTGAAGACCAGCGTCCGGCGATGCGGATCCATCGACATGCTGTTGGCGACGATGGGCAGCAGCGGAGCCACCAACATGGCTGGGCCGAGCTGGGCGACGTCCAGGAACTTGTACGCGGCCGAGTAGTAGCCGACCTCGGCGGCTCCCTGGAGGTGGAACAGGATCACCGACCCGAGTCGGTAGTAGGCCATGACGGCCAGCGCGCTGATCGCCAACGGCCAACTCAGCGCGAAGATCCGACCCGCTTCCGCCCACGAGGGCCGGCCGAGTGGTACGAGCCGGCGATTGATCGCCACACCGACGCCCGTCTGCAACACGACGACGGCGACGAAGAACCAGGCGAGCAGAACGACGTCGCCGCCGGTGCCCGCGATGACGACCACGGCGACCAGCCAGAGGACCCCCTGCACGAGGGCGAGGATGGCCGAGACCTCGGGCCGGAAACGTGCCATCGCCCCGGCGGTGAGGATGGACGCCGCGGACAGCGGCGTCGCGATGGCGACGACGCTGACGACCGCGCTCGACTCGCCGAACAGACCCTGTGCGGCGCAGATCAGCAGGGCCACCGTCGCGGCGAGCGCCACCGACGTGCGGATGACCAGGCCGGTGCTCAGGATGCGGCCGGCTGCCGCCTTCTCCCGTGCGATCCGGGAGCTCACGGTGATCGTGGTACCCATGTCGGCGACCTGTGCCGCCGCCGTGCCGAGGGTGAGCGCCAGGGCGAAGACCCCGTACCCCTCCGGGTTGAGGTAGCGCGCCAGCACGGAGGTGGTCGCCATGCCCACCACCATGCCCAGCAGCCGGAGGCCGAGGGAGATCGCGGTGGCCGTGCTCAGGCCCCGCGCCGACCGGGTGCCGTCGGTCGGGCCGCCCGGCTCGTCGATCGTTCCGGCGTCCGCCGGAAGGGTGCCGACTGTCGCGGCATCCCCGTCACCCGGCCCAGTTGTCGTTCTGTCGGTCGCGGTCACCGAAGGCACTCCCCGAAGATGTGTTCGTACGCGTCCAGCCAGGCTTCGCGGCCGTGCCGCTGCTCGACGTACGACAGGCCACTCCCGCGCAGTTCCAGGAGCCCTGCCGCCCGGTCCGGAGTCAACTCCGACGGGTCACCGATCACCAGACCCCCACAGCGGGGTACGAGTTCGGTGCCGGGGTCGCCGTCGAACGCCACGATCGGCAGGCCGGCGGCGGCGGCCTCCAGCACGCAGGTCGGCGTACCGTCGGTCTCCGCCCCGCAGTAGAGGTAGAGGTCGCTCGCCGCGAGGAGGTCCGGCACGTCGTCGCGGTGACCTGTGAAGTGCACGTCCGCGCTGCCCGCGCTGAGCCGTTCGAGCCGCTCGCGGTCCGGCCCGTCGCCCACGACGACCAGAGCACTCCCGCTGGCCAGCGCCGCAGCGATCGCCCGGTCGTGGCGCTTGGCACCGTGCAGGCGGGAGGCGAGGATGGCGACCCGACGGTCCTGGAAGTGGCGTGGCAGCAGCCGCTCGCGCAACGTCGCCCGCATCTCGGCCGACGGAGCGGCATAGCGCTGGGTGTCGATCGAGTTCGGCACCACGACGAGCTTGTCCCGACCGACGACCGGTTCGAGATCGCGCGCCACGGCCTCGCCGACGCAGACCACGCGGGAGACATGCTCGGCGGCGCGCGCGTAGCCCGCGAGGAGCAGACGTCCGGCCGGCCCGCCCATCCATCGCCCGTGCTCGGTCCAGACCACCGGCGCCCGACGGGACAGCGGCGCGGTCAGGGCGATCTGTTCCCGTTTGAACTGCAGGTAGTAGACGGAGGCGTCGGCGACGACCTGCGTCCGGTGCCGTTCCAGGGGAACCCGCAGAATGCCCGCGGCCATCGTCTTGCGGGACCACTTCGGGCCGAGCCCGATCTCCCGCCGGGCCAGGCCGCGCTCCTCCCAACCTGGGCACTGGCCGTACAGCACGACGTCGTGGCCGCGCTCACGCATACCGTGGCCGAGCGCAACCGTGTGCGCCTCGGCCCCACCGGCGGTGTCGGAGACGGAGACCACCGTGACGGTCATCGTGGACAAGCTCGTCCTCTTCTCAGCCGACACGGGTCCGGCCATCGGTCCGGCTCTCCTGAGCGACGTTGTATTCGTGGAGGTAACGCCCGGCGGCGTCGGCCGTGTCGAGCGGCTGCGCCCCGGTGTCATACGCGGCGACGATGGCGTCGCGTACCGCCTCGACGCTGGTGTCACGCGCGACGGCGGTGGCCAGTTCGCCCAGCCCTCCGCACGGCGCGACCGCGGTCGGCACACCCAGCCGGGCTGCCACCGCGAGGACACCGGACTGGCTGGCGATCTGATACGGCGCGACGACGACGTCGGCGGCGGCGACCAGTGCGGTGAAGTCGTCGACGTCCAGGTAGCGGTAGTCGGTGACCACCGCCGCTCCGGTCTGCGCGACCAGCGAGTCCACCTGTGTGCCCGGTCCCAGGTCCTCGCCGACCACAGCACCTCGCCAGCCGGGCAGGCCGGCCATCGCCTGGACGAACAGCTCCGGGTTCTTGTCGGAACGGACCTGACCAGGCAGCAGGGCGAGCCGGCCACCATCCGGGTCGAGCTCGGCCCGCCAGTGTCGGACCCGTGCCGGATCGGCGGGCGGCGTCCACTGCACCAGGGGAACCTGCGCGACGTTCGGCACCCCCCGGTCGAGCAGCAGCCGCCGGTCGGCGTCGGAGTAGACGAGGACCCGGTCGGAGCCCTCGAGCGCGCTGCGCAGGGCGCGTCCGCCCCCGGGAGCGTTCGACCGGACGAAGGTGTTGTGTGGGCTGGTGACGACCGTCGCGGCGCGCCGCCGGGCCACCGACACCAACTCCGGGGTCAGCGCGAACATGCCCTGGATGTGGACGACGTCCTGCGGGTCGATCGCGCGGTGGAGGTGGGGCAGGGTCCGGACGACGTAACGCGCCGACGTCCGCGCCTGCCGGACCACCCGGCTGGAGGACGCGCGGTGCCAGCTCACGCACCGGCAGAGGCGCACCGTGGCGGGAGCGGCGTCGCAGTCGTCGGCGGTGTGGACGACCACGTCCACACCGAGTGCCACCAGACCGGCAGCCACCTCGACGGTGTGGTTGAAGACTCCGCCCCGACCGCCGGACTCGATGAGATGGACACGCCGGATCACCGGGCCGCCTTTCGAGCGGCGAGGGCCGCGACGGTGTCGACGACCTCGGCGACCGTCCGGGACCAGCCGAGTGCCTCGCAGCGTTGCCACCCGGTGAGCTCCCGCGCGTGTCGGGTGGGCAGGTCGCGTACCGCGTCGACGACCGCCTTCGCGAAGGAGTGCGGATGGTCCGCCGACCAGTAGGCGTCGGCGTCCCGCAGCGCGTCGGGCAGGCCCTGGGCAGCGAACGGACTCATCACGACGGAACGCCCACGCGACATCGACTCGGTCAGCTTGAGTTGCGAACCACCGCCGGTGGTGGCGGGCGCGACAGTCACCGCGGCACCCGCGTACGCCTCCGCAACGTCGTCGAGGGTGCCGAGGACGGTGACCCCGGGAACACCGGCGAACTCCGAGGCCAGTGCCTCACTCCGCCGGCCGGCGACCACCAGTCGGGTCTCGGGGGATTCGGCGTGCACGAGGGGCCAGACGTCCCGCACCAGCGCGCGCAGCGCCGTCACGTTCGGCTCGTAGTCGTACGACGCAAGGGCGAGCACGTACCCGTCCGACGGTGACGGATGGTACGGCCAGATGTCGACGCCGTTGGGGGCGAGGATGACCTGCCGGGCCCACTTGCTCAGGACGTCCAGGTCCGGTTGTGCGAGCGCGACACAGACCTCCGCCTGGGCCGCGACCCGGGGCTCCCAGAAGCCGGCCTTGGTCGCCTCGGCGCGACGGGCCATCCGTTGCCAGCCCTGAGCCGAGGTCACCAGGGTCTGGAGACGTCGACTCTCGATGTTGGCGAACTCGACGATCTGCGGCACCCGGCGGGACGCCGGGGGCGCCCACGCGGCCAGGTAGGAGTGTGACCAGTACACCGCGTCGGGCCGGAAGTCGGCGCAGAGCGCGTCCAGGGATTCGGCGATGGGCACCATGTAGTGCCCACCCAGGTGGGGGCGACCGGAGGCTCGGGTGCGGACCGCCGATGGCGGTGACCAGGCCAGCGGGCGGGTCTCGACGGGCGGATCCTCCTGACGGTTGCCGTGGTCGGGGAACGTGACCAGCACCTCGGCCTGCTTGCTCAGCGCCTCGGCGACCCGGGCGGTCCGTATCCGCCCTCCGTGTTGCGCCGGCCACGGCGGCTCGACGCTCACGACAAGTACCCGGCTCATACCGGCACCACCCGATTCCCCCGTGTTCGACCGCGTTGCGGCCGGTGATCATTGCCCATCGCCCGCTAACGTTCGCGGGTCAGTTCGGTCTGCAGGAGCTCCCGCAGCACCGCGCCGCGGCCCTCCCAGCCATTCTCCGCCGCGCTCGTCATCCGATCGGTCACCGCGGCGTCGGAGGCCGGTTCGAGCAGCTCCACCACGCGCTGGGCGAAGTCGTCCCCCGCGGCCATCGTCACGTGCGGGTTGGTGCGCGCCAGCTCCGTCACCGACGGGAGCCCGGTGCTCACGACGGACAGACCGGAGGACAGGTACTCGAAACACTTCAACGGGCTGACACCCCGCGTGTAGTCATTGATCGAGTACGGGATGAGCCCCACCGCGCACGTACCCGCCACCTCGGCGAGCTGGGCGGGCGTGAGGACACCGAGATGGCGTGCCCCGAGTTCCTCGAGGCGCCGCAGTTCCGCGTCGAAGCTGCCGCCACCGGCTGCCAGTGGACCGGCCAGCAGCAGCTCGCCACGACCACGCACCGCGGTGGCTACCGCTTCGAGGATCGGCATGTCCAGCTTGTGGACGGTGAGGTTGCCGGAGAAGAGAACGGCGGGACGACGCTCGGCCGCAGGGCGACTGGCCGCCGTGAAAACCGAAACGTCCGCCACGTTCTGCAGCAGCTCGACCCTGGGGAACCCGGCGCCGACGAGGTGCTCGTGCACCGCCTGACTGGTGGCGATGGCAACGGAGGTACGCGACGACAGCGACCTCTCCCCCCGGCCCACGGCGACACCGTCCACGCCCGGGAAGGTCGCCAGGAGGTCCACGCAGTGGTAGATGACGACGTCCGCCGACGCTTCCAACCCATACGTGACCGGGGTGAACGTCCACAGCACACGAGGGTGAGGACTGCGGAGCCAAGCACCGGTGGCGCGCCTCAGCAGCGCCCGGTTCAGCGGTAGCGTCGGAGCGCGATGCACCGGCAGCACGAGGGGCGACACGATCTGCGCGTTGGCCGGGCGGGGCCGGTGGGCTGGTGTCTCCGTCTGTTCGCCGATGGCCCGCTTGACCCGGCTGGCCATCCGGACGACATCGTCCCGGCGCAGCTTGGGCCGGCGCAGACCCAACGACTCGACGAATGTGATGTTCGCGCTCCGCGACAGCTCCCGCGCGACGTAGTGCTGGTTGGTCGCGATCGGCGAATCCCACTCGGCCGTTCCCAGCATCAGCACGTTCGGCAGGGAAACCTCGCCGAATCGGGCCTGCTCCGGCATTGACGCCGTCACCATAAAATCATCTCCAGCTCGCAGCGCCACTCAGACCCGGCGCAAGATTAAGGGAGCCGGCAGGTGAAGCCAAGACCTGGGGTCTTCCTGCCAACAGGGCTGGCCGGGCGGCTATGCCTCGTCCGTCAACCAGGTGGCGATGTTCGCCTGGAAGGCCTGCGGCGTGAACCGTTGGGCGTTCGCAATCGGCCCGGACGGGGGCAGCAACGCCGCCTGGCGAATCGGGTCCACGTAGGCAGCCGGGTCGGTCTCGTTCAGGAGGAACCCGGTCTGGCCGGTGATGACGGTCTCCAACAGCCCGCCGCGAGCCCAGCCCACCACCGGGGTGCCGCAGGCCTGCGCCTCCACCGGAATCATGCCGAAGTCCTCGAGCGCCGGGTAGAGCAGCGCCACGGCGCCCCAGTACAGCTCGCGGAGCCGCTCTGTCGTCGGCCGGAACTCGAACTCCACCGGCACGTCGGCTCGGGCGGCCAACCGACGCAGATTCTCCTCCTCCGGGCCGCCGCCGGCGATCACCAGTGGCAGCCGGGCCGCGGCGGCGATCTCGATCATCAGGTCGAAGTTCTTGTACGGGATCCAGCGGCCCACGCCCAGCAGATAGCGGCGTTCCTGGTTACGTACCTCCGGCGGAGCCGCGCCGAAGTACTCCACCTCCACCGGAGGGTTGATCACCCGTGCGTCGCGGCCCCAGAATCGGCGGATCCGTGCCTGGACCTCCATGGAGTTCGCCGCGTAGCTGTGGACGTGCCGGCTCAGCCGCTTGTCCCCGGCCTGCAGCACGGCGCGCATCGGTGCGAGCACGGCGTTCGCACCCCGCTGGTCCAGTTCGGGGCTCCAGACATAGCGGGCTGGCGAGTGCACGTAACTCAGGTGCCGGGTCTCGTCCGGGTCGCCGATCTTGACGGTGTGCGCGAAGGCGTGGCTCGACGAGATGACGAACTCGTACTTCTTCCGGGTCAGCGTTCGCCACGTCAGCGGCATCAGCGGGAGCGCGAGGGCCTTGCTGCGCCGCAGCGGCGTCTTGGCCATCCAGGACTCGTGGATGCCCTGGTCCACAGTGGCATCGTCGTCCTTCCACAGGACGAAGCGATCCGCGTGTGGCACCACGTCGGCCATGCTCAGAAAGACCTGCTCCGAGCCGCCGGTCGCGCCGAACCACTCGTGGATCAGAGCGACCGACCGGTCGGCCAGGGGCCGCAGACCCGCGTCGGGTGTGGACGAAGTGAGGCTCACTGACTTTCCCCCCAGGCGACCGGGGTACCGGTCACACTCGCTGCAACAGAGATTCGGTCGAACCAGGGTGGCGGACCCTGTGGGCGTGCTCAGAAGACTGTGACATCCCGGATGTAGCTGGCGAAGCGGCGCAGTTGGTAGGCGCCCTCCACCGGCGAGGTCATCCGGACCACCACCTGCCGGTCGATCATGCCGGCCTCGCCGCTGCGGACGTAGGCGACGACGACCAGCCCGTGCCGCTTCGTGCCGTTGGCCTCGATGATCTGCTCGGCGTAGCTCGCGTGCTGGCCGCTGCGAACCCACTGCGCGCCCCATGCCTCCTCGACGGCGCGCATCGCGTTCTGCCACTGCTCGTTGCACGGCGCAGGGCAGCTTCGCACGATCAACTCGCCACCGATCATCTGCTCGCCCGGCGCATTGTTCCCGCAGTTGTACTTGATGAAGCCGTCGGCGCGGGCCGCGAGGGCACACTTCCAGTCCATCGGAAGCTTGACCGGGAAGCCGACCCCGTCGAGGTCGGTCAGGGTCTGCACCTCATCCCGCTCGTTGTACTTCGGCCACTGGGTCGGCCATGCTCCGGGCTTCGGCGGCTCGATGCCGGGCGCCTGCGGCGGCGCCGTCGGCAGAGGTGGCGGGCCGAGGGTACTGCCGGACGCGGTCACCGTGGGGGTGTCCTCGCCACCCGAGCCCTTCCACAGCGCCACGCCGCCAGCACCGGCGAGCACCACCAGGACCAGCGCGGCGATCCCGATCCAGAGGCCGGTCCGCTGGGGCTTCGGCGCGGACGGGGCGATGCGGCGGACCGGTGAGGCGAACGCGTCGCCGCCCGGCCCACTCGTCGGCGTGGGGACGGCCGGTGGCGACGAGGTCACCGCGGCCGGAGAGGCAGGTACACCGGAGATGGGGTGCGGGGCGGCGGACACCAGTTGGCTCGGGATCGGAGCGGCCTGCACCGCCCACGGGGCCGGCGGTCCACCGGAGACGGGCTGCGGTGGGGCCGACACGGGGGGCGCGGACACCGCCGGTGGGGCGGAGGTCGGTGGGGCGCTCGTCGGGGCGGGGGTGTAGTCGACGCCGAGGGCCCGGAACAGCTTTTCCGCGCCGGGACCGACGTCCGCCGAGTAGGCCACCCAGGGTGCGGCGGCGGAGAAGTCGGCGTACGTGTAGGGCGTCGGGTCGGCCGACTGGGCCAGCAGGTCGGCGGCCCCGGAGAAGGCCTCTCGCCACCCGGCCGTGGCGGCAACTGTGGCATCGAGCACCGCCACCGTGACGAACCGGCCCTGCTCGTCGATCGCTGCCCACGCCTTCCCCACTGGTGACCCGCCGAGCGCGTGGGTGAACCTGTAGGGGCCTTCCGGCTGCATGCGCACTCCTCCGTTGAACCGCCGTGCGGATAGTACCGACCGCAGTCCAGCCTGACCGGCCCCGGCCGGCGCCCTTCGGTGGGCGGGCCACTGCTTGCTTCGTGAAAGTTTCTATGCATAGAGTCAGCTCATGAATGAAGGAGCTGTCGAGGCACCCGCTGACCGGGTGCTCGACCTGTTCCAGGGTGTGCGGCTCACCCCCACCCAGCGCCGGATCGCGCACTGCCTCGTACAGCACGCCCCCGCCGTGGCGTACCTGTCCGCCGCCGAGGTCGCCGATCTCGCCGGGGTCAGTCAGCCGTCGGTCACCCGGTTCGCCGTCGCGCTCGGGCACGACGGTTACCCGGCCCTACGCCGCCGGCTGCGCGATCTGACCGCCGGGACACCGAGCGGGTCGGCGGACGCCGGCAACGAACTCCAGCAGGCGGTACGCGCGGAGATGGGCAACCTGGACCGGCTGGCCGGTCAGCTCGCCGACCGGGACCGGATCGCCGAGACCGGGCGGCTGCTCGCCGAGAGCCGCCCGCTGCCGGTGCTCGGTCTGCGTGCCGCCGCGCCGCTGGCCGCGTACTTCGCCTACTTCGCGGCCAAGGTGCACCAGGACGTACGGGTGCTCGACGACGGCGGCAGTCTGCTCACCGATCGGCTGGAGCAGGCGGCCGAGGCCGGAGCGTCCGCCCTGCTCGCCTTCGTCCTGCCCCGCTATCCCCGGGAGACCCTGGACGCGCTGCGCGACGCGCGCGCCGCTGGGCTGACCGTGGTGGCGATCACCGACTCACCGGTCAGCCCGGCCACCGAGTACGCCCACGTGGTGCTGCCCGCCGCAGTCGGCGCGCAGCTCGTGTTCGACCTGCACACCGCACCGATGACCCTGGCCATGGTGCTGTTGCAGGCGATCTGCGACGCCGCACCCGCCGACACCCAGCGCCGACTGGAGGCGTTCGAAGCCTCTGCGGCCCGCCGACAGTTGTTCCTCGGATGACCGGAGGAGAAGCAGAGATGACCAAGCCCATCCGCGCCGCACGGGGCAGCCAGCTGACCACCCGAGGGTGGCAGCAGGAGGCCGCTCTGCGAATGTTGATGAACAACCTCGATCCCGAGGTGGCCGAGCGCCCCGACGACCTGGTGGTCTACGGCGGCACCGGGAAGGCGGCGCGGGACTGGCCGTCGTACCACGCGTTGGTCCGTACGCTCACCGACCTGCGCGAGGACGAGACGATGCTGGTGCAGTCCGGCCGCCCGGTCGGGGTGATGCGTACCCACGAGTGGGCGCCCCGGGTGCTGCTGGCCAACTCCAACCTGGTCGGCGACTGGGCGACCTGGCCGGAGTTCCGCCGCCTCGAACAGCTCGGCCTGACCATGTACGGGCAGATGACCGCCGGTTCGTGGATCTACATCGGCACCCAGGGCATCCTCCAGGGCACCTACGAGACGTTCGCCGCGGTGGCCGCCAAACGGTTCGGGAGCACCCTGGCCGGCACGTTGACGCTGACCGCCGGCTGCGGCGGGATGGGCGGCGCGCAGCCCCTCGCGGTCACCATGAACGGCGGCGTCTGCCTGATCGTGGACGTGGACCGCACCCGGCTCGACCGCCGCGTGCACGACCGCTACCTGGACGAGGTGGCCGACTCGCTGGATGACGCGCTCGATCGGGTGCTCGCGGCGAAGCGGGACCGGCGCGCGCTCTCCGTCGGTGTGGTCGGCAACGCGGCGGTGGTCTTCCCCGAACTCCTGGTGCGGGGCGTGGAGATCGACATCGTGACCGACCAGACCAGCGCGCACGACCCGTTGGCGTACCTGCCGGTGGGGGTGGACCTGGCCGACGCCCGCGACTACGCCGCGGCGAAGCCGGCCGAGTTCACCGACCGGGCCCGGGCGTCGATGGCCCGGCACGTGGCGGCGATGGTCGGTTTCCTCGACGCCGGCGCCGAGGTGTTCGACTACGGCAACTCGATCCGCGGTGAGGCGCAGCTCGCGGGCTACCAGCGTGCCTTCGACTTCCCCGGTTTCGTGCCGGCGTACATCCGGCCGTTGTTCTGTGAGGGCAGGGGCCCGTTCCGGTGGGCGGCGCTCTCCGGCGACCCGGCGGACATCGCCGCCACCGACCGGGCCATCCTCGACCTGTTCCCGGAGAACGAGTCGTTGGCCCGTTGGATCAAGCTGGCCGGTGAGCGGGTCGCCTTCCAGGGCCTGCCGGCCCGGATCTGCTGGCTCGGCCAGGGCGAGCGGGACAGGGCGGGCGTGCGGTTCAACGACATGGTCGCCTCCGGTGAACTCTCCGCGCCGGTGGTGATCGGCCGGGACCACCTGGACACCGGCAGCGTCGCCAGCCCGTACCGGGAGACCGAGGGCATGGCCGACGGCTCCGACGCCATCGCCGACTGGCCGCTGCTCAACGCCCTGGTCAACACCGCCAGCGGCGCGTCCTGGGTGTCCATCCACCACGGCGGTGGCGTCGGCATCGGCCGGTCGATCCACGCCGGGCAGGTGTGTGTGGCCGACGGCACCGCCCTGGCCGGTCAGAAGATCGAACGGGTGCTCACCAACGACCCGGCGATGGGCGTGATCCGGCACGTCGACGCCGGCTACGACAGTGCCCGCGAGGTCGCCGACCGCACCGGAGTCCGCATCCCGATGACCGAGGGCGCCGACTCGTGACCGGCGACCTCTCCGCCCGCTTCCGGGCCCTGTGGGACGAGATCGCGCCGATCGGGCGGGACGCCGACAGTGGCGGCTACCTGCGGTACGCGTTGACCGCGCCCGAGCTGGAACTACGGGCCTGGTTCCGCGCGCAGGCCGAGCGTCGCGCGATGCCGGTCACCGAGGACGGCAACGGCAACCTCTTCGCCCACTGGGGTGATCCCGAGGGCTCCGACGCCGTGCTGACCGGCAGCCACTTCGACTCGGTGCCACACGGCGGCGCGTACGACGGGCCACTCGGCATCGTCAGCGCCTTCCTCGCCGTGGACGAACTACGCGCCGCCGGGGTCACCCCGGACCGGCCACTGGTGCTGGCCGCGTTCGTGGAGGAGGAGGGTGCGCGCTTCGGCGTACCCTGCCTGGGGTCGCGGCTGCTCAGCGGTGCGCTGCCGCCCGACCGCGCGGCCGGCCTGCGCGACGCGGCCGGGGTGAGCTTCGCCGAGGCACTCGGCGACCAACCGGCGGGCGCCCGCCCGGAGCTGTTGGGCCGGATCGGCGTCTTCGTCGAGTTGCACGTCGAGCAGGGCCGCGCGCTCGTCGACACCGACGCGCCGGTCGCGGTTGCCAGCGCGATCTGGCCGCACGGCCGGTGGCGCTTCGACGTCGTCGGGGAGGGCAACCACGCGGGCACCACCCGGATGACCGACCGCCGCGACCCGATGCTGACCTACGCGTTCACGGTGCTGGCGGCCAACAAGGAGGCCCGGCTGCGCGGTGCGCACGCCACCGTGGGTCGGGTCGCCGTCGAACCCAACGCCACCAACGCGATCCCGTCGAAGGTCACCGGTTGGCTGGACGCCCGGGCCGCCGACCCGGAGACGCTCGCCGGCCTGGTCGACGCGGTACGCGGCAAGCTCGCCGAGCGGGCCCGCCGCGACGGTACGGCGGTGACGGTCACCGAGGAGTCGGCGACTCCGCTGGTCGCCTTCGACGGTGGGCTGGCCGAACGCCTCGCCAGGCTGCTGGACGCGCCGGTGCTGCCGACCGGCGCGGGGCACGACGCCGGGGTGCTCGCCGGGCACCTGCCCACCGCGATGCTCTTCGTGCGCAACCCGACCGGGGTGTCGCACTCCCCCGCCGAAGCCGCGAGCGACGACGACTGCGCCGCCGGGGTACGGGCGCTGGCCCGGGTGCTGGAGGAGCTGACATGCCGGTGAACGGGGTGGCGAGCCGCTCCTCGGACGGCACGGAGCTGCGGCGCCGGTGGGTGCGGAGTCTCCGGCGTGGCGAGGTGCGGCATCTCCTGTTGTCGTCCTTTGGAGCTGATGTCGTAAACGAATCAGCCGGAGGGCCCCGACTGTCGGCGCCACCCCGAACGCCGGTGTCAACCCGGCGGCTGATGTCAGCCCGGTCGTTGATGTCGCAGACGATTCAGCTCCAAAGGAGGCGAGGAGTATGACCACCGTCCGCTGGCTCGCCGAATACGCCTGGCTGCCCGAGCACGCCGAACCCACTCCCGACGTGCTCATCGAGGTCGACGGCGGCCGGATCGCGGCGGTGACGCCGCTGACCCCCGCCAGCAGGCCACCGGCCGGGGTCGAGGTGTACGCCGACGCGGTGCCGCTGCCCGGACTGACCCTGCCCGGCCTGTCCAACGTGCACTCGCACGCCTTCCACCGGGCACTACGTGGGCGTACCCACGGCGGCCGGGGTGACTTCTGGACCTGGCGGGACCAGATGTACGCGGTGGCGGACCGACTGGACCCGGACACCTACCTGGCCCTGGCCCGCGCGGTCTACGCGGAGATGGCGCTGGCCGGGGTCACCGGCGTGGGCGAGTTCCACTACCTGCACCACCGGCCCGACGGCGGCGCGTACGACGACCCGAACGCGATGGGCGCGGCGCTGGTCGAGGCCGCCGCGCACGCCGGGATCCGGCTCACCCTGCTGGACACCTGCTATCTGACCTCCACCGTGGACGGACAGGCCCTCACCGGCCCGCAGCGCCGTTTCGGTGACGGGGACGCGGCCCGATGGGCGCAGCGGGCGGGCGCGTTCCAGCCGACGGACAACCACGTCCGGGTCGGCGCTGCCGTGCACTCGGTGCGGGCGGTCCCGGCCGACCAGCTCCGCACCGTCGCCGAGTGGGCCGAGGAACGGCAGGGACCGCTGCACGTGCACCTCTCCGAGCAGCCCGCCGAGAACGACGAGTGCCGGGCCGTGCACGGGCGCTCGCCGACCGCGCTGCTCGCCGAGCACGGCGTGCTCGGGCCGAACACCACCGCCGTGCACGCCACGCACCCGACGAGCGCCGACCTGACCCTGCTCGCCGACAGCCGGACCGGGGTGTGCCTCTGTCCGACCACCGAGCGGGACCTCGCCGACGGGATCGGCCCGGCCCGACTGATGGCCGACGCCGGGATCCGGCTCAGCCTGGGCAGCGACAGTCACGCGGTGGTCGACCTGTTCGAGGAGGCCCGCGCGGTGGAGTTGGACGAGCGGCTGCGTACCCGCCGTCGCGGCCACTTCGCGCCGCTCGACCTGCTGACGGCGGCCAGCGCCGCCGGGCACGCCGCGCTGGGCTGGACCGACGCCGGGAGGATCGCCGTCGGCGCCCGCGCCGACCTGGTCACCGTACGGCTGGACAGCGCCCGTACCGCCGGGGTGCCGCCGGTCGGCGTGTTCTTCGCTGCCTCCGCGGCGGACGTCACGCAGGTCGTGGTGGACGGTCGGGTGGTGGTGGCCGAGGGTCGGCACCTGAGCGTCGACGTGCCGGCCGAGTTGTCGGCGGCCATCGAGGCGGTGACCCCCTCGTGAGCAGCCTGCTTGTCGACAACATCGGGGAGCTGGTCACCAACGGTGCCGGCGAGGGCCCGCTGGGCATCCGCCGGGACGCGGCCGTGCTGGTCGAGGAGGGCCGGGTGGTCTGGGTCGGGCCGTCCGCGTACGCGCCGGCCGCCGACCGGCGGCTGGACGCCGGTGGAGCGGCGGTGCTGCCCGGCTTCGTGGACAGCCACGCCCACCTGGTCTTCGCCGGGGACCGCGCCGCCGAGTTCGCCGCCCGGATGGCCGGTCAGCCCTACACCGGTGGCGGCATCCGGACCACTGTCGGAGCGACCCGGGCCGCCACCGACAACGAGCTACGGGCCACCGTGCGCCGGCTGCGCGGGGAGGCGCTGCGCCAGGGCACCACGACCATGGAGATCAAGAGTGGGTACGGGCTGACCGTCGCCGACGAGGCCCGCTCACTGCGGATCGCCGCCGAGAGCAGCACCGAGACCACCTTCCTGGGTGCGCACGTGGTGCCCGCCGAGTACGCCGACCGCCCCGACGACTACGTGAGCCTGGTCTGCGGCCCGATGTTGGCCGCCGCCGCGCCGTACGCGAAGTGGGTCGACGTGTTCTGCGAACGGGGCGCTTTCGACGTCGACCACGCCCGGGCCATCCTGGCCTGCGGTCAGGCCGCCGGGCTGGGCGTACGGATCCACGCCAACCAGCTCGGCCCCGGGGGCGGGGTGCGGCTCGGCGTGGAGCTGGACGCAGCCAGCGTCGACCACTGCACCCACCTGAGCGACGCCGACGTGGACGCGCTGGCCGGCACGGCCCACAGCGACGGGTCGGGGACCCGCACGGTGGCGACGCTGCTGCCGGGAGCCGAGTTCTCCACCCGCTCGCCGTACCCGGATGCCCGCCGACTGCTCGACGCCGGTGTCACCGTGGCGCTGGCGACGGACTGCAACCCCGGCTCGTCGTACACCTCCTCGATGCCGTTCTGTGTGGCGCTGGCGGTCCGCGAGATGCGGATGACCCCGGCGGAGGCGGTCTGGGCCGCGACCGCCGGTGGCGCGCGGGCGCTGCGCCGCGACGACATCGGTGTCCTCACCCCCGGCGCTCGGGCCGACCTCGTCGTGCTGGACGCCCCCTCGTACCTGCACCTGGCCTACCGGCCCGGTGTCCCCCTGATCCGCCAGGTAATGCGCAACGGAGTAACGCCATGACGACCGTGACCATCCAGCCCACCGGAATCTCCGCCGACGACGTTCTCGCGGTGGCCCGCGGCACCGCCACGGTCGTCCTCGACCCGGCCACCATCGACGCGATGGCGACCAGTCGGGCCATCGTGGACGGCATCGAGTCGTCCGGCCGCCCCGTCTACGGGGTGTCCACCGGGTTCGGGGCGCTGGCCAACACCTTCATCGCCCCGGAGCGGCGGGCCGAGCTGCAACACGCGCTGATCCGGTCGCACGCCGCCGGGGTGGGTGCCCCGATGCCGCGCGAGGTGGTCCGGGCGATGATGCTGCTGCGGGTCCGGTCCCTCGCCCTGGGCCGCTCCGGGGTCCGGCCGCTGGTCGCCGAGGCCCTGGTCGACCTGCTCAACCACGACATCACCCCGTGGGTGCCGGAGCACGGCTCACTGGGCGCCTCCGGCGACCTGGCGCCGCTGGCGCACTGCGCGCTGGCGCTGCTGGGTGAGGGCTGGGTCCTCGGTCCGGCCGGCGAGCGGCAGGACGCGGCCGACGCGCTGACCGCCGCCGGGCTCAAGCCGATCGAGCTGGCCGCCAAGGAGGGGCTGGCGCTGATCAACGGCACCGACGGCATGCTCGGCATGCTGCTGCTGGCGATCGACGACGCGGCGCACCTGTTCGCCATGGCCGACGTGACGGCCGCGCTGGCCATCGAGGCGATGCTGGGCTCCGAGCGGCCGTTCCTACCCGAGCTGCACGCGATCCGGCCGCACCCCGGTCAGGCCGCCTCGGCGGCGAACATCCACCGGTTGTTGCAGGACTCCCGGGTGATGGACTCGCACCGCGACGACCTGGCGCACGCCGTGCAGGACGCGTACTCGATGCGCTGCGCCCCGCAGGTGGCCGGCGCGGCCCGGGACACCCTGGACTTCGTCCGCACGGTCGCGGCGCGGGAGCTGGTGTCGGTGGTGGACAACCCGGTGGTGCTGCCGGACGGCCGGGTCGAGTCGACGGGTAACTTCCACGGCGCGCCGCTCGGCTTCGCCGCGGACTTCCTCGCCATCGCCGCCGCCGAGGTGGGCGCGATCGCCGAGCGGCGGGTGGACCGGCTGCTCGACGTCACCCGTTCCCGGGACCTGCCGGCGTTCCTCTCCCCCGACGCCGGGGTCAACTCCGGGCTGATGATCGCCCAGTACACGGCGGCCGGCATCGTCGCCGAGAACCGTCGACTGGCCGCCCCGGCCTCGGTGGACTCCCTGCCCACCAGCGGCATGCAGGAGGACCACGTCTCGATGGGCTGGGCGGCGGCCAAGAAGCTGCGCACCGTACTGGACAACCTGACCAGCCTGCTCGCGGTGGAGCTGCTGGCCGGCGTACGCGGGCTTCAGTTGCGCGCCCCGCTGGACCCGTCCCCGGCCGGACGTGCCGCCGTCGCCGCGCTCGGCCCGGCGGCCGGCGAGCCCGGCCCGGACGTGTTCCTCGCCCCCGTGATGGAGGCGGCCCGTGCGGTCGTCGCCGGACCGGAGTTGCGCGCCGCCATCGAACGGCAGGTCGGCCCGCTGGGCTGACCCGGGTCGGATCGCTGTCGTCCGCCACGGGTCAGGTGGCGGGCGGCAGCGTCTTCGGAGTCTGTCGGCCGGTGCTGTTGACGTTCGCCGCCGTCTCAGGCGGCCGGCGGCAGCACCTTGGCGACCAGCTTGGCCAGCTCGCGCAGCGCCTTGCCGCGGTGACTGATGGCGTCCTTCTCGGCCGGGGTCAGCTCGGCGTTGGTCCGGTCCTGCCCGTCGCCCAGGAAGATCGGGTCGTAGCCGAACCCACCGTCGCCGCGCGGAGCGCGCAGCACCTGCCCGGACTGCCGACCGTCGACCAGGTGCTCCTTGCCGCCGGGCAGCACCAGCGCCACCGTGCAGACGAACGAGGCCGCCCGCTGCTCGTCCGGCACGTCGGCGATCTGGTTCAGCACCAACTGGAGGTTGGCCTGGTCGTCGCCGTGCTGGCCGGACCAGCGGGCGCTGAACACCCCCGGCATCCCGTTGAGCGCGTCCACCGCGAGCCCGGAGTCGTCGGCGATGGTCGGCAGACCCGTCTGCCGACACCCCTCCCGCGCCTTGATCAGCGCGTTCTCACCGAAGGTCAGGCCGGTCTCCGGCAGCTCCGCGTACTGCTCGACGTCGTCCAGCCCGAGCAGGGCGATCCGGTGCGCGCCGAGCGCGCCGTCCAGGATCCGCTGAAGCTCCACCAGCTTCTTACGGTTCCGGGTGGCGAGGAGGACCTTGTTCATGAGGAGAGTGCCTTCCGCTGGGCTTCGGCCAATTCGGTGCAACCCGCGACGGCAAGGTCGAGCAGGCTGTCGAGCTGGTCCCGGGCGAACACGCCCGCCTCACCGGTGCCCTGCACCTCGACGAAGTCGCCCGCGCCGGTGCACACCACGTTCATGTCCACCTCGGCGGCGACGTCCTCCTCGTAGCACAGGTCGAGACGTGCCTCGCCGGCGATGATCCCGACGCTGATCGCCGCCACCGACCGGTGCATCACCTTCTCCGGCTTACCGGCCAACGCCTTCCGCGCGGCGAGCCAGCCCACGGCGTCGTGCAGGGCGACGTACGCGCCGGTGATCGCCGCGGTGCGGGTGCCCCCGTCGGCCTGGAGCACGTCGCAGTCGAGCACGATCGAGTTCTCGCCGAGCGCCTTGAGGTCGATGCTGGCCCGCAGGCTGCGACCGATCAACCGGGAGATCTCGTGGGTACGACCACCGACCCGACCCTTGACGCTCTCCCGGTCGGAGCGGGTGTTGGTGGCCCGGGGCAGCATCGCGTACTCGGCGGTCACCCAACCGAGCCCGGAGCCCTTGCGCCAGCGGGGCACCCCCTCGGTGACGCTCGCCGTGCAGAGCACCCGGGTGCCGCCGAACTCGACGAGCACCGAGCCCTCCGGATGGGTGCTCCAGCCTCGGGTCAGGGTCACCGGTCGAAGTTGAGAGGGCCCTCGCCCGTCAGGTCGCGCCATGCCTGCACCCTATGCGGTGCGGGGATCCACCTCGCTCGGGGTGCCCACGGGGGCGTTCGCGTCGTGCACCCGGAGGAACCCGGCGACGGCGGCCGGCCACCCGAACTCCTCGGCCCGCGCCCGCGCGGCCAGTCGCCGCTGCGCCTCCGGGCGGTCCACCAGGCGGGTCACCGCCGCGGCCATCGACTCCCCCGAGCCGTACGCGGCCAGGCCGGCGGCCCCGACCACCTCGGGCAGGGCGCTGGCCGCGTTGACGACGACCGGGGTGCCGCAGGCCAACGCCTCCAGACCGGCGAGGCCGAAGGTCTCCACCGGGCCGGGCGCCAGCACGACGTCGGCGCTCGCGAGCAACGCGGCCACCGCGGCACGGTCCGGGAGGAAGCCGGTGAACGTCACCGGCAACCCTTCCGCCCGACGGGCGAGCGTGCCGCGCAGCGGGCCATCGCCGGCCATCACCAGCACCGCCGGTACGCCGGTCCGACGCAGCTCGGACAGGGTCTGCACGGCCAGCTCCGGCCGCTTCTCCGGGGACAGCCGGGCGCAGTGCACCAACAGCACCTCGCTCGGGTCGGCGTACCGGGCGCGCAGCCGCGGGTCGGCCCGGTCCGGGGAGAAGGTGTCCAGGTCCACCCCGAGCGGCACCAGGTCGACGTTGCCGGCGCCGATCCGGTCGAACTCCTCGGCGGCCCACCGGGTCGTGCACACGATCCGGTCGTACGCCTGGCTGGTCGCCCGGTTGAGCCGGTCCGCGATCGGCCGGCGCAGCGTGTGCGGCACCCCCCACTGGCCGAGCAGCCCGGTCAGCGACTCGTGCGAGACCATCACCGACGGCACCCCGTGCGCCCGCGCCCACCGGCCCGTCCAGCGCAGCGACGACCGGTCGGACACCTCCAACCGGTCCGGCGTGAGGTCGGCGAGGAGCCGGGCCAGCCGACGCCGGCCGGCGAGCAGCCGGTAACCGCCGCTGCCCGGCATCTCCGGGCCGGGCAGGGTGACCACCCGCCCCCACGGGTACGACTCGTCGGAGGCGTACCGGCCGGGTATCACCAGCACCGGATCGTGCCCCGCCGCCCGGTAACCCTCGCCCAGGTGTCGCAGCGCGGTACGCAGACCACCGGAGCGCGCGGTCACGAAGTTGGCGAGCCGCACGATCCGCAGACCGCCCGTGCCCCCGGTCACGAGGCGGCCGGCAGGCCGACGGTGGCGGCCACGGCGCGTACCGCGTGGTAGTGCCCGATCAGCTCGTCGCCGACGGCCGCCCAGCTACGGCGACTGACCGCGACCCGGGCGGCCAGCCCGTAGGCCCGCCGCCGGTCGGCGTCGACGGCAAGGTCGGCCACCGCCGCCGCGAGGGCGTCGCCGTCGTTCGGCGGCACCAGCGCCCCGGTCACGCCCTCGTCGACCAGGTCGACCGGGCCGCCGCTGGCCGGTGCCACCACCGGCACCCCGGAGGCCAACGCCTCCTGGATGGTCTGGCCGAAGGTCTCGTGTGGTCCGGTGTGCACGAACACGTCCAGGCTCGCGTAGAGCCGGGCCAGGTCCTCACCCTGCTGCACGCCGAGGAAGGTCACCCCGGGCAGTTCCCGGGCCAACTGCCGGCGGGCCGGGCCGTCGCCGGCCACCACCACCCGCACACCGGGCAGTCGCGACGTCGCCGCCAGCAACTCCACCCGCTTCTCCGGGGCGAGCCGGCCGACGTAGCCGATCAGCAGCTCACCATTGGGTGCCAACCGCTCCCGCAGCGCCGCACACCGTTTGGCCGGGTCGAATCGCACGGCGTCCACGCCACGACGCCACAGCCAGATCCGCTGCACCCCGTTGGCGATCAGGTCGGCCGCGGCCCGGGTGGACGGGGCGAGGGTGCGCTGCGCCGAGTTGTGGATCTCCCGGATCCGTCGCCAGGCCGCCGCCTCACCCCAGCTCACCCGGTACGCCCGCGCGTACGCGGCCACATCGGTCTGGTAGACGGCCACCATGGGCAGCCCGTGCCGGCTGGCCAGGGTGGCAGCCCGTGCGCCGAGGACGAACGGACTGGCCAGGTGGACCACGTCCGGTTCAGCCGACAGCAACGCCCCGGTCAGCCGGGTGGTGGTCGGCACGCCCAACCGGAAACCCTGGTATCGGGGCAGCGGCACGCTGGGGATGCGCACCACCGGGTACGGCAGTCGGTCGATGTTCTGCCGGCTGGCACCGGGCGGGGCCGGCGCGATGACGACCGGCTCGTGGCCCCGGTCGAGCAGGTGCTCCGCCGTGCGCACCACGGAGTGCGCGACGCCGTTCACGTCCGGTGGGAACGACTCGGTCACGATGGCGATCCGCATGCCCACACCGTGCGGGTGCCACGGGTGCGTCAGACGACCGTCCGCTGACCGGCCGGCGAACAGTACGGCACAACACCGCGGCCCGGCCCACCCCAACCGGGACGGGATGGGTCAGACGTCGTAACTGGCGCCGGGACGGACCACGTCGATGGGTCCGGTGTACGCGGAAGCGGCCGACTCCAGCGTGTGCGCCTCGCTGCCCCAGGCCGCGACCAGGTGGGTGAGCAGCAACCGACCGACCACGGCCTTGGTCGCCACCTCGCCGGCCTCCCGGCCGGTCAGGTGCAGATCCGGCGGGTTGTCCACCCCGTCGAGGAAGCTCGCCTCGCACAGGAAGACATCGGCGTTCTGGGCCAGCCGCAGCAACGCGTCGCAGGTCGCGGTGTCCGAGGAGTAGCACAGCGACCGGCCGTCGTGCTCCAGCCGCACCCCGTACGTCTCGATGGGGTGGTTGACCCGGTCGACGGTGACCGTGAACGGGCCGATCGGGAAGGTGCCCGGCTCAAGCGCGTAGAACTGGTAGACGTCGTCGATGGTGTCGTCGTCGTGGTACGCGGCACTGAGCCGGTCCGGCGCGCCGGCGGGCGCGTACACCGGCAGCGCCGGGTAGGGGCCTTCCGGGGCGTACCGGCGGACCACCACGTAGGTCACGGCGTCGAGGATGTGGTCACAGTGCAGGTGGGTCAGCAGGATCGCGTCGGGCGCGTGCAGCCCCGCGTACCGCTGGAGGCTGGACATCGACCCGGAGCCGAAGTCGACCAGGAGCCGGAAACCGTCGGCCTCGACGAGGTAGGCCGAACACGGTGACTCCGGACCGGGAAAGCTGCCGGCGCAGCCGAGGACGGTCAGTCGCATCGAGTCGTCTCGCTGTCACTGTCAGTAGCATTCATGTCGGCCGTCGCTACAGCCATGATCTCTACCGACGCGTGCGTCACGCTGCGCAGCCTACGCCGGGGTGCCCGGCGGCAAGAATGATCCAACGGAACTTGTCACGAACGTGACACCTGCTCACGGCGCGGTGGGCAGCGTTACGGGCCGCCGACGCACGTCGACGGCCCGTAACGGAAAAGCCCTCACCAGGTCAGGCCCAGAGCTGCCCCTCCAGGGCGTCCTCGGCGTCGGCGAGCGTGCCACCGTACGCGCCGGTCGACAGGTACTTCCACCCGCCGTCACAGACCACGAAGGCCACATCGGCACGCCGGCCGTCACGGACCGCCTCGTGCGCCACCGCGAGGGCGGCGTGCAGGATGGCACCCGTGGAGAAGCCGGCGAAGATGCCCTCCACCTCCACGAGCTGCCGGGTACGCAGCACCGCGTCCCGGGTGCCGACCGAGAACCGCCGGGAGAGCACCGAGGCGTCGTACAGCTCCGGCACGTATCCCTCGTCGATGTTGCGCAGGCCGTAGACCAGCTCGCCGTACCGCGGTTCGGCGGCCACGACCTGGATCCCGTCGACCTTCTCCCGCAGGTAGCGGCCGGTGCCCATCAGCGTGCCGGTGGTGCCGAGCCCGGCCACGAAATGCGTGATCGTGGGCAGGTCGTGCAGCAGCTCCGGCCCGGTCGTCTCGTAGTGCGCCCGAGCGTTGGCCTCGTTGCCGTACTGGTAGAGCATCACCCAGTCGGGGTGCTCGACCGAGATCTGCCTGGCCGTGGCGACCGCCTGGTTGGAACCACCCGCCGCCGGCGAGAAGATGATCTCGGCACCGTACATCCGAAGTAGCTGGACCCGCTCGGTGGAGACGTTCTCCGGCATCACGCAGACCAACCGATAGCCGCGCAACTTGGCCACCATCGCCAACGAGATGCCGGTGTTGCCACTTGTCGGCTCGAGGATGGTGTCACCCGTCCGGAGCCGGCCGGCCTCCTCCGCCGCCCGCACCATGAACAGCGCCGCGCGATCCTTGATGCTGCCGGTCGGGTTCCGGTCCTCCAGTTTGGCCCAGAGCCGCACCGGCGGTGCCCCGTCGGGCACCGTCGGGGAGAGCCGGGGCAGGCCGACCAGGGGCGTGCCCCCACACGCGTCGAGCAGACTGTCGTACCGCGCCATGGCGGCCGACCTCAGCGAGCCGCGACGGCGCCGCGCACCGCCGCTGCCGCGGCACCGTGCGAGCTGATCGCCGCAGCGGCGGCACCGTGCGAGCTGATCGCCGCGGCGGCGGCGAAGCCGAACGCGCCGCCGGCTACGGCCGGCAGGATGGTGACGCTGTCGCCGTCGGAGAGCTTGGCGTCCAGCGCGCCGAGGAAGCGGACGTCCTCGTCGTTGACGTAGACGTTGACGAAGCGGTGCAACGTGCCCGCCTCGGTGATCAGCCGGCCGCGCAGACCGCCGTGCCGGGAGTCCAGGTCGGTGAGCAGATCGGCGAGGGTGTCGCCGGCGCCGTCGACGACCTTGGCGCCGCCGGTGTAGCTGCGCAGGATGGTGGGGATGCGAACCTCAATGGCCATGATGTCGAGCTCCTCGATCGGGTGTACCTACGGTGACGGGACGAGACGGGTCGGACGCTGACGGATCAGCGGCCGGAACACTCGTAGTCGACCGTCGCCGGGCTCTGCCCGAACATGTAGGACTGGACGGCATGCGGGTCGACGCCGGCCTCCACGATCTGGACCGGCTCCTCGGTGACCACGCCGTCGACGATCCGGAACGACCGGATCTCCTCCGAGTCGGGCTCGCGGGTCGAGACGAGCAGGTAGTGCGCGCCCGGCTCGCCCGCGAAGGAGACATCCGTCCGCGACGGGTACGCCTCGGTGGCGGTGTGCGAGTGGTAGATGACGACGGGCTCCTCGTCCCGATCGTCCATCTCCCGCCACACCCGCAGGTGCTCCATCGAGTCGAACTCGTAGAAGGTCATCGACCGCGCGGCGTTGTCCATCGGGATGTGCCGGGTCGGGGTGTCGCTGCCGAGGGGCCCGGCGACCACGCCGCACGCCTCGTCGGGGTGATCCCGGCGCGCGTGGGCGACGATCGCGTCGATGATCGACCGGTCGATGCTCAGCACGAGCACCAGCCTAACGCCTGATGAGCACGGGCCGAAGTGGTGCCGGTCACGCCTAGTCGATCAAGGCGTTGAGCAGCGACTCCTGCAAGTATCCGAGGTACGCGTAGACCGAAAGCTGGAACACCCGGCTGGACGCCGGGTCCTCGGCGACCGCGTCGTCCAACTCCTCGCCCAGATCGGTGCCGTCCTTGATCTCCAGCCGGACACCCATCGCGAGCCGGGCGTCGTTCAGCGCCCGCAACCACGCCTCGGCCGCCTCGGCGTCCAGCCGCACCTCGCCGCCCGCCTCGTCGGGAAGCGCGGCCAGGATGGCCCCCGCCTGGTCGATCTTCGCGGTCTTCAGGTCGCCCTCGGTGTAGCGGCGGAACTCGGCGGTGCCCGGGGCGTCCTGCGGATAGACCGCCGGGAAGAGTCGACCGACGACCGGGTCGGTGTGGTCGAAGCCATCGGTGAGCAGGCCGACCACCTCGGAGGCGACCTTGCGCAACACCCGCGCCTCGTCCACGGCGAAGGTGGCGACGTAGCAGCCGGCCTGGCGACGGAACATACTCACGACTTGTCCACCGTCGCCCACAGCCCGTACGCGTGCAGCTGCGACGCGTCGTGCTCCATCCGCTCCCGGGCACCTGTGGAGACCACGGCACGGCCCTTGTGGTGCACGTCCAGCATCAGCTGCTCGGCCCTTTCCCGGCTGTAGCCGAAAAGCTTCTGGAAGACCCAGGTCACGTACGTCATCAGATTGACCGGGTCGTCCCACACGATCGTCACCCACTGCCGGTCGGACGCCGGCACCTCGTCAGTGGCCGGCGTCTCGACCGGTGCAACCTGCGGAGCCGCCATGCCCCCCATCGTGCCACCGGTTTCCCGGAACCGAGGAACCGGAACGCCGGCCCGGCGTGGATCGCCCACCCCGGGCACCCCTGAGTCGCCCCACACGCCATCGGGCGCGCGGTGCGAGACGAACCCGGACCGAGGTGCCACCACGCGGTCAGGCGAGCAGGATGCCGTGGTCGACAGCATCGGAGAGCACCGTGCCCAGCGAGAGGCGGATCACCTCGAACCGTCGGGAGATCTCCCGGGACAACCCCAGCTCGACCTCCCGCACGGCCCGCTGGGACCAGGCCCGCGCCGCGCTGTGGTCGTCGTTGCCGGGCGTACGCCACTGCTGCCAGCACCCGCCGGAGAGCGCCACCGCGACCGGCGGGAGCACCTCGGTGCGGGCCGCCGCCGGATAGCTGGCGAGGGCGTCGATCGCCTCCGGGCCGGTCAGCCCCGCGACCCCGGCCGTGCTGGTGATCAGTAGCACCTTGTCCAGCTCCTGGCCGGGTCGGTCGTCGAGCATGCCGTACCGCACGGCGGTGGAGATCCGCCGTCGCACGCCTTCGGTCGGCGGCACGCCGAGCACCCGGCCCACGACGTCGTTCATGATGCCGTGCACCGCCTGGTCGCACTGCGCCGTGGCCAACAACGACAACGCCGCCATCTCCCGGTCCAGTAGATCCGGTAGGCCCGCGCAGCCGACCCCGAACACGATCTCCTGGACCGCCCGCAGGTGGATGTTCGCCAACTCCAGGGCGAGGTGCTGACGGATCCGCTGCGCGCACGAGCGGGTGTGCCGGTCGAGTCGATCGGACCAGTCGCCAGGGTCGGCGGCCACCGGGATGCGGCCATGCTCGCCCGGCAACACCGGCGGGTCGACACTGGCCCGTTGCAGCCCTTCCCGCGACGACCATCCCACCAGCGCCCGCCGCAGGTCGGCGGCGGACTCGGCGTCACCGACCGGGAACCACCGTGCGCCGGCCAGCGCGGGCACCGCGGCCAACAGCGCCGCACGGTGTGCCGCCACGGTCACCGAGGCCGAGTCGACCTCGGTCGCCGCACCCTCGGCCGGCGGGACGGACGCCCCCGCGTCCTCCGTAGTCGCCGCGCCGTCGGCCAGGGGTGCCCAGCTCGCCGCTCCGGGGGTCACTGCGAAGACGACCTCCACCGAGGTCGGGGCGACCTCGGTGAGCAGGTTCAGCTCCGCGGCGGTGAACGCCTGGTCGGCGGCGATCACGAAGAGCAGCGCGCCGGCCCGGCCCACCGCGTCGAGCAGCACCCGGGTGCCGGCCACGCCGAGGGTGGCGGTGTCCGGGCTGTCGATCAGGGTGAAGTGCCGCAGCAGTGGCTCTGGCACGCTGAGCTCGACACGCCGGGGCGGACGGGCCAACGCCGGTCCGGCGGCGTTGCGGTCGGCGCCGTAGGAGTGCGGCTGGCGGTAACCGGGCACGAACGCGGCCCGGGTGGGCACCTTGGCGTTGCGCACCACCAGCCAACTGCCGGTCGGCACGGTGAGCATGACCGGGTCGAGCCCGAGCAGGGTGGCGAGCACGGCGCGCCGGTCGGCACCGGCCGGCCCGACGGCGACCACGCCCAGCGGCTCCGCCGGGGTAGCCCCGGTCACGCCGACCCGAGTGGGCAGCGGGCCGCAGATGGGCAGGTCGGCTGGGCCGGCCATGTCGTCCGGCGAATCGATCGAGGGGAGAGGGCCCTGCTTCATCAGGTGGCCTCCCGTGGCAGGTGACCGGTTGCCCGGTCGCTTGGAAGAACGGTGAAGAACCCGGATGCCGGAAGACTACGGGCGGGCCAGCGACCGGGTGGAACACATCGAATACTCATCGGTAATTGTGTGGCTACTCAACTTCGTTCGGTGACGGTACGGGCGCGGACGGATTCCGATCGATATGCTGCGCGGATGAGTCGATGGGAGTTCGTCGGCCGGACAGATGAGCTGAACCGCCTGCTGGCGGCGGTGACCGGCGAGGCCGGCCGAGGGCTCTTCTTCAGCGGCAGCGCGGGCATCGGCAAGAGCCGATTACTGCGCGAAGGCGTCAACGCGTTGCCCACCGACCGGTTCGCGATCTGGTCCATCGCGGCCAGCGCCACCACCGCCGCGCTGCCGTTCGGCGGGCTGGTGCAGGTCCTCCCCGCCGAGCAGCCGCAGGGCCTCTCCCCCGCGGGCATCCTGCGCTGGGCGCTCAACGTGCTGCAACAGCAGGCGGCGGGCCGACGCATCGTGCTCGCCATCGACGACGCCCACCTGCTCGACCCGCCCTCGGCGGCGCTGGTGCACCTGGTCGCCCGTGCGGAGAACGCCACAGTGCTCGGCACCCTGCGCGACGGCGAGCAGATTCCGCTGCCGATTCGCGCACTCTGGACCGACGACCTGGTCGAGCACGTCGAGCTGACCCCGATGCCACAGGAGGAGACCGCCGGCCTGCTGGCGGCGATCCTGGGTGGCCCGGTCGATGCCGGCTCCGCCGACCGGCTCGGGGAACTCTCGGCCGGCAACCCGCTGCTGCTACGCGAGCTGGTGCACGCCGCCAGCGGCAGCGCGGAACTGAAGCGCACCTACGGGATCTGGAAGTGGACCGGGCGACTGGAGCTGGCGCCCAACCTCACCGACCTGATCGACACCCGGGTCGGCAAGCTCACCGACGGCGTCCGCGCGGTCGTCGAACTCGTGGCGTTCGGCGAACCACTCGGCCTGCACCTGCTCAAGCAGGCCGCCGACCAGGCGGACGTGGAGACCGCCGAGGAACGCGGCCTGATCAGTGTGATCCAGCACGACCGGCGCACCGACGTCCGGTTGGCCCACCCGCTCTACGGCGAGGTGATGCGCCGCCGGTGCCCGGTCAGCCGCACCCGCCGCCTCCAGGCGAACCTCGCGGAACTGCTCGAACAGGTTGGCAAGCGCCGCCGCGACGACCTGCTACGGGTGGCGGTCTGGCGACTCGACTCAGGCACGGCGCAGGACCCGGCGCTGCTGGTGGATGCCGCCGTCCAGGCGTTCACCCGGTACGACGTGCCGCTGGCCACCCGCCTGGCACGCGCCGCGCTCAACGCCGACGGCGGCTCCGACGCGGCCGAACTGCTGGCCACCATCCTGATGTTCGCCGACCGGCCCGAGGAGGCGATCGGGGTTCTCGACGGGGTGACCCCCGAGCCCGGCGACGAGCGGCGACTCTGCCGCTGGCTGACCGTGCGCGGGATGGTCAGCTACTGGGGGTTGAGCCGACAGTCCACGGTGGAGGAGATCGCGAGCCGGGTCGAGCAACTCAGCGACTCCGCGGACCGGTCCCGGGTGCACGCCTTCGAGGCGATCATGCGCCTGCACGGGCTGGACACGACGACCGCCGTGCGGCTCAGCCAACGCGTCCTGGACCGGCCGGCGGCCGGCGTCGCCGCCCGCGAGCTGGCGCGTTCCACCATCGCGTACGTCCAGGCCGCGCAGGGCCAGCTGAACCGCAGCGGTACGGCGATCGCCCAGGTGCACTCCGCTGCCGCCAACTGGCGCACCGACATGCCGTACCTGCAGTTGGCACTGGAGCTGGCCCGGGGCACCAGGCTCATGCTCACCGGCGACCTGGCCGGGATCGACGCGATCGTGGCCGACGAGTTCGCCGACCTCGCCGGTGCCGGTGACTTCCGGCTCGGCACCGGCTACCTCGCCATCCTCCAGGCGTACGCGGCCCGGATGCGCGGGCAGAGCGACGCGGCCATGCGGACCGCCCTGGGGGCCTGCGCGGTGCTGGCCACCAGCCGGGTCTACGCCGGCCTGGCCCAGGCGGAGCGCGCCCAGTCGGCGGCGCTGCGCGGTGACGCCGCGCAGGCGACCGCGGCGATGGCCGAGGCGGACCGCACCCACGCGCCGGGCATGGCGGTGCTCTACCCGTGGCTGGAGCAGGCCCGGGGCGCGGCCCTCGCCGCGTCCGGCGACGTGCCGGGCGCGGTCAAGCACCTCGGCGACCTGGTGGACCGGCTGCGCGCGGACGGTTTCGCCGGACACGAGGTGCACGTGCTGCACGACCTGGTGCGACTGGACCAGGCGAGCATGCCGGTCGGTCCCACCTGCTCCGACGGTGGCCGCCGTACCGTCGCCCAGCGCCTCGCCGAACTCTCCGAACGGGTCGACGGGGTGCTTCCGCCGCTGCTGGCCCGGCACGCCCGCGCCGCGGCGACCGACTCTGCCACCGATCTGCTCGCGGTCGCCGACGACTATGCCGCGTTGGAGTTGACCGTGTACGCGGCCGAGGCCACCTCCCAGGCTGTGCAGCGGTTGCGCCGGCAGCACTCGGCGGCGGCCAACGACGCCCGGGAGCGCCTGGCCGGGCTGCTCGGGCGTTGTGGCTCGATCCGGACGCCGGCGCTGCACGCGGGCGCGCCGGTGCTCACCGAGCGGGAGTGGCAGGTGGCCCGTCTCGCCGCGCACGGCGCGCCCAGCCGGGCCATCGCCGAACGGCTCTACCTCTCGGCACGCACCGTGGAGAACCACCTCCAGCGGATCTACGCCAAGCTCGGCGTGACCGGCCGGGCGGAGCTGTGGGCCGCGCTGCGCTCGATCCCGGGCCACGAAGGCAGCGACGTGGGCTGAACCTTAGGCTGGGGCGGTGAGCAACCACCGACCCGCGCTGCTGACCGACCACTACGAGCTGACCATGGTCAGCGCGGCACTGAGGGACGGCACCGCCGACCGCCGGTGTGTCTTCGAGGTGTTCAGCCGCCGGCTGCCCAGCGGCCGCCGGTACGGCGTGGTCGCCGGCACCGCCCGGCTGGTCGAGCTGATCCGCGACTTCCGGTTCGACCCCTCCGAGGTCGACTTCCTGCGCCGGACCGGGGTGGTCGACGAATCGGCCGCGGCCTGGCTCACCGACTACCGCTTCACCGGCGACATCGACGGGTACGCCGAGGGTGAGCTGTTCTTCCCCGGTTCACCGATCCTCACCGTCTCCGGCGGCTTCGCCGAGTGCGTGGTGCTGGAGACGCTGGTGCTCTCCGTGCTCAACCACGACAGCGCGGTGGCCGCGGCGGCGGCGCGCATGGTGACCGCGGCACGGGGCCGGGCGCTGATCGAGATGGGATCGCGGCGGGCGCACGAGGAGGCCGCGGTGGCCGCGGCGCGGGCCGCGTACCTGGCCGGGTTCCGGTTCACGTCCAACCTCGCCGCCGGTGCGCGCTACGGCATCCCGACGGCGGGCACGGCGGCGCACGCGTTCACCCTGCTGCACGACGACGAGCGGGCGGCGTTCGCCTCACAGGTCGCCACGCTGGGCAGGGACACCACGCTGCTGGTCGACACGTACGACATCAGTCAGGGCATCCGCAACGCGATCGCGGTGGCCGGGCCACACCTACGGGCCGTACGGATCGACTCGGGCGATCTGGCGGTGATCGCTCAGCAGTCCCGGGAGCTGCTCGACTCGCTGGGCGCCACCGAAACCAAGATCATCGTTTCGGGTGACCTCGACGAGTACGCGATCGCCTCGCTGGCCGCCGAACCGGTGGACATGTACGGCGCCGGCACGGCCGTGGTCACCGGCTCCGGAGCGCCGACCGCCGGGCTGGTCTACAAGCTCGTCGAGGTCGAGGGGCGGCCGGTGGTGAAGCGCTCCGAGCACAAGGCGACCATCGGCGGTCGGAAGGTCGCGGTCCGCCGGCACAAGCCGACCGGCACCGCCACCGAGGAGGTCATCGTCCCGCAGGGCGTACCGGACCGGAAGCCGAACGACCGCATGCTCCAGCACTCGTACGTGGTCGGCGGCGAACCGGTGTCGCTACCCTCGCTCGACGCGTCACGGGAACACCTGCGTGAGTGCCTGATCTCCATCCCGTGGGAGGGGCTGAAGCTCTCGGCCGGCGACCCGGCCGTGCCGGTCACCGTAGTGCCCTCCGACTGAGTTCACCCACGACCGCCCCCGCGGGCCGGACCTTGAGAGGAATCCCCCGATGGCCAACGCGCTGATCATCGTGGACGTGCAGAACGACTTCTGCGAGGGCGGCTCGTTGGCCGTCGCAGGCGGCGCGGGGGTGGCCTCGGGCATCTCCCGGCTGCTCGCCAGCGAGCCGGACCGGTGGACGCACATCGTCGCCACCAAGGACTACCACGTCGACCCGGGTGCGCACTTCGGCGATCCGCCGGACTTCGTGGAGTCCTGGCCCCGGCACTGCGTGGTCGGCACCAGCGGCTCCGAGTTCCACCCCGAGCTCGACACCGGCCGGGTCGAGGCGATCTTCCACAAGGGCGAGCACGCGGCGGCGTACTCCGGGTTCGAGGGGCACGCCGCCGACGGCGAGTGCCTGGCCGACTGGCTGCGCCGGCACGACGTGGACCGGGTCGACGTGGTCGGCATCGCCACCGACCACTGCGTGCGGGCGACCGCGCTGGACGCCGCCCGGGAGGGGTTCGCCACCACCGTGCTGCTGGAGCTGACCGCGGCCGTCGCCCCGGCGACCACCGACGTGGCGCTTCGCGCGATGGAGGGTGCCGGGGTGACTCTGCACGGGGACCCTGTGATCAGGGCCGCATGAGAGCGTAAATGGTTGGCCATCGGGCCGTCTCCGGTCGAGGATGACGCCGGAGGTACGGACCCACGTGAACATGAAGCCTTACCGGCAAGCGCTCGCGCTGCCCGGCCTGCGGTCGCTGCTGGTGGTGGCCGTCCTCGCCCGCATCCCGCTCACCGCGACCGGGGTGACGCTGACCTTCCACGTGGTGTTCGACCTCCATCGCGGTTACGGGGCCGCCGGCCTGGTGGGTGCGGCGGTCACCGTGGGCGCGGCGATCGGCGGGCCGATTCTCGGCCGACTTGTGGACCGTCGGGGTCTACGCCCGGTCCTGGTGCTCACCGGCATCGCCGAGGCGATCTTCTGGTCCACCGCGCCGTCACTGCCGTACCCCCTGCTGCTGCCGGCTGCCTTCGTGGCCGGCTCCCTGGCCCTGCCGATCTTCTCCGTGGTCCGTCAGTCGATCGCCGCACTGGTCCCTGAGGAGCAGCGCCGCCCGGCGTACGCGCTGGACTCGATGTCGGTGGAGCTGTCGTTCATGATCGGCCCGGCGTTGGCCGTCGCTCTGGTCACCGCGATCTCCGCGCAGACCACCATGTACCTGGTCGGCGGGGGCATCGTCGCGGCCGGAATCGCCCTGTGGCTGGTCAACCCGCCGATCCGCGAAGCCACCGCAGAGCCCAGCGGCCCACCCCAGCGGGTGCCTCGCCGGGAGTGGCTGACTCCCCGACTGCTCGCCGTACTGGCACTCAGCGCCGCGGCGACCCTGGTGCTCGGCGGCACCGACGTGGCGGTGGTCGCCGTGCTGCGGGCCAGCGGTGAGGTCGGCTGGACCGGCGCGGTGCTGGCCATCTGGGCGGTCGCCTCGCTGGCCGGAGGGTTCGCCTACGGGGCTGTGCACCGCTCGTTCTCCCCACTGGCGTTGACCGCCGCGCTCGCCCTGTGCACCATCCCGGTCGGGCTGGGCGGTGCGCACTGGTGGCTGCTGTGCCTGGCGCTGATCCCTGCCGGCGCGCTGTGCGCGCCGACCATCGCGGCCGGCTCCGACGCGGTCAGCCGCCTGGTCCCCGCGCCGGTACGCGGTGAGGCGATGGGGCTGCACGGGTCCGCGGTCACCGTCGGCATCGCGATCGGTGCGCCGCTCGCCGGCGCGGTGATCGACGCCAGCTCGCCGATCTGGGGTTTCGTGGTCACCGGAGCGCTCGGCGCGCTGGTCACCCTGGTGGTGCTCCCGATCGAACTGCGTCGCCGCCGTGTCGCTGCGGCCACCCCGCCGCCCGTCGAGGTGGACCTCACCCCCGTCGCCCACTGACGGCTGCGCCCCCCTCAACGGACAAAGCCACACCTCTCACCCCCTCGCCTCACCCCTCGCCCCTCCTCCCTCGCCGCACCGCCGCACCGCAGCACCGCAGCACCGCAGCACCGCGACCACCGCCGCAACCCCCGACCCGACTGCGACCGCCGCGGAGGCCCGTGCGGGGAAGAGCTGGCAATGGCGAAGGGCGCCGCTCCCGGGGTGGTCCCGGGGGCGGCGCCCTTCGTACTGCTGAACCTGAGCGTCAGTGCCGGTCGATGTCGCTGGCGGTGTCCTCGCGGTAGCTGGCCCCGCCGTCCGACTCGCTGGTGAGCGGCTTCGAACCACCCTCCGGCGGGCCGGCCAGGCTCTGGCCGCCGGCGGCCAGTTCCGGGAACTTCGCGTCGAACGCCGGCCGCTCGGAGCGGATGCGGGGCATCCGGTCGAAGTTGCGCAGCGGCGGCGGGCTGCTGGTCGCCCACTCGAGCGAGTTGCCGTGACCCCAGGGGTCGTTCACCTCGACCACCGGGCCGGTCTTGTACGACTTCCAGCAGTTGTAGATGAACGGCAGCGTGGAGATACCGGTGATGAACGCGCCGATCGTGGAGATCATGTTCAGCGTGGTGAAGCCGTCACCGGGCAGGTAGTCGGCGTACCGACGGGGCATGCCCTCGTTGCCGAGCCAGTGCTGCACCAGGAACGTGGTGTGGAAGCCGATCATGGTGAGCCAGAAGTGCACCTTGCCCAGCCGCTCGTCGAGCATCCGGCCGAACATCTTCGGGAACCAGAAGTAGATGCCGGCGAACACCGCGAACACGATCGTGCCGAAGAGCACGTAGTGGAAGTGCGCCACCACGAAGTACGAGTCCGACACGTGGAAGTCGATCGGCGGGCTGGCCAGCAGCACACCGGTCAGACCACCGAAGAGGAAGGTGACCAGGAAGCCGACCGCCCAGAGCATGGGCGTCTCGAAGCTGATCTGGCCCCGCCACATGGTGCCGATCCAGTTGAAGAACTTCATACCGGTCGGCACGGCGATCAGGTAGCTCAGGAAGCTGAAGAACGGCAGCAGCACCTGGCCGGTGGCGAACATGTGGTGCGCCCAGACGCTCATCGAGAGCGCGGCGATCGCGACGGTCGCGGCGACCAGACCCTTGTAACCGAAGATCGGCTTGCGGGAGAAGACCGGGATGACCTCGCTGATGATGCCGAAGAACGGCAGCGCGACGATGTACACCTCGGGGTGCCCGAAGAACCAGAACAGGTGCTGCCAGAGCATCGGCCCGCCGGTCGCGGGGTCGTACACGTGGGCACCGAGGATGCGGTCCGCGGCGAGCGCGAAGAGCGCGGCGGCCAGCAGCGGGAAGACCAGGATCACCAGGAGGCTGGTGACCAGGATGTTCCACGTGAAGATCGGCATCCGGAACATGGTCATGCCGGGCGCGCGCAGGGTCAGCACCGTGGTGATCATGTTCACCGCGCCGAGGATGGTGCCCAGACCGGAGATGGCCAGACCCATGATCCACATGTTGGCGCCGACGCCGGGCGAGTGTTCGACGCTGCTCAGCGGCGCGTACGCGAACCAGCCGAAGTCGGCGGCACCACCCGGGGTGAGGAAACCGGCGGTCGCCATCGTGCCGCCGAACAGGTACAGCCAGTAGGCGAAGCTGTTCAGTCGGGGGAAGGAGACGTCGGGCGCGCCGATCTGGATCGGCACGATGTAGTTCGCGAAGGCGAACACGATCGGCGTCGCGAAGAACAGCAACATGATCGTGCCGTGCATCGTGAAGAGCTGGTTGTACTGCTCGGGCGACAGGAACTGCAGCCCGGGTCGGGCCAGCTCAGCCCGCATGATCAGGGCCATCAGGCCACCGATCATGAAGAACACGAACGCGGTGACCATGTACATGATCCCGATTTGCTTCGCGTCCGTGGTTCGCAGCAGCCGCGCGATGGCCGACCCCTTGACCGGCTCCCGGACCGGCCAGGGCCGGGTCACGACCGGCTTGGGTGCGACGGTGGTCACGAGTGGCCTCCGGTTCTCGGTTGTCCCGCTCGGCACACGCTGGTTATCGGCGGGCCGTCATCCGCAAGGAGGATAGTCCCCGGCAGGTCGCAGCGCCGCGTGGGGTGGCGTGACACGATCTACAACGGGCCTACAGCGGGCCGAGCAGCAACCGGTAGTGCTCACCGAAGATCCGGCCGCCGCGTCCGCGCAGCAGCGGGTCGCGCAGCGCCGGCGGCACGTCCCTGGTCCGGTTGCGGTCCCGGGTCCGGTCCCGCACCCATCGGGTACGCGGACGGCGACGACTCTCGTGCGCCACCAGGGCCGCCTCCACGCTGTTGGCGGCACGCAGTGACTCGGCCAGCACCACCGCATCCTCCAGGGCCATCGCCGCACCCTGGGACAGGGTGGGCGCGGTGGCGTGCGCGGCGTCGCCGACCAGCAGCACGCGTCCCCGGTGCCAGCGGCCCAACTCCACCTCGTCGGTGATCCCGACGTGCACGTCGTCGAGCGCGGCCAGCACCTCGGGCACCGGGCCCCGGTAGTCGGCGAAGAGTTCACGCAACCGGGCCAACGGCTCGGCGGGCTCCTCGGTGCCGGCCTCGTCGGCGTACAGGTGCAGTCGCCCGGCGCCCATCGGCACCATCAGGAAGCCGGAGCGCTGGCCGAGCAGGGCGGTCCACTCGGCGACCGGTGGGCCGTCGCGCAGCACGGCGCGGTAGACCACCTGTCCGACCGGGCGGGGCGGCCCCCCGAGCGCGGCCAGCGCCCGCACCGAGGAGCGTGGACCGTCGGCGCCGATGACCAGGTCGTACTCGGTGGTGGTGCCGTCGGTGAAGGTGACGCCGACCGCGCCCGGCAGCAGTTCCAGCGTGCGGACCTCGGCGCCATGCCGGACGGCGCCGCCGGCGCCGCTGAGCAGCACCCGGTGCAGGTCGGCGCGGGGCAGCGCCCGGCACTCGCCGACGCCGGCCCAGAGGGCGTCGAGGTCGACCTCGCAGAGCGGCGAACCTGCGGCGTCGAAGAACCGCTGCCGGCGGATCACCTGCCCCAGCGGACGGACCGGGTCGTGCAGGTCGAGCCGGTGCAGCGCGCGGGCGGCGTTGCCGGGCAGGTAGAGGCCGGTTTCGGTGGACTCCCCCGGCGGCAGCTTGTCGGTGACGTCCGGCCGGAAGCCCGCCAGGCGCAGCGCCCGGGCCACGGCCAGGCCGGCGATGCCCGCGCCGACGACGAGGATGCGCAGGGGGGAGCCACCCATGGTGGTGTACGCCTCCGGAGGGGGAGCGGAACGCGTTGGAGGCAACACGCTACTCGGAGCTATTGGCCCACGCCAGGCCCCGATCGGCCGGCTCGACGACGCTCGTCGGCGGCTCGCGGTGCTTAGCTGGCCGTCCGGTGGCGGCCATCCGGCGGGGGCGTGGCAATCCTCACAATTCGCCAGTTTGACTCATGCAGTTGCGCCTTAGTTTCAAGCATGTAAATGTGTCGTTGAGCGTGGGAGCGCTCCCGCACCACCCCACCACATCCGGCGCCCGGCACGCGCCGAGTCAAGGAGCGTCATGAAACGTCAACTTCGGGCCCTGGCCGCCGCCGGGCTCCTCCTCACCAGCTCACTGGTGGCCGTGGCCCTCGGCGGCAGCGCCTCTGCCGACACCCAGATCTGTGAGCAGTACGGTTCGGCCGTCATCCAGGGCCGGTACGTGGTGCAGAACAACCGCTGGGGCACCACCGCCCAGCAGTGCATCAACGTCACCAACAACGGCTTCGAGATCACCACCCTGAACGGCAGCAGCCCGACCAACGGCGCGCCCACGGCGTACCCCTCGGTGTTCTTCGGTTGTCACTACACCAACTGCTCCCCCGGCACGAACCTGCCGATCCAGGTGTCCCAGATCAGCAGTGCGACCAGCAGCATTTCCTACCGGTACGTCAGCGGGGCCACCTACAACGCGTCGTACGACATCTGGTTGGACCCGTCTCCCAAGCGGGACGGGGTGAACCAGATGGAGATCATGATCTGGCTCAACCGGCAGGGCCCGATCCAGCCCATCGGCTCGGTGGTCGGCACCACCAACCTCGCCGGCCGCACCTGGGAGGTCTGGCGGGGCAGCAACGGCTCCAACAACGTCATCTCCTACGTCGCGTCGTCGGCGATCTCCAGCCTGAACTTCAGCGTGCTGGACTTCATCAACGACACCCGCAACCGTGGCGCGATCACCAACTCCTGGTACCTGACCAGCATCCAGGCCGGCTTCGAGCCGTGGCAGGGTGGCGTCGGCCTGGCCGTGACGTCGTTCTCGGCGAACGTCAACGGTGGTGGCAACCCCACCAACCCGCCGCCGACCACCCCGCCGCCGAGCGGCGGCGCGAGCTGCGCGGTGAAGTACACGGCGAACTCGTGGAACAACGGCTTCACCGCCGACGTGCAGGTCACCAACACCGGGTCCAGCGCGATCAACGGCTGGACGCTGAACTACAGCCTGCCCGGCGGGCAGACCGTCACCAACGCGTGGAACGCCACGGTCAGCCAGAGCGGGTCCGCGGTGACCGCCCGCAACGTCGGCCACAACGGGTCCATCGCGCCGGGCGGCACGGCCAGCTTCGGATATCAGGGGACGCTGAACGGGTCGTACTCGTCACCGACGAGCTTCTCGCTCAACGGGGCCACCTGCTCGCGTAACTGAGCGACACGGCCAGGGCCGTGCGGTGGTGATCAATTGGTCACCACCGCACGGTCCTGGTGTCATCCCGGTCCGCTCAGGCGGCCGGCGGGATGGCCCGCGACCGGGACAGCTTGCCGAAGCTGGTCGCCGGATCGTCGTACGTGCTGCCGAACCCGCTGCCCGAGACGGTCGTCCAGGCGGACGTGGTGATGTGGACGGTGCCGTCATCACCCGTCCACCGCTCACGCTGGAGCGGCTCGTCGTTGGCCACCCAGGTGACCTTGAGGACGGTGCTGCCCGAGCTCTCCTGCCGCTCACCGCAGATCTCGTCCCCGTCGACGATGTCGCAGTGCTGCCGAGACTCCAGGTAGGGCACCGTCGCGGTGAGCTTCGCACCGGTCAACGAGAACGAGAAGCGGGTGACCGGCACGTCGTACGCGCGGCGGGAGACGCTGTCGCAGCCGTAAACGCCGTCGGTGACGCCACACGCGCTCTTCTGCCACTCGACGTCGACGACGGTGTCGCCGACCGCAGGCCGGGTCACGTCGACGAACATGCTGCCGTCGCCGTCGAAGTGGGCGTGTGCGTGGCGGCTGACGCTGTCGGCCTGCGCCGGGCCGGCGAACAGAGTGACCGTCGCGGCGACGGTCATGCCGGTCGCCAGGATGGTGCGGAAGTGGATCACGTTGCTCCTTACTGAGGCGGAGCGATGACCTTAGATCAACGAACCGACATCCGCCGCCCGATTCTGTCGGGCGACGGACGCGGTCAGACCCGGGTGAGGCGTACGGCGTCGGCGATCACCAGACCGGTGGCGTTGCTCCACCGGCTCACCGCCACCCGGTTGGCGTCACCGGCCGGCAGTGCGAACGTGCCGAGGACCCGCCACTGCCCGCCGGTCACCCGCTGGTCGACGTAGACGGTCCGGTTGCCGGCGCTGGTGGCGACGATGTACGGGGTGGCGCTGTTGTAGCCGCTGTTCGTCGGCCACCAGGCCTCGACCCGGTAGTTGCCCGCCGCCGGCACGTTGAACCGGTACCAGGCGGGGTCGCTGGCGGCCACCGGATCGGCGTACCGGTAGTCGGCGCCGTAGCGCTGACTGGAGTACGTCGAGACACCCCAGTTGGCGCTGGCGGCGAACCGTCCCGCGGTGGTGTTGTCCACGGTGGCGGACCACGCCGTGCCGCTGCCGGCCATCTTCGCCGCGACGTCGGCCCTCATCACGTTCAGGTCGATGAAGGAGGGGTCGATCTTGCCGGTGGTGCTGGTCTCCCGGTGCCCCCGGGCGTAGCTGCTGTCCCGGCCGAGGCGGGTGAGCACGGCGGCGGTGGCGGCGATCGACGCGTTGTACTGCGCAGCGGTCATCTCCTGGTTGACGCCGTTGTAGTCGATCTCCCACCCGATCATCAGGGTGTTGCCGTCCCCCGACGGGATCGGCCCGCTGCCGCCGCTGACGCCGGCGTGGTTGCAGCGGCCGGCGGAGATGACGTGGAAGACGCCGTGGTAGTCGACGAGCGCCTGGCACAGCGGTCCGGGCAGGTCGGATCGGCCGTTGATGCAGATGCCGAGCGCCGGATGCGGGTTGCTGGCGCTGCTGGTGGAGGCGGTGTGGTGCCAGAGCACGCCGATCGGGTCGAAGGAGCCGGGCCGCATCCGGTTGAGCCAGTCGCCCTCGACCACGACCTGGACCCCGGCGCCGCGCAGCACGTCCACGAGCCAGGGAATGGTCGCCATCAGGCGTCCTGGAGCAGGTCGGCGAGGCACTCGGCCTTCGGCGCGGCGCTCGCCGGGGTGGGTCGGGCGATGACGGTAAGCGCGGCGACCACCAGGGCGGGGATGCCGAGCACCCCGCGGCGGCGTAGACGGATGGATGGTGATCGGGTCATGGCGATCCTCCAGCGACGGCGGGCACGAACGGATCGACGATCGTGATGACGGGCACGCTATACCGTCATGAACGTCGATGTCGATACCCTTCATCACCCAGGCAGTATCTGAAGGAAATCGCCGATTCAGGCGTCGCCGAGCGCGTCGATGTCGCGCATCTCCTCCGCGGTCAGGGAGAAGTGGAAGACGTCGAAGTTGGCGGTGATCCGCTCTGGCGTCACCGACTTCGGAATCGCCACGATCTCGTGGTCGATGTGCCAGCGCAGCACCACCTGCGCCGGCGAGACGCCGTGCGCCGCCGCGATCCTGGTCAGCACCGGGTCACTGAGGTCGCTGGTCTTGAACGGGCTGTACCCCTCCAGCACCACTCCCCGGTCCCGGTGCTCGGCGTGCCGCTGCCGGTCGTACAACGACGGGCTCCACTCGATCTGGTTGACCGCCGGGTTCTCCTCGGTCGACTGGATCAACTCGTCGATCTGCCCGGTGCTGTAGTTGCTGACGCCGATCGCCCGGGTCAGGTTCTCGTCGCGGGCGGCCAACAACTCGCGCCACAGCGGGATGCTGTCCGTCGGCGACGACGGCGGCCAGTGGATCAACCAGAGGTCCACGTGGTCGACGCCGAGCGCCTCCAGACTGGCCTCCAGGGTCGCGCGCTCCTGACCCACCCGGTTCGGCGGGAGCTTGGTGGTGATGAAGACGTCCTCTCGGCGCAGCCCGCTCTCCCGCACCGCCCGGCCGACCTCCCGCTCGTTGCCGTACACGGTCGCGGTGTCGATGTGCCGGTAGCCGGTGTCGAGCGCGGCCAGCACGGCGTCGTAGCCGGCCTGGCCGGTGGCCTGCCAGGTGCCGAAGCCGAGCAGGGGCATCCGCACGTCACCGGGGAGCAGGACGGCGGGCTGGTCGGTGAGGTCCATGAGGTCCGTTCTACCCCGCCGAGCCGTCTGCCGCCGAGCGAACCGGACACTCCGGCGGCCAACGCGATGGTCCGGTTCGCCGGAGAATGTGGGTGTGCCGCGCTGGGGGGCGTGAGCAGCGTCGACGTGCCGTACGCGCAACGCCGGGAACTGCTCGATGGGCTGGCCTTGGCGGGTGCGCACTGGCAGACTCCGCCGTGGTTCCCCGGCGCGGGCGACGAGGCCCTGCGCGCCGGGCAGGAGCAAGGTCTGCCGGCCGTGGTCGCCACGCGGCTGGACTCGGTCCACGAGCCGGGACGGCTCAGCCGGCACCGGCTGAGCGTCGACCCGGTCTGACGGCGAGGAGCGACGTGTACCTGACCCACCTGGACTGCCCGCGCTGCGGGCGGGAGCATGCCGCCGACCAGTTGCAGAACCTCTGCGAGTGCGGTTCCCCGGTGCTGGCCCGCTACGACCTGCCGGCGGTGGCGAAGGCGGTCACCCCGGAACGCTTTCCGCTGCGCCCGGCCGACCTGTGGCGCTACCGGGAGCTGCTGCCGGTCGGCGATCCACGGCACGTCACGACGCTCGGTGAGGGCTGGACGCCGCTGCTGCGCGCCCCGGCGTACGGCGCCGAGATCGGCATCACGGACCTCATGATCAAGGACGAGGGGTTGATCCCGACCGGCTCGTTCAAGGCACGCGGCGCGGCGGTCGGGGTGAGCCGGGCCCGCGAGCTGGGCGTCGAGCGGATCGCCATGCCCACCAACGGCAACGCCGGGTCGGCCTGGGCCACGTACGCCGCGCGGGCCGGAATGGGCGCCACCATCGTCATGCCGCTGGACGCGCCGAGCATCTGCCGACGCGAGTGCGTCGCCGCCGGCGCCGACCTGCGCCTGGTCGACGGGCTGATCGGCGACGCCGGTCGACGGGTGGCGGAGCTGATCGCGGAGTCGAACGGGACGATCTTCGACGCCGGCACGTTGCGCGAGCCCTACCGGCTCGAGGGCAAGAAGACGATGGGGTACGAGATCGTCGAGCAGCTCGGCTGGCAGATCCCGGACGTCATCGTCTACCCGACGGGCGGCGGTGTCGGCCTGATCGGAATCCACAAGGCGATGCACGAGCTGCGCGAGCTGGGCTGGGTCGGCGACAAGCTGCCCCGACTGGTGGCGGTGCAGTCGACCGGCTGCGCGCCGATCGTGCGGGCGTTCGCCGCCGGTGAGGATCGGGCGCAGCCGTGGGAGGACGCGCACACGGTGGCGTTCGGCATCACCGTGCCGGCCCCGTTGGGCGACGAGCTGATCCTGGCGGCGTTGCGGGAGTCGTCCGGCACGGCCGTGGCCGTCGACGACGCGGACCTGCTGACCGACCTTCGGGAGTTCGCCGGCCGGGAGGGGTTGCTGCTCTGCCCGGAGGGCGCGGCCTGCCTCACGGCGGCGCGGCAACTGCGCGCCGGCGGGTGGATCCGGGCCGGCGAACGGGTGGTGGTGCTCAACACCGGGGCCGGACTGAAGTATCCGGACACCGTCGACGTGTCCGGCGTACCCGTGCTGGGGTGAGAGCCGGCACCCCACGGGCTGCGGGGTGCCGGCGTGCGGTGCCTACTGGTAGGTGATGTCGGAGGGTGAGTAGAGGCAGTTGACCCCGTCCGCGCCCTCGCCGATCTCGGTCGGCTCGCTGCCCTTCGGTACGCCCTTGTACTTGACGCAGATCGACGTCTCCCGGTCCGGGTCGCCGACGATGGTGATCCGGCTGAACCGGGCGGTGTCGCCCCAGTTGGTGTTGATGCCGGCGATCGCGTCGGTGTTCCGGACGGTCACGTTGTCGATCACCACGTGCCGCTGGTACGACGTCGAACAGTTGCCGCAGGCGCGGTAGAGCTTGCCGGCGTTCTCCACCCGGAAGTTCTTGATGTAGACGGTGCCCGAGCCGTTGTGCTGGAAGACCTTGTCGCTGGCCGAGCGGGCGCCGCCGCCGTCGACGGTGTAGGTGGTGCCGCCCCGGAAGGTGGCGGCGTCCTCGCCGACGTCCTCCCACCAGACGTTGATCAGGGTGCAGTTGCCCTCGCAGTGCACACCGTCGCCGGCCGGAGCGCCGATGACCACGTTGCGGAGGGTGGCGCCGGCGGCCAGTTCGAACATCGGGTCCTGGCTCTCGCTCTGCCCGCCGTCACCGATGCCGTAGTAGCGCTTGAGCCCGCCGTCGAAGCTCCCGGACACGGGGATCGTGGCGTCCACCTTCTGGCTGCCGGTGGGCGTCGGCCAGCCTGCCGGCGGCGGCGTGGTCGGTGGCGGACTGGTCGGCGGCGGCGTGGTGGTGGGCGGCGTGGTCGGCGTGCCGCCCCCGGAGGAGTCGACCAGCACGTCGTCGAAGCCGCCGCTGGCGTACGCGGTGACCAGGCCGATCCGGCCTGCCCCGGTCAGGCTGTTGCTGCCGGAGGCGATCTGCGTGCCGTTGACGAAGCCGCGGATGGTGCTGCCGCTGGCCTCGATGCGCAGGGCGTACCAGGTGCCGGTGCCGACGCCCAGCGACGCGGAGCCGATCGCGGTGACGGAGCTGCCGTTGACCGCCTGTAGCTCGGCCCGACCGGAGCCCAGCAGGGCCAGCCGGTACATCTTGGTGCTGCTGGTGGACCGTGCGGCGAGCCCCACCAGGGCGGTGGACGAGCCGAAGCTCGCCGGCCGGACCCGAGCCTGCACGGAGTAGTCGGTCCAACTGGTCTGGCCGGCGAACTGCCGGGCCAGCTCGCTGCCGGCGTTGGACTGGTTGAGCACACCCGAGCCGTCGACCGTCCAGGTGCCGCCGGACTTGGACCAGCCGGACGTGTTGCCGTCGTTGAAGTCGTCGCTGAAGACGGTGGCCGCGAAGGCCGAGGTCATCCCGGCGGCGAGGGCTGTCACGGTCACGCCGACGCCCACCGCCAGCAGGAGTGGTCGTCGGCCGGGGGATCGTCTCTTCTGCACAGTTGTCCTCCTTGACGCATGTGGTGGCGATCCCTCGACGGCCCGCCTGGGGACGTGTCGACACGGCGGTGCCTTCGCCTGGGATCGGTGGGTGCCCCCGGTCGGATGCCCGAAGCCGAAGCGGGGTGAAGCGGGAGAAAAGACCTTGGGAAAGGGCTTTCCCGCTGCTTCGAGGCTAGGACTGCGCAAGCATCATCGTCAATGCCTTGCGCTTGCAGGTCTGTTGCAGGATTTCGACCGGGGAGAAGTCTCCGACCGATCAGAAACTGTCCGGCTCGGTCAACCGCCAGGCCGCGTTGATCAACCCGATGTGCGAGAGCGCCTGCGGGGTGTTGCCGAGCTGCATCCCGGTGGTCAGGTCGATCTGCTCGCTGAACAGCCCCACGTCGTTGGAGTACCCGACCACCCGCTCGAACAGCGCCTCGGCCCGCTTCGGCTCACCCGCCATCACCAGGCACTCCACCAGCCAGAACGAGCACAGCAGGAAGCCGGCCGGGTCGGTCGTCCACCGCCGCAGCAACCCGCCCTCGGTGCCCAGCTCACGCTCGACCATCTCGATGGTGGAGCGCATCCGTGGGTCGGTGGCCGGCAGGAAACGCGCCACCGGCATGACGAGCACCGAGGCGTCCAGCTCCGCCGACCCGAACGCGCCGGTGAACGCCCCGATCCGGTCGTTCCACCCCTCCCGCAGCACGGCGTCGCGGATCTCGTCGCGTACCGCGGCCCAGCGACGCGGGTCGGCCCGGTCGCCGAGCCGGTCGGCGAGCCCCACCGCCCGGTCCAGCGCCAGCCAGCAGGACACCTTGGACGAGACGTAGTGACGCTCCTCGCCCCGGGTCTCCCAGATGCCCCGGTCCGGCAGACGCCACGTCGCGGCCACCTGCTCGGTCAACCCGAGCACCATCTCCCGCAGCTCGTCCTCGAACGGCGCGCCAAGGTAGTCGCGCAGCCGCCACACCGCCGACATCACCTCCCCGGGCACGTCGAGCTGCCGCTGCCGCCAAGCGTCGTTGCCGACCCGGACCGGCCTGCTGTCGCGGTATCCGCGCAGGTGATCGCAGTGGTGCTCGGAGATGTCCCGCTCACCCTCCAACCCGAAGAGCACCGGCACGGGTTCGTTCCCGAACCGGCCGATCGAGCGGGTCGCCCAGGCGAACAGGCGGGACGTCTCGTCCGGACAGGCCGCCACCCAGAGCGCGCGCATCGTCAACGAGAAGTCCCGCAGCCAGGAGTACCGGTAGTCGTAGTTCCGGTCGGCGCCGATCTGCTCCGGCAGCGAACTGGTCAGCGCCGCGGCGACGGCGCCACTGCGGGCGTACGTGAGGCCGGTCAGGACCGTCGCACTGTGCCGGACGAGCTCGGGGTACCGGCCCGAGTACACGTGCGTGTCCCGGAACGCCTGCCAGGCCCGCGTCGTCTCGGCGAGGGTGGCCAACGGCTCCATCCGGGCCGGCGGGCTGCCGTACGCCTCACCGAACGCCACGTCCATCCCGATCACCTGACCGGCGGAGATCTCGAACTCGTGGTCCACCCGGTCGACACCCGCCCGCAGACGCAGACCGTCGGCGCGCAACACCAGCACCACCGGGCCCGCGCCGGCCAGCACCCCGCCGTCCGGCTGCTCGTGCAGGTACGGCGTGAGCAGGCCGTACTCCGGTCGGGGCGCGAAGTCCAGCGCCATCCGTACCCGCCCGGACAGCCCCTGCACCACTCGGATCAACACGGCGGGCGAGTTCCTGCCCAGCTCGTGCGCACGGGCCCCGACCTCGGCGGCGAGAGCGTCGGTGACCGCCACGCTGCCCTGCGGCGTGTGGTGCACCGTCCGCAGCACCAGGGAGTCCGGCAGGTACGCCCGCTCCATCCGATGCCCCGGTCCGCCGACGCCCACCGGTGCCAGTTTGAAATGCCCGGCGCCCGGGTCGAGCAGCCGCCCGAAGACGGACGCCCCGTCGAACCGGTGCGGGCACCACCAGTCGATCGAGCCGTCCTTGCCGACCAGGGCACCCGAACGAGAGTCCGAGAGGAATCCGTAGTCGGAGATCGCCGGCTGCTGCTCCACCCGACGCGGGTACCCGCGTCGGGCCGGATCAGACAGCCGGCGGCCGGATCACTCCGTCGGTGGCTCGTCCTCGCCCGCAGCCTCGGCCGCGTCGGCCTCCTCCTTGGTCCGGTGCACGGCCTGGTCGGCGTGCTCCGGCGGGCCGTAGACGGTGTACAGCACCAGCGGGTTGGGCCCGGTGTTGACGAAGTTGTGCTTGGTGCCGGACGGCACCACGACCAGGTCGCCCGCGGCGACCTTCCGCTTCGCACCGGCGACCTGGGCCTCGCCCACGCCGCTAACGAACGTCAGGATCTGGTCGATGCCGTCGTGGACCTCCTCGCCGATCTCGCCACCGGCGGGGATGGTCATGACGACCAACTGGGTGTGCTCGCCGGTCCACAGCACCCGCCGGAAATCCGGGCTCTCCTCGGCGACAGTCGCGATCGTGAAATGCTCCATGCCGACGCTCATACCCCGTTCGGCAGCGCGCCACGCCGGGACTCACAGATGGTGGAATTCCCCACGTCCGGCGGGTTTGGATCCGCACGGACCGGGGATCGACAACCCGACCGGCACGAACGGCCGGTCGAGCCAGGTCCCCGCCGGCGTACCGCCGAACGGCTGCGGTGGTGGGAGACGGCCAGAGCGCGGCGACGTTCCGACCACGGTCGAGCGGCGCCGTGCGCTCGTTACTGCCCACCCCACCCCCACCCCGTCGATCATGGAGCTCTGGTGGGTGACAAAGCAGCTGCGATGACATCAAATCAGGCACCACGACTCCATGATCGACGGCGGAGCCGAGGCAAGCGTCGGCGGGTAACGGGGGCGGGTCAGCGGTGCAGCCAGGAGATCAGGTCGGGCGGTGCCAGCGCGGCCACGCGCTCCTCGTAGCGGGCCTGCGCGTGCGCGTCCAGCAGGATGCGCCCCTGCCCCGAGCCGCCCTGGCGGAAGAAGGCCCGGCGGTTGCGCAGCACACCGAGCGTGTCCGGAGCGAGCCGGTCGGCGCGCTCCCGCATCCGACCGAAGGTCGCCGCCTCGACCAGATCCGGCCCCGGCCTCGGGAGGTCCCATCGGTCGGCGAGCCGGCGCATCTCAGCGCCCAGGTCGGCCAACAGGTCGTCGTAGTGCACCAGCTCGACGTTCGGCTCGCGTCGACGTGCCCAGGCGTCGTTCAGGTGGAGCATCACCCCGGGCAGTGAATCCAGCTCGGCGCGTGGGTCCACCTCCTGCTCGACCCAGCTCCGCAGCCACTGCTCCACCGGCACGCGCTCCCGGGTCGGCCCGGCCGGGGCCGGCTGGCCGGTCAGCTCGGCGAGGCGTACCCGGTCCAGGTTGCCTGCCTGGTGGTAGAGGGAGACCGCCATGTCCAACGGGTGCCGGGCCACCACCACGTAGTGCACCCGGGGATCGAGAGGCACCCCGTCCAGTGGGGTGTGTGTCTTGATGAACCGCCGGTGCGGCTGCGCGGCCAACTTGTCGAACACCACGTCACGGGGCTCGGCCAGCCAGTCCAGCCAGGGCGACAGCACGTTCAGCGGTGCCGGCAGCTCCGCGGTGCCCAGCACCAGCAGCGCGCAGATCATCTGCATCCAGGTGGTGCCGCTCTTGGACCGGGTGCTGATCACGATGTCGCCGTCGCGGAACGGGAACCCGGCCCACCGGGCGCTGTCCTCGTCGTCGGATCGGTAACGGTGCGTCGGCGCAGGCATCGGAGCAGAGTAGTCGCGGAGGTGACAGTCGGGCAGCCGAATTCCGACTCCATCGGCTGTGACATATGCGCATGCCTGGCTAGATTGAAGTATGGTGCCCGCCCCCGGGAGCCGGGCGGCGGAACCGGTCTACCGCCCCATCCTCGCCTGCCGCCGCAGTGAGCTGGATGCCCTGAGCCACCTCGACCTCACGGCCAGCGCGCTGGTCGCCCCGATCCTGGAGATCGGCGTGGTCGACAGATCCATCCTGGACGGTCTGCGCCGGCTACCACCCGGGCTACTGCCGGCCGTCGACGTCAGCGCCCTCCCCGACAGCCGCGCAGCGGAGCTGAGCCGTTGGGGCGTACCGCTGGTGCCGGTCATCGGTCTCGCGGAGAGCGACCACCGGCTGGTCACGCACGGCGCGGCGGCACGGGCGTGCGGCCGACGGGCGCTGATCCGTCTGCGGGCCGGACAGGACCGGGCCGGGCCGGACGCAAGCACCACCGCCGTCGAACGGGTCTGGCGGTTCACCGACCTCGCCCCGGAGGAGTGCGACCTGCTGGTGGACGCGGGGGACGTGTGCTGCCCGGCGGATGTGCGGGCGGTCGAACCTCGGGTGCGCCGGCTGCTCGACTGGGCGCGCCGGCATGCCTGGCGGTCGGTGACGGTGGCAGCGGGCGGGATGCCGCCGACGTTGTCCCGGCTGCCCACCGACGAGCCGGTCCGCCTGGACCGCTGGGACTGGCAGCTCTGGCAACGACTGGCCGACGCCGGGGTCGACTACGGCGACTACGGCGTCCACCCGGCCGTGCCCGGCACGGGTGACCCCGGTGACCGCCTGCCGACGGTGCGGTACACCGACGACGGCAGCTGGTGGATCTACCGCTGGGCGCGGCGAGGTGGCCGGGGCGAGGAACGGTTCGCCGACCTGTGCCGCACGCTGGTGTCGGCACCACACTGGCCGAGCACCGGGGCGGCGTTCTCCTGGGGTGACCACGAGCTGCTACGCCGGGCCCGCCGGGGCGCCGGTGCCGGCTCGGCCGCCAACTGGGCAGCCTGGAGCACCTCACACCACCTGGCGCACGTGCTCGCCACGCTGTTGCGCCCGGACGGCGACACCGCGCCGAGGTGGCACCCCCGGCCCGGTCCGCCACAGCGCGGACGCTCGCTGCGGTGAGACGGGTGGTTACTGCTTCTCGGTGAAGCCGAACTGGATGATGCCCTCGTCGTCGACGGTGGCGTCCACCGAGGCGTCGCCGAGGAGTTCGGCGGCATCCTCGTCCAGGAAGATCCGGGCGCCCTGGTTGTCGACCACCCGGTCGCCCTGCACCGGCTCGGGCACCAACTCCACGGAGAGCGACCCGGCCTCGGTGTCGGCGGCGATCCGCACTCCGCCGCCCTCGGCGACGTCCTGCTGGTTGGCGAGGTCACGGATGACGAGCACGGCATTGTCGGTCATGGTGAGCATGAGTGGAACTCCTCGTGGAATCTCGGCTCCCGGTCGGAACCCTCGCAGACCGGATGACCGGCCCGCGTACGAGCACACCTGGGAGGCGACAGAAGGGGCGAACGGTCGTCGCCGTCGCATCGGATCGGAGCAGCTGAGGGCCCCGTCTCCCCCACCGTGCCCGTTGACCGGCGATCCGTCAAATAGAGCCCGGTCAGTCGAGAGCGGGGGCCGGCGCCAGCCAGGCGCGAATCTCGTTGACCGCCGCGCGGCCGGCCCGGTTGGCGCCGATCGTGCTGGCCGAGGGGCCATAACCGACCAGGTGAACCCTCTCGTCGGCGACCACCCGGGTGCCGTCCATCGTGATACCGCCGCCCGGTGCGCGCAGGCCCAGCGGGGCGAGGTGGTCGATGGCGGCACGGAAGCCGGTGCACCAGAGGATCACGTCCGCCGGGACGAACCGCCCGTCCGCCCAGGCCACCCCGTCGGGTGTGATCCGGTCGAACACGGGTAGCCGGTCGAGGACACCTCGCGCACGCAGCCGGCGCACCTCAGGCGTGACCGGCAGCCCGGTCACGCCCACCACACTGCCCGGTGGGCGGCCTTCCCGTACCGCCTCGTCCACCCGGGCCACCGCGGCGCGGCCCAACTCCGGGCCGAACTCCTCGTCCCGGAACTCCGGCGGTCGACGGGTCACCCAGGTGGTGGCCGCCGCGACGGTGGAGACCTCTCCGAGCAGTTGCACGGCGGAGGTGCCCCCACCGACAACCACCACCCGCAGGCCGGCGAACTCGGCCGGCCCCCGGTAGTCGGCGGTGTGCAGTTGCCGGCCCCGGAACGACGCCCGGCCGGGGTAGTGCGGCCAGAACGGCCTGGTCCAGGTGCCGGTCGCGTTGATCAGAGCCCGGGCGATCCAGCGGTCCTGGTCGGTGCGCACGTCCAGCCGCCCGTCCAGGCGGGAACGCACCGCGCGGACCCGCACCGGCCGTCGTACCGGCAGCTCGAAGGTCCTCTCGTAGGTGGCGAAGTAGGCGCTCACCTGCTCGGCCGCCGGGCGCTTGGGCTCGGCGGGCGGGAGCGGCAGCCCGGGCAGGTCGTGGAAACCGTGCACCCGGTCGAAGACGAGCGTCGGCCAGCGGTGCTGCCAGGCCCCTCCCGGCCCGTCGTCGCCGTCGAGAATGACGAAGCCGCTGCCGGGCAGGAAACCGGTCCGACGCAGGTGGTAGCCGGCGCTCAGGCCGGCCTGACCGGCGCCGATCACCACGACGTCCGCAGAGTGGGTGTCCACGCAGTGGACAACACCGTCTTCGACACCGCTGTGCCCGAGATCGACCGTCGCGCCGATCACAGACTTTTCAGCAATGACCTCCTGACCTGCGCCTACGCTGAGTGGATGAGCGACTTCCGTCGGTACGCGGCCGAGTTCCTCGGCACTCTGCTGCTGGTCTTCTTCGGAGTGGGCAGCGCCGTCGCCGCGCGGGTTCAGGGCGGCGTCGTGGTGGTCGCGTTGTCCTTCGGGTTCGTGATGCTGGCTCTCGTCTACACGATCGGCCCGCTCTCCGGCAGTCACGTCAACCCGGCGGTGACACTCGGTGTGCTGCTCTCCGGAAAGATCTCGGCGCTCGGCGCGGTGGCGTACTGGATCGCCCAGTTCGTCGGCGCGACGGTGGCGGCCTTCGTGCTCTGGGCGCTGACCCGCTGGGGTGACGTCGCGGACCAGACCGGGGCACTGGGCACCAACGGCTACGGCGCGCACATCAACCGGGGTGGCGCGGCGGTGCTGGAGGTCGTGCTGACCTTCCTGTTCGTCCTCGTCGTCCTGGTGGTGACCAGCCGCAGCGAGAACCCGGGTACCGCCGGGGTGGCCATCGGGTTGGCCCTCGCCGCGACCCAACTGGTCGGTCTGACGCTGACCGGCGCGGCGGTCAACCCGGCCCGGGCGTTCGGCCCGGCGGTCTTCGAGGGCGGCGTGGCCCTGCGACAGCTCTGGGTGTTCATCGTCTTCCCGCTGCTCGGCGGGGCACTCGCCGCCCTGGTCGCGCCCTTGGTCATGGGGGCGCAGCGGCACTACTGGGGCGGACACGAGAAGTCGGTGGGACGGCCCACGTAGTCCAATTGGCAGTAACTTTCGCGCACTGCTCTTCTCCGGCGAATATCTTCGTGGCAGCATCAGCGCATGCATCGCCGTCACTTTGTCCGGGCCCTCGCTGTGCTCACACTGGTCGCCACCGCGGCCACCGCCGGCGCGCCGGGTGCCACGGCCGAGTCGCCCACCCCCGCGACGACCCGACTGCACGACACCATCGACACGATCCTCGGCGACGCCCGCCTCAGCGGGGCACAGGCGTCGGTGGTCGTGGTCGACACCAGCACGGGACAGCCGCTCTACGACCGCAACGGCGACCGTCGGCTGATCCCGGCCTCCAACACCAAGCTGATGACCTCGACGGCGGCCCTCGGGCTGCTCGGTCCGGGGCACCGCTTCACCACCGACGTGCAGACCAACGGCAAGCGCCACGCGGGCCTGCTCACCGGCAACCTCTACCTGCGCGGTGGCGGTGACCCGACCATGCTCGCCGCCGACTACGACACGCTCGCCGCCCAGGTCGCCGCCGACGGCGTACGGGTGGTCACCGGCAACCTGGTCGCCGACGACACCCGCTACGACGACACCCGCCTCGGCCCCGACTGGACCTGGGACGACGAGCCCTACTACTACGCCGCGCAGGTCTCCGCGCTCACCGTCGCCCCGGACACCGACTACGACGCGGGGACGGTGATCGTGCAGGCCGCACCCGCCGGCCGGGCCGGCGCCCCGCCGGTGGTGAGCACCACCCCACCCACCGGGTACGTCCGCGTCGACAACCGGGCCGTGACGGTCGCCGAGGGCGAGACCTCGATCTCGATCGAGCGCGAACACGGCGGCAACACCGTGGTGGTGACCGGCCAGATCGCCCTCGACGACGAGCCCGCCAGCGACTGGGTGACCGTCTGGGAGCCCACCGGCTACGCGGCCGACGTGTTCCGGGCGGCGTTGCACCGGCACGGCGTCCGGGTGGTCGGCCGGACCGTGCTGGGCCAGCCCACCCCGGGGACGGCCCACCCGGTGGCCCGGCACGACTCGATGAGCCTCGGCGAGCTGATGACACCGTTCCTCAAGCTCTCCAACAACGGGCACGCCGAGGTGCTGACCAAGGAGATCGGCCGGGTGCTGAACGGTTCGGGCACCTGGGCCGCCGGAATGACCGCGATCAGCGAGTACGTCGCCGACACCGGGATGGACACCGGGCGGCTGCGCCAGCGCGACGGATCGGGGCTGTCCCGGCGCAACCTGGTCCCGGCGGCGGAGTTCGTGAACCTGCTGAGCGCCGTCCGCGCCGAACCGTGGTTCGGGACCTGGTACGCGGCCCTACCTGTCGCCGGGCAACCCGAGCGGTTCGTCGGCGGCACTCTCCGGAGCCGGATGGCCGGCACCCCGGCGGCCGGCAACGTGCACGCGAAGACCGGCAGCCTGACCGGTGTCTCCGGCCTCTCCGGCTACGTCACCAGCGCCGACGGCCGACTGTTGGCGTTCGCCATCCTGCTGAACAACTACCTGACGGCGTCGGTCAAGCCGTTGGAGGACCAGATCGCGGTGGCACTTGCCGGCTTCCGCACGGGCGGCACGAGCGCCACACGGATGGCGCCTCCGGCAGTGCCGGAGACTCCCCGGACCCCGGAGGGTGTCGAGTGCTCCTGGGTGAAGCCGATCACCTGCTGAGCGGCGGCCGGGAGGCGCGGGCTGGTGCCTCCCGGCCGGACGCGCGCTCAGGCCGGACGGTCCGGTGGGGGGACCACCGCCGTCGGGTCGCCGCGCTCGATGAGCGCGGCGATCTCGGCAGCCCGCAGCCCGCGCAGTGCCAGCACCCGGGTGCCCCAGCGGTGCAGGCGACACGGGTGCGGGCTGGCATCGTTGCGGCAGACCACTCCCCCGGACCACCGCCGGGGGGCGTGCACCACCACCGCCCGCACCGCGAACTGGGTGTCCTCGCCCGTCACGTACGGCGGCAGGGGGATGTCGCGGAGCACCTCTCCGGACGCTTCACCGGCACCGGACGAAGCCGCGCGACGGACGCGGTGGGCGGTACTACTACTCATCTCCGCTGCCTCCACACTGGATGGTCGGATGGGGACAGCAGAAAGCTACGACCTTCTCGACCCTGGGCGACGGACAAACTGTCCCGCTGTGCCGCCGCGCAGCGACTGGTCGGTCAGCGCACCGCCACGGCCTGGAGGCCGACGTTGCCGCAGTGCGGAGTGAAGACCTTCTCGACTTTCCAGGTCAGCAGCAGTCGAGCACCCTTCGGCACCGTGAACCGGATGGTGAACTGAGCGCTCTGACTCGTGTACGGGTCCTCCAGCACCACGCTGCTGGCGGGTCCGCCGGTGGACAACCGCGCCTCCAGACGCCCCCGGGCCATCCAGATGCCGCCGTAGAGCTGGACCGTGCGCGACTCACCGCTGCCCGCGACGGCGAGGGAGAACCCGTTGCCGGTGCCACAGGTGTAGACGCCCTCGGAGCTGTCCCGCGCCGACCGCTGCGACGAGCCGTCGGACCACCGCACGTGCTCCTGGTTGCCGTCCCAGGCGACCCGCGTGCCGGCACCACCCTCGTCGACGATCTCCCCGGAGCCGGCCCGCTTGCGGACCGTCGAGTTGCCCCCACGCTGCCCCCAGTGCACCCAGTCCCGGGTGCCCACGGCGGTGAGGTTGACCTCGGCGGGCATCTCCCCCCGGGTCACCGACAGCACCGGCGACCGGGGTGACGGCGGCGGTGGGGCCGGCGCGGTCGTCGACGGTGTCGGGTCGGGCGAGGGCGGGCGCTGGCGCGGACGCAGGCCGGGCTCCGCCGGCCCCGCGTCACCGGTGCGCCCGTCGGTGGCCGGGAAACCGGGAGATCGGGCGGCGACTCCGGTCACACCGCCCGGGCGACCCGCCTGGTCGTCCTCGGGTGCCGGGTCCGACCGGATGCTCAGGTACGAGATCAACGCCGCCAGGCAGGCGAGTACGGCGACACCCTCCACCGCCCAGCGTCGTCGCTGTCGGGCACGGGCGACCCGGCGCAGCGTGGCGCGGGTCTGCCCGGAGGTGACGGCACCCGAACGGTGCTTCGCTGATGCGTCCCCAGCACCCGAATCAGTCCGCGTGCGGTCTTCGTCCGCCACCGACCCCTCCAACTCCACCACCCGGCCGCCGCCGACCACCGCCGCGGATCACACCGTCCACTGTGGGCCGTTTCGCGTTCGTAGCGGTGTGGACGACACGCTAGATCCGGACTGCCGGACGTGTCCAGCCCGCAGCCGGGCGCCGACGGCGGCCCTCGCCGCGCGGGCGGACACTTCGGCAGGCCACGAGCGCCGTTCGGGGTCAGCCGATCCGAAAACCGAGCAACTGTGCGATGACCACGGCCTGCCCGACGTCGACGATGGCGCCGGCCCGCTCGACGACCGTCGGGTCGAGGGCGGTGAGATCGCTGCCCCGCAGGTCCGCGCCGCCGAGCCGCACATTGAGCAGTTGCGCGCCGGACAGATCGACGCCAGTGACGGTGGCACCGGTCAGATTGGCCCGGGTCAGGTCCACCTCCCGCATCCGCACCCCGGTCAGCCGGACGCCCCGCAGGTCCGCGCCGGGCATCGCGACGAAGGACCAGTCACCGCCGTCGACCGTCAACGGGCGCAGGTCGCAGTCGACGAAGGTGCTGCCGACCAGCTTGCAGCCGGTGAACTCGGCCTCGAAGAAGTTGCACCGGCGGAAGACACAGCGGGTGAGGGCCGAGTCGACATGTCGCGACGCGTTGAACCGGACGTTGCCGAACGTGCACCCGGTGAAGACCGCCCCCCGGCTCACCGCCTCGGTCAGGTCCACGTCGAAGAACTCACAGCCCACGAAGTGCCGGTCGGTCAGCTCCTCGCCGTACCAGTCCTCGTTGCGGAAGATCGCGTCCTCGGTCAGCTCCGGCATCCGGCCAGGTTAGTGGTCACCAACGACAGCCGGCGGCCGGTCCGACCAGTGTCGGCCCCCCTTCCGGTACGGCCATACCGGCGAGTAGGTTCGGCGGCGTGAGTGTCGCCCGAAGCAAGGACCCGGATCAGATCGGTTTCGACCCGGCGCGGTTGGCGCGGATCGACGAGCACTTCGGCCGGTACGTGGACGACGGTCGACTGGCCGGCTGGCAGGTGGTGGTCACCCGCCGCGGCGAGGTGGCGCACGCCTCGACGTACGGGCTGCGGGACCGGGAGTCGGGTGCGCCGGTCGAGGCGGACACGCTCTGGCGGATCTACTCGATGACCAAGCCGGTCACCTCGGTCGCGGCGATGATGCTCTGGGAGGAGGGCCGGTTCGAGCTGACCGACGAGATCAGCCGCTGGCTCCCCGAGTTCGCCGACCTGCGGGTCTACTCCAAGGGGTCGATGCTCAAGCCGTACACCGTGCCGGCGACCGAGCCGATCCGGGTCTGGCACCTGCTCACCCACACGGCCGGCCTGACGTACGGCTTCATGCAGACCTCGGTGGTCGACGGCCTGTACCGGGCCGCCGGTTACGACCTGTACCCGCCGGCGGACGTCGACCTGGCCAGCGCCTGCGCCGCCTTCGGCGAGCTGCCGCTGCTGTTCCAGCCCGGCTCCGCCTGGGGCTACTCGGTCGCCACCGACGTGCTCGGCCGACTCGTCGAGGTGATCTCCGGACAGAGCCTCGACGCGTTCTTCGCCGACCGGATCTTCGGCCCGCTGGGCATGACCGACACCTACTGGTGGGTGGAGGGCGAGGAGGCCGACCGGCTGGCCGCGCTCTACGTACCGGAGCCGCGCAGCGGCCGGGCCGTCCGCTACGACAGCCTCGGCTCGCTCGCGTTCCACAAGCCCGCCCTGCTGTCCGGAGGAGGCGGTCTGATCTCCAGTGCCGCCGACTACCACCGCTTCACCCAGCTGCTGCTGCGCGGCGGCGAGCTGGACGGGGTCCGGCTGCTCGGGCCCCGCACGGTACGGTTCATGACCCGCAACCACCTGCCCGGGGGCCAGGACCTGGGCACCCTGTCCACCGGCGGCTTCGCCGAGACGACCCTCGACGGGATCGGCTTCGGCCTCGGCTTCGCGGTCGTCGACGACCCGATCCCCAGCCGGGTGCCGAGCAGCGTCGGCGAGTACTACTGGGGTGGCGTGGCCAGCACCGCGTTCTGGGTGGACCCGGCCGAGGAGGTCACCGCGCTGCTGTTCACCCAGCTGATGCCGTCGAGCACCTACCCGCTCCGCTCCCAGCTGCGCCAACTCGTCTACGCCGCGCTGCTCGGCTGAGGCGGTGCGGGGCCCGCCGGCCGCAGCTGACCGGCCCCACACCTCAGCTCAGTTGAGCTGCTGCGCCTGGATCGCGCGGATCTTCGCCGGCTTGCTGGTGGAGAGGTTCGAGATCAGGTACGCCCGCACGGTCCCGTCCGGGAAGACCGCCCACAGGTCGGCCACACCGTCGGCGTTCAGGTCGGCGGCGGTGAGGCTGCTGATCGTGACGCCGGTGTTCCAGCCGGAGGCGAGCCGGTACTGGGTGTAGGCGAGCGTGCCGGTCCCGTCGCCGTTGTCGGTCATGGTGACGCCCTGCCACAGGTAGAGGTCGCCGGTGGTGCTGTTCCGCAGCACCAGCGCCATCCCCGAGGCCAGTTCGGTGCTGGCCAGCGTCCAGTTCTGCCAGTCGCTGCCCCCGGTCGGGGTGGCGTTGTCCTGGGGCAGCGGAAGGTAGAGGCCTGCTCCCCAGTAGTTCGGATAGTAGGCCAGGCGGTACCCATTGGTCGCGTCACCGACGATGCCCAGCAGGTCCGCGATGGTGGTGTCGGCGCCGTCCGCCACGTACCCGTTGACGAGCTGGATCGGCGCGTTGCCGTGCTCGTCGGAGAGGAACTCGCGCGCGAGACTGACCTGTGCGTTGTAGGGCTTGGCCATCGTGCCGTCGCCGACGCCCGCGATGATGCTGCCGCCGCCAGCGTTGTCGCCACCCGGGTAGTAGGCCAGGAAGTCCTGGTTCGTGGTGCCGAAGAACCGGCCGATGATCATTTGGGCACCGTCGAAGTCGGCCGGCGATTCGTCGCCGGTGACCCCGTTGCCGTAGATACCGATGTTGACCGCCGGGACCTTCACCCGGCCGGTGCCGACGCCGGTGGTCGCGTTGACCCGGCCCCGCGCCGTCCAGACGCCGGAGTCGAGGCCGGTCGTGGTGCCGCCGGCGGTCACCAGGTCCGGTACGCCGTCGCCGTTGAGGTCCTTGTCGACCGGACCGGTGACGGCCGAGGTCGGGGTGCCCACCGGAGCAGCCTGGGCCGGCAGGGCGGGTGCGACGACGGCGAGCGCCAGGGTGGCCGGCACCGCCCAGGCAAGCAGCCGGCGAGGGGCAGAAAGGTTGTTCACGAGGTCCCCGTTCGTGTCAGTGGATCTTGCCTGGCTCACCGTAGTCGATGAACGCCAGCCCGTAGATCCACCGAACGAAGGGTCAGTCGGCCAGGCGGGCGGGGAAGCCACCGGTGGCGATCGGACCCCAGGCGTCGATGGTGACCCGGATCAGCGACTTGCCCTGGCGCACCATCGCCGCCCGGTAGTCGTCCCAGTCCGGGTGCTCGCCGGAGATGCTGCGGAAGTAGTCGACCAGCGGCTCCAGCGCCTCGGGCAGGTCGAGCACCTCGGCGGTGCCGTCGATCTGCACCCAGGGGCCGTTCCAGTCGTCGCTGAGCACGCACGCCGACACCCGCGGGTCCCGGCGGATGTTGGTCACCTTGGCCCGCTCGGGGTAGGTCGAGACGACCAGCCGACCCTGCCCGTCGATCCCCGCCGAGACCGGGGAGGACTGCGGACGCCCGTCGGCCCGGGTGGTCATCAGCACGACGCGGTGTCGTGGCCGGAGGAAGTCGAGCAGGTCATCCCGGTCGACCCGGGTGTTCCGTGCGATGCTGCGCGCCATTCGTCGTTCCTACCAGGGCACGGGCGCAGCGCCGACGGCGGGTCAGCGGGGCCGGGCCGTGGAGCGGTGCACCGCCTGGGTGGGCACCCGGGGGCGGCCGGACGGGCGCCAGGCCCGGCCGTTGGCGTAGATCACCCGGAAACCGAGGTACGACGCGAGCGGCGCCCAGTGGGCCGAGCCCATTCGCAACTCGGCGGCATTGTGGCGCTGGCCGTTGGCGAGCACGTCGAGAAGGACGGTTTCGAAGGCTGCCGATTCGACCCAGTCGACTTCGCGGGTGAAACCGCAGATCAGAGCGGCTCCGGTGACCTCCAGGAACTCCCGCAGCACGGCGTCCGAAGCTCGCAGGACCGAGCAGCTGCCGAAATAGAGCCGTCGCCCCTCGGCGCGGCCGGCCATCAGATCGGCCACCTCGTTCAGTTCCACGGACTGCCAGTCGGTGAGGCAGAGTCGGCTCGGCTCGCCGTGCATGGCGAAGAAACCGACCCGATGGTCGGCGTACTGCTTGAGCAGCCAGCGGTCCAGGAAGTAGAACAGCTCGTCGCGGGTGGCCGCGTCCTTGTGGATGAAACGGATCTTGCCCAGCCGCTCCAGCAGCTCCAGGGTGGGCAGCACGGAGCCTCGCTCGTTGAGGTCGCGGTGCCATTGACCCTCGACACAGAAGACGCCACCGCGTGCCACGTGCACCTCCGCCAGTCCGCCGCCCGGGCTGACGTTACCGGCCGTCGCCGGCCAGGGAACATCACCCTCGGTGTGGTTGATTGCGACGTTCGGTGTGGTTGGCCGGAACAGGGGCCGATCGGCAGGAAATGACTGTTTCGCAAATCAGTCGAATTCCCAGCCAATACCCAGGGACAGCGATTTGTGAGGACGATTCTCGTTAATTGCCTCCAACCGCCCTGATCAGTGTCAGGGTGGAAATCGCGGGACTTCCAGGTCGATGTCCCGTGGCCACCCCAATCGCTCTCCTATCGGGAGGACTTCTGTGCGCGTAAACACCTTGAAGCGTGCTGCCATCGCATTCGCCCTGGCACTGCCCGGGGCAGCGATCGCCGCGGTGGTCGCCGCGCCGGCGGCGCATGCGGACGGCTGCTACACGTGGAACCGCACCCTGACCCAGGGGCGCTCCGGCGACGACGTCCGCCAGTTGCAGATCCGGGTCGCCGGGTGGGCCGGCCACCGGGACATCGTCGAGAACGACGGCCGGTACGGGCCGAAGACCGCCGCCGCGGTCAAACGGTTCCAGCAGGCGTACGGGCTGCGCGCCGACGGCATCGCCGGCCCGCAGACCTACGCCAAGCTGTACCAACTCCAGGACAACGACTGCACACCCGCGCACTTCAGCTACAGCGAGCTGGACAACGGCTGCGGCGGCAGCGGGTGGAGCGGCGGCCCTCTGTCGGCGGCGCAGACCAAGCAGAACGCGCTGCGCACCATGTGGAAGTTGGAGGCGCTGCGCAAGAGCCTCGGCGACAAGCCGCTCAACGTGTCCAGTGGTTTCCGCAGTCGCGCCTGCAACAACCAGGTCGGCGGCGCGTCGGACAGCCAACACCTCTACGGCAACGCGGCCGACGTCACCTCACGGACGTCATCGCTGTGCCAGGTCGCCCGTGCCGCCCGTGACAAGGGGTTCAGCGGGATCTACGGGCCGGGCTACCCCGACCACGACGACCACGTGCACGTCGACTCGCGTCGGGAGAACAACAGCGACCGCAGCTCGAACACGACGAACTGGTCCGCGCCGGACTGCGGCATCGGAGCCGGCAACGACTGAGCCACCTGTCGGAGCGACGCCGGCCCGACGCGGAGAGGGAATCTCCGCGCCGGGCCGACGTCGTGTCGGCCCAGGGTCCGCGAGCGGAGGGGTAGCGCTCAGCTCGCCCGGGGCCAGCGCGGCGCGGTGACGGGGGCAGTCACCGGCCGGCCAGCAGCGGTGGGCCGTACGCCCGGTGGGACGACCCGCGCGGCCTGCTGCCGCGCCGGCAACCCCCCGGTGCGCCCGGCCGGTGCCGGATAGCCGGTCGTCGCCGGCCGGCCAGCGGCGGTACGCGCCGGGGACGGCCCGGTCGCCGTGAACGGGAAGGGTACGTGCACGAACGGGTTGCCGTGCCGGATCAACGCCTCGATCTGCCGTTCGTTGAGCCCGTGTGCCTCCAACACGCGCCGCCCCCAGCGGTGCAGGCGGCACGGGTAGGAGGCACCGTCGTTGCGGCACAGCGGCCCGGTGGGCCACTCCTCGGCGGTGTGTACGACCACCGCCCGGACCGCGAGCCGAACATCCTCCGGGGTCAGCGGTGCCGGCATTGGCACCTCACCCAGTACCTGGTCGATGGGATCCGTCGACTGCTCACCAACTCGCACGGCAGGCCTCCCGCAGCTCGGCAGCGGTACGGCGGACTCACCGCACCGACATCCTCGTCCATTGGTACGGGAGACGTCGGACGAAAGTTCAATCCCGGTACGCGGCAAGCAGATCCTCCGGCGACAGCACGCGCAACCCGTCGACGGCGGTGCCGCTGCGGGACACGGCAACGGCCGGGACCGTTTCGTCGGCACCGGGAAGCCGAGACCGGTGCAGGAGCAATCGGCCCAGGTCATGCGCGTCGAAGGGACGGCTCTCCTGCCACTTGATCGATCCGACGAAGGTGATACGCCGAGCGACGGGCCCACTGTCGGCGCCAACAATGTCGATCTCCGGGTCGTTGGTCCGGGTCCAGTAGCCACCGATCACCGCCGCTTCCGCCGGCAGCGCGTCTCCGGGCAGCCGGCGCAGCGCCTCTCGGACGACAGGTTCGATGGCTCTCCCGCGCCAGGACGTCCATGACCGGACGATCCGGTCCAGGGTCAGGTCACCTCGCCCGCGCTCGATCTCGGAGAGGTGAGGCCCCAGGAAGGACAGCCAGAAGCGCAGGTACGGGTCGGCCACCGCATAACGGGTTTCCCGCGACGGCCTCGTCGACAGCGGAACGGCGACTTCCACAGCCCGCTTCTGGGTCAGCAGGCGCAGGGCGCGGTTCAGGGACGCCTGTGGAAGATCCCCCGCGGCACGGGAGATCAACGAGAAGGTCCGCTCACCGGAGCCGATGGCCCGCAGCACCAGCCCTGCCTGGGACTGGGGCGGAAACTCCGCCGCCAGTGCTCGCTCGCCGCTGACCAGCAGGGCGGAGGTCGGATCCCGGACCGCATCGGTCAGATACTCGTGGACGGATGCGCCGGTCGGCCACTCGTCGAGAATCAAGGGCAGACCGCCGGACACCAGGTAGGCGTCGAACGCGTCGGCGGCGGACAGGTCGAGCATGTCGCGGACGTCGGCTGGGCTCAGCGGCGGAACGACCATCTCGGTGGCTCGCTGGTGGAACGGCCGACCGTAGTCGTTCAGGGCCTCCATCATGGCCAGGTCAGATCCGACGCAGATCAGCAGGACCGGCCGCCGGGACAGCTCACGATCGAAGACCTTCTGCAACGTACCCTCGAAGCCTGGATCACCCGCCATGAGGTACGGCATCTCGTCCAAGACGACGACGCTCGGTCGGTCAGTCGGCAGCGCGGCGGCGAGCAGGGTGAGCGCGGCGTCCCACGTCTGCGGTTGCTGCTCCCGAAGGATCTGTGCCCCCGGCAGCGTCGAGGCGGCCGCCTCCTCCACGAAGAGAGCGAGGTCGGCGGCAATGGTGGGCTGCGCGGAAGCGGTGAAGAAGAGATACGGCACGTCGGCCCGCTCGACGAACTCCTCCACCAGGCGGGACTTTCCGACCCGCCGGCGACCGCGCATCAGGAGGGCACGCCCCGGCCGGCCCGCCCGACCACCCCGTTGCACCCGAGAGAGCATGCCGTCCAGAAGGTGAAGCTCTCGGTCCCGTCCGACAAAGCCGTCCACGATCACCCCTGATACTGCCAAAGATGGAACAACCAAGAATGAGTGTAACGTCATCCGTGTTGGTGTGCCCGACCATTGGCACCGGCGAAACCGCCCCTCAGACCAGGCCGGCGTCGTGCACGAGCAGGGCCACCTGGACCCGGTTGTTGAGGTCGAGGCGGGTCAGCAGCCGGGAGACGTACGCCTTCACCGTCGCCACGCTCATGAACAACTCCCCGGCGATCTCCGCGTTGGTGTGGCCCCGCCCCAGCGCGACCGCCACCTGCCGCTCCCGCTCGCTGAGCCCGGTGAGCAACCGCAGCGCCCGCTCCCGGCGCGGGTCGGGGCCGACCGGGCCGGGGTCGGCGGCGGTCACGTGGGCGATCAGCGTCCGGGTCACCGTCGGGGAGAGCGTCGCCTCGCCGGCGGCCACCCGGCGTACGGCGTGCACGATCTCCGCCGGCGGGGTGTCCTTGAGCAGGAAGCCGGCCGCCCCGGCGCGCAGCGCCCGCAGCACCTGCTCGTCGGCGTCGAAGGTGGTCAGCACCAGCACCTCCGGCGGGTGCGGCTGGGCACGCAGCGCCTCGGTGGCCGTCAGCCCGTCCACCCGGGGCATCCGGATGTCCATCAGCACCACGTCCGGGGCGTACGCGGCGACGGCTGCGGGCACCTCGGCACCATCGGCCGCCTCGCCGACCACGGTCAGGTCCGGCAGGCCGCCGAGGATCATCGAGAGCCCCGCCCGGACCAGCGCGTCGTCGTCCACGATCAGCACGCGCACCGACGGCACGACCGACTGCGGCCCCGCCGCACCGGAAGGGCCGGTCTCGCCGGAAGGGTCGGCCGCATTGGAAGGGCCCGCCCCGTCTGGCGCGCCGGTCACGCCGGCCACGGCAGCCAGGCGGCCAACCGGAAGTCGCCGGCGTCGTCCCGACCGTAGGCGAGCCGGCCGCCGGCCAGGGTGACCCGCTCGCTGATGCCGACCAGGCCGGTGCCCGCACCCGGCAGGGTGCCGCCGGTGGGCGCACCGACCGGCCACCGGTTGCCGATCGCCACGGTCAGGCCGGCACCCGGCCCGCCGGCCACGTCCACGGTGACCGCTGCGCCGGCCGCGTGCTTGCGGGCGTTGGTCAGCCCTTCCTGCACGATCCGGTACGCCGCCCGGCCCAACGCCGCCGGCACCTCCCCCGGCTCGGCGACGCTGTCGCTGACGTTGACCCGCACCCCGGCCGACCGCGACTCGGCGATCAGGGCCGGCAGATCGGCGAGGGTCGGCTGGGGCGGCTCCGGGGCGTCGTCGCCACCGTCCTCGGCCCGGAGCACCCCGATCACCTCCCGCAGATCCTGAAGAGCGGCGTGCGCGCTGCCCCGGATCACCCCGGCGGCGCGGGCCACCTCGTCGGCCGGCGCGTCCGGCCGGAACTCCAGCGCACCGGCGTGCAGGCTGAGCAGTGAGATCCGGTGCGCCAACACGTCGTGCATCTCCCGGGCGATCCGGGTGCGTTCGAGGTGGCGGGCCTGGGCGACCCGCAGCTGCTGCTCGGCCTCGGCCCGCTCGGCCCGCTCCCGCAGCGACACGATCAACTGTCGGCGGGCCCGGACGAACATCCCCCAGGCCAGCACGGCGACAGTGATCACGACGCCCCAGGCGACGGTGGCCCAGTAGGGCATGGCCGGATCCGGACGAGTCCAGCTGAAGACCAGGTTGGTGAGGAGCCCGGTGCCGGTGACCGCCACCGCGACGGCGGTGCGCCGGTGCACCACGACGGTGAAGTAGAGGATCAACAGCGGGATGGCGGCGGCCATCGAGAACAGGTTCAGCGGCAGGGTAGCCACCGCCAGCCCGAGCGGCCAGCGCCGACGCAGCCAGAGCAGCCCGCAGCAGACCAGCCCGAGCAGCGCGTCCACGCCGGTCATCCAGTCGTGCGGGAGCGGGATCGCCATCGCCGGATCCGGCGACAGGGCGTCCGCGGTGGCGAACAGCACCCAGAGCAGGCTGATCAGGAAGGCCAGGGTGTCGACAGCCCAGTCCCGGGTGGTGCGCCGGGGTCGCCGGGTCGCCGCGTCCGGGCTGGCCGCGCCGGCCAGCGCCCCGGGCAGCAGCCAGGGGTGTTCCGGGACGGCGAGGCTGGTCACGGCACCATGCTAGGCAGCCGACGGGCGACACGACCAGCTACCAAAGTCGAGATCCGATGATCGACCAAGGTCGACGCGGCACCGACCGGTGGCCGCAGCGGATGGCCGGGCGGCGCGGGCAGGCTCAACCGCATGATCACCGTGGAGAACCTCACCAAGCGATACGGGCCACACCCGGCCGTGGACGACGTGTCATTCCAGTGCGAGCCGGGCACCGTCACCGGCTTCCTCGGCCCCAACGGGGCGGGCAAGTCGACCACCATGCGCATGATCTGCGGGCTCACCGCGCCGACCGCCGGCCGCGCCACCGTCTCCGGGCACCCGTACCGGGAGCTGCCCAACCCGGGGCGGGAGGTCGGTGTCCTGCTGGACGCCTCCGCCCAGCACGCCGGGCGCACCGGCCGCGAGGCGTTGACGCTGTCCGCGTACACCATGGGTCTGGACCGCCGCGAGGTCGCCGCGAAACTCGACCTGGTCGGGTTGAACGCGGTGGCCGCGAAGCGTCGGGTACGGGCGTACTCGCTGGGGATGCGCCAGCGGCTCGGCCTGGCGCACGCGCTGCTCGGTGACCCCCGGGTGCTGATCCTCGACGAACCGGCGAACGGCCTGGACCCGGAGGGGATCTTCTGGATGCGCGGCCTGCTGCGCGACTTCGCCGACCGGGGCGGCACCGTGCTGCTCTCCTCCCACCTGCTGCGCGAGGTGGAGGCGGTCGCGGACCGGCTGGTGGTGATCGGGGGTGGCCGGATCGTGGCCCAGGGCGACAAGAACGAGCTGCTGGCCGGCGGCGGCACGCTGGTCCGGGCCCGCGACGGGGCGGCGCTGCGCCGGGCGTTGGACGCCGCCAACCTGAGCGCCGCCGACAGCTCCGAAGGGCTGCTCGTGCAGGCCGACGCCGAGGCGGTCGGCCAGGCCGCCGCCGATGCCGGCGTCGCGCTGGCCGAGCTGCGCCCCGCCGACGGCGGCGGCCTCGAACAACTCTTCCTCACCCTGACCGCCGGCGAATCCACCAAGGAGGCCGTCCGATGACCACCACCACCGCGCCCGCCGCCGGCGCCGTCGCGCCCCGGCACCATTCCCCGGTACGCCGACCGTCGCTGCCCCGGCTCACCGTCGTGGAGCTACGCAAGCTCGTCGACACCCGGGCCGGACGCTGGCTGCTGATCACCATCGGCCTGATCGCCGCCGTGGTCGTCACCCTCCAGTTGATCTACGCCGAGGACGCCGACCAGACGTTCGCCAACTTCTTCGTCCCCTCCCTGCTGCCGGTGGGGGTGCTGCTGCCGGTGCTCGGCATCCTCTCGATCACCAGCGAGTGGTCGCAACGGACCGCCCTCACCACGTACGCCCTGGTGCCCCGCCGGGAGCGGGTGGTGACCGCCAAGCTGGCCGCGGTCATGGTGGCGGCGCTGGCTTCGGTGCTGGCCAGCCTCGCCCTCGCCGCCGTCGGGACGTTGGTCGCCTCCGCCATCGGCGGCGCGGGCAGCTGGCAGCTCGACGGGTCGCTGATCGTGAACGCGCTGATCCTCCAGGTCACCAACGTGCTGATCGGCGCCGCCTTCGGTCTGCTGCTGCTCAACCCGCCCCTGGCCATCGTCGGCTACTTCCTGCTGCCCACCGTCTGGGGAGTGCTCGGCGAGATGGTCCGGCCCCTGCGCGGCCCCTCCGAGTGGCTGGACACCAGCAAGACCATGGAACCGCTGTTCAGCAGCGACGCCCTCACCGGGGAGCAGTGGGGGCGGATAGCGGTGTCCCTGCTGGTCTGGCTGGTCCTGCCGCTGGCCGCCGGGCTGTTCCGGACGCTGCGCCGCGAGGTGTCCTGACCATGGACACGGCCGGCTACCGACCACGAACCGTGGTCAGCGGCGGCCCGGTGGAGCTGGCGGTCCTGTGGGGTGGATTCCCACTCCTCGGCGCGGGCGCCGGATGGCTCCTCGCGGCAGCGACGGGCTGGCTCACCCGGCTGCCCTGGGTGCCGTTCGGCGACCTGATCGAGTGGCTGGACCGGCTGCCCGAGCCGCAGGCCACCACCGGCAGCGTCGCCGTGGGAGTCCTCGCCGGCCTGGTCATCGCCGGAATCGGCACCGCCGAACGGCTGATCGTCACCGTCGACCCGGCGCAGGTCCGGCTACGCCGCTCCGACCAGGACCGGGCCGTCGCCCGGGTCGACACCCGGGTGGTCTTCCTCGCCGACAAGCACCTGGTGCTGCTCGACGGCGACGGCGCGGAACTGGTCCGGGAGCCGACGGACCTGCCGGCCGAGCGCCTGGCGGCGGCGTTCCGGACGCACGGCTGGGGTTGGGCGGACGGCGACCCGCACCGGTCGGCGTACCGGCTGTGGGTGCCCGACCTGCCCGGGTTGCCGGCCGGCGCGGACGCGCTGCTGCGTGCCCGCGACCGGGCGATGGATCGGGACCGCCGCGACGACGCCCGAGAGTTGCGCCGGGAGTTGGGTCTGCTCGGGGTGGTGCTGCGCGACGAGGGCAAGCGGCAGTACTGGCGGCTGACCGCGCGGGCGGTCACTGCGGGGCCGGAGCAGTCGACTTCGGCCGAGCGGGGGCCGGACGGGCGGTAGCGTCTGTCCCAGCAGACCCTGGGAGCCGCACGATGATCGAACAGCAGCCGTACCGGGTGGTGTCCCGACACCCCGGGTTCGAGCTGCGTCGGTACCCGGCCCACCTGGTGGCCGAGATGCAGGTCCAGGCCTCGTTCACCCGGGCGCCGATCGAGGCGTTCCGACCGCTGGCCGGCTACCTCGGCGGCGCGAATCGGGCCCGACGCCCGATCGGTGCGGCCGAGCCGACAACCTCGGCGGCCAGCGGCTCGGAGAAGATCGCCATGACCGTGCCGGTGGTCCAGATCGAGGGCGACTGGCCGGGCGCGTACCTGATCCAGTTCGTCCTGCCGGCCACCTGCACCGCGGCGACCGTGCCCGAGCCGGTGGATGCCCGGGTACGGGTCCGCGAGGTTGCGGCACAACTGGCGGCGGCCATGCGTTTCTCCGGACGGTGGACCGAGCAGACGTTCGGCCGACGGGCCACCATGCTCGGCCGGTCGGTGACCGCGGCCGGGCTGCAACCCACCGGCGCCGTCCGGTACGCACGCTTCGACCTGCCGTGGAAGCCGTGGTTCCTGCGCCGCAACGAGGTCGTGCTGCCGGTCGTCGAGTGAGCGGCGCTCCCGCTCAGGGGGCACGATCATCCGACGACGCCGGCCGGGGTCCGCGCGGGGCGGTGACGCAGTGACCGCCACGTCGGCAACACGCTCGCCAGCACGGCGAGCAGCAGGCACAGCCCCACCACACCGGCGATCACCGACCAGGGCACCACCAGGTCGACGGACGCGCCGACCTGTTCGGCCAGGCCGGCGCGGATGCTGAGCAGGCCGACGAACGCGACCGCGCCACCGAGCAGCGCGCCGATCAGGACCACCAGGGCGGACTCGGCGGTGACCAGCCAGACGACCTGCCGGCGGGTCGCCCCGGCCAACCGGATCAGCCGCAGGTCCGCGACCCGGCCGGCGGCGGACAGCAGCAGCGTGTTGGCCACCGCGATGGCCCCGTAGCCGGCCGACACACCGATCAGCAGCAGCGTGAACAGCCAGACGAGGCGGTCCTCGGCGGCGTCCGCCTCGGCCGCCCAGGTGGCGACGTCCACGATCCGCGCGCCGGCCGGCGGATCGATCCGGTCCCGGACGTACACCGTGGAGGTCAACGCCGACGGGTCGTGCGCCCGCACCACGGCCCGGGGCACGAGCAGGTCGCCGGGGAGCGAGTTGTCGGTGACCACCGCGACGACGCGCAACGGCACCACCGTCCCGTCGGCGAAGACCAGCTCGTACGGCGCGGACGGCAGCAGGTTCGCCGAGGCGGTGACCACCACCGTGTCGTTGCCCCGCAGGTCCTCCAGGGAGCCGGCGACGACGGTGAGTGCCCGGTTCGCGGCGGCGAAGCCCGTCGGGTCGACACCGAGCGCGGTCAGCGGCCGGTTCACCGTCCGCGTTCCGGGATCGGTGCGGTAGACGGTGGCCGGCAGCAGGGCGGTGCCCCCGGTCGCGGCGACCGCGGCATCCGACAGACCTGGCGCCCGGTCCGGTACGACGATCCAGCCGGCGTTCACGTTGTCCGCCCGGCCCGCCGCGTACGCGGCGGTGGTGGTCCGCACCATCCCGGCCACCAGCACCGCGAAGGCGACCGTGAGCAGCACCGGCGCGGCGACCGAGGCGGTCCGCCGGGTGGCGGTCAACGCCCCGCCCCGGACCAGCATCCCGATCGCGCCACCGGGCCGGCGCACCGGGGACCGCAGCAGCCGCACCACCGGCCCGACCACCGCCGGAGAGAGCACTGTGGCACCGGCCACCAGGGCCATCACCGCGTACAGGGCGTACGACGCCGCCACGCGGGCCTCGTCCGCGGTCGCCGTGCCGACGCTCAGAGCGATCCCCGCCGCGACGAGCAGCGCCCCGGTGGCGACTCGGGCACGCCCGATCGGTCGCTGCTCGACCGCGGCCTCGCGCAGCGCCTCCAACGGGCGGACCCGCGCCGCCCGGCGCGACGCCGACCATACCGCCAGCAACGCGATCACCGGCCCGGCGGCGAGCGAGACCGCGACCGGCCAGAGGGCATAGCGGACCCGGAATGTCGTCGGTTCGTAGCCGACGTCGACAAGCAGTCGACCCAACACCGGGGCGAGCACCACGCCGACCAGCAGACCGACCAGCCCCGCGCTGACGCCGACGACGAGCGCCTCGGCGTACACCAGGCGGCGGACCTGCCGTGGGGTGGCGCCGACGGCGCGTAGCAGGCCCAGCTCACGGCGGCGCTGCGCGATGGTGAACGCGAAGGTGGAGGAGACCACGAACACCGTGACGAAGCCGGCGAGGGCTGCCGTGGCGGTGAGCACCTGCATGCCGATCCAACGGGTCCGGGCGTCGTTCGGCGGCTCCAACGCGCCGCGCGCGTCGCCGGTCAACACCCGACCGTCGCCGCCGACGACACCGCGAGCCGTCGCGGCGACCCGCTCCGGGTCGGCGCCCGACGCGAGGACCAGCCCGATGGCCCGGACGCCGGGCGCGAGCGCGGCGGCGACCTCGTCCGCGACATGGACGCCGGGCCCGTCGACCAGACCGGTGACGGTGTACGCCTCCGGTCCCGACCCCGTCAGCAGGGTGACCGGCGCGCCGGCGCGCAGTCCGAGCGCACGGTCGACCACCACCTCGCCGGGCTTGCGCGGCGGCTCACCGGCGGTGAGGCGCAGTCCACCCAGCTGTGCGCTGGACCAGCCGTGCCCCTGCTGGGCGTCCTCCCGCCGGGTGTCGGCGGCGGAGGGTCGGCCGTCGATGAGCGGCTGGGCGTAGAAGGTCCGGTCCGGTACCGCCGCCACGACGCCCGGCAGACCGGCCAGCCTGCCGACGAGTCCCGCCGCCGTGGTGGCGGACCACGGCCGGGTCGGGACGAACTGGTCGGCCGAGGCACCCGCTTCGGGGCTCTGCACCACTACTGTGGCCCGCGCCAGCCGGTCCGGCACCTGCGGGCGCCCGGAGGCGAGCAGCAGGGTGGCGGTCGCGACCAGCGCGACCCCGATGGCGACGGCCACGAACGCGCTGGTCGACCGTCGGACGCTCAGCACGACCGCTCCCCGGCCGTCTCGACGGCGTGCCGCGACGAGCCCGCCGGGTCCGCCTCCCGTTCGGCGATCCGCGCGGCGACGACCGCGGCGGAGATATCGCCGTCCAACTCGTCGACGACGCGGCCGTCGGCGAGCAGGAGGACCCGATCGGCGTACGCGGCGGCGGTGGGATCGTGGGTCACCATCACCACGGTCTGGCCGTGGTCGTCGACGAGCGCGCGCAGCAGCCGAAGCACCTGCCGGGACGCCGCACTGTCCAGCGCCCCGGTCGGCTCGTCGGCGAAGACCACCGCCGGGCGGGTGATCAACGCTCGGGCCACGGCGACACGCTGTTGCTCACCACCGGACAACTCACTCGGCCGGTGCCCGGCCCGGTCGGCCAGTCCCACCGCGTCGAGGGCGGCGGTGACGTCCCGGGCCGGTGGGCGGCGGCCGGCCAGCCGCAACGGCAATTCGACGTTCTGCGCGGCGGTCAGCGTGGACACCAGGTTGAACGCCTGGAACACGAACCCGATCCGGTCGCGGCGAAGCCGGGTCACCTCGTCCTCGCCGAGTTCGTCGAGGCGGGCGCCGTCGATGGTGACGCTCCCCTCGGTCGGGCTGTCCAGCCCCGCCGCGCAGTGCAGCAGGGTGGACTTTCCCGAGCCGGAGGGGCCCATCACCGCCGTGAACGTCCCAGTCGCGAAGCTCGTCGTCACGCCGTCCAGCGCCGTCACCCGCCGGGTTCCGGTGCCGTACACCGCGCGCAGCCCCGTCAGGGTCACCGTGTGTGTGGTCATGACCACCACAGTGCCGACTGTGGCAGGTGCCGCGCGTCGTGCCGGCGCGGACAGTTTCCGCCCCTCCCCCGGGCGGAGTCGGAGGCCCGCTTCCGCCGGCACGTCGTCCTGCGGGATGACCGCCCGTGGGTGGACGCGGCCCGACCAGCCGGCCGATACGGTCGGACAGGTGACCGCTCCCCTGCTGACCCGACGGCTGCGGCCAGTGGATCTGTACATCGTGGACGCCCTGCTGGCCGTGGCGGTCGGTGGGCTGCTCTGCCCGTACGCGGCACTGGAGTCACCGCTGCACGGCGGCGTACGCGAACCGCTCTGGGTGTCCGTGCTCGTCGGGATGGCCCTCGGGCTGCCGCTGGCCGTACGCCGCCGGTGGCCGATGACGGTGGCCGCCGTGATCAGCTCCGTCGCCACCGTCGCCCTGGTCACCGGGGTGATCCCGAACTTCGCCGCTGCCGCGCCGGCACTCGCCATCGGCCTGTCCTTCTACACGGTCGCGGCGTCGACGACCACCCGCCGCTCGATGCGGTGCGCAGCGGGCTGTCTCGCGCTGGTGAGCGTCGCCCTGGTGCTGACGGCGGGTGATCTCTGGTCGCGGACCGGTGCGGTCGTCTACGCCGTCGTCATGATCGCGCCCGCCTGGGTGATCGGGTGGCTGGTCCGGGAGCGCCGAGCCCTCGCCGCCCGGCAGAGTGACCACCTGGTCAGCCAGGCCACCGCGGAGGAGCGACTGCGGGTGGCGCGCGAGTTGCACGACGTGGTTGCCCACACGCTGAGTCTCATCGTGGTGAAGGCAGCCGTCGCCAACCACGTCGCCGAGGCGGATCCCCGCGAGGCGGGCGCCGCCCTGCGGGTGATCGAGGAGACCGGCCGCAACGCCCTGGCCGACGTCCGTCGGGTGCTCGGCGTACTGCGTGAGGGCACCTCGTACGCCCCGACACCCGGGCTGGACGAGTTGCCCGCGCTCGCCCGGCAGGCGGCGATCGGCGGTGTCGACGTACGCCTCGACGTCCGGCGGGAGGCACCCGGCAGCACGGTCCCGGAGTCGGTGGGCCTGGCGGTGTACCGGATCGTGCAGGAGGCGGTGACCAACGTGGTGAAGCACGCGGCCCCGGCCGTCTGCCGGGCTACGGTGACCGTCACGCCCGGCGAGGTACGGGTGGAGGTGACCGACGACGGCCGGCGTCCGGTCGTGACCGGCGGGGAGGGGCACGGGTTGATCGGCATGCGGGAACGGGTGGCGTTGCACGGTGGGGAGTTCCGCGCCGGGCCATGCTCGAACGGCGGTTTCGCGGTGACGGCCAGCCTGCCCTACCGGGTGGCCGCGTGATCCGCGTGCTGATCGCCGACGACCAGGCGCTGCTGCGCGGCAGCTTCCGACTGCTGGTCGATCTCGCCCCGGACTGCACCACTGTCGGGGAGGCGGGAACCGGGGTGGAAGCCGTCGCGTTGACCGGGCAGCACCGGCCGGACGTGGTGCTGATGGACGTACGGATGCCGGAGATGGACGGCATCGAGGCGACCCGACGGATCTGCGCCGACCCGGCGACCGCCGGCACCCGGGTCATCATCCTGACCACGTTCGACCTGGACGAGTACGTCTACGGTGCGTTGCGCGCCGGAGCCAGCGGGTTCCTGCTCAAGGACACCCCACCGGCGGATCTGCTGTCCGGCATCCGGGTGGTCGCCGCCGGTGAGGGGCTGCTCGCGCCGACGGTGACCCGCCGGCTGATCGACGAGTTCGCCCGGCGAGCGGAGCCGGCCCGGCCGCTGCCCCGCCAACTGGCCGGCGTGACCGATCGGGAACGGGAGGTGCTCGCGCTGATCGCCCGGGGCCTGTCCAACGCGGAGTTGGCCACGCACCTCAGTCTCAGCCCGGCCACGGTCAAGACCCACGTCGGGCGGTTGTTGACCAAGCTGGGGGTGCGGGACCGCGCGCAACTGGTCATCGTCGCCTACGAGACGGGTCTGGTCGGTCCCGGTGGTTCGCGGCCGGCCGACCTACGCTGAGCGGGCCGGCCGTACCGAGGAGGAGCAATGACCCGCTACGTCGCCCTGCTGCGCGGGGTCAACGTCGGCACCACCCGACTGGCGATGGCCGACCTGCGCCGCATCGTCACCGACCTCGGCCACGGGGACGTGAAGACGTACCTGCAGAGCGGCAACGTGGCCTTCGGCAGCACCGTGCGCGACGCGGAGAAGCTGGCCGCCGGGATCGGGCGGGCGCTCGTCGACGAGTTGGCGTTGACCGTGCCGGTGCTGGTGCGCAGTGGCCGGGAGTTGGCGGCGGTGGCCGGCGGCAACCCGTACGCCGACCGGGAGGACGACCCGACGCGGCTGCTGGTGGCCTTCCTGGCGACCGCGCCCGAGCCGTCCACCGTGGATTCGCTGAGCGTGCCCGGTGGGGAGAACGTGTCGTTCACGGTGACCGGCCGGGAGGTCTACCTGCACTACGTCGACGGCGGTTACGGGCGGTCGAAGTTCACCAACGCGTACCTGGAGAAGAAGCTCGGCGTGGTGGCGACCACCCGCAACTGGAAGTCGGTGCGGGCCCTGGCCGAGATGGCCGCCGGCTGACCCGGTGGGGGTCGCGGCCCTGCGACCCCCACCGGCGCTGCTTAGAAGTGGTACGCGGTCTCGTACTCGGGCACCAGCACCCGGCTGCGCGGTGAGATCCGGCGGATCGCCGCGATCATGTCGTTCAACCGGGTGCGGTCGGTCTCGGCGACCGGCGGCGGGTTCCTCAGCTCCGTCTCGAAGTTGTCGTAGTGCACCGGCACCACGACCTTCGGGTAGTCCAGCCCGGCCAGCAGGCGGGGCAGGTAGTCCCCGGTCGTGGTGGCGTTCTGCATGGCCACCATCGCCACGTCCGGCGCCAGCCCGGTGAGATTCCGCTCGGCGACGTCGCTGGCCCCGGTGAAGTAGACCGACGGGCCGCCGTCGACCCGCAGCAGGTAGCCGAGCGTGTCGCCCTCCGGCAGGTCCGCGATGGTCGCCGGCTGCGCGGGCTGACTCAACCGCACCCCCGGGAAGGCCACCGAGTACGACGGGTTGCGGCTGTGCAGCGAGCCGACCACCTCGACGGAGTGGTCGCCGAAGTCCAGCACCTCCCCGCCCTTGACGGCGCTGAGCTGCGTCGACGGCAGCCCGTAGGCCAAACCCAGGTGGTACGCGGTAAGCGTGCCGAAGACCCGCGCGCCGGTGCGCTTCGCGATGTACGGCACGTCCATGAAGTGGTCCCAGTGGGTGTGCGTGACCAGCACCGTCATGGCCCGGTCGACGCGCGGGTCGATCACGTCGGTGCGCACGGTCAACGCCTTGGCCGGGTTGAACGCGCCGGTGAACAGCCCGGTGTCGATCCGGCTGAGGAACGGGTCGACGAGGACCGTGCGGTCGGCGATGTCGACGCGCCAACCGGCCGTACCCCACCAGCGGAAGCTGACCGCGCCCTTGCGGCGAGTGGACGGGGCGGGTGCGGCGGCGGGCGGCGCGGCCTGGGCCGGGGTGACCGAGCCGGCGGCGAGCCCGCCGGTGGTGACCAGGGCGGTGGTGGCGGCGGTGTCGCGCAGGAAGCGTCGGCGGTCGAGACTGGGCATGCGGGTCTACTCCCCGTGGTCGGGCGATTGGTCGACACGAGCCAACCAGCGCCACCGGGCCGCAGTCCAAGATCGAAGACGACCAGCTCCGATACGCCACCGCATATCAGTCCTGTTCAGTGGGTGTGCGCCGACGCTCCGGCGGCGGCGAAATCAGTCGCCGCGCAGCGCCTCGACGGCCGTGCGGGCGGCCTCCCCCATCGCCAGGTCCACGTCGATCCGGCGCGGAGCCAACTGGTCGGCACGGGCGAAGACGGCGATCGCGTACCGGCCACCGTCGGGGTATTCCGCGACCCCGGCCTCCAGGTGCAGGCCGGGCAGGGTGCCGGTCTTACCGGAGACCCGGACGCCGGGCGGGAACCCGGCGGCCAGCCGGGTCCAGAAGATCTGCCGGGCCATCCAGGTGCGGACCATCGCGCAGGCAGCCGCCGGCCCGGCCTCGTCCCGCCAGATCAGGGTGAGCAGGCGGGTGATCTCCCGGGCGGTGCTGGAGGTGGTGTGCTCCGGGTCGAAGACCCGCATCGCCCGGATCCGGTCCGCCGGCAACGTGGGGAAGATCCGGGCGAAGTCCGCCTCGGTCCGGGCGCCCACGTCGGCGAGCATCAACTCGACCAGTTCCCGGGGACCACCCCGGATGCGGGTACGGGTCAGCCCCAGCTCGGCGGCGAGCATCGGGAGCAGGTCCGGGCCCACCCGGCGCAGCAGCAGGTCGGCGGCCGTGTTGTCGGTGACCGACATGGCGAAGTACGCGAGGTCGCGCAGCGACACCTCGGCGTCGTCGGTGCAGCCGGCCAGACCCCACCCGCCGAGCCGGTCGGCGGCGGTGACCAGGACCCGTTCGGTGGGGTCGAGTTGACCGGCCTCGACCTGCCGGGCGAACTCCAGCACCAGCAGGACCTTGAAGATCGAGGCGATCACCACCTGCTCGTCGGCCCGCATCCCGACCTCCCGAGCAGCGCCGCCCGGGCCGGCCACGGTCAGGTCCACGGCGTCCAGGTCGACAGCGTGCAGGCTGGCGGTCACCCCGGCGGCGGCGAAGATGGCCTCGATGCGTTCGTCCACGTCCACGTCAGCACGCTATCCAGCGGCCCGATACCAGCGCTGGCGTAGGGTCGCGGCCGTGGATCTGCTCCGGCACCTGCGGCACTTCGTGGTCGTCGCCCACGAGTTGCACTTCGGGCGGGCCGCCGACCTGCTCGGGATGGCCCAGCCGCCGCTGAGCCAGTCGATCCAGCGCCTGGAACGGGAGTTGACGGTCGAGTTGTTCGACAGGTCCCGCCGCCAGGTGCGCCTCACCACCGCCGGTGAGCTGCTGCTCGGTGAGGCGGAGGAGTTGCTCGCCGGTGAGGGTCGACTGCGCAACCTGATGGGGCAGATCCGTGCTGGTGAGCTGGGCGTACTCCGGGCCGGGGTGCCGCCGGAGACGCCCGCGGTGACGCTGCGGGCGCTGCTGGACGGGCTCACCACCCGGGCGCCGGGCCTGGACGTGGAGCTGCACGAGCTGACCACTTCCGAGCAGGTACGCATGCTCGCCGAGCGGACCCTGGACGTGGGGCTCGTACACCATCCGGTGGCGGGGGACGGGCTGCGCTTCGGCGCCCCTGTCGACGTACCCCTGGGGGTGTTGCTGCCGCGCACCTCGCCGCTGGCCCGCGGTCGGGAGGTGGCGCTCGCGGCGCTGGCCGGTCTGGATCTGGTGGCCGCGCCCCGGGCCACCGCGCCTGGCTGGCACGACCACGTGTTGGCGGTGTGCCGACAACACGGTTGGCGACCGGGCCGGGTACGCCCGGCCCGCAACCCGGAGTTCCTCTTCGGGTTGGTGCTGGCCGGCGGTGGGGTGGCCGTGGAACCGGCGGCGGTGGCCCGTCGTGAACCCCGGATCGCCTGGCGGCCGATCGTCGGCGCGCCACTGGCGAAACGCACCTCGGCGGCCTGGCCGGACCGGTCGGCACACCCGGCGGCCTCGATGTTCGGGCAGCTCGCCGCCGAGGTGCTGGCCGACGCCGAGCCCGTCGCGCCGGCACCGGCCGCGACATCGGCACCGGCGGCGCGGCCCTGGCCGGTGCTCTTCGACACGACCGGGTGAACCATCCCGACGTTGCGCTCGTCACCCCGCGTTGTGCGGTGATTCGACCTGCCACCCGGGTATGGATGACAGGCAACGACTATGACGCGAAGGAGCCGTAGTGGCCAACACGATCCCCGACATCAGCCTGAACGACGGCACCACCATTCCGCAGCTCGGCTTCGGGGTGTTCCAGATCGAGCCGAAGGACACCGTCGCGGCGGTGACCACCGCCCTGGAGACGGGCTACCGGCACATCGACACCGCCGAGATGTACGGCAACGAGGCCGAGGTCGGCGAGGCGGTACGGGTGTCCGGCCTCGACCGGGGCTCGGTCTACGTGACCAGCAAGCTGAACAACGGCTTCCACCGCCCCGACGACGCCCGCCGGGCGTTCGACTCGACGCTGGCGGCGCTGAAGATGGACTACATCGACCTGTTCCTGATCCACTGGCCGCTGCCGACCCTGTACGACGGCGACTACGTCTCGACCTGGAAGACGCTGGAGGAGTTCCAGCGCGACGGCCGGGCCCGCTCGATCGGCGTGTCGAACTTCCAGGTGTCGCACCTGCAGCGGCTGGCCGACGAGGCGAGCGTCGTGCCGGCGGTGAACCAGATCGAGGCGCACCCGTACTTCACCAACGACGAGGTCCGTGCCTACGGTCAGGCGCACAACATCCTCACCGAGGCCTGGTCGCCGATCGCGCAGGGCAAGGTGCTGGACGACCCGACGGTGGTCGACCTCGCCGAGCAGCTCGGCCGGACCCCGGCGCAGGTGGTGCTCCGCTGGCACGTGCAGCGCGGCGACATCATCTTCCCGAAGTCGACCACCCCGAAGCGGATCGAGGAGAACACCCGGATCTTCGACTTCGAGCTGGACGACACCGCGATGGAGCGGATCACCGCGCTGAACCAGGGCGAGGCCGGGCGGCAGGGCCCGAACCCGGACACCTTCGCCTACCTGCCCAGCTGACCTGAGCCGCATCGGCGGGTGATGTTCCGCTGTACGGCGTAACGCGAGGGCCGCTTTCGGCGCAGATGACAAGGGGGCCCAGCCGGGCCCCCTTCTTCGTGTGTGAAAGGACCGCCCCCGGCGATGTCGTTGCGCCGCATCATCCTGGCTCCGCTGTCGTTGCTCCTGTTCGCTTCGGCGGCCTGCGCCCCGAGCCAGGCCGCCGAGGTTCCCCGCTGGTCCGCGCCCTCGGTGTCGGCCTCGCCGACCCCGCCGGAGCCGCGCCCGGCACCCACCTCCAGCGCCGAGGTCCGCACCAGGGTGACCGGGGCGATGCTGAACCTGGACGCGAAGTTCCACCCGGAGACCGCCCAGTACACCGAAGAGAACACCGAGGCATGGAAGCTGATCTCGTTGTGCAGGGCTAGCCTGCCGTCGGACATCAAACGCACCGCCTACCGGGAGCGGGTTTGGGACGGCGAGAACGTGTGGGTCCGGCAGTACGTGGTCGGCTACCTGAAGGTGCCCGGCCGCAAGCTCGCCGACGAACTGCGGTCCGTCCTCGCGACGTGCAAGCACTACGAGGTGCCCGACGACGGGCGCACCTCGACCATCCTGCGGCCGTCGCCCCCGCCACTGCCCAACGGCCCGGATGTGATCACCTTCTGCGAGCGGCTGAGCGGGAAGTCGATCCGGCACCAGTGCACGCTCGTCCTGGTACGCGGCAACTTCGTCATGCAGGTGGACGCCGCCAACAGCAACGGCGACCTGGCGGCCGGCACCGCACTGATCGCGAAGATCGCGCCGCTGGCGGTGGCCGCCTTCGAAAAGGCCGTCTGACCGCCGCCGCGGGACGGGTGCCACTGCTGCCGCGCCCGCCCCGCCCCCCGGCGGGCGACCCCCCTGGTCAGATCCGGCCCACGGAGTCCTGGTTCTGCAACACCAGCCACCGGCCGTGCTGGTAGGTGTAGCTGACCCCGATCAGCAGCGGCACCCTGGTGCCGGTGGCCGGCACCGCGTAGACGGAGTCGAACAGCACGAAGCCGGTCCGGCAACCCGCCACGGTCTGTTTCGCCACGCTGAAGGACTGGGTCCACGAGTCGTCGGCGAAGAACCCGCGCAGCCACTCCACGGTGGCCGGTTTGCCGTCGAGCACCTCACCGTCGGAGGCGAAGACGGAGGTGACCTCCGGGTGCAGCAACGCGGCAAAGCCGTCCAGGTCGCGCCGTTCGGTGGTCTCCACGTACGCGCGGACGGCGCGGTCGAAGGCGCGCTCGCAGCCGCGGGCCGCGGCGTCGCCGCTTGTCGTGTCGGCCGGGCCCAAAGTGGCGGCCGACACTGCGGCAGGAGCAGCTGCCAGTAGACCGGCGGTGAGCCCGATCAGGGCGATAGTGCGGCCGAGCCGGCCGGCGGGACGGGCGGAGGCAGGTGGGCGCATCGGTTTCTCCTCAGGACGAGTGCTGTTGCCGTCGCAGCCAACCCGACCCGCCACGCCGCCGGGTACTGATTCGAACCAGTTCGAATGCCGACCGCACATCGGCGCCACCGCTTGTACGATCCGGGCTGTGATGGTCGCGCATCTGGACGGCCCGAGCCTCGCCCGGCTTCGGTTGGCGATCTCGCCGGCCTCGGAGGTGACGTCCTGGCTGCGGGCAGCGCTCTCGCGCTTCGGGCACCCGGTGCACGGCGACGCCGGTCCGGCCGCCCGCGCCGCGCTGCGGCACCCCGACGTGGCCCTGGTCGCGGAGCTGGTGATGCCGCCCGGCCGGTTCGGCTACACGCCGGACCTGCTCACGCCGAAGCCGCCGCTGGGGCCGCTCGACGCGGCCTTCGACCAGCAGTTGGCGGCCACGGCGGCGACGCCCGCCGAGGAGGTGGTCGCACAGGTGAACGAGCGGTTCCCGGCGGGCGGAATGCCGGCCCGGGTCCGCACGGCGGTCGAGAACGGCACGCTGACCCGGCGGGTCGCCGACGGGCTGCGCCACTTCTGGCAGGCCGCGCTCGCCGAGCAGTGGCCGGCGGTGCGGGCCACGCTGGAGGCCGAGCTGGCCGTGCGGGCCACCGCGATGGCCACCGCCGGAGTGGGCAGCATGCTCAACAGCCTGCACCCGAAGGTCGGCTGGACCGGCAGTTCGTTGACCATCGACAGCTCGTACCGAACCACCACCACGCTGACCGGCGCGGAGCTGGTGCTCGCGCCGTCGGCGCTGGCCTGGCCTCAGCTCTCCACTCAGCTCTGCGACGAGGGCAACGCCGTGCTGGTCTACCCGATCGGCACCGGGCCGACGGACCAGCGCCGGGCGGATCGGCTCGGTGACCTGGTCGGCGCGAGCAGGGCGGCGATCCTGGCGGACCTGGACGTCCCCCGGTCCACCGGGCAGCTCAGCGAGCGACACCGGTTGGCCCCGGCCACCGTCTCCTACCACCTGGGGGTGCTGCTGCGCTCCGGCCTGGTGGTGCGCAGCAGGGAGCGGCACAGCGTGCTCTACCGGCGCTCCGACCACGGGGACGGGCTGGTCGGCTGCCGCTCAGGTCAGGGCGCGACGCGCTCGGCGAGCCGGCGGAACACCGCCTGGGTCGGCGAGTCGGGCTCGGGTACGTAGACGATCAGCCGCTGCTCGGTCTCCGGTACCAGCAACACCCGGCACTCGAACTCCAACGACCCCAGGTGGGGATGCGGCACCCGCTTGATCACCGGACGGCGTTCCTCCACCTCGTGCTCGGCCCAGAGCTGGGCGAACCGAGGTGAGGTGCCGAGCAGCTCGGTGACCAGATCACGGATCGCCGGGTCGCCCGGGTAGCGGCCATAGGCGGCCCGCAGGTCCGCCACCGTGCTGTGCACGAACCGGCGGGCGTCGGCATCGGCCCAGTGGCCCTCGGTGAACGGCTGCCGGAACGTCCAGCGGATCATGTTGCGCTCCGCGTCCGGCACGGCCGCGAGGTCCCCCAGGAAGTGCGTGGCCAGGCGGTTCCAGGCCAGCACGTGGTAGGCGGCGTCGACGAGGTACGCCGGGGTCTCGGTCAAGGCGTCGAGCAGGTGCCGCAGCCCGGGAGTCACCTCCCGGCTCGGGCCCACGGTCGGCGGGGGGTTCTCCCCGGCGATCCGGAACAGGTACTCGCGCTCGTCCCGGCTCAACATCAGCGCCCGGGCCATCGACGCCAGCACCTGACGCGACGGGTGCGGCCCGCGGCCCTGCTCCAACCGGATGTAGTAGTCGATCGACATGCCGGCGAGCTGGGCCACCTCCTGTCGGCGCAGCCCGGGCGTACGTCGGCGTCCACCCTCGGGGAGCCCGACCTCGGCCGGCCGCAACCGGGCGCGGCGGGTACGCAGGAACGCCGCCAGTTCGTCACGCCGCAGGCCGCTGCTCGTCATGCCCCCAGCATGCCTCTGTCCGGGCCGGCCAGGGTGGTACCGCCGGTCCCAGCCTCGGCCCGTCTCTCCCCGGGTGCCGTCGGCACAGACAGGCTCGACGGCATGACGAACACGATCGCCCTGATCACCGGGGCCAACAAGGGGATCGGCTTCGCCACCGCCCGGCAGCTCGGCGCCCTCGGAATGACAGTGCTGGTGGGCGCACGGGACGCCGAGCGGGGTCGGGCAGCCGAACGGGAACTGCGCGACGGCGACGCGGACGCGGTGTTCGTGCCGCTCGACATCACCGACACCGAGTCGGTGACGGCCGCCGCGAAGCGTGTGGAGTCGGAGTACGGCCGGCTCGACGTGCTGGTCAACAACGCTGGCATCGTCCTCGCCGACGGTGCGCGAGGGCTGCCCAGCGAGACGACGGTGGCGACGCTGCGCCGGCTGTACGAGACGAACGTCTTCGGCGTGGTGGCGGTGACCAACGCGCTGCTGCCGCTGCTGCGCCGGGCACCGGCCGCCCGCATCGTCAACGTGTCGAGCGAGGTCGGCTCGATCGCGGTGATGACCGACCCAAACGGCGCGCTGTTCGAGCTGACCTCGGTGCCGTACCCGTCGTCGAAGGCGGCGCTGAACATGCTCACCGCGATGTACGCCAAGGAGCTGCGGGACACCCCGATCAAGGTGAACGCGGCGAACCCGGGCTACTGCGCCACCGACCTCAACAGCAACAGCGGCTTCCGCACGGCCGAACAGGGCGCCGAGGTGAGCGTGCACCTGGCCACCCTGCCGGCGGACGGCCCGAGCGGGCTGCTCTGGGGCTTCCAGATGGACGCCGGCGGCGGGTACGGCGTGCTGCCCTGGTGACGATGGGCGCTTGACCTGGAGTGCGCTCCAGCCGGCACTGTGACTCGTGCGCCCACCGGTAGGGCGCACGAGAGGAGACCCCCATGCGGTACCGCACGATCGGCGCCGACCCGGCGACCCGGCGCGAGGTCAGCGTGCTCAGCCTCGGCGCGATGCTCTTCGGCAGCGCCACCGACGAGGCCACCTCGTACGCGATCCTCGACCGGTACGTCGAGGCCGGCGGCACGTTCATCGACACGTCGGACAACTACGCGTTCTGGGTGGACGGTGGGCAGGGCGGGCAGAGCGAGGAGCTGCTCGGCCGGTGGCGGCGCAGCCGGGGCGTCGGCGCCGAGATCGTCATCGCCACCAAGCTGGGCGCCCGACCGCTGGCCCCGGGGACCAGCTACCTGGACAACGCCGAGGGCCTCTCCGCCAAGGTGATCCGCGAGTCCGCGGAGCGCAGCCGGGAACGGCTCGGGGTGGAGCGGCTGGACCTGCTCTACGCGCACATCGAGGACCGGACCGTGCCGCTCCAGGAGACCGTGGAGGGCTTCGCCGAGCTGGTCGCCGAGGGCACTGTGGGTCTGCTGGGCGCCAGCAACCACCGGGCCTGGCGGGTGGAGCGGGCCCGCGCGTGGGCCGCCGCCGCCGGCCTGCCGGGGTACGAGGTGCTCCAGTACCACCGCAGTTACCTGCCGAACCGCACCGACCTGATCAGCGAACTGGACCCGGACGGCGAGCCGGGCGGCGTCAGCGGTGACCTGCTCAGCTATCTGCGTGCCGAGCCCGAGCTGACCCTGGTGGCGTACTCGCCGCTGCTCAAGGGGGCGTTCACGCGGGCGGACAAGCCGCTCAGCTCGGCGTACGACCTGCCGAGCGCGCCCCGACGACTGGCCGCGCTGCGGGAGGTGGCCGAGCAGACCGGTGCCACGGTCAACCAGGTGGTGCTCGCCTGGTTGCTGGGCGGCGAGCTGCCGTCCATCCCGCTGGTGGGCGCCTCGTCCGTTGCGCAACTGGAGGAGAGCCTGGCAGCGGTCGACCTGGAGCTGACCCCCGAGCAACGGCACCGCCTCGACACCACCTGGTGACCTGTCACCGGCAGCCCCGCCGACCTCAGCTCACCGTCGGTGGGGCGGTCAGGTCGAGCTGCCAGTCGTTGGCCCGCATCATCTGCCCCGGCGGGTATTCGAAACCGGTCTCGCCGAGCAGCGTGAAGCCGGCCTTGCGGCAGACCGCGTTGGAGGCGGGATTGTCGACCGACGGATAGGCGTGCGCGTGGCGCCGGTCCCGTCGGGCGCGGGCCACGTCGAGGGCCGCGAGCACCGCGGCGGTGGCCAGGCCCTTTCCCCGGTACGCGGGCAGCACCGCCCAGCCCAACTCGTACACCGGCTGCTCGCGCCACTCACGGGCCCAGTAACCGACGCTGCCCGCCCGTGTCCCGTCCGGCAGCACCAGCGTGAACATGCAGCCCTGCTCGGTGCCGGAGAAGTGCACGTACCGGTCGTGCCGGGCGAGCACCTGCTCGTCGGTCTCCGGGCCGCCGGTGTGCTTGCGGGTGTCCGGTGAGTTGAGCTGCCGCAGCAGGTCGAGGTCGTCCTCGTGCCACGGCTCGATGCGTACCTGTGCCATTCCGCCCCCGTTCGTCGACACCCAGTCAAGCCGATCCCACCGACATTTCGCCCCGACACGCGCCCGCTAGATCGGATCTAGCGGGCGCGTGTCGTCACCTCGCGCCTTCAGTGTGGAAGGGGGGTGGGCCGTGGCACCGTTACGGATCGCCGTGATCGTCGGCAGCACCCGGGAGGGGCGGGTCGGCGACCGGCTGGCGCACTGGTTCGTCGAGCAGGCCGCACGGCACGACGACCTGACGGTGACGGTCGTTGACCTGACCGAGTACGACTTCCCGGCCAGCTATCCCGCCGAGCCGACCGCGTCCATCCGGGCGTTCGTGCACGAGGTGGGCCGGGCGGACGCATTCGTCGTGGTCACCCCCGAGTACAACCACAGCTTTCCGGCACCCTTGAAACAAGCAATCGACTACGCGTACGACGAGTGGCAGGCCAAACCGGTCGGCTTCGTGTCGTACGGCTCTCGGTCCACCGGCCTGCACGCCGTCGACCAGTTGCGCACGGTATTCACCGCGCTGCACGCGATGACGGTGCGCGACGTCGTCGGGATCGACCTGCTCGCCGGAGAGCCGACCCTGCAGTGCGCCGACGAGCTGCGCCGCGACGCGCGTGTCCTGCTCGACCAGCTCCGCTGGTGGGGTCTGGCCCTGCGCGACGGCCGGGCGGCTCGGCCCTACGTCTCCTGAACACGTCCGACGGAAGGTAAGAATCATGAGTAGACGCACCACCGGGCTGGCCATCGAGGCCGACGGGTTGACCCGCTCGTTCGGGGACACCCGGGCGCTGGCCGGGATCGACCTACAGGTGCCCGCCGGCACCGTCTACGGCCTGCTCGGGCCGAACGGGGCCGGCAAGACCACTGCGGTCCGGGTGCTCGCCACGTTGCTGCGCCCCGACGGCGGCTCGGCCCGGGTCTTCGGCCACGACGTCGTCACCGAGGCCGACAAGGTCCGCTCCCGGGTCAGCCTCACCGGCCAGTACGCCTCGGTCGACGAGGACCTGACCGGCACGGAGAACCTGGTGCTCCTCGCCCGGCTGCTCGGCCTGCGCAAGCCGGCCGCCCGGGACCGCGCGGCGGCCCTGCTGGCCGCGTTCGGTCTGACTGAGGCGGGCGACCGCCAGGTGAAGAAGTACTCGGGTGGGATGCGGCGGCGCATCGACATCGCCGCCAGCATCCTCAACACACCCGACCTGCTGTTCCTCGACGAGCCGACGACCGGTCTCGACCCGCGCAGCCGCAACCAGGTGTGGGAGATCGTCCGGGCTGTCGTGTCGCACGGCACGACGGTGCTGCTGACCACGCAGTACCTCGACGAGGCCGACCAGCTCGCCGGGCGGATCGCGGTCGTCGACCACGGCCGGGTGATCGCGGAGGGCACCCCGGGTGAGTTGAAGTCGTCGGTCGGCTCAGGCACTGTCCACCTGCGACTGCGCGATCCGGGTCAGCGGCCCGAGGCGGAGAAGGTGCTCCGCGAGGCGCTCGACGTGCCGGTGCAGCTCGCCGCCGACCCGGTCGCGTTGACCGCCCGGGTCGGTGAGGCCGGCACCGACCTCGACGCCAGCGCCCAGGCCGCTCGCGCACTCGGCGACCTGGCCCGTGCCGGCATCGCGGTGGACAACTTCTCCCTCGGCCAGCCGAGCCTGGACGAGGTCTTCCTGGCCCTGACCGATCACCCCGCCGTGCCGGCCGACGAACGCGACGACGAGCTGGAGGCAGCCCGATGAGCGACACCACGACGACCACCACCGAACGGGCCCCGTCCGTCTACGTCCCGTCCGCCGAGGCACTGGCGACCGTGCTCGCGCCCAATGCCCGACCGCCCCGGCCCAGCGCGCTGAGCGCGTCACTCACCTTCGGCTGGCGCGCCATGCTGAAGATCAAGCATGTGCCGGAGCAACTCTTCGACGTGACCGCGTTCCCGATCATCATGGTGCTGATGTTCACGTACCTGTTCGGTGGTGCCCTCGCCGGCAGCCCGCGCGAATACCTGCAGTTCTTCCTGCCCGGCATCATGGTGACCAGCGTCGTGATGATCACCATGTACACCGGTATCGGCCTCAACACCGACATCGAGAAGGGGATCTTCGACCGGTTCCGGACGCTGCCCGTCTGGCGTCCGTCCGCCCTGGTCGGCATGATCTTCGGCGACGTGCTGCGCTACATCCTCGCCGCGCTGGTGATCCTGGGCCTGGGGCTGGCGCTCGGGTTCCGGCCCGCTGGTGGGGTCGTTGGCGTGGCCGTCGGGATCGGGCTGCTGGTGGTCTTCTCGTTCGCGTTCTCCTGGGTGTGGACGTTCTTCGGGCTGATCCTGCGCAGCGAGAAGTCGGTGATGGGCGTCAGCATGATGGTGCTGTTCCCGCTGACGTTCCTGAGCAACGTCTTCGTCGACCCGAGCACCATGCCCGGCTGGCTCCAGGCGTTCGTGAAGGTCAACCCGGTGACGCAGCTGGTCGCGGCGATCCGTGGGGCGATGAGCGGCGAGTCGGACGCGTCGGCCACCATGTGGCTGCTGGTGTGGAGCGCCGGGTTCCTGGTCGTCTTCGGCACCCTGACCATGTACAGGTACAACCGCCGCTGAGCCTGCCTCGACCTGACCGACGGGTGCCGCCACGGCTGTGGTGGCACCCGTCGGCTGTCGTGTGGGCGCTCGGGTGAACGCTGTCGGTCACACGGCCGCCGGCACCTCAGCTCGGATGGTGCCCCGCAGGCGGGTGGCGTCCTGGCTGGGAGGCGCGCCGAACTGGCGACGATATTCGCGGCTGAACTGCGACGGGCTCTCGTAGCCGACTCGGATGCCCACCCCGGTGACGTCGTTGGGGTGCGTGGCGAGCAGGAGCCGCGCCTCCTGCAATCGGATCTGCTTCTGGAACTGGATCGGACTCATCGCGGTCACTGCCTGGAAGTTGCGATAGAACGCCGACACGCTCATTCCGGTCAGCCGCGCCAGATCCTCCACCCGGAACGGCTGCGCATAGTGGTCGCGGATCCACCTGACCGCCCGGGCGATGTGACTGAGGCTGCTGTCGGCCAGACCGAGCTGGCGTACGGCCGCGGCCTGCTCCCCGGTGAGCAGCCGCCACAGGATCTCCCGCTTGATCAGGGGTGCGAGAACCGTGACGTCCCGGGGCCGATCCAGCAGCCGAAGCAGTCGGATCACCGCGTCGCCGAGCTCGTCGGGAGCGTCGCTGACCACCATCCCCGACGGCGTCGGCCCGGCCAGGGGCGGGAGGTCGCCCGGCGCCGCCTGCAGCAGCAACTCCGCGACCATGGCCGGGTGTAGCACCAGCCCGAAACCCAGAGCCGGCGCGTCGGCGCTCGCCTGGGTGAAGTGGCCGGTGACCGGCAGGTCGACCGACGCGACAAGGTACTGGCCGGCCCGGTACTCGTACACGCGGTCGCCCAGCGCCATCTGTTTGGCGCCTTGAGCGATGAGTGCCAGCACGGTGCCCGACATCGACGTGGTCGGTGCCGTCTGCTGGTCGACCTTCGAGATCAGCACCCCCTCGATGGCGGTGCTCATGTCCGGTCGGGCATGCCGGGCCAGCAGCGCCCGCAGCTCGTCGAGGTCCACAACCCGATTGTGACACAGGACCGATCCTCGCGAAAAAGAGAGGATCAGGCAAGCGCGAGCGAGCATCCTTCTAACGTTGCCGCAGGTAGATGCGATTTCATAGGAGTGTCAGTTTCCCGAAGAACACAGCACAGCTCAACGATTAGGAGCCTCAACGATGTCTGTCCACCACGGGTTCCAGGCCACCATGACCGCTCAGCCGGGCAAGGCGGACGAGCTGATCCAGTTGTTGCTGGACGCACCGTCCCTGCCGCACGACGACTGCGTTGTCTTCCTCGTGGCCCGCTCGGCGTCCGACCGCGACGTCGTCCACGTCATCGAAGGCTGGACCAGCGCCGAGGCGCACAGCGCGTTCTTCGCCGGCGAGCAGGCGCAGGCCCTCGTCGCGAAGCTTCAGCCGCTGCTGGCCGGCGACTCGACGTACACCGACGCGGTACCGGTCGGCGGCAAGGCGACCTTCTGAAGCAGCGACCGCACCGATCACCCCTACCCGTGTCATCGAAAGGATCCTGATGAACCTCCCCCGGCCGTGCATCGACCCCGAGTTGCTCGTCCCCCTGGCTGAACTGCCGCCGATGCCGCCCCTCGGCCCCGAGGTGATCGAGCAGCTGCGCCACTTTCCCCAAGCGTCGATCGACAGCCACCTGGAAGGCCGTGCGGTCGAGCGGCGTGAGGTCGCCGTTCCCGCCGATGACGGAACGCCGATCCCGCTGTCCATCCTCAGCCCCACCGATCGTGCCGCCGGCGCGCCCTGCGTCTACTGGATCCACGGCGGCGGAATGATGTGGGGCGACCGCTTCTCGAGCATTGACGTCCCGCTGGAATGGCTCGACCGGTTCGGCCTCGTCGTGATCACGGTGGATTACCGGCTGGCCCCGGAGGCAACCGGTACGACCCTGGTCGACGACTGTTACCGGGGCCTGCTCTGGGTGGCCGAGAACGCCGTGGACCTCGGCATCGACCCGGCCCGCATCATCGTGGCCGGTACCAGCGCCGGAGGTGGCCTGGCGGCAGGAGTCACGCTCATGGCTCGCGACCGCAACACCCCGACCATCGCCGCACAGTTGCTGTCGTGCCCCATGCTCGACCACCGCAACGACACCATCTCCAGCCGTCAGTTCAGCGGCCTGGACGGCGTGTGGACCCGGGAGATGAACGAGTTCGGGTGGCGCAACGTCCTCGGCGAGCACACCGACCAGAACGTCTCCGAGTATGTCTCACCCGCGCTGGCGGACGACCTGTCCGGTCTGCCCACCACCTACATCGACGCCGGGACCGCCGAGGTCTTTCGCGACGAGGACGTCAGCTACGCGACCCGGATCTGGGCCGCCGGTGGCCAGGCCGAGTTGCACATGTGGGCCGGCGGCTTCCACGGATTCTCGGCGCTGTTTCCCGAGGTCCGCGTGTCGGCCGCGGCACGACGCGCCCAGAGCGACTGGCTCGCCCGGGTCCTGGACCCCAGCCCCGATCTCAAGGAATGAGCCGGACCCGTGGCCGGCGCTGACCAGCCGGCGCGCCGGCCATGGGTTCAGAGCCGCCAGCGCAGCGGCTCGGGCGGCAGATAGCGGCAGGTGCTGCCGGTCGAGACGGATTCGCGCAGGTGGCCGGCGAGGGCCGGGTGCCGCCCGTCGAGCTTGCGCAGCGTGTCCCGGATCCGCGCGGTCACCGTCTTGCGGGCCCGCTCGGCCTCGTCGCCCAGGCGGCGGCTCCGACCGGCCAGCCCCGCTGCCGCGCGCAACTCGTCGAGCAACGCACCCCGCTCCGCGTCCAGCGCGGCCACCTTCCGGTCGTCGTCGCGCGCGGCGGCGCGGTCGATCTCCTCGTCGAGGCGGGCCAGGTGCCGCCGGTAGCGGGCCTTCGCCTCGTCGTCGAGGACCGGGTCGGCACCCAGTTGCCGGGCCGCGACCAACTCCGGCCCGGCTGCCGGGTCGAGCAACTCCACCGCCGGGACGTCGCTGCCCGGTCGACTGATCAGCAGATGCAGGTCGTGCAGCCCCTTGGCGTCGGGCAGGTGCACCACGACCCCCGCGTACGCGAGCTGCCAGACCGGCCCGTCGCGCCGAAACTCGTACCCCTCGATCGCTGGCGCGACAGCGGTGGCCTGACCGGACGTTGGAGCCTGGCCTGGCCCGGCGATGGCCGGCCCGACACCCTGGCCCGGCGCGGCAAGCTGGCTCGACGCGGCAAGCTGGCCTGGCCCGGCGGCTGCGGCCGGGGTGACAGCCTCGCCCGGCGCGGCGGTCTGGTGTGCGGTGGCGGTCTGCTCGGCCGCGTCGGTGGGGGCCGGTTCGGCGATCCGGTGCAGCACCTGCGTCATGCCGAGAGCGGTCGCCTCCTGTGCGGTGGTCGCATGCAGCCCGGCCACTGTCGCGGCGTCGCCCGGGTGGCCTCGGCCGGCCAGTGCGTTCAGCAGGCCGGCGCGGGCGAGAACCGACCAGGACCGGGAGCCCAGCCGGTCGGCGGAGTCACGGGCGGCGGTGAAGCCGGCGATGGCGTCGTCCCAGCGTTCTTGGGCGCAGTCGATCAGCGCCAACCAGTGGTCGACGGGGCCGCTGATGTCGCAGCCGAAGAGCCCCACCATCCATTCACCACGGTGCGGGGCGAGTGCGGCACGCGCGGTGTCGCAGCGCATCGGGTCGGCGGACGCGGCGGCGACCTGCGCACGCAACCGTAGCCAGAGCGGCGACACCGGGCGTGGGTACCGGATGGCTGCGGCCTCGATGCCGGCGGTCATCCGGATCGCCGTCTCGTCGTCACCACGCTCGGCGGCGGTGATCGCCCGCAGCAACTCCTGGTATGGGTAGTCGATCGGGGCCAGCCCGTCCAGCAGGGTCTCGGCTTCGGCGAACCGGCCCTGGAGCAGCAGCCGCGACCAGCGCAGGTGATGGCCCATGAACCCGAACTCGGCGTGGCTCGGGTCTGCGATGTCGATGATGTCGCCGAACCGCTTGTCGGCCTCGGCGAAGTCCCCTCGGAAGGCCGCGATGATCCCGCTGTCGACGGCTGCGGCCATCCGGTGTCGGGTGAGGTCGCCCTCCCGGTCCGCCCCGACGAAGGTGGCGAACTCCTCGTTGAAGCGGGGATCGCCCAGCTCCAGCAGCGCCACCCAACGGAGCGAGGTGGCCCACAGTTCGGTCTCCCGGTCTCCCGTGCGGCGGGCCACATCGCGGATCTCGGCGGTCAGCGCGGCGCGGGCCTTCGCGGTGCCCAGACCCCAGGTGGTGTCGTGGCGGGCCCAGAGGCTGAAGGTGAGCGCCTCGTCGTCCTGCCCTCGACGGGCGATCGTCTCGGTGGCGGTGATCAGGTCGGCGACCAGCGTGCCGACCGACGCGTCGGCGGCCGGTTCGCCGATCAACCGCCGGTACGCCTCGCGGACCAGGTCGGCCGCCTCGGCCGAGTGGGAGATCTCCACCTGCCGGGCGCGGTTCACGATGAGGGCGACTCGGGCCAGCAGCACCGGATCGTCGAGTGTGCGGGCCAGCGCCCCCGCCTCGGTGAGCAGTCGGGTGGCCTCGTCCCGGCAGGCGTGATGGTATTGCGCCTCACCGAACTCGATGAGGACCCGTACTCGCTGCACCGGGTCTTCGACCACCTCCAACGCCCGACGGAAGTGCACCGCCGCCTCGTCGGTGGCCAGCCGGGTGAACGCGTCGCGCCCGGCGGCGACCAGCAACGTGGCCACCCGGGCCCGGTCGAGTGCGGGGCCGGCCAGATAGGCGTGGCGGGCCAGGTCGGCGGGGACCAACTGATCGCTGAGTTCCCGCAGGTGGTCGACCGCCCGAACGACCGCGCCGTGCCGTGCCTGCCGATCGTCGTCGGACAACCCGTCGTAGAGGGTCTCGCGAACCAGGTCGTGGGCGAAGGCGAACCGGCCGCCGCCGCGGGCGACCATCAGCCGAGCCGTCACCGCCCGGTCGAGCAACCGGTCGACCTGCGCCACCGGGGCCGCCAGGCAGGCCGCCAGGACCTGACGGTGCAGTTCGCGACCGAGCACGGCGGCGACGGTGAGCGCCTCGGCCACGGCCGGGGGCAGTTGGGCCAGGCGGCGGCGCACCGCCTCCCGTACGCCGGGGGCGATGGTGTCGGCCGCGTCGTCGGCGTGCCACAACCGCGCGGTCTGCTCGATGAAGAACGGGTTACCGCCGGTGCGGCGGTGCACTTCGTCGACGAGGCCGGCGTCGGGTTGCCGCCCGGCGGTCCGTGCCATCAACGCGGCCACCTCGTCTCGGGCCAGACCGGTGAGGGTGATGCTGGTGGCCTTCGCGACCAGCGGCATCAGCAGCGAGCGCAGCGGATGCTCCCCCGACTCGACCTCGGCATCACGGTAGGTGCCGATCAGCAGTAGCCGCTCGAACCAGGTGTGCTGGGCGGCGAAACTCAGCAGCCGCAGTGAGGCCGGGTCGGCCCAGTGCAGGTCGTCGAGGACCACCACGACCGGCCGGTGCTGGGAGACCGCGACCAGCGCGGCGGTCACCGCGTCGAACAGCGCGAACGCCTCCCGGTCGGCGGCCTCCCCGCCGGTGTCGATGCCGGCCCAACTGACGGCGCGGCCAGCCTGCTCGTCACTGGTGTCGGCCTCGCCGAGCAGGGCCGCGAGGGCCGGCTCCGCGGACTGCCGCGCCACTGCCCAGTCGTCGGCGGAGCGTCGCAGGCCGCGCAGCACCTGGACCCACGGCCAGTAGCCGGGAGCGCTGTCGGAATCCCAGCAGGCGGCGCCGAGCACCAGCGCGCCACGCTGCCGGGCCTCCCGGGCCGCGGCCGTGACGAGGGTCGTCTTGCCGATGCCCGGCTCGCCGGTGACCAGGACGAGACCGCCGTGGCTGGTCGTCGCCCGGTCCATCTCGGCGCGCAGCAGACCCACGGGGTGGTCCCGCCCGATGATCGCGTCGCCGCGCCGCGCGTCCATGGTTTCCAGACGGTACTGGAACCGTCCGACACTGGGCGTCGAGATTTGACAGTGCCATGGCTAGCGGTTATCTATTAGCGGTCGATTCGGGGGGTGCGCCGGGGTGCAGGACGTGGTGCTGGCCATGCTGGCCAAGGAGCCGGCGCACGGGTACGAGCTGCGCGGCCGGATGCGGAATGCGCTCGGCCCGCTCGGCGAGGCGATGAACGCGGGGCAGGTCTACGTGACGCTGGCCCGGTTGGCGAAGGCCGGTCTGGTGACCTCCGAGCGGGCCGACGGCCTGCCGGACCGACCCGACCGGCGGGTCTACGCGTTGACCCCGGCCGGACAGCAGCGGGTCGCCGGCTGGCTGACCGAGGTGAGCTGGCCGAAGCCGGACCTCACCGAGTTCCACCTGAAGCTGGTGGCCGCCGCGGCTGCCCGGTTGGCCGACCCGGTGGCACTGGTGGACGCGCAACGGCGTGAGGTGCTGCGCCGGCTGCGCGACGCGCAACGCGCGGCGTTGGAGCGGTCGGTGGACCCGGTTGCCGGGTTGCTGTTGGAGGGCGTCGTGTTGCGGTTGCGGGCTGATCTGGAGTGGCTGGAGGCGTGCGAGCGGATGTGGTCCGAGCGGGGTCGAGCGGGACGGAAGGCGGGGGCATGACCGGGTCGATGGCGGTGCAGGCGCGCGGGCTGAGCAGATGGTACGGCTGGGACAACGCGCTGGTCCGCGCGGTCGACGAGGTCGACCTGGACGTGCCGGTCGGCCAGACGTTGGCGATCATGGGGCCGAGTGGCTGCGGCAAGTCCACCCTGTTGCACCTGCTGGGCGGGCTGCAACGGCCCACCGGGGGCGAGGTGTGGCTGGCCGACCGTCGGATCGACACGATGAGCGAACGCGCCCTCGCCCGGCTGCGGCGCGACACCATCGGCCTGGTCTTCCAGTCATTCCATCTCATGGACGAACTCACCGCGGTGGAGAACGTCGAGATGGCCGCCCTGCTGGCCGGCTGGTCGCCGGGTCGCGCTCGGCGGCGCGCCCTGCACCTGCTCGATCAGGTCGGGCTGGCCGACCGTGCCACGCACCTGCCCTCGGCACTCTCCGGTGGCCAGCGCCAACGTGTCGCCATCGCCCGCGCGTTGAGCAACGAGCCGCAGGTCGTTCTCGCCGACGAACCAACCGGCAATCTGGACAGCGCCGCCACCCTGGAGGTGCTGCGACTGTTCGAGGAGCTGCGCAACACGGGACAGACCCTTGTGGTGGTCACGCACGACGCCCGCATCGCCGCGGTGGCCGACCGGGTGATCTCCATGCGGGACGGGGCATTCGCCGACGACAGCTTCCTCAGCGACACCGTCCACGGCGGGGTGCGCTGATCCGAGGCCTACGTCGGGCCCTGGTCGCCGCACGCCACCCGGTAGCGGACAGCCTCCAGGCGGCGGCCTGACCAGGGCCGGCGGCCGGTGCTCGCATGGCACGAAGCTCCTTTGGAGCTGATGTCGTAGACGAGTCGGCCCCATCGCTCCCTATGCTTCCCTATTCGGGTAGTGTAGGGAGCGATGACGGAAGAAATGTACTCAGTCGAGCAGGTGGCCGACCGGCTCGGGCTGCACGTGCGCACCGTGCGGGGTTACATCCGCTCGGGCCGGCTGCGGGCGGTGCGGATCGGCAAGCAGTACCGGATCACCGCCGGTGACCTGGACGCGCTCACCGGTCAGGCTCCGGCCACCACCCGCGTCAGCGGGCACGCGGAGGTGTCGAGCATCGTGCAGGTCGACGGCGTCGACCGGGCCGCCGCCGACCGGCTCGGCACGCTCGTGCTCGCCAGCGCCAACACCGGCCACGACCAGGCTCACCCGCTGCGGGTGCAGACCGTGCACGACGAGCAACGCCACCGCATGAAGATCATCATTCTGGGTGACCCGGCCGCCACCGCCGAGTTGCTGCACCTGCTCGACGCCGTGCTCAACGCCGACAACGGCCTGCTCGACCGGGAGGTCCCCGATGCCTGACGAGATCCAGGAACGCGCCGGAGTGCCCGTGCTGGTCTGCGACCCGGCCGGCCCGCCGGTGGCCACCGAGCAGGACGCGCTGGACCTGGTCGGCGCGGCGTTCCTCGGCGCCCAGGTGGTCGCCGTGCCCGCCAACCGGCTCGACCAACGCTTCTTCTCGTTGGGCACCCGCTTCGCCGGCGACGTGATGCAGAAGTTCGTCAACTACCGGGTGCGGCTGGCCGTCGTCGGTGACATCTCGGCCCAGCTCGCGGAGAGCTCCGCGTTGCGGGCCCTGGTGCACGAGTCCAACCAGGGCGGGCAGATCTGGTTCGTTCCCGACCTCGACGCCCTCGACGCCCGCCTACGCGCCGCCCGATGACCACCTCACTGGTCGGGTGCGACCGCCATCTCGACCGCGTCCGGCTCCACTCCCCTGAGCCGAGCCTGCTCGGCCGCCCAGCGCAGATAGGCCAGCCACTCCCCGGATGCCCACCCGTTGCGCCGGCCGACACCCGCCTCGGGCGGGAGATGGCCGGCCACGACCCGGTCGAGGATCAGGGGCTGCACACCGCCCACCCCACGCCGGTAGCCGGCGAAGTAGAGGACCTTCGTGAACAGGCCCGGCCCCAACCACGGCAGACGAGCGTGGTCGGGGTCGCCGAGGCGGCGGTACGCCGTACCCAGCGCGTCCTCGTCGGGTGCTGGCGTGGCCACCTCCTCCAGCGCGTACGCCAGGCGCTTGCCGTCCGGGTCGCCGTCGAGTGACCTGGCGGCGCGCCACGGGCCGTACCCGATGGGTCCGTAGGCCCAGACCAGCACGGCGGTCAACAGTTGCCGGGGGCTCACGGAGCCGGCCCGGTACGCGTCGGCGACCGCGAAGACGTCGCGCCGCCAGAGCTTCCCGCTCGCTGGCAGGGAGTCGGGCCACGCGCCCGGCGGTAGCCCGGCCCGCCAGCGGTCGATGTGCACAGTGACCGGGGTTCGCTCGCCCGGTAACACCACACCTTCCGTCGCCTGCATGGCCGCCTCCCTCAGATCGCGCGCTCGCGGAACTCCGTGGTTCGGACGCTATGGCCGGCCGCTTCCGCCTGCCGCCCGCCGACGGCAAATCGCGGTATCGACTACAGGGGCGCCTGTCTTCCGGGCAGCCAGCATCCGGCGGGATCGTGAACGTCGCACGGTTGACCTACGGTGCTCCCGTGCTTCCCCGAAACGTGAAAATCATCGATCAGGTCCGCGCCGAGGCGCTGCGCCGCGACATCCCTACCGCCGACGTGGAGCGCTGGCTGGGGCTCGCCCGCCCGTCTGCGCTCCTGACACAGCAGGGTGACGGGCCGGTCGTGGGCGCCATCCGTGGGCCGGTGATGCTCCCGGCCGACGCCGAGGACCCCAGGTTTCCCTTGATCGCCACCATCGACTGCGCTGCTCTCCCGGCAGACGTGACCGACCTTCCGCTACCGGCCGACGGCCAACTGCTGTTGTTCGGCTGGCCCGAAGAAGACGGCTACGGCGAGGTGATGTACGTGCCGGCGGGCGTCGCCGTCGATGAGCGAGAACAGTATCCGCCGGGCTTCTCCCCGGACGACGAGGAGTGTGCCGAGGTCTACGCGAAGATTCCCCAGGGCGATCTGCACCTCACCGTCGACATCTCGCTTCCCTACGTCAAGACGATCCCGGGGCCCCCGTGGTCTCCGCCGCTGCCGGGAGATCCTCCGTTCGAAGAGATGACCGAGGTGTGGCAGAAAGTCCTGCGCGACGTGCCGGACGGCATGTTCTCCCATCGAGGCTGGAGGACGCCGCTGCTGTTGGGCGGCTACGGCACTGACTGCAACGGCTTCAACCCCGCCTGGTTGGGCGCCAACCCCTCGGGTTGGTCGGGCAACGACGGGCCGGTGCGCGGTGGTGGGCCGCCCGACCATGGTGACTGGGTTCTGCTGGCCGAGTTCCACGGCGGCAGACCAGGCGGCGCGACCATCCACTGGGTGATCCAGCGTGCCGACCTGAAGGATCGACGCTTCGACCAGGCCAGGGTCCTCGTCTACTGGAATCCGTGAGTCCGCTCGCTCCCCGGACCTTCGACCGGGCCGATCCCCGCCAGACCGGTATTGGAGCTGACGGGGGCTCAGGACTAGCCACACGGTGACCGGGTACGCGCGATCCATGGGTAGCCACAAGCAGAACAAACACGACAGCGGCGGCGAATCGGCGCGAGGCCGGCGGCATCCGGGCAGCGGCGCTCCGGGCCGCCAGGGCTCGACCGTGGAGCACTCGCCCGACCAACGGCACCGCCGTACCGCGACCGGCCCGGCCGGCACCGAACGCGACCTGGGCCGGGCCAAGGTCTCGGGCGACGGGCGGATCCAGCGCCAAGGCGGCTCCTGAGCCGACCGCTCAGCCGGTGTGGCCGCCCCCGCAGCGCCGGGGCGGCCACACGTAACGCTCGTTGCTATGCCGTGGCGCAGATGGCGTACGCCGTGTCGGACCAGTTGCCGGCGAACGCGTCCTCCTCGTAGGCACCGGACGCGACCGATGTCGGCGCGGTGGCGGGGCCGCCGTTGGGACGGAAGTCGTCCACGATGCCCTCGCCGGTCACCCCGTTCAGTTCGTAGCCGGCACCGGTCAGCACCTTCCCGACCGGGCAGGTCGCCGTGACGCTGCGGAAGTCGAGTGAGTTGCTGGCCCCCACCGTGGACGCCCGCACCAGGCCCGCGAGCGGGTTGGCGCAGATGGCGTACGCGGTCACCGACCAGTTCAGGGCCGTCGCGTCCGACTCGTACGCGCCGACGGTGACCGCGGTCGGTGCCACGGCGACGCCACCGTTGGGGCGGAAGTCGTCGACGGCACCCTCACCGGTGACGCCGTTCAACTCGTAACCGGTGCCGGTCAGCACCTTGCCGGCCGGGCAGGTCGCCGTGGTGGAGTGGTAGTCGGTCGAGTTGCTCGCGCCGACGGTGGAGACGCGCACCAGGCCGGGCACCGGGTTGGCGCAGATCGCGTACGCCGTCACCGACCAGTTCCCCGCGAACGCCTCCGTCTCGTACGCGCCGACGGTGACGGCCGTCGGGGCGGTGGCCGGGCCGCCGTTGGGGCGCAGGTCGTCGACGACGCCTTCACCGGTGACGCCGTTCAGTTCGTAGCCGGTGCCGGTGAGCACCTTGCCGGCCGGGCAGGTCGCCGTCGCGCTGTGGAAGTCGGCCGAGTCGCTGACGCTGGTCGCGGCGACCCGCACCAGGCCGGGGACCGCGGCGGACGCCGGGCTCGCCGGGGCGAGCACCGCCCCGGCCGCGACGAGACCGAGCACGAGTACGAACGCTCGGGTTTGATTCTTGGTACGCATATGTATCTCCCGTCCGAGGCCCGAGCGGCGGGTGTCATGACGCCAGGGCCGTTTCTGATGACGGGTTGACGGTAGGTAGTTGTCTGACCAGGCATTATCCGCAAACCGACTACGTCGTGTAACGGACCAGTGGTGCACGATCCAGTCCACATATTGATTGCTGGCTATCGAATTCCACTTTTCGGCCCTAGCATTCGGACCATGCATGCTCGCCGTGTCGCCGCCGCCGTCGCCCTCGCCGCGCTGGCGAGCCTGCTCGCCGTCAACGCCGCGAGCGCGGACGGCCCGGCCATCAGCACCCCCGGCAACCCAGTGGTGGTGGTCAACGAGCCACACCAGCTCACGCTCACGTGGGCACCCTCCACCTGGATCGGCGATCCGGCCGCCGAGCAGCCGATCAACTACGAGGTGCAGGCAGTGCTGGGCCCCAACACGTACCGCCTGCTCGGCACCACCCTCGACACCACGATCACGCTGACCGACCTGGCACCCGGCACGCCGTACTGGATCGCGGTTGCCGCCCGTGCGCTCGGCGGTTATTCCGACAGGTCTACCGGCATCACCGTGCGCACCGCGGCGGGACGTGCGACGGTCAGCTACCTCAACCTGGACTGGTCCCCGACGAACAACCAGATCCAGCACCTCCTGAAGGTCACCAACACCGGCACCCAGCCGCTCGACCTGAGCGCGGTACAGGTGCGCTACCACCTGCGCTTCGAGGGCGCCAACACCTCGCTGGTGCCGAACTGCGACTGGGCCGCACTGGGCTGCGACCGGATCCGGCAAACCGTGCAGTTCTTGGTTCCACCACCGGGCGGGCCCTCCGTGTTGACGACGCCCGCGCCGGGCAATCCGATCCCCGGGACCACCGTCCCCGGCTGGGTTGAGCTGACCTTCACCGGCGGGGTGCTCGCGCCGGGCCAGTCGACCGGGCCGATCCAGCTACGGCACCACCGGCCCAGTTGGAGCGACTTCGAAGAACGCGACGACCCGAGCTGGCTCGCCGCCACCGGCCAGTGGACCGAGAACGCGCGGATCACGCTGGACGTCGACGGGGTACGCGAGTTCGGCGACACGTACGCCTGACCGCGCGCTCGGACGGCCGGTGCGAGCCGGCTCGGTGGGTGCTCAAGGGACCGTGTCGGAGTAGACCTCGACGTCGTAGAGCAACTGCACGTCACGGCGGCCGTTCGTGATGCCGACGAAGATCGGGTCGCCGGCCGGGGTGTGGCCCCGACGCCACGCCTGTTCCCGAGCGGCTTCCCGCGACTCGTGATGGATCTTGCCCTCTTGATGCAGTTGCAGGACGCGGCGGGACGTGCTCCGGTCGCTGTCGAGGTGGACTCGCAGGAGAGGCATGGGGTTTCCTCCTTGCCGACCGTCAAGGCCAACCATCTTCCGTTCGACTAGCTTACCGACGTTAAGTTTCCTGTCCACTGGTCTAGAATTTGCTCCCATGAGCTCACCGCCCGTATGGCTACGTACGGAGCCCTCGCGCGCACGACGCAAACCGCCGCTCACCCTCGAACGCATTGTGGACACAGCGGTGACCCTGCTGGACGAGCACAGCATCGAAGGGCTGACGATGCGCAACCTCGCCCAACAACTCGACGTGACGGCGACGGCGTTGTACTGGCACGTGCGGACGAAGGACGACGTCCTGGACCTGGCCGTCGACCGGATCTTCGGCTACGTGCCGATCCCGGCCGTGGGCGACGACTGGCTGGAGGACATCCGCGTCCTCGTCCGAGGCTGGCGCGCCGCCATGCTGGGCCACCCCTGGGCACCGAGGCTGATCGGACGCCCGATGCTCGGACCCAACGTCCTAGCCCGTACCGAGTTCCTGCAATCGGCGCTGGTGCGCGGCGGCTGCTCCGGACTCCAGCTAGCGGTGGCAACGCGAATGCTGGCCAATTACGTCATCGGCGCTGCGCTCACCGAAGCCACGTGGCACCAGACCGCGGGCCCCGACGCGAGAGCCGCAGCCCGCGCCCATGTCGCCGCGAACGCCAGCGCCTATCCAACTCTCGACGCCTCCGGCCATCTCGACGGTGCCCAATGGGACGACGACCTGCTGTTTGAGGAGGGCCTCAACGGCATTCTCCGAACCGCAACGCTGGAATGACCGGTGCCACTCGCGCACGCTACTGGGCTGGCGTGATGCGGCAACAGGTGCCGTATCCGTTCGGGCTGCGGTAGACAGCCATTACCGGGCGAAGCTCTCGGCCACGTGGATGCTGGCGGCGGGGATGCCGAGGCAGCGCAGCCGTGACCGCGCACCGGCCAGCATCGGCGGCGGCCCGCAGAGGTAGATGTACTGGCCCGGCTGGTGATGATCGAGGGCGATGGTCAGGGCGTCGCCCCGCTCGGCCGGCTCCGCGCACGGGTCGTCGGAGAAGGCCGGCACGATCGTCAGCCAGTCGTGGGCGCACTGCAGCTTGTCGAGGGCGATCGAGTCGTACAGGTCGGTGAAGGTGCGCGCGCCGACGACGAGCGTCACCCGTCGGCCGTCCGGTGCGGCGGCGACCTGCTCGACCAGGGCGCGCAGGGGTGCCAGCCCGGTGCCACCGGCGACGAGCAGCAGATCATCGGTACGCCCGGAGTCGAGGCGCAGGCCGGTTTCGCCGGGTGGGCCGAGCCAGAGCAGCTCACCGGGGCGTACCCGATGGACCAGGTGGTGGGAGACGCTGCCGCCGGGTACGGCGCGGACGTGCAGCTCGACGGTGCCGTCCGCGCGTGGGGCGTTGGCCGGTGAGAGCCAACGCCAGTGCCCGGGCAGGCGCGGCGTGCAGACCGGCACGGCCTGACCTGGCAGGAAGGGCAGCCGCCGCCAGGGACGTACCGTCACGGTGGCGATGTCGGGCGACGGCCGATCATGGCCGATCACCTGGACGTGCCACCAGGCCGGGCCGTCGCCGGCCTGCGCCACGGCGCGGCGGATGGCGCGCGTGGCGCGGCACATCGCGCGCTCGGCGGCGATGGCGAGCTGCGGCGTCCACAGTGGGCGGGCGTGGCGGGCAACGGTGGCGAGCAGTGCGTCGCCGATAGTGGTGGCGTGCGGGAGCAGGTCGAAGTGACGGTACGCGCGGCCGAGCACCATGAGCAGCGCCGCCCGGTTCACCGGGTCGTCACCGCCGACCAGGAGGCGGCCCAGCGCGGTGAAGAACAGCGGCGCGTCGCGGTGTCGGAGCAGCCCGGGTCGGCGGTCTTCGAGGGTGCACCAGAAGTCGCCGGCCGCTCGGTCGTCAACCGAAGCCCAGGCGGCGGTCAGGGTGGGCATGCCGGCTCCCAGAGGTACGGAGGGAGCCCTCGGGCCCCTTGTCAACAGGTGGAGTGGCGCCGGGGCGGGCGGGGACGAGGCTGCGCCGATGGGGGTCGGCGCAGCCCCGGGGACACCAGCACCCGCCCCGGGCCATGCGTCGACCCTCGCGGTTGACCAGGCAATACGGCATGTCGTGGTGATCGTCGGCGGTATGCGCCATCGGTATGCGCCCGACTACGCCTCGGCCGAGTCGGGCAGACTGCGGGCATGACGGAACGCCCGGTGCTGTATCTGGTCGCCTGCGCCGCCGGTCCGGCGGAACACATCCACGAGCTGGTCGATCTGCTCATCGCCGACGGGTGGCGAGTGTGCATGATCGTCAGCCCGACCGCCGCGCCATGGCTCGACCGGGAGGCGTTGCAGGACAAAACCGGTTATCTGGTACGCGTGGAGTGGCGCATGCCCGGCGACCCCGAGCCCCACCCGCCGGCGGATGTGGTGGTGGCCGCCCCGCTCACGTTCAACACGGTGACGAAGTGGGCGTTGGGCATCAACGACACGTTGGCGCTCGGCGTCCTCAACGAGTCACTGGGCGCGGGCTTGCCGATCATCGCCTTTCCGCACACCAAGGCGGAGTTGGCGGCGCATCCGGCCTACGCGGGTCACCTGGCGGTCTTGCGCGCTGCCGGCGTGGTCGTCGCGGACGGGAAGCCGCTGAACTCGGAGAACGGGCCGGAGCGTTGGGACGTGGTCATCGAGGCGCTGCGGGCGGCGCGACCATCCTGATTAGTTGTAGTCCATTCGCTTATCCCGCAGTCCTTTGACGTTATGCGTCGCGCGTATACCAACGCCCCACCCAGCGGGTTCAATGGATAGGCTCGATGAAGCTGGATGGACGGAGCCGCCGGTGACCCACTCGAACTGCCCCCGATGCGGCGGACGGCTGGCCCGGGACAACGACAGCGGACGGTGTGCACCGTGCCAAGCCGCCGAGCGGGACCGGTTGAGCGCGCCGCCGGTGGTGCCGCCGAGCTTCTGGGAGCACGAGCCGGTGCGGCAGGCTTTGACCGAGCGGCATCTTGGGCGGGTGATAAGGGCTTATCGCTGCCATCCGTACCACGGTCGAGTCGCGTTGCCGCAGACCGTGGTGGCGGGGTGGCTGGGCATCACGCAACCGCAGCTCAGCCGCGTGGAGAACGGACCGCCGCTGGTGTACCTGGACCGCCTGGCGCACTGGGCGAAGCTCCTTTGCGTGCCCGCACAGAAACTCTGGTTCCGCCTCCCTGATCAGCATTGCTGGACGGACGCGAGCCTCATGGGAGGCGCAACGGATGGCCCACATGACGAAGATCAGGTGCCCGAGCAGGGCGGACGAGCAGCCCTGGCGGTTAACGTGGAGGCACCAAGCCAAGGGGGTGGCGCTACGGACCGCCGGCGCTTCAACGTACTGGCCGCACTCGCGGGACTCGCCGCAGGCGGTCACACCTACCTGCTCCCGGGACCGCCTGATAGAGCGCCCGGGAACATTGGCATGGAACAGGTGCGGCTGGCCAGTTCCCTGGTTGACGATCTCCGACGGGCAGATGCGGCAGCCGGCGCTGACCTGCTTTGCGACGTCGCCATCCAAGCGCACGCCCGACTGTCGACCTGGGCCGCGCAGGCGACCTACAGCAGAGAGGTCGGCGACGCGCTCCAAAGCGCCCTGGCGGATCTCTCCATCGAGGCGGCTTGGCTGGCCATCGACGCCGAGCGCCGGCCTGAGGCGCGGCCCTACCTGCACGAGGCTATTACTCGTGCCCGGATCGCCGACGACCCACGTGTGGAAGTCCGTGCCCTCACGCATCTATCCCTGCTGATCCGCGAAAGTCAACCCGGCGAGTCGCTGCACTGCGCCGAGGCGGCTTTGCGGGTCTCTGCCGGTTGGGCGACACCACGACTCACCACCTTGCTACACCTCCGAAGAGCACACGCCTACGCCGTCCTCAGGGACGCCAGCGCGTTTAGTCGAGAGATGTCCAAGGCCCGCCAGGAGTTGGACCGCGGCGCCCACGACGATGACCAGGGTTTCGTTCACTTCGTCAACGCCCAAGAGCTGAACGGGATTGAAGGGATTTCCTATCTGGCCCTCGGCAGACCCGCGCGCGCTGTTCAGTCTTTGCGTGCGATCCCCGCTAACCCGTCGCCTGGCCACCGAAGGAACCAGGTCTATTACGCAGTGCGGCTCTCGGAGGCGGCGCACCGGCAGGGCGATGTCAACGAGGCGGCCCGCATCGCTTTGGACGCTCTGCCTGCGGTGGGCCAGATCAACTCAAAGCGGGTAACTCAGCATCTCGCACAGATGCGCTGGAACCTGGCGGCGTCACGGCACGCAACCAAGACCACTCGCCAGTTCGTCGACGCCTACGACTGGGCGGTGAGTCTGTGATCGAGGGCCTGCAACTTCGCCACCACAGCGCTGACGAGGCCAAGGGGATGCTCGATCAGCTTGTTGACCTCTACCTGGAGGTCTACGCGGGCGGCGGTGAGTTCTACAGCGAGGACCGCTACCGGCGTCAGCTCGACCTGCACATGCAGCGAGCTGGGTGGGAGCTGGTCACGGCATCGGTTGACGGAGCGTTCGTCGGCTACATCTATGGCTTTCCGCTTCCTCCTGAGACGCGATGGTGGGACGGGATCCACGAGCCTGTGCCACCTGGTTTCACCGACGAGGACGGGACGCGCACCTTCGCGATCAGCGAGCTTCTGGTACACGCAGCCTGGCGGCGTCAGGGCATCGCGGCGGCGTTGCACAACGAACTGGTCACGGCCCGGCCGGAGCCACGAGCCACGCTATTGGTCCGTCCCGAGAACGCTGCCGCGCAGACGGCGTACCGATCCTGGGGGTGGGCCAAGGCGACCAAACTCCGGCCAAACTGGGAAAACGCGCCGACCTTTGACGTCTTGGTCCGGGCACCCGCCGACCGGATTGAGCTGGACTGATCTGCAGTAAACCCAGCCGCGCTGCCAACTCCCACAACCAACTCGGGCAAGCCCTTGACGTATAAAGTGCTAACGAAGCTCGAAGTCTAGTATCAGGTGAGGACGCTCAGCCAAGAGCATCTCGAGTCGAGCATCGTTCCAGATCTCAATACGAGGTCGCACACCCTTAGCGTTATGACGCTCAATCCATGAGACTCCACCCGCAGTGAAGCGACCATGTGCCGAGCTCCTCGTCCACCGTGAGTTTCCTGTTGACCTGCTCACCGGTTACGCCGTACGGGCGACGGACCAACAGGAACAGGTGAGGCAGGTGCTCCGCGACGCTGGCATGATCGAGCCGTACGTTGCTGTCAGACCGGGCTGGTACTACGGGCACACGCGGGGGGAGGTGCGCGAATGATCATCATCAGCCATGGGAACCTACTGACCGCCGAGGCGGACGCGCTGGTCAACACCGTCAACACAGTTGGAGTGATGGGCAAGGGCATCGCAATGCAGTTCAAGCGCGCCTACCCGGCGAACTACGCGGGCTACCGCACGGCATGCCGCGAGAACCAAGTCAACTTGGGGCGAATGTTCGTTTTCGACTCAGCGCGACTCGGCCCGCGCAGATACGTGATCAACTTTCCCACCAAGGGCCACTGGCGGGCCAGCTCAAGGCTTGGCGACATTCAGGCCGGACTGGCCGATCTCGTCCGCGTGGTTCGTGAGCGGAAGATCACCTCTGTAGCGATGCCCGCTCTGGGCTGCGGCAACGGCGGGCTCAACTGGGACGATGTCCGGCCCCTCATCGAAGGCGCCTTCGCCGAGACCCCCGAGGTACGGGTCCTGCTCTTCCCTCCGGAGGGAGTACCTGATCCGGCCGACATGCCGATAGCGACCGAGAGACCACCGCTGACCTCCGGACGCGTAACCCTCATCCAGGCCATCGAGCGCTACCTGAGCCGAGCACGACGACTCGAGCCACGCGATGACGTCACCATCCTGGAGATTCAGAAGATCGCCTATTTCCTCCAGGTGCTGGGGCAACCGCTTCGTCTGGAGTTCAGCCGCGGCAGATATGGCCCGTACGCCGAGAGCCTTAATCACGTACTGAACCGTCTCGAAGGGCATTACCTCACGGGTTTCGGTGACCGTTCGGCACGGGTCGAGGAGATGCAGCCCATCGGCCTGATCCCGGACGCAGCCGACGCCGTTGCCGACTGGTCTCGAGCTCATGGCGCAGCGGCGACCGAGACATTGGATCAACTGGCCCGGCTGACCGACGGATTTGAGGCACCGTACAGCCTGGAAGTGCTGGCAACCGTGCATTACGCAGCCGCATCACATCCACCCACCGACGATCTGGATGAGCTGACCGAGCGGGTTCGTTCGTGGCGTGGCCGTAAGGCTCGGCTCTTCACGGCCGCGCATATCGAGTTGGCTTACGAGCGCCTGCAATCGGTCAGACTGCTGCCTGCATTGCCCGTCGCGTGAGTTTGCTCGAATGACGGATCTTGAGCGGGGTGTCTACGAGCACCTGATCACCCGTGAGCTGGCCGATCGTCTTCAGCACATCGATCCCGCCCTGGTCCAGCACCACAAACTCGACCCCGCCGACGCGCACACCACCCTCGCCCGCCACCTCGCCACCCTGGCCGCCCGCGCCCTCCAATCCGTACCCGGTGGCGACGACAAGCTCCACCATCAGGTCGAGCTGGCGAACCGGATCGCAGACGCCATCGCCGAGCTGAGCCCGAAGGCAGCGACGGATCAGGACCAGGTGACCGACGCGAAGCACCTGCTCCACGCCATCGCCGCCCCACCAACCCCACCCGCACTACCAGCCTTCCCGCAGCGCCCGACGACTCCGCTCTCCACCGGCGCGCTACTGGTGAACGGCCGTCACCAACCCCGGATCGGCCACGAGGTCAACCACGAGATGGCGTCGGCCGAGAGCGTCGACCTGCTCTGCGCGTTCATCAAGTGGTACGGCCTGCGCATCGTCGAGCCAGCCATCCGTGACCTGATCTCCCGGGGTGGCACGGTCCGGGTCATCACCACGACCTACCTCGGCGCAACCGATCAGCGGGCGCTAGACCGGCTCAAGGAGCTCGGCGCGGAGGTCAAGGTGTCCTACGAGACGCGGACCACCCGCCTGCACGCCAAGGCGTGGCTCTTCCGCCGGGCCAACGGCACGACCACCGCCTACGTCGGCTCCTCCAACCTGTCGAAGACCGCGCTGGTGGACGGCGTGGAGTGGAACGTCCGCATCTCGAACATCGAGCAGCCGCACGTCATCGACACGTTCACTGCGACGTTCGAGGACTACTGGAACGATCCGGCGTTCGAGACGTACGACGCGGCCAGAGACGCCGAGCGGCTACGGCACGCGTTGAGCGGGGAGCGCCGTGACCAGGCACCCACCGAGATCTCGAACCTGGACGTGCGCCCGTATCCGTACCAGGCGGAGATCCTGGCCGACCTGGACGCCGAGCGACTGGTGCACGGGCGTTGGCGCAACCTGGTGGTGATGGCGACCGGCACCGGCAAGACCGTCGTCGCAGCGCTGGACTACCGCCGGCTGCACCGCAACAAGAGGGTGGATTCGCTGCTCTTCGTCGCTCACCAGGAGCAAATCCTGCGACAGAGCCTGTCGACGTTCCGGCAGGTCATGGGCGACGGTAGCTTCGGTGAGACGCTTGTCGCGGGCGAGAAGCCGAACGGCTGGAAGCACGTCTTCGCCTCCATTCAATCGCTGCACAGGCGGGAAGTAGACCCCGAGGCGTACGACATGGTGATCGTGGACGAGTTCCACCACGCCGAGGCGCCGACGTACACGCGGCTGTTGGAGCGGCTGCGTCCCCGCGTACTCCTCGGACTGACCGCGACCCCCGACCGGGCCGACGGCGGCGACGTGCGCCGGTGGTTCGACGGCCGCGCGGCCGTCGAGCTGCACCTGTGGGAGGCGTTGGAGCGGCAGTTGTTGTCCCCGTTCCAGTATTTCGGGCTGCACGACGACGTGGACCTGTCCCAGGTCACGTGGAAGCGTGGGCAGGGCTACGACCTGGCCGAACTCACCGCCCTCTACACCGCCGACCACGCCCGGGCACGGACGGTGCTGCGCGCGGTTCGCGAGAAGGTGGATGTCGGGCGGATGCGGGCGCTCGGCTTCTGCGTGAGCATCGGGCACGCGAAGTTCATGGCCGCCTGGTTCAACCAGCACGATGTGCCGGCGGCAGCAGTCACTTCGGGGGCCGACCGCCTGACGCAGAAAGGGCTGCTGCGGGACTTCAAGGCCGGCAAGCTGCGGGTGCTCTTCACCGTGGACCTGTTCAACGAGGGCGTCGACCTGCCGATGGTCGACACGATCCTGATGCTGCGGCCCACCGAGAGCGCCACGATCTTCCTGCAACAGCTCGGCCGTGGCCTGCGCCTGGACGACGACAAGCCCTGCCTGACGGTGCTCGACTTCATCGGCGGGCAGAACGCCAACTTCCGTTTCGACCTGCGGTGGCGTGCGCTGACCGGGGTGAGCCGGCGGGCCGTCACCGAGGCGGTCCGCGACGACTTCCCGAGCCTGCCCAGCGGCTGCCACGTCGAGCTGGACCGGGTGGCGAAGGAGGTCGTGCTCGCCAACCTGAAGAGCGCGCTGCCCACCTCGAAGACCGGCCTGGTGTCCGAGCTGCGGCAACTCGGCGATGTCAGCCTGGCCACGTTCCTCCGCGAGACCGGCCTGGAGATCGAGGACGTGTACCGGTCGGCCAGCATCGGCGGCTGGACCGGACTGCGCCGGCTCGCCGGCATCGAGACGTCCGCGCCCGGCCCGGACGACCGGGAGTTGGGCCGGGCCATCGGTCGCATGCTGCACACCGACGACGTCGACCGGCTTGAGCTGCTGACCCGGGTCGCGGCCGGACCGCCCGTGCCAGGTCAGCAGGTGTACGCGGGCAGCGGTCGACTGCTGGACATGCTGCACTTCAGCCTCTGGGGGCCGAACGCACCCCTCGCCACGAGGGACGAACGGCTGGCACGGCTGTGGAAGGAGCCGGCGCGTTGCGTCGAGCTACGGCAGGTCGCCGAGGTGCTGCGGGACCGCATCCACCGGGTCACACCCGCCCTCGCTCCGGGGGCGGTGCCGTTGCGGGTGCACGCCCGGTACAGCCGCAACGAAGCATGTGCCGCCTTCGGGATGACCAACCCGGGGTCGCTGCGCGAGGGGGTGAAGTGGCTGCCCGACGCCCAGGCCGACCTGTTCTTCGTCACCCTGGTCAAGTCCGAGGCGCACTACTCCCCCACCACCATGTACGCCGACCGCGCCATCACCGACACCCTCTTCCAGTGGGAGTCGCAGAGCACCACCTCTGCGGCGTCGACGACCGGTCAGCGCTACACCTCGGGCGGCTCGACAGTGCACCTCTTCGTCCGGGAAACCCGCATCGCCGACCGTGACCTGGGCGCGCCGCCGTACCTCTACGCCGGCACCATGACGTACGACTCGCACACCGGCGACCGACCCATGCGCGTCCTATGGCAACTCCGCCACGCCCTACCCGCCGACGTGTACGCCACCGCCCGGACTATCGCCGCTTGATGTCCCTCGCGGGCCCGGCTGTCTCGCAGCTCACGAGGCGGGGATGAAACTCCCCTGGCTCAGTCGAGCTCGGACAGGAAGGCACCGACTGCAGCGGCGAACTGCGCTTGAGCATCGTGATGCACAACGTGACCTGCTGGCAGCTCGACAAGGCGGGCCTGGCCAGGGCGACGAGCGATCATCTCGCGAGCGTGGGCGGCCGTCAGCTCGTCACTGCGCGTTCCGCGAATCAGAAGGGTGGGGCAGTTCACCGCTACCCAGTCCTTCCAGTGGTCACCGTTGAGCGCCTTCTGGGACGCCACCGTGTCATCAACCTCGAACGAGAAGCCCCAGCCGTCCTTCGACTGACGGAAGGAACATTCCAGATAGGGAGCCGCCGCACCCAGTGCCGAGGCCAGCGCATCGCGGGACGGTGCGCGGCGAGGAAGGCTCGTGGTGAACGACCAGTCGCAGTCCACGACCGCGCCGATGTCCTCGACGATCAGCGCGGTGACCAGATCAGCGTGCCGGCTGGCGTACTGGTAGGCGTTCACCCCGCCAAGTGAATGCCCTAGCACCGCAGCGGGGCCGACCTCCAGATGCCGGTGGAAGGCGGCGACGTCGGCAACGTAATCGTCCCGCTCATAGCTCTGGGCACGGTCGGACGCTCCATGCCCACGCTGATCGAGCGCGATCACCCGCCATTGCGGTGCCAACGCTTCAGCCAGCGGCGCGAATGCCGACGCCTCGTTGTAGTGCCCGTGCAGAGCCAGGAGAGGCGTACCCGAACCACCAAAGTCCAGGTACGACAGCCTCCGACCCGCGACCGTGAAGAACTCCCGCACGAGCAGGAATGCTAGATCAACGACCGTCGGCTCGCGTTACATGGACGCGTCTGCCGCTTGATCGCGATAGGCCGGCGGAGGCGGTTAGGCTGCGTCCGCGTTCGTCGTGAACCTGACGTCCAGCCGTCGGTCCAGAGCCCGAGCTAACCGCTCCAGCACCGGCAGGGTTGGCACGGTCCCGCCTGCTTCGAAACGGGCCACCGCGGACTGAGTCATGCCCGCGGCACGGGCCAACTGGCTCTGACTCCAGCCATGCCCTTCGCGCAGGTGGCGCACCTCCTGCCCAAGCTCGAAAGCGATCCGGGTGGCCTCGTAGGTCTCGGCCGCTCCCGGCTCCGCCATCCGGCGCTCACGCAGGTCGTTCCAGTCCAGGCGATCATTCATCGCTCTGCCCCCTCGTTCACGATGTGCCGCTCCGCCACGCACCGCTCGAAGGCGCGGCGAGCCCGCTCGACTTCCCGGCCCTCCCGCATTCGCGTCTTGCGGAACACCGTGAGCAGGATGATTCTCCGGTCGGAGGCTATCCAATACGTCACGCGGACCGCGTCGCGCTCCAGATAAAACCGCAGCTCACGCAACTTGCCGTCGAGCTGTCTGCTGTGTGGCTCTCCGAGCAACACGCCTTGGCTAGCCAGAAGATCGATATAGAACGCCGCTCGGGCGAAGTCGCTAGTTGGTAGTTCCTCCAGCCAATCTCGGACCTCTGGTTCCAGCTCCACGCTACCCCAACCCATAGCATCGATGCTATGGGTTGGGTCTTTCTCGGCAAGCTTGATACGAACGCGTGTCGTCAACGATGTCGGTCCTGTCCTCCCAGAGCGGCAACAACGTCGAGGCCACCTGCCACGCCCCCGAGCGACTGCGCGTTAGGTTGAGGACCATGGAGCAGCGGATCAGCCTGATCACTCTGGGAGTCGCGGACGTAGCCCGCGCGAAGGCGTTCTACGAGCAGCTCGGCTGGCGGGGCCAGGAGGTCGAGGAGACGGTCTTCTTCCAGGCCGGCGGCCTGGCCGTCGTCCTGTGGGGCCGTGACAAGCTCGCCGCCGACGCCGGCATCGAAGAGCTGGGCACCTGCGCGATGACCCTGGCCCAGAACGTCCGTTCGCGGGCAGAGGTCGACGAGGTGATCGAGACGGCAGCAGCCGCCGGTGCCACGGTTACCAAGCCGGCCCGGGAGACCTTCTACGGCGGCTACGCCGGCTACTTCGCCGACCCGGACGGTCACCTCTGGGAGATCGCCTGGAACCCGGGCTTCACCCTCGCCGAGGACGGCACCCTCACCGTCCCCGACTTCAGCGCCATGAGCTGAGCCGCGGGCTCGATCGCCGATCAGGACGCCGGAGACGGGCAGAGCAGCGGGTCCAACAACGGCAGTCGAAGAGGATCCAGGCAGATCGCCAACAGCCCGGGTTCCGGCGAAGGCGTCGCAGTCGGCGTTGGCGAGGCCGACGCGACGGGCGGCGTCGGCAGGGCTGGCGCGGGCGGTTCCGTGGTGAGGGCCGGCCCCGGCGTGGGCACCGAACTGGGCGAAGAGGCCGGGATGACGGCTGGTGGAGGAGCCGGTGGCAGGGCCACCACGACAGCGGGTTCCGTCACTGTGGAGACGGCTGCCGCAGCCGACGGCCGGGCAGCCGGGGCGTCCGGCGGGCTCCAAACGGCACTGTCGGCCGAGCCGACCCGCGACCCGGGTGCCACCGGCCCGACGGGACCGATCGGAACGCGGACGCCCGCGGCCCTCGGGACGTCCAGGGCGACGATCTCCGCTGAGGAAACCGGCCCGCGAGGACCCCACGACGCGCCCGGACCCAGAGCACCCGGGCCGAGCGTCACGAACACCACGGCCGCGACGGCGGCAGCGCCGAGCGCCCGCCGGTCGGGGCGTACCGCCGTCAGCGGTGCGTCGTCGGGGTTCACCAACAGAAGAGGCGCAGGCCGGGCGGCCTGATGCGCGGCCAGCAGCGCGTCGACCTGCGCGATGACGGCAGCGCGATCGTCGGCAGCCGCGAGGGCGAGATAGAAGCGGAAGTTCACCACGGCGTTGGCCGGGACGAGCAGCCCGGCGAGTCGACCCCGGTCGGGCAGCAGGGTGACCGGCACGTCGGGGTGGTGGGCGGGGCCGACCAGGTCTGCGTACCGCCACTCGCGGCGGTGCTCCCGGCCGCCGAAGGCGACCCGCCGACTGGTCACCACGGCCATGCCGGTGTCGACGACCCGCAGGCTCGCCGGCAGCGCCTCGGATGGAGTCTCGGCGAAGGAACAGAAGCCGCCCGGCCTGGGCAGGCCGGGGATGTGCCGCGCCTCGGCCTCGACCAGCCTGGCGACGGGGAGGACGCGGAAGACGAGTTCGTCGTCGTCCAGGTCCACCGGTAGGCCGGTGCGGGGCTGCGTACACCCGAGGAAGCTGGCGGCTTCGATGCGAAGCCGGGCCAGGTGGTCGTCGCGGCGCTGCCAGGCGTCGGTGGCGTCGCGGTACGCGCGCTGCCGGCGCTCGTTCTCGCGCTCGGCCCAGGCGATCCGCCAGGGGGCACAGGACACAGAGGTCACGGTCACACGCGGTACAACCGCTCACGTACGTGACAGGCAACGCGGCCGGGATCGATGCATCCCGTTGCGCCCGAAAGGAGAGAATTGCAGGATCCGCGCCGCCACCCCCGATGCGGAGGTGGCGGCGCGGCGAGAGTCAGCCCTGCTCGGGCGCCTCGTAGACCCGGCGGATGTCCACCTCCACCTCACCGATCGTCTCGGCGAAGACGTCGACGAACCGTCGCCCCCACTCCAGGGCCTCCTCGTGGGAGCGCACGTCCACCAGCGCGAACCCGGCGATCAGCTCCTTGGTCTCGGTGAACGGCCCGTCGGTGACGGTGGTCTTACCGCCGCTCACGGTGATCCGGGTGGCGTCGGTGGCGGTCGGGCAGAGCCCTTCGGCGGCGACCAGGATCCCGGACTGCGCGACCTCCTTCATGAAGGCCTCCATCCGGGCGACGAACTCCGGGCTCGGGTTGAATGCCTCCGGCAGGGTCTCGTCGAGCTTGTGCATCATCATGTAGCGCATCGGTCGGTCCTTCCGTTGTCGACTGACAGTGGTCACTTGGCGAGCTGCCGGCCGCAGAGTGCGGTCAGCCAGCCGAAGACGACGAGGCAGGCGAGCGCCATCCGCACGCTGAGGGTGTCCTGGTCGGGCCAGGCCAGGATCGCGACGACGGCCAGCGCGCTGCCGACGGAGAATGCCGCCCAACCGTGCTGCCCGGCCCGCCACCCGGCGCGGGCGAAGACCAGGCAGGCGATGGGCAGCGACCCGAATGCGAGCGCCGCGCCGACGCCGTGGCCGACGGCGTGCCAGCTCAACGTGTCGGGCGTGCCCTCCGGCGCGCCCGCCGGCCAGCCCATGCTGGGGTCGGAGACCAGCACCCCGCCGATGATCAGGCCGAGGCCGTGCACGGCGATCAACGCCGGCCCCCACGTTCCGCCCGGCTCGCCGCGCAACGCCCGGCGCAACCCGGCCGCGCCGACCAGGGCGAGCAGCCCGGTGAGCACGAAGTTGGCGATCTGGATCCAGCCCAGGTCGCCCAACGCCAGCAGGCTGAGTGGCTGCCGGCTCAGGTCGAACCCGTCCCGGGTGAGCACCTGGGCCGCCGCCACCACCACGAACAGCGGGCCGGCGAGGACTCCGCCGGCCAGCAGCGCCCTGGTCGTCGTACGCCGGGAGTCGACGCCCGCCACTGCGGACCCCGCGCCGCCGGCGTCAGTCATGGTCGTCATGTCCGTCCTCCTATCGCCGGCCCGGTGGCCGGCTCCCGCGTGCCGGCGAGCCGGCTTCCACTGACGCGTCGAGCGACCGGCGCGGGATACGACATGGCGGTCGAAGATTTTCAGCGGGTTGGCGCGACGCCTCGGGCGCAGTCGGCGGCGCGGGCGCGGAGCAGCGCGCGTTCGCGTTCGTTGCCGGTCAGGTCGGCGGCCCGTTCGAACTCGGCGCGCGCCTCGTCGTGGCGTCCCAGCTTGGCCAGCAGGTCACCGAGCACGCTGGGCAGCAGGTGGTAGCCGGCCAGCGCGGGTTCCTCGGCCAGCGCCTGGGCCAGTTCCAGTCCGGCGGCCGGGCCGTCGGCGAAGGAGACCGCGACGGCCCGGTTCAGCTCCACGACCGGCGACGGTACGACCCGGGCCAGCTCCGCGTAGCCGGCGGCGATCCGCGCCCAGTCCGTCTCCTGCGGGGTACGCGCCCGCGCGTGACAGGCCGCGATCTCCGCCTGGAGGGTGTACGGGCCGGGTGGGCCGTTCACCGCCCGGGCCCGGTCCAGGGCGGCCAGGCCGCGACGGATCAGCAGCCGGTCCCAGCGCCCGCGGTCCTGTTCCAGCAGCAGGATCGGTTCGCCGTCGGCATCGACGCGGGCGGCGGTACGCGACGCCTGGATCTCCAGCAGCGCGGCCAGCCCGTGCACCTCGGGTTCCTCGGGCATCAACTCCTGCGTGAGGCGGGCCAGCCGCAGCGCGTCCGCGCAGAGCGCCGGGCGCATCCAGTCGTCGCCGGCGGTCGCGGAGTAACCCTCGTTGAAGATCAGGTAGATGACCTCCAGCACGGAGGCGAGCCGTTCGCCGCGCTCGGCCACACCCGGCACCTCGAACGGCACCTGCGCCTCGGCGAGCGCCTTCTTGGCCCGGGTGATCCGCTGCGCGACTGTCGTCTCCGGCACCAGGAACGCCCGGGCGATCTCCTCGGTCTTCAGCCCGCCGAGCAGGCGCAGGGTCAGCGCCGCGCGCGCCTGCGGTGAGAGCACCGGGTGGCAGGCGGTGAAGACCAACCGCAGCAGGTCGTCGTCGATCCTCTCCTCGAAGACCGCGTCGAAGTCCGGGGTGAAACCGTCGTCGTCAAGGTCCTGCCCGAGTGTCTCGACCGTACGCTCCAGCAGCTTGCGCCGGCGCAGTGCGTCTATCGCCCGCCGCTTGCCGACCGTGGTCAACCACGCGCCGGGGTTGGCCGGTACGCCGTCCCGCGGCCACTGCTCCAGCGCGGCGACCAGGGCGTCCTGAGCCAGCTCCTCGGCCCAGCCGACATCGCGTACCAGCCCGGCCAGGGCGGCGACGACCCGCCCGGACTCGATGCGCCACACCGCCTCCACCGTGCGGTGTACCTGCTCGACCCCCATGAACGCACATCAGAGCAGGGGGGCGCGGGCTCCACAAGGACCGCACCGGCTGCACCGGTCAGCCGGCCCGCCGTCGGTCCGTCATCGGGTCGCGGGTCGGGAACCGCGACGGGGCCCGTGGTGGGTACGCCTCGCAGTGCTCGGCCCAGTGCTCGGCGGCGGTGGCGAGGGCGTCCGCGGAGACGGTGAGGATCAGCGGGTAGATCGCGGTGGACGGGCGACGCGACCACGGTGGCAGTGACTCGGCGGAGAACTCCACGATCAGTTCCAGCCGGCGGCGGCGGAGCACGCGGGTGCGGAGGGCCAGGTTGGGTTCGGTGAAGCGGACCAGCGCCGGCGGTGCGCTCAGCCCGAGGGCGGCGGTGGCCTGCCCGTGCAGCCAGCCGCCGAGCGCGCGGGCTTCCTCGACCATGAGGCTCGGGTAGTGGTGCGACCAGGTCTGACCGTCGGCGGTGCGGGCGTCCACCTCGACGAGCAGCCAGTCGTGCCAGCCGGGCGTGGCCCCGTCGGGATCGTCGTCGGGTGGGTCGATGCCGGGCTGGTAGCCGACGGGGCGTATCCGCACCCGGGCGCCATCGTCAGACCGGATCTCCACTCGATCATTCTGGCCGACTGAAGCGGACTCCGGGCATGAAATAGGTCATTTAGTGACGGTCTGCCGCACGCCTCGGTGCTCGGTACACGCGTTGGACCGGCCGCCGGTCAGGCTGACCGAACCGTCGCGGCACTGCACCAGGTAACCCCGACCGGACCAGAACTGCGGTACGCAGTCGAACCAGTCGCACACCTCGGCTGCCGGTTTGCGGATCCGCGTACCGCCGCAGAAGTCGTACCCCAGCGGGTTCTCCGGTGCCCCGCAGCGCGGCCCCTTGGAGGTCGCGCTGGGCGACGGGCGTGGTGACTTCGTCGGCTTCGGCGACGGGGGCTTCAGCGCAAGCCCCGGAGTCGCCGGGCGGGTCGGTGTGGGCGTCACGCTGGCAATGGGCGCCGGGGTGGCGGCGACGGCGACCTCCGCCGGCTCGGACGGGTTCGACTCGATCAGCGCCGCCGGCACCAGCAACGCGATGGCCGCCGCCACCGCGAGGGTTCGCCGACCGCCGGGCACGAACGACGACAGCCGGGCCTGCCCGGGCGTGGCCACCGCCGGCCGGAACGGCTTGAGCTGGGCGTGCTCGACGATCAGCTCGTCGAGTTGGGCGAGCACCGCCGCGCGTTGTTCGATCGCGTCGGCGAAGGCCAGGGTCAGCTTGAACCGGAAGTCCGGCGCGGCGTCGACGGGCAGCAGCAGCCCGGAGGTGTGCCGCCGGTCGAGCACCTGGATCAGGGTGACCGGCGCCGCCGGGTCGTGGGCCAGACCGGTCATCCGGCCGTACGCCCAGTCCCGCCGGCCGCGTCCGCCGAGCAGCACCAGTCGACGGCTGGTGATCACGGCCATGCCGGCGTCGGTGACCCGTACGCCGTCGGGGCGGCGCGGACGCAGCGGGCCGGCCGGGCGGGCGATCGTGAGGTCCGGCGCGGGAAGCACTGTGGTGTGCCGCACCTCGATCAGTTGCGCGGCGGGCAGTGCCGAGAGCACCACCTCGTCGGCGGCCAACTCGAGTGGCAGGCCGGCACCGGCCGCAGCGGAGCCCTGGAAGTCGGCGGCAAGCTCGCGTAGCCGTCGTAACTCGTCGACTCGTCGCCGCCACGCCGCCTCGGCACCGCGGTACGTGCTGACCCGCCGCACGTTCTGCCGGCGCGCCCACCGGTACCGCCATGTGGAACCCGTCGAATCAGTTTTTGCCACGCCGACTCCTTCGCCGCGCAGACCACCAATCTGGGTTGTCACGGGGTCTAACCGCAGCGGCGTGGCGCTCGGACACGCCGAAACGGGCAAAATACCCGATCGGCGGAGCATCTCGCACGATAGGGCGATACTGGTGCCGGCGTTCACGTTTTCCGAGGGGGTGACGGTCGTGCCGCCAGCCACCTTGCCGGGGGTCGTGATCGGGGTCGACATCGGCACCACCAGCACCAAGGCCGTCGCGTACGACACCGACGGGAAGCAGCTCGGCAGCCACTCGCTCGGCTACCCACTGGACAACCCGCAACCCGGCTACGCCGAGCAGGATCCCCGACTCATCCTCGACGCGGTGCTGAGGTCGATCAGCATCGTCGTGGCCGAGCTGGTCCAGCCGGTGGCCGGGCTGTCGTTCAGCTCCGCCATGCACAGCCTGATCGGGCTGGATTCGGACGGCAATCCGCTGACGCCGTCGGTGACCTGGGCCGACTCGCGGTCGACGCGGCAGGCCGAGCGGTTGCGGGCGGTGCCGTCCGGGCTGGCCCTGCACCGGCGCACCGGCACGCCGATGCACCCGATGTCACCGCTGCCCAAGCTGCTCTGGTTCGCCGAGCAGGAGCCGAAGCTCTTCGAGAGCGTCGCGCACTGGGTGGGCATCAAGGACTGGGTGCTGCTGCGGCTCTGCGACGCGCTGGTCACCGACCACTCGATCGCGTCGGCCACCGGCCTGCTGGACATCCACACGTTGGAGTGGGACAGCGAGGCGCTGGGCATCGCCGGGATCACCGCCGACAAACTCCCCCGACTGGTCGCCACGACCGCCGTACTGCCCACCCTCACGCCGCAGGCCGCGGCCGAGACCGGCCTGCCGCAGCGCACCCCGGTGGTGGTCGGCGCCGGCGACGGGCCGCTGGCGAACCTGGGCCTGGGCGCGGTGCACCCCGGCATGGTCGCCTGCTCGATCGGCACCAGCGGCGCGATGCGCGTGATGGTCGAGCGGCCCGGCGTGGACCCGCTCGGTGGGGTGTTCTGCTACGCGCTGACCGAGCAACGCTGGGCGGTCGGGGGTGCCATCAACAACGGCGGCATCGTGCTCAAGTGGGCTGGCGCGGCACTCGCCCCGGATCTGGGCGAGCACTCGGAGGAGGACCTGGTCGCCCTCGCCGCCCGTGCGCCGGCCGGCTCGGGCGGGCTCATCATGCTGCCGTACCTGCACAGCGAACGGGCCCCACACTGGAGCGCCCTGCCCCGCGGCGCGTACGTGGGGCTAACCCACGGGCACCGCCGCGAGCATCTGATCCGAGCTGCCCTGGAGGGGGTCTGCCAGCAACTCGCACTGGTGCTCAGCTCGGTGCGGGCGGCCGGCAACGAGGTCCGCGAGATCCGGGCCGGCGGCGGCTTCGCCCGCAGCGGCCTGTGGCGGCAGATGCTCGCCGACGTGCTCGGCATGCCGGTGAGCTTCCCGGCGGCGCACGAGGGGTCGAGCTTCGGCGCGGCGCTGCTCGGCATGGAGGCGCTCGGGCTGATCCCCAGCATCGACGTCGCCGCCGAACTGGTGCGGATCGAGGAGACGGTCCGTCCCGACCCGGCTGCCGCCGCCACCTACGCCGGGCTGCTGCCACTCTTCGCCGAGCTGTACGACGCCCTGGTGCCCGCCTTCACCTCGCTCCGCCGGATGGCGCCCGGCCTGCCCGCCGAACCGGAACCCTCGGCCCGACCACCGATGTGACAAGTTGCCGGCGCGCTCCCGGTCAGGGCGCCTCGACCCCGGAGATCAGGTAGCGCTGCACGTCGGCGTCGAGGATCTTCGCTCCCTGTGGGTCACTCGGCCCGGAGCCACGGAACGCGGCCAACTGCTCCGCGGACTCCCAGCGTTCGTAGACGTGGATCCGTCCCGGCTCCAACGGGTCGGCCGCGAGCAGGAAGTCGAGACAGCCGGCGGTGCCGCGCGCCTGCGCGATGACCTCTGCGCAGTCGGCGAGATATCCGTCGCGCGCCTCAGGTTCGACGCGCAGACTGCCAGCGATTATCAACATGACCACTCCCTCGGGGTCGGGGGTGCTACTGATGCGGCTGATACCGCAGGGTCACATTCATACCTCTGAGGTATGTCGCTGCGGGGAGCATCGCCGCCCGGACGGGTGACACCAGTCCCGGATACCTCAATCGCATCCAGCGTTTCATATCGTGCAAACGTGAGAAAAAGCGACAAGAAGTGCTCATCTTCCCTGCTGCGGGGCCCTGTCCGCGTACCCCTGAAGTGGCTGACGGCGACGGTCGCGCTCGCCGTGGTCGCGACGACCGGGCCGGCGACCGCGGACGGCCCGGACCACGGGCCCGTCGCGGACCCGGCGCAGCAGACCCAGCCGGGGTACGGGGAGAGCGAGGGCCACGAGCCCGGGCTCGACCCCACGCCGGAGCGGGCGCCGACCAGCGAGGTGTCCTGGTTGTCGTTTTCCGGCGGGGTGTTCGCGGTGGACTCGCTCGGGCACACAGTTCGCTACCGCGCCTGCGACGGCGACACCGGCCGGGTCGCCGACCCGAACATGCGGGTCGCCGCCGGGGTGGCCAGCGGGGCGGTCGTCATCGGAGGGACGGCCTACCGCTACCGGGTGCCACTGGTCGGGCGCAGCGAGGGCACGCTCGAGGTGATCCAACGGCACCGCCCGCCGACGACGCTGACCGGCGTGGTGGTCACCAGCCCGCAGCCGCCCACCGACCCGGTCGCCGGAGTCCGACTGTTCCCGCTCAGCGGGCAGCTCGCCCGGGTCGTCGCCGACGCGAGCCTCAACCCGGCGGGGGTCACCGTCCGCGACCTGTCCGGCCGCTACGGCGACCAGCAGATCGCCGTCAACGGATCACTGCGCCCCAAGGCGGCAAGCGTGATCAAACTGTGGATCCTCGTCGAGCTGCTGCGCCGGGTCGACTGTGGACAGGTGTTTCTCGACGACGGGGTGCTGGTCACCCCGGAGGACGTGGTCGGTGGCACCGGCCAGCTGCAGTTCGAGACGTTCCCGCAGGTGGTCACCCTGCGCCGGCTCGCCCAGTACCTGATCAAGTACAGCGACAACGTGGCCGCGAACGTGCTGATCACCTACCTGGGTGGGTTCGCCCCGGTCAACGCGCTGATCGACTCGATGAACCAACGGTCCACCATCCTGGCCCGCCGGATGCTCGACAGCGCGGCGGCGCAACGCGGCGAGGAGAACTACACCAGCCCGGACGACGTGGTGTCCCTGCTCGGCGCGGTCTGGGACGGCGAGATCCTCACCCCCGCCTCCCGCGACCTGATGATCGGGTTCATGCGGGAACAGACCCTGAACACGAAGATCCCGGCCGCGTTGCCACCCGGGGTGCCGGTGGCCCACAAGACCGGTGACCTGCCGGACGCCTCACACGACGTCGGCTACTACCTGATCCCCGGCACCGAGACCGCCGTCGCGTTCCTCACCGCCGGACCGATGGCCACCGGCGACGAGACGGTCCGCCGGATGGCCCGCACCGTCTACGACTTCCTGGTCACCCCCGTCGACGGGGCGGTCGAGGAGTGAGCCGGCGTCAGGCGCCGGGGATGTTCGCCGGCGGGTCCTCGCCGACCAGGTCGGCCGCCGGCGGGTCGGCCGACACCGCCAGCCCGAAGTCCGAGTACGTCAGGTCGAGCTGCGCCGTCTGCGACTGCTCGCTGGCCAACTCGATGCGGTAGCGGACCAACCGCCCCTGCTCGTCGACGGACGCGGTGAACGGCACCGCCCCGGCCCGGTCACCGAGCACCGTGCTGACCCCGCTGCCCAGCACCGCGCTGCTCTCGCGCAGGTCCAGAGTGCCGGCGTACTCCCGCGCGGCGGTCTGCCGGACCCCCGCCGGGCTGCCCAGCGTGCTGGCCAGCCGGGTGTTGTCCAGGCCCTGCTTGGCCGCCGGCGCGCTCGGCGTGCCGACGTGCCACCAGGTCTTGCCGTCCCAGACCGGCACGCGGCGGTCCGGGGCGGTGACCCGCACGTACACGTCCGAGCCGGTGGTCAACCGCTCGATCTTCACCACGCCGGTGGGCACCTTCAGCGACGTGGTCTCCAGACCGCGTTTCGCCGTCGGGTCCCAGAGCAGCACCGTGGCGTCGCCGTCCGCGCCGCCGGTGCCCACGGTCAGCTTGTACGGCTGTTCGTCGGCCTTGGCGGCGGCGGCCTTCAGCACACCGACCGGGTCGGTGGGGCCCGCCGACGCCGCCGGGCGACCCGGGTGCGGCTCGTCGCCGCCGGCGACCAGCGCCCACGCACCGACGCCGACCGCCACCCCGAGCACGGCGACAGCGGCGATCAGCTTCGGCTTCTGCACGGTCATCTCCCCCGAGCGGCACGCCACCGGCCGGTCGCCGATCGACGCTCACCGCGGTGCGGTCCGGCCAGACTAGCCGGACCGCCCCTCGTCACGCGCGGCTGATCGCGTTGGCGTGGATCGCCTCGTGCAGGTACGCCGCCAGCCCCGGGGCGACGTTCTCGTAGTGCCTGGTGAACCGCTCGTCAGCCATGTACATGTCGGCCAACCCGGTCTGCACCTCGTACGAGCACTCGTAGAACCAACGGCCGATAATCTGCCGGTGCTCCTCGGCCAGCTCCATCGCCTCCGGGCTGTCCGCCGGTGCGCCCGAGGCCATTAACGCGACGATCCGCCGGCCCCAGTCCTCGTTCTCCGCCTTGATCCGCAGCCAGTCGTCCTTCGTGTAGCGCGACACTCGCCGGTTCGACTCCCGGTACGCGTCGGTGTCGCCCCAGCGCTGCTCGGCCTCGGCCTCGTGCTCCTCGGGGTTGAAGTCGCCGAAGACCTCGAACCGCTCCTCCGGGGTGAGTTGGATGTTCAACTTGCTCGCCTCCATCGCGAACTCGATCGCCGTGACCATCTCCTGCAACCGCTTGACCCGTCCCGTCAGCAGCTCGTGCTGGCGGCGCAGGTGCGCGGCCGGATCGGCCGCCGGGTCGTCGATGATGGCGGCGATCTCCTCCAGTGGGAAACCCAGCTCCCGGTAGTACAGGACGAGCTGTAACCGCTGCAGGTCCGCGTCGTCGTAGCGGCGGTAACCGGCCGAGGTCCGCCCGCTCGGCGAGAGCAGCCCGATCTCGTCGTAGTGATGCAGCGTCCGCACCGTCACGCCGGCGACCTTCGCCACCTGACCCACCGTGTACGCCATGGTTCCCCTCCCTTCCGGGAACCAGGCTCCCGCCTGCCGCTACGTCAGGGTCAAGCCCGATTCTGGCCCACCATGGCGGGGACGTCCGGCCGCCCGTACAGATAGCCCTGACCGCGCGGGCAACCGATCGCGGCGACCGCCTCGTGCTGACGCTCGGTCTCCACCCCCTCGGCGACCACCGCCAGGTCGAACGCGCCGGCCAGTCGGGTGACCATCTCCACCGTGGCGTACGCCCGGTCGTCGGTGCCCAACCGGGCCACGAACGACCGGTCGATCTTCAACTCGGTGGCCGGGATGCGGTGCAGGTAGCTCAGCGACGAGTACCCGGTGCCGAAGTCGTCGATGGCGATCTTGATGCCCAACTCCCGGAGCTGGTGCAGTCGTTCCAGCACCGTCTCGGTGCCCTCGATCAGCGCCGACTCGGTCAACTCCAGGGTCAACGCCCGCGGTGCCAGCCCGGCGGCGCTGACCGCCGAGGTGACCGTGGCGATCAGATCCGGGCGGCGCAGGTGCGCCGCGGCGATGTTCACCGCGACGGTCGCCTCCGGCGCCCGGCCCCGCCAGGTGGCGGCGGCCTGGCACGCCTCGTGGATCACCCAGCGGTCGATCGGCAGGATCAGCCCGGTCTCCTCGGCCAACGGCAGGAACTTCGCCGGCGGCAGCATCCCCAGCCGGGGATGCCGCCACCGCACCAACGCCTCGGCGCTACGGACCGCGCCGGTGCCCAGGTCGACGATGGGCTGGAACTCCAGGTGCAGCTGATTCTCGTCCACCGCGCGGCGCAGGTCGGCGATCAGCTCGGCGCGGGACACGGCCGACTCGCGCAGCGCCGGCGTGCACGTCCGGTACGCGGACTTCCCGGCCGCCTTCGCCGCGTACATGGCGATGTCGGCGTCGCGCAGCAGATCGGTGTGCGAGGCGTGCTGCGGACCGAACTCCGCGATGCCGATGCTCGCGGACGGGTGCACCCCGACGTCCTCCTCGTCGTCGGACGGCCGCAGCGCGTCCAGCAGCCGTTCGGCGAGTCGTTCCGGTGAGACGGGACGGTCGCCGTCGACAAGCACGGCGAACTCGTCACCGCCGAGCCGGGCGATCGTCCCGTCGCCGTTCACGGCAGCCCGCATCCGAGCCGCCAGCCCGGTCAGCAGGGTGTCACCGGTAGCGTGCCCGAACCGGTCGTTGACCTGCTTGAAGCCGTCCAGGTCGAGCAGCAGCACGGCCACCGGACGCCCGTCGCGCAGGGCCAGGCGCAGCCGCCTGTTGAACAGCAGCCGGTTGGGCAGCCCGGTGAGCTGGTCGCCGTACGCGAGTCGGCGCAGCCGGGCCACCAGCCGCAGGTTCTCGTTGGCGGCCAACCCCTGCCGTGCGGCGAGGGCCGCGAGCAACACCATCATGGTCACGAACACCAGCTGCGGGGTCTGCCCGGTGGGCCGACGGGCCAGCACCACCGCGATGATCGCCCCGCCCACCGGCAGGTACGGCAACGCCCCCCGCCACCAGGGCGGCAGCGGCGACTCGGCGGTGTCGTCGGTGCCGTCGCAGTCCGGCGGCGGCGGCTTCCGGGTGGCCAGGCCGATCAGCAGGTAGCTCAGCGGCCAGCACAGGTCGATCGGGTGACCGGCGGAGTAGTCGGCACGCGCGACCAGCGACACGTAGACGACGTCGGCGACGACCCGCAGGGTGAGGCTCCCCGCGAGCAGGCTCATCGGCTGCCACATCGGACGGGCCGGGCCGGACACCGCGACCAGGATGGTGAGCTGCATCAGGTCGAACATCGGGTAGAGCAGCCCCAGCGTGCGCGCCGGGTCGACCAACTCGGCGGCGGCGACCCCGCGGTAGACCAGCACCCAGGCCATCGGCACCAGGGCCAGGGCGACGATCACCCCGTCCAGCAGGGTGCGGGCCCTCCCCACCGCCGTGCGGGGAGCCGACGGCGCGTTGAGCAACGCGGCCGTACCGGTGAGGATGCCGGCGGTGAAGACCACCCAGACCACCGGCGTGTGCGGCAGGTCGCCGCCGACGAGCCGCTGGGCCGTCCAGATCGCCCGGCCCAGCGCGGCGAGCGCCATGGTGACGGCGAGCAGAGTCCAGAACCGCCGCAGCGGAGCCGGATGGCGACGGGCCACGCCGACGCAGGCGACGGTCGCCCAACCGGCCACCACCATCGCGCCCAGGTCACTGACGAGCGCGGCACCCGGCAGGGCGGCGACCAGCCAGGCCGCCTCCACGGCCAGAACCGTGCCGGCGAGGAGCAGACCGAACCGGCTCGTCCGGGACGCGGCGAACGCGCGTCGGTCGGCGGGGTCGGGACGCGTGGGCGGTGCCGACGAGGTCGACACCACGACGGCCTGGCTCACGTCCTGCGGTGACACGGCGAACGCTTCGGCTCTCTCTCGTGGTGCACCCTCGACGCTGAGGACCGGTGCCGGCAAACCTCGCAAAGCCTAGCCAGCACCCGGATGACCCGCCATAGCCGAACGGCAGGCCTGCCGATGACGAAAGGTGCGGACCGCCCGTCGCCGGGCGGCCCGCACCGTCACTGCGTCTCGCTGGTCAGCGCGTCACCAGCGGCGGGTGCTGTCCGGCCACGAGTCGTACGGCTTCGCGGAGAGCAGGGCATCCCAACCGGTGCTCGACGTGCCGGCGGGGACGTACGCCGTGAGGTCGGTGCCGCTGCCGTTGTACGGGCTGGTGTCCAACCAGCCGGTCACCACGCCGCTCGCGTCGCGGCGGTAGTAGTGCCCGCCACCGGGCGAGAAGAGCGACGTGACGCCACCCCAGCCGCTGCTGGCCGGATCCTCACGGCTCCAACCACCCTCCGGATCGATCGTGTACGCGGCCAGGACGCCCGCGTTCGTCGTCGCGAGCAGTCGGCCCTTGCCGGTGGCGGCCAGCGTGGGCACTCCGAGACCACTCTCGATGACCACCGTGTTGTTGGTGATGTCGGTCGTCGCGTTGGCCGGCTTGGCCTTCGTCACCGTGTACCGCCGCAGGACACTGCCGGCCTGGCCGAACAGCGAGCCGAAGCCGTCGTAGACCAGCCGATCGTGGCTCCACCCGCCGCCGAGGCGCTCAGCCGAGCGGGTGAAGGTCAGCGGATCGGTGCTGGTGATGTCCACCCGGTACAGGTTGCTGTTGTTGGTCACCAGCAGCGTGTCCGAGTTGAGCGTCGCCATCGCCTTCGGGGAGAACCCGAGGGTCTGCGCCGACACCGTCGTGACCCGCTTCGCGCCGGTCACCGGGTCGATGGCGGTGTACGACAGCCGCCCGTCCGGCTTCGCACCGAAGACCGACACCACACCGGCCCAGGGGCGGGCGGAGAGCAGGACCTGGTCCCACCCGCTCACGCTGACCGGGTCGTTGGGGAAGGCCGCGATGTCGGTGCCGATGCCGTCGAGTGGGTTGGCGTCCCGGTAGCGGTCCAGTCGACCGGCCGCGTTCCGGGCGTAGTAGACACCACCGCCGGGCGAGAGCAGGTGCGTCGGCGCGGCCCAACCGGTCTTGGCCAGTTCACCGACCGTCCACGCGCTGTCACCGTTGCCGTAGATGCGGTACGACAGCAGCCGCCCGTCGGAGATCGTGCCGAGGATCCGGCCAGCCCCTGGTGAGGTGATGGTCTTCTGGCTGAAACCGGTGGAGATGAAGGTGGGCCGGTTGATGTCGGCACCCGTCGGCTTGGCGCTGGTGACCGTACGGCGGTAGAGCTGGTTGGTGGTGCCGTGGATGTAGTAGAGCGAGCCGTAGCCGTCGTAGGTCATCCGGTTGTACGGCGAGTAACCGGTGGCGATGTTCGTGGTGGTGTAGGTCAACGGGTCGAACCCGGTGACGTCCACCCGGTACATGATGCCGCCGGTGTCGGTGATCAGGATCGTGTTCTCGTTCAACGTGGCCATCGCCTTCGGCGCGAAGCCGAGGGCGACGGTGGAGGTCCGGTTGGCCCGCAGGTCACCGGTGGCCGAGTCGATGACGCTGTAGGTCAGCCGCCCGTCGGCCTGCACGCCGAAGATCTGGACGTCCGCGGTCTCCTCGGCGACCCAGGCGGCGAGGTCGTCGACCCGGGTGCCGGTCGCGCCGTCGCGCGTCTCGACCTCGCCGAGGCAGCCCCTCTGCCACGAGGACGTCACCACGGCCACCAGCGTGGCGACGCCGGCGCTCTCGCGGAACACCGGCGCGCCGGCGTCGCCTCGGCACAGGGTCGCGCCGCTGGACGCCCCACTGAGCGCCACCGTGGTCGCCGCGACGGCGTCGACCGCGAAGGCCCCCTGGTGCAGCCGGTCCGGAACCCATTCGGTCGCCGTCCGGCCGTAACCGGTCGCCGTGAGCGTCTCTTCGGTGGTCGGCGCGGTGCTGGCCAGAGTGACCGGAGCGACGTCGGTGACCGGCTCCGAGAGGCGGACCAGCACGAGGTCACGATCCGGGTGCGGCTTGAGTGACGTCACGGAGCGCTGCTGACCGGTCGTGCCGGTGAGGTCGGTCCGGCCGACCAGCACGCTGCTCGGCTGGCTCGGCGGACCCGCGACGACGGGCGTCGTGCCGGTGGCGAAGCAACTCTTCGCCGTCACCACCCAGTCCTGGTCGACGAGCGCGCCGGAGCAGGCCAGCTCGGCGCCGAAGGTGACTTTGACGTTGAAGCGGTAGCTGCCGTCCGGGACCGGTTGGGCACCGGCGACGGCTTGAGCTGAGCCGCCGCCCAACAGGCTGGCAAGGACGGTGGCACCGAGCAGGGCTGCGCCCCACCGACGCCCACGGTGTGCTGACAAGTGGACCCCCCCGTGTCCGCGACCTGATCGCCCTCGGCTGGGCGATCAGCATGTCGACGGAACGACGGTAATCGATCGCGGCGCGACGCGATGCCCCGGTCAGCGGTCGGCGGAACGGTTCCAGGGTGAGCGGGGCAGCGTGGTGCCGGCCCGTGGGCGGCGTGCGCGGCGGCGTTTGCGCTGGCCAGGGGTGCAGGGCGGACGGGCCACGGTGTGCACCGCCACGCCGACCGGGGGCGTTGGTCGACCGATCAGCCAGCAGAGAAAGCGTTCCATCGACGGATCAGCCGACCGGGAGGCGCTGGGCGTCGGCCTTGGCGATCTCGTACTCCGCCCCACAGAACGTGCACTGCTGCGCGTACCGGGTGCGGATCGGGATGAGCGGAATGAAGAAGAGGGTGAATTTCGTCGTCCGGCGCGTGATCACCTGCGCGGCGTGGTTGCCGCAGTGTCGACACACCTGCCGCACGACACCGGACCGGTCGACCCTGGTGCGCAGACCAAAGATGAAGAACATCGCCCGCCAGTACCCACTCGAACCCGAAAAGTCACCGAATCCGTCGCGTGAGGTCCCAAGATCCGTTCAGATACAGGGAAACTGCTGCCTCCGCACAGCTTGAGGCAGCAGTTTCCCTGATGTTGCCGGGGTGGTGGACCCGCGTGACGTGATCGTCGGCCGGGGCGAGGGGGCGAGCGAGAGGGGCGAGCGAGAGGGCTAGCGGTGGCTCAGTTGGCGGGCTCCAGGCCGGGGACCTCGGCGGCGAGCCAGATCGGCTGCCAGTTCGGCACCTCGTGGAAGCGCCGCAGCTCGAACAGCCCGGACACCGACCCGCTCCAGGCCCCGTACGGCGGGTTGGCCTCGTCGAAGCCGCTCTGCACGAAGGTCAGCGTGGTCCGACCGTTGGACTCGGCCAGCTCCCAGTTCGTGACACCGGTCGGTCCCCAGTCGACGGACATCCGGCGGCCGGGCTCCAGGTCGACGATCTTGGCCGCGTAGCCGGTCTCGAAGCCGCCCATGGCGTACCGGCCGCCGACCCAGGGCTCGATGCCGATCGGGTAGCCGAACCAGGCGCTCGCCTGCTCGGAGTCGGTCAGCGACTCCCACACCTTGTCGGCCGGGGCGGCGATGACCAGCTCGCCCCGCAGGTCGGCGGAGGTGAAGTCGGTGCGGGGCAGCAGGGGCTTGCCCTCCAGGTGGGCGGCCAGGTTGGCGATGGCCAGCGACCAGTACGTCTGGAGCACGCCCCGGATGCTGGAGCCGCTCATCGCCTCGGCGAAGTCGAAGTGGCTCTGGGTCAGCGTCAGCACGGTGCTGTCGGCGCTCTCGGCGGTCAACTGGAACTCGGTGGTGGTCTCCACCCCGTCGAGCACCCAGCCGAAGCGCAGCGTGTCGTCGTCGGCGTGCAGCAGTCGCTGATGCGGGGCATCACCCTCGGGCGTGTAGCGACCCCAGAACTCGTACCGCTGGGGCAGCTCGACCTCGGCGTGCTCGGCCAGCCAGAGACGCAGCTCGGCGGGGTCGGTGAGGGCCTCGCGGACGCGCCCGACGGGCGCGGAGAGACGTGCCTTGAGCTTCATCGGCTCACTCATTGTCGTTCCCTTTCGGATAGCAGGCGACGGCCAGCTTGAAGGCATCTCCCTCGCTGCCGCCGTAGCGGGTGAACAGGTCCTGAAGTGCGGTTTGCAGGTCGTGCAGGAACTGCTGGCGCTGCTCCACGGGCACCCGGATCTCGCCGGAGACCCCGATCGAGGGCAGCTCGGGTGCCGCCCGGTCCAGGGCGGCGATGTCGGCCTGGACCTCCTCCATCAGGTCGAGCAGGTAGCCGAGGCTCAGCTCGTCGCGGGCCTTGCGCAGCCCGATCCGGCCGACGAGGCGGGGGGACAGCCAGTAGGACCGGGCGGCGGCCTGGTAGATGCCCTCGGTGATCCCGCGGACCTTGCGCTCGTTGACCAGCTCGACCAGGCCGGCCGCGACGAGCTGCTTGACGTGGTAGTAGACGCGCTGCGGCGTCTGGTCGAGTCGGGCCGCGACCTCGGTGCAGGTACGCGGTTCGGCCAGTTGCCGCAGCACCTCGACGCGCTGCGGCTTGAGCAGGACTTCGGCCTGCTCGATCTGCTCCAGGTACAGGACGTCTCTCATGGCAAAATCAGTTTGTACGTACAAAACTTGTTTGTCAATCGGTTCGCGAGAAGCCGCGCCGACTTTCTCGACGCGGCTTCAGGCGACGGTCAGCAAGTGATCAGGGCAACCAGTCCGGTCGCAGCGGGTAGCCGCTCACCCCGTCCGGGCCGTTGTGCGTGGCCAGCACCTGGTGCAGTTGGATGCCGTTACGCTCGAACGCCATCCGCGACCCGGCCATGTAGAGCCCCCACACCCGAGCGGTGCCCGCGCCCACCTCGGACACGCAGAAGTCCCAGTGCTCGACCAGGTTGCGACACCAGGCGGCCAACGTCAGCGCGTAGTGCTGGCGCAGGTTCTCCTCGTGGTGCACCTCGAACCCGGCGTCGTGCACCTCGCTGATCAGGCGGCCCGGACCGGCCAGCTCGCCGTCCGGGAAGACGTACCGGTCGATGAACGCCCCGGAGCGGTGCGGCGCCCGATTGTCCGCCCGCGTGATGCAGTGGTTGAGCAGGCGGCCACCCTGCCGCAGGCGACTGCGCAACGCCCCGAAGTAGGTCGGGTAGTTGCGCACCCCGATGTGCTCGGTCAACCCGATCGACGAGATGGCGTCGAACTGCTCCGCCGGCGCGTCCCGGTAGTCCATGTGCCGCACCTCGGCCAGCCCGGCCAACCCCTCCCGCTCGATCGCCGCCTGCGCCCACTGCGCCTGCGCCTTCGACAGGGTCACCCCGAGCGCCTTCACGCCGTACTCCCGTGCGGCGTGCCGCACCATGCCGCCCCAGCCGCAGCCCACATCCAGCAGCCGCATCCCCTTCTTGAGCGCCAGCTTGCCGGCGACCAGGTCGTACTTGGCCGCCTGGGCCTGCTCCAGCGTGTCGTCGGGAGACCGGAAAACCGCGCAGGTGTACGTCATCGACGGGCCGAGCACCTTCTCGTAGAAGGCGTTGGAGACGTCGTAGTGGTGCGAGATCGCCGTGCTGTCCCGAACCCGGGAGTGCCGCAGCCCGTTCATCACCCGCTTCCAGCGGGGCTGCGCCTCCTGCGGCGGCGCCGGCGGCGGCATCAACCGCTCCCAGCCCAGCCCACGGACCAGCGCCATCCCCTCGGCCAGCGACGGTGGGCGCAACCGCAGCTCGTCCTTGAGCACCCGCAACGCCTCGTACGGGTCGCCCGGGTGCACCCCCTGCAACGCCAGGTCACCACTGACGTAGGCCCGGGCCATGCCCAGGTCGCCAGGGGCGGTGAGCAGGTACGACAGCCCACGCTCGGAACGGATCGCCAGGGTGATGCCGGCGTCCGACGGGCCGACGGCGCTGCCGTCGTACCCGGTGATCCGCACCGGCAGTGGTCCCGTGGTGACCGCGCGGACGACATCCGCCACGGTCGGACCCGTTTGCCGGCCCCCCGCCGGCGGGGTGGCGGGAACGCTCGCCGCCCCTTGATCTCTGTCGGTCAGGCTCATGCTCGTGCTACCGCCTTTTCGTACAGTCCCGTCAGCCGGTGGTCCGGGTCGTAGCGGTCTTTCACCGCCCGCCACGTGTCGCCGCCGTAGAGGCGGTCGAAGGCGTCCCGGTCGTAGTACGCGTCCGAGTAGAGCGACTTGTGGCCGCCCGACTCCGACACCCTGCGTTCGATCGTGCGGTTGACGTCGCCGTCGGCGGCGCCCGGCGCGATCGGCACGCTCCCCCAGAACCCGATGTTGACGTAGTCCTGCCCAGGCCGGAGCGGATACAGCGGCCAGGACCGCGCCGAACCGGGCCCCGCCGGCTCACGCAGTCGCAACGGACACAGCCACACCGGGTTCATCCCCACCGCGCCGGCGAACCAGCGCAGGAAGTCAGCCGTCTCGTTCAGCGGGATCTCCACGTCCTGCACGACACGCTCCCGGGCCGGCTGCCCGCGCAGCCGGTCGATCCGGGCCGCCACCTGGTGTCGGTGTTCGAGCCGGACCAGCCGGTGGTAGAAGTCGCTGCGCCGGTAACGCGCCGGCCAGAGCCGGCGGACGACCGGATGCTGCGCGCCGAACGCCGCCGAGCACCAGAACCAGTCGGTGTCCCAGCGCCACAGATAGTCGTACGCGGTGAGCACGTCGCGGGTGCGCTGGCGCAGTGACCGGTAGTAGATCGCCTGGCCGGTGTAGTCGCTGGGCGGATCGGCCGCGTCGGTGAACCTGGCGAGCACCAGGTACGCCTCACCGGGGCTGAACATCACCCCGTCCATCGCGTCGACCGGCTCCCCGGCCCAGGACCGGGTGGCGGTCACCTCCGCGATGGCGTCGGTGAGCGCCTCGAGTTGGGTGAACCGGACGTTGCGCAACGCCACGTACCGGCCGACCGGTTGCAGCTCGATGCGCAGCCGGGTGGCGTACCCGAGGCTGCCCAGCGAGTTGGGGAACGCGGTGAACAGGTCGGCGTGCTCCCCGTCGGGTCGGGCGGTGACGATCTCGCCGGAGCCGGTGAGCACGTCCAACTCCCGCACCGACTCGTGCGGCAGGCCGTTGCGGAACGACGTCGACTCGATCCCGAGGCCGGTCACCGCGCCGCCCAGCGTGATGGTGCGCAACTGCGGCACCACCAGCGGCATCAGCCCGTGCGGCAGCGTCGCGTCGACCAGGTCCTCGTACGTGCACATGCCCTGAACGTCGGCGGTACGGCCGGTCGGGTCGACCGACAGCACGCCGTTCAGGGCACTCACGTCGAGGCCCGGAGTCCGGGGAGCGGACCGGGGTCGGAACAGGTTGGAGGTGCGTTTGGCCAGCCGGACAGGCTCGCCCGTGGGCACCGCGGCGTACGACCGTCGCAGCGTGTCCACCGCTTGATCATGGTCAATGGGGTGATCCACACGCTCAGCGCGCATGTGATCACCTTACGCTCGCGTTTCGGAAACCGTGGGATGTCGACGATGGCAGTTTCCCGTCCGGCACGAGGCCCGGCGGTTACCGTGGCGGGCATGCCATCGCCAGCGATCACCGCCCTGGACGCCGCCCAACTGCCATATCGGCTGGTCAGCCGAGGTGAGGTCGGCAGCCTCGCGGAGGCCGCCGCGGCCCAGGGCGTGGCCGTCGCCGACGTGGTCAAGACCATCGTGGTCCGTCGGGGTGCCGACGATCACCTGTTCGTGCTCACCCCCGGCGACCGGGTCATCTCCTGGCCCAAGCTGCGCGCGCTGCTCGGGGTGCAGCGACTCTCCATGCCCGACGCCGCGGGCGCACTGGCCGCCACCGGTTACGAACGCGGCACCATCACCCCGTTCGGCGCGAGCACGGCCTGGCCGGTGATCGCCGACGAACGGCTGCGCGGCCGCGAGATCAGTCTGGGCGCCGGCGAACGTGGCCTCGCCGTCGCGCTCGACGCCGACGCCGCCATCGCCGCCCTCGACGCCACCGTGGCCGACGTCACCGACCCGCAGCCCACCCGCTGAGCACTGTCGTCGTCGGTGGCGCGGCCTAGTGTTGGAGACATGCCAAAAGCCGTCTGGAACGACCTGGTCATCGCCGAGAGCGACGACACCGTGCTGGTGGAGGGCAACCACTACTTCCCCCGCTCCGCCCTGCGCGACGATCTGATCCGCGAGTCCGCGACGCACACCGTCTGCCCGTGGAAGGGCACCGCCTCGTACTACACCCTCGAGCACGAGGGCAGCACCAGCGCGGACGCCGTCTGGTTCTACCCGGAGCCCAAACCGGACGCCGAGATGGTGCGTGACCGGGTGGCGTTCTGGAAGGACGTCCGGGTCATCGACTGAGCGCCCGGGCTGGCTCCGGCGCGCCGCCGTGGGCGAGGATGGCGCGTATGTCCGCGCCCCACGAACGCCCCGACCCCGCCGGCACCATCTACGGCGGTCGACAGGCACCCCGCCCCGGGCCGCTGGCCGATCCGCTGCTCCGGATCGCGGTGGCGGTCGGGGTCGTCGGCGCGCTCCTGGGAGTGGTCTTCGCGACCGGGCTGCTCGACGGAGACGACGGACAACCCGTCCCAGCGGCGGTCGGCACACCCTCCACCGACGCGGAGTCGACCGATCCGCCGGCCGAGCCGAGCCCGACCGCCCCGGCCGAGCCGTCACCGACCACCCCGGCCGGGCCGCCCACCGGCCCCCGGGTGCTCCGGGTCGCCTCCGGGCTCTGCCTCGGGCTCGACGGCGACGGCAAGGAGGCCAAGGCCCAGTTGGCCGCGTGCAGTGGCGGCCCGGAACAGCAGTGGGTGGTCAACCCGGCCGGCGCGGACGTGGTGACGTTGGCCAACGCCGCCCACGGGCAGTGCCTCGACGTCGAGGGCGGCAGTCGGGACGACGGCGCAAAGATCATGCAGTACCCCTGCCACGGCCAGGTCAACCAGCAGTGGCGGCTCTCCGCGACCGGCACCGGCCCGGTGCTCCTGGTCCCGGTGCACAGCGGCAAGTGCGCGCAGGCCGACGACGACGGCATCGAGGCGGGCGACGAGGTCCGGCAGCGGCCCTGCGACGGCCGACCGGCCCAGCAGTGGACCCTGAGCTGAGCGACCGGCCACAGTCGTTGCCGTCAGCCCGGCCTCAGCCCCGGAAACTCCACGCCCGGGGCGCGGTCGCGGCGGCGAGCACGGCCTCCGACACCGGCCGGCCCGGTCGCCGACGCAGCAGCAACGACAGGCCTGCGGCGCCGATCGACAGCGCACCCGCCACATACCAGGCCACGGCGTAGTCGCCGAGCCGGTCCCGGACCAGTCCCGCGCCGGTCGCGGCGACCGCCGCGCCGAACTGGTGCGCGGCGAACACCCAACCGAACACGACAGCTCCGGCCCCACCGAAGTACTCCCGGCACAACGCCACGGTCGGCGGCACGGTGGCCACCCAGTCCAGGCCGTAGAAGACGATGAACACCAGCATGCTCGGCTCGGCGGTGCCGGAGAACAGGCTCGGCAGCACCAGCAGGGACGCTCCACGCAGCGCGTAGTACATGCCGAGCAGCAACCGACTGTCCACCCGGTCGGTGAGCCAGCCCGAGGCGATGGTGCCGACGATGTCGAAGAGCCCCACCAGGGCGAGCAGCCCGGCCGCGGTGGTCTGCGGCATGCCGTGATCGTGCGCGGCCGGCACGAAGTGCGTACCGACGAGGCCGTTGGTCGTCGCGCCACAGATCGCGAACCCGCCGGCCAACAGCCAGAACGGGCGCGTCCGGGCCGCGGTCGCCAACGCGCCCAACGCCCGGGTGGCGGCACCGCCGGTCGCCGCCGGCGCCGCGACGACCTCGGCCGCGCCGTAGGCGGGCAGACCGAGATCCGCCGGGTGCTCGCGCAGGAACCACACCACCAGGGGTACGACCGCCAGCGCGGCTCCGGCCACGACGAGTGCCGCCGTGCGCCAGCCGTGGTCGCGTACCAGGATGGCGATCAGTGGCAGGAACACCAGCTGCCCGGCGGCCCCGCCGGCGGTCAGCACCCCGGTGACCAGGCCCCTGCGGCGGACGAACCAGCGCCCGGTGATGGTGGCCACGAACGCCAGCGCCATCGACCCGGTGCCCAACCCGACCAGGACCCCCCAGCAGAGCAGGAGCTGCCAGCTGGCGCGCATGAAGACCGTCAGCCCGCTGCCGGCGGCGACCAGCAGCAACGCCACCGACACCACCCGGCGGATGCCGAACCGGTCCATCAGGGCGGCGGCGAACGGCGCGGTCAGCCCGTAGAGCAGCAGGTTGACCGAGACGGCCGCGGAGATCGTGGCCAGTGGCCACCCGAACTCCTCGTGCAGGGGGTGCAGCAGCACCGAGGGGGTGGCGCGGAATCCGGCCGCGCCGACCAGCGCCACGAAGGCGACGGCGGCGACCAGCCAGGCGGGATGCAGACGGCGGTTCTTGGTCACCGGACCAGTCTGTGCGTGGTGCACCCGGGCGACGAGTGGCCGGAAAGCCATCATGCGCAATAATCGGGCCATGACCGTTCGCCCGCACCAGATCGCCGTACTCGCCCTGGACCAGGTCGTCGGCCTGGACCTCGGCACCCCGTCCCAGGTCTTCAGCACCGCCCGGGCGGCCGACCAGACGCACTTCTACGACGTGCGGGTGTGCACCCCGGGCGCACGGCCGGTACGCAGCACCGCCGGCTTCCAGGTCGTCCCCGACCATGGTCTGGAACTGCTCGACACCGCCGACACGGTGATCGTCCCGGGCATCCACGCCGGCAACGCGTTGACCCTGGGCAGCGTCGAGCCGGAGGTGACCGAGGCGCTGCGCGCGGCGCACGAGCGGGGCGTCCGGATCATGTCGATCTGCACGGGGGCGTTCGTGCTGGCCGCCGCCGGCCTGCTCGACGGTCGTCGGGCAACGACCCACTGGGCGTACGCCGAGCAGTTCCGCCGCCTGCACCCCCGGGTGGACCTCGACCCGGGGGTGCTCTTCATCGCCGACGGCCCGGTGCTCACCTCGGCCGGGGTCGCCGCCGGAATCGACCTCTGTCTGCACGTGATCCGCCTCGACCATGGCAGTGAGGTGGCAAACCGGGCGGCCCGCCGCTGCGTGATGCCTCCGTGGCGCGATGGCGGCCAGGCGCAGTACATCGAGCGGCCGGTGCCGAAGGCCACCGACACCAGCACCGCGAGCGTCCGGGAATGGGCGCGGCAGCGACTGCACGAGCCGATCGCCCTCCGCGACCTGGCCGAGCAGGCGCGGATGAGCGTGCGCACCTTCACCCGGCGTTTCCGGTCGGAGACCGGCCTGAGCCCAGCGCAGTGGCTGCTGCAACAGCGCACCGACCACGCGAGGCTGCTGCTGGAGACGACCGACCTCACCGTCGAGCAGATCGCCCGCCGGTCCGGTTTCGGCACCACCGCCGCCCTGCGCCAGCAACTCCACCTACGCATCGGCGTCGCGCCCTCCACCTACCGCCGCACCTTCCACCCTCGCCCCGAGCTGATCGAAACCTGATCCACCACCCGCGCCTCGGCCTGAGAGGCGTCCGAGGGCGGCCGGGGCACGGCCGAGGGCGGCCGGCGAAGCGCCCCCGGGCCAGCCCGGGACCGGCACGCGCCGCACGGCTCAGTCGCGGAGCAGCTGCAGTTGGGCCTGGTGTTTGGGCAGGTGGACCCGGGTGTGCAGGTCCAGGGTGCGGGACCAGGGCAGCGGCTCGTCCACGATGAGGTCGAAGCCCTCACGGAGGTGCGTCTCGACCGGGGTCTCCGCCGCCAGGCCGAGCTGGTCGACGAGCCCGCACAGGCGGTCGCTGGTGCCGCGCAGCAGGGCGGTCAGGCCACGCAGACCGCCCTGCTCGGCAGCCAGCGCGTCGAGCTGCGGACGGTGGACGTCCTCCTCCAGCTCGTAGTAGGCGAACGGCGACCCGGCCAGCAGCGCCTCGGTGGCCTGGATCATCAGCTCGTCGTTGGCGACCAGGTGCGCGACGATCTGCTCGGCGCTGAGCTGCCCCTCCGGAGCCGGCCCGAACCCACCAGCGTCCACCTCGGCGAACAGGGCCCCGTAGGCCCGCCGCAACCCCCCGCTCTCCGCCATCCCCCCAGTCAACCCGCCGCAGCGGGAGTTAGCGGCGGGATTGGCGGGAGCGGAGGTAGTCGGAGACCACGTACTCACCGAGGTCGTCGGTGTCCGGCGTGAACATCCGGCCCCGGCTGCGGCGGGCCACCGCGTCCACGAAACGTCGCAGACCCGGATCGTCGCCGAGCATGAACAGGTTGAGCGTGGCGCCGTACCGACTCAGCCGGTCCACCTCACGGACCGTCGCCTCGATCGTCTCCGGAAGCGGTGGCCAGTGGAACAGGGCCTCCCCGTCGTCCGGGTCCAGGTGCGCGGTGGGCTCCCCGTCGGTGACCACCAGCACCACCGGCTCGGCGTCCGGGTGCCGGCGCAGGTGGCGACCCGCCAACCGCAGCGCGTGCTGGAGGTTCGTGCCCTGCTCCAGGTCCGGCTCGACGGCGGCCAACTCCTGCTGGGTGAGCGTCATCGCCTCCCGGCCGAAACCCACGATCTGCAGGGCGTCCTGCGGGAAACGCGTCTCCATCAGGTGCGCCAGCGCCAACGCCGTCTGCTTCATCGGCCCCCAACGACCCTGCGAGATCATCGAGTACGACAGGTCGACGCAGAGCACCACCGCCGCCGAGGCCCGCTTCTCGGTCTCCACCACCTCGAAGTCGTCCACCGCGAGTTGCACCGGGACCGTCGGCCCGCCCCGACTGACCGCCCGGGTCAACGTCCGGACCACATCCAACGGCTGCTCGTCGCCGTACTCCCAGGGTCTGGACGCGCCGCTGACCTCGCCGGCGGCCCCCGCGGAGCGCAGGTCGTGCTGGCCCCGTGGCCCGGCGGTCAGGTCGGCGAAGACCCGTCGCAGCGCCGTCCCGCCGAGTCGGCGCAGCGCCTTCGGGCTCAGCGTGAGCCCTTCCGCGTCCCGACTCACCCAGCCCTGCCGGCGTAGCTCCCGCTCCAGATCGCGCAGCCGTCGGACGTCGTCGGCCGCGTCCCGCCCCAGCGTGCGGGCCACCGCGTCGACGTCCACGTCGTCCAGGGTCGCTCCCGGGTGCTCCTGGTCGAGCTGGTCCAGCAGGTCGTCCAGCTCGCCGATCTCACCCAACGCTCCGGCCGCGTCGGCGTAGCCCAGCGGTTGCTCGCCCCGGACCCGCTCGCCACGACCCCACCGCAGATCAGGGCGCAGCGCCCGCAGGTTCGCGTCGAGCGCGGACAACTCCCCCGCGAGGCGGTCACCGAGCGACTGCTGCATGAGACCGGCCAGCTCGGCGCGCTGCCGGTCGGACAGCGAGTTCATCAACCGCTCACCCGCCGCCGAACGGCGGGCCAACACGTCGATCAACTCGTCGACCGTCTCCGGCTTCTCCGGGAAGAAGTCACCGTGTCGGCGCATGAACTCGGCGAACGCGTCGGTGGTGTCCTCCGCGCGACCGTGTCGGGCCAGCAGGTCGTTCAGGTCGCCCATCATCTCGGCGAGCCGCTGCTGGGCGGCCGGGTCGGCGGACGCCCGCACGGCGTCGCGTAACCCGGCGAAGCGCTGACCGAGCACGTCGTCGCGGAGTTGGTCGAGAATCTGCTGGTACGAGCGGCGGGCGTCGTCGCTGACCCACTGGTAGCCGGACAGCTCCTCCACCGCCCGCGCGGTCGAGCGGGGCAGGTTGTCCAGCACCGACTCGGCGAACCTCGCGGCGTCGTCGTCGCGACCCCGCAGCTCGTCCCGCTCCGCGGCGAGGGCCTGGTCGAGCAGGGCCTGCGCCCTGGTCACCGCCCCGTCCAGGTCGCCGCGACGCAGCGCCTCCCGACGCAGCCGCCGCGCCCGGGCGGCCAGGTCGTCCAGCCCACCTCGCCCCCCGGGGCCACGGCGCAGCAGGTCGCGCAACGCCTCCCGCAGGCTGCCGCCGGCCAGCACCTCGGCGCCGACCGCGTCCACCGCCGCACGCACGTCGTACGGGGGTGCCAGCGGGTCGGGCCCGCCGGTCCACTGCCCGTACCGGAACCGGTTGCCGGCCATGGTCAGCCCCGGCCGCCGTAGACGGTGCGCCCGGAATCGGTGACGTCCTTGCCGAGCCGGCGGGTCAGGTGCAGCCCTTCCAGCACGAACTCGACGGCAGCCGCCGCCTCCTCCGGGGTGGGCGCGTCGCCCAGGCCGAGCCGGTCGAGGACCTTCGCCAGGCCGGGCACGGTGCCGACCTGCCGGAGCAATTCGGCGGCACCGACCAGCTCACCGGTCTCGATCGCCGCACCGTCCCCGACGAGCGCCGTGAAACCGGACAGGTCCAGCCCGGACAGGTGCGCCCGGAACGTCTCGGCGGTCGCGGTACGCAGCAGGTGCGCGAGGATCTCGATCTCCCGCCCCTCCTCGCCGCTCTCGAACTCCACCTTGCCGCGCAGGGTGCTGGTCACCGACACCGCGTCGCCAACCCGGGCCACCGCCGCCTCGGGGCGGCCCTCCGGGTCACCGATGGCGGCGAGCAGGCCGGAGCGGCGCAGCGCGGCACCGGCGACGGTCTCGGCGGCGGCGATCGCGAACCGGGCGGAGACGCCGGAGCGCGGGTCCACCGACGGCGACTCGCGTACCGCGCGGGCGAAACGCGCCAGCACCTCCAGCACGTGCTCCGGAACGTCGGCGACCAGGTCGGCCTCCTGGCGGATCAGCGCCAGCTCAAGCTCCAGGTCGACCGGGTAGTGGGTACGGATCTCCGCGCCGAACCGGTCCTTGAGCGGAGTGATGATCCGGCCCCGGTTGGTGTAGTCCTCCGGGTTGGCGCTGGCGACCAGGAGCAGGTCCAGCGGAAGCCGCAGCTGGTAGCCGCGGACCTGGATGTCCCGCTCCTCCAGCACGTTGAGCAGGGCCACCTGGATCCGCTCGGCCAGGTCGGGCAGCTCGTTGACGGCGAAGATGCCCCGGTTGGTGCGGGGCACCAACCCGAAGTGGATGGTCTCCGGGTCGCCGAGGGTGCGGCCCTGCGCGATCCGGATCGGGTCGACGTCACCGATCAGGTCGCCGACGCTGGTGTCCGGGGTGGCGAGTTTCTCGCCGTACCGCATCGAGCGGTGCAGCCAGCCGACCGGCTGGTCGTCACCGGCCTCGGCGACCTGGGCGCGCGACGCCGGGGTGAGCGGGTGCATCGGGTGCTCGTTGAGCACCGAGCCGGGGATGACCGGGGTCCACTCGTCGAGCAGTGCGCCGAGCGAGCGGATCAGTCGGGTCTTGCCCTGACCACGCTCGCCGAGCAGCACCATGTCGTGCCCGGCGAGCAGGGCCCGCTCGACCTCGGGCAACACGCTGTCGTCATAGCCGACGATGCCGGGGAAACGGGCCTCGCCGGAGCGCATCCGGGCGAGGAGGTTGTCGCGGAGTTCCTGCTTGACGGTGCGGTACTGGTGACCGGCCGCCCGTAGCGCGCCGAGCGTGCTGGGCAGGTCGGCCGGTGGAACCGGGATTACCGGGTTAGGCGCAGTCACCCGACCCACGCTAGCTCACATCCGCAGGGGTGCCCCGCGCATCGGGGAGCACCCCGTCCCCACCCTCAGCCCCGACCGCAGCGCCGGCAGGTTCCACGGCGGCGCAGGTGGTACGCGTACGTGGCGGCGCCGAGCGCCACACCCCACAGCGGCCAGAGCAGCATCGGCGCGCCGGTCAGGCTGAAGCCGCCGGTCAGCCGCCAGAACTCGGGGTTGCTGAGCAGCCCCAGTGTGGCCGCCGTCACCGCGATGGCGACCAGGGTGGCGGGCACCACCGCCAGTGTCACCGGCACCCGACGGCCGGCCAACCCGACCATCCAGCGCGGGAATCGCTCACCCCAGCGCTGTACCAGGCCGAGGGTGAGGATCGCGCCGACGGTGGCGAACGCGCCGAGCCCGAACCCGGCCCAGACCAGACCGGTCTCCTGCATCTCGGTCAGGAACTCCCGGGAGATGCCCAGCGGGATGCCGGCCGCCCAGGCGAACCGGGTCAGCGCGTACGTCAACGGGATGACGGCGGCGGTGCCGGCGGCCCACCGGCCCCAGCGCGCGGCGGCGGCCGGGGTGGTCCACCCCCGGTCGGTGTCGCCCCGGCCGCAGCCGACGCAGGCCCGGGCGGTACGCCGCTGCCAGGTGAGAACCGCCCCGGCCAGCAGCAGCCCACCGGCCAGTGCGGCGAACCGGGCGAAGAGCGCCCAGTTGAAGACGTCGGAGTAGTCGATCGGGGGCCAGCCGAACGGCGCTCCGACGATCAGGATCGGCAGGTAGCCGAGGACGACCAGCACCCGGGCGTCCGGCACGACCACGGCGAGCAGGAACGCCACCGCCCAGCCGTAACCGGCGAGCAGCGCCCGCAGCGGGCCGGCGGTGCGTGCCGCCGGGCGGCTCATGACCAGGGCGGTCACGGTGGCGGTCAGCAGTACGCCGGCGAAGAGTGGGGTGGCCAGGTCCACCGGGACCAGGCGCAGCAGGTTGACGTCACCGCCGTGCTGGTCGTTCGCGCCGAACGGGTAGCCAGCGTCGGTGAGCGTGCCGACCAGGGCGAGCACGCCCCACAGGCCGAGCCAACCGGCGGCCAGTGGGGCCAGCCGGTCCGGCCAGCGGGAGCCGGGACGGGGCGGGGAGACAGTGATGGTTGTCATGCTCTCAGCGTCGACCGATGCCTGGCCGATCCCCTCCCGAGCACCGGTGAACCGGCTCCCCCGGGCGAGGGAACCGTCAGCCGGACGGGGTGACGAAGCCGGACTCGTAGGCGGCGATCACCGCCTGGGTGCGGTCGCGGGCGCCCAGCTTGGCCAGCACGTTGCCGACGTGCGTCTTGACCGTCTCCACACCGACCACCAGGTGCGCGGCGATCTCCGGGTTGGACCGACCGGTGGTCATCAACCGCAGCACCTCGGCCTCCCGCTCGGTGAGCCGGGCGGCGCGCAGCCGGTCGCCGCCCACCGGCCCGTACGCGCCGACCAACTGGCGGATCGCGGCCGGGAAGAGCAGCGACTCCCCCGCCGCGACCACCCGGACGGCCTCCACCACCTCGGCGGGCCGGGCCCGTTTGAGCAGGAACCCGGAAGCACCGGCGCGTAGCGCCTCGTAGACGTACTCGTCATTGGCGAACGTGGTGACCACCAGTACCCGGGGTGGGTCGGCCGAGGTGGCCAGCAGATGCCGGGTGGCCTGGATGCCGTCGATGCCGGGCATCCGTACGTCCATCAGCACCACGTCGGGCCGGTGCCGGGCCACCAGCGGCGGCACCTCGGCACCGTCGGCGGCCTCGGCGAGCACGCGCAGGTCGGGTTGGGCGTCGACGATGGCCCGCAACCCGATCCGGATCAGTTCGTCGTCGTCGACGATGAGCACGCCGGTGGTCATCGGGTCTCCTCGTAGGGCAGGCGGGCCCGGATCAGCCACCGGTCGCCGTCCGGTCCCACGGTGATCCGGCCGCCGAGCAGCAACACCCGCTCCCGCATGCCGTCCAGACCTCGACCGCCCGGTCCCAGCGGGGCCCTACCGGGGCGGCTCATCACGTTGACCAGCTCCAACTCCAGTGCCCCCGGGTGCAGGTCCAGCCGCAGCGTCACCGGTCCGTCGCCGTACCGGGCGGCGTTGGTCAGTCCTTCCTGGACGATCCGGTAGCCCTCCCGGGAGACCGCCGGGGGCACTCGCGCCGGGTCGCCGACGCGATGTGCGTGCACCGCCAGCCCGGCCGCGCGGGCGTCGGTGACCAACCGGTCCAGGTCGGCGAGGGTACGCTGCGGCGCCACCACCGACCGGTCGTTGCCGGTCTCCCGGAGCAGCCCGAGCACGTGGTCCAGCTCGTCCATGGCGGTCCGTCCGGTGTCCTCGATGGCGGTGAGCGCCCGTCGGACGAACTCCGGGTCGGTGTGCAGGACCTCGCGGGCGGCCCCGGCCTGGAGGGTGGCGACGGTCAGCGCGTGGCCGATGGAGTCGTGCAGTTCCCGGGCCAGTCGGTTGCGTTCGGCGAGCCGGATGGCCTGCGTTTCCAGGGCGGCGATCCGCTCCGCCGGGGCGGGGCCGAGCAGCACCGGCGCCATCGAGCCGGCGAGCGCGCCGAGCCCGGCGACGGCGTAGCCGAGACCGACCAGCAGGACCACTCCGCTCAGGGTCAACCAGCCGCCGTCCCGCCCGTCCAGCGGTCCGAACCGTTCGCGGCTGGTCAGCTCGGTGCCGATGCCGAACTGCTGGGCGATGAAGGCGAGCGCCATCGGTAGGGCGCTGAACAGCGCGATCATCACCAGTGCGCCGACGATGAGGTGCGTGGCGATCCAGAGCGCGCTGCGCAACCGGGTCTCCCGGTCGGCGGTGTGCCCCGGCGCGGGTTCGGGCAGGTCGACGCCGAGCAGGGCCCGTACGGCGGCGATCTCCAGTGCCCGGCTGCCGTCCAGCAGCAGCGGCAGCCCGGCGATCAGCACCGCGATCACCAGCAGGGCGTAGATCAGCGGGCGGGGGATCTCCGAGTCGGCGAACAGTTGGGCGAAGGTCACCGCGAGCACCCCGTACGGCAGTGCCAGCACCCCGCCGAGCAGCAGGAAGACGCCGCGTCGCCAGGTGGTGCCGGCGATCAGCGGGGTCAGCGCCGCGCGGAGGGTCACCTCGTCATTCTGCTGCCGAGGTGGGCTCGGGCGACTCCCCCGTGCCGGGGAGATCTCAGCGGTGGTCGGCGACGTACTGCTGCGGGTCCTTGTCGCGGAACGGCAGGTTGCGGCCGTTCTTGTGCTCGCCGTAGAAGGTCAGCCAGCGTTGCCCCAGCTCGGCGCGGAGTTCGAAGCTGGCGTGCCGGCGGAAGTCGGGCAGCGCCTCGTCCTCCTCCTCGGCGAGGTGCTCGCTGTTCTCCCGGCGGGCCGTGCCGACCGCCGCCCACCACTGGTCCGAGCCGACCGGGTGCAGCTTCGCCTCGGCGATGGCGTCCCGGATCTTGTTGTGGTCGCCGATCGCGTCGGCGGTCTCGTCCTCGCCGTCGTCGCCGTGCTTGACCAGGTGCGGGTAGAGGATCGCCTCCTCCGCCTCGGCGTGGATGTCCAGGTGCAGGGCGAGGGCGTCCCAGACGGCGAGCATCTCCTGCTCGTCGCGGGCGTCGTCGAGGCGGGCGAAGCCACGCCGGAAGGCGGCGTGGTCGTCCAGGATCAGTGCGGTGATGTCGTCCACTGTGCTCACCTTCCCGTTGGGCCGGCGATCCGGGCACGCACCATCGCGCCGGGCACACGGCATTGCCTCGAAACTACCCCGATGTCCTGGTTCGTACGTGCGATCCCCGGCAGCACGGGCCAGAGCTAGGCTCATGATCGTGACCTACCTCGCCGCGGATGACCGCTACGACTCCATGACCTACCGGCGCAGCGGACGCAGTGGCCTGCGGCTGCCCGCCGTCTCTCTCGGGCTCTGGCACAACTTTGGTCCGGACCGCCCGTTCGAACGGCAGCGCGACATCGTCCGGCGCGCCTTCGACCTGGGTGTCACCCACTTCGACCTGGCCAACAACTACGGCCCGCCGCCCGGTTCGGCGGAGGAGAACTTCGGCCGGATGCTCGCCACCGACCTGAAGGCGTACCGGGACGAGCTGGTCATCTCCAGCAAGGCCGGATACCTCATGTGGCCCGGCCCGTACGGCGAGTGGGGTTCGCGCAAGAACCTGATCTCGTCGTTGGACCAGTCGCTGGGCCGGATGGGGCTGGACTACGTCGACATCTTCTACTCGCACCGGTTCGACCCGGACACCCCGCTGGAGGAGACGATGGGCGCGCTCGACGCCATCGTCCGCTCCGGCAAGGCGCTCTACGTCGGCATCTCGAACTACAACTCCGAGCAGACCACGCGGGCCGCCGCGATCCTTCGTGACCTGGGTACGCCGCTGCTGATCAACCAGCCGTCGTACTCGATGCTCAACCGGTGGACCGAGTCCGACGGCCTGCTCGACACGCTGGAGCAGGTCGGCGCGGGTTGCATCGCGTACAGCCCGCTGGCCCAGGGCCTGTTGACCGACCGTTACCTGGGCGGCATCCCGGCCGACTCGCGGGTGCGCACCAGCGTCTTCCTCAACGAGAGCGACCTCAGCGAGGAGAAGATGGCCACCATCCGGGGCCTCGGCGCGGTCGCCGATCGGCGCGGCCAGTCCCTCGCGCAGCTCGCGCTGGCCTGGGCGCTGCGCGACCCGCGGATGACCAGCCTGATCATCGGGGCGAGCAGCGTCGCGCAGTTGGAGACCAACATCGCCGCGCTCGACAACCTCGACTTCACCGCCGACGAGTTGGCCGAGATCGAGCGGCACCTGGGCTGACCACCGCCGGGTTCCGGGCGGCTCGGGTCACCAGATCCGACGCCGCCCGGCCCGGTGGTTACGGACCTCGCACTGGCGGCCCACGGGCGCGGCGGCATCGCGACGCCGCCGACTCGCGCCGATCAGCAGCAGCAGTAGGACCAGCACGACGGCGGCACCGGCCAGCACCGGCCAACGACCCCCGAGGTCGGTCACCGACGCCACCGGCACGCCCGGGTCGGCCGCCGCCGCCACCGCCGGGCCGCTGGTCGCCGGCCCACTCGCTGCGGTACGCGGCGCGCTCTTCGTCGCGGCGACCTTCGACGGAGTGGCCTTCGGGGTGGCGGTGGCCCTGGCGCCACGGAACACCACATCCGAGCAGGAGTAGTAGGTGTCCGGGGTGCTGGAGTTCTGCCAGATCGTGTAGATCAGGTGCCGGCCCGTACGGCCCGCCGGCAGCCGGCCCGCCAACTGGTACGCCCCGGCCCGCACCGGCGGGTCGGTAAGTGTCAGAAACGGGCGTGCTTCCAGGTCCGACCAGGTCAGCAGGGCCTTGGGGTCGTAGTCGGGTGTGGTGACGTAGAGCCGGAAGGTGCCCCGGTGCTCGATGGTGGTCCGGTACCGGAAGGTGAACTTCGCGCCGCTGGTCAGCTCGGTGCTCGGCCAGTCGGTGCGGGGCAGGTCCAGCCCTCGGTACGCGGACAGCCCGCCGCTGCACAGCTCACCGTCCGGGATCCGTTCCCGATCCCGACCGTTGATCGCGGAGACGCGCACGTTGTCCCATTCGCGGACCGCCGCGCCCGCCTTCACCGCCGCTCGGCAGGCGCTGGTGGCCGCGTACCGGCCCTCGGGCCCGCAGGCGGCCGCCCGGCTGACCGGGTCGGTGGGGGCGCCGTGGGCGGCGGCGGGTGTGGCTGCCAGGGGCACCGTCGCGGCGACGATCAGCACCAGGGCGAAGAGCCGGCGTACGGGCATGAGGACGACCTCCGCCCACTGGTACGGCTGGCGGGCGGCAAACGTTCGACGCCGACCGGGCGGGAATCCTCCGGGTGGGCGTGGCGTTTCGACACTCGGAACCGCTTGCACCGAGGAGGCAGAGATGAAGGTACGTAGCTCGTTGCGTGCGCTGAAGCAGAAGCCGGGTTCGGTGGTGGTCCGCCGTCGCGGCCGGACGGTCGTGGTGAACCGCGCCAACCCGCAGTGGAAGAGCCGCCAGGGCTGACCCCCGCCCTTACCGGACATACAGTCGACAACCGCCCTGACCGGGTCTTCCGGTCAGGGCGGTCTGCATTTAAGCGCGACGTCCACCCACGGGGTGGACGTCACACGTCGTCACGGAGCTGCCGGAGTTGGCTCTTGTCCGGTTTGCCGCTCGGCGCGAGCGGGACTCGATCGACGACCGTGACGGTTCGTGGCACCGCGAGATCGTTCACCCGTACGGCCACGAGCTTGCGTAACCCGTCCGGATCGGGCGTTCTTCCGGCCACCGGCACCACGAATGCGTGCACGGCCTCGCCGGTCATCTCGTCCGGACCCCCGACGACGTACGCCTCGGCGACCGCGGCATCGGCGGCGAGCGCCCGCTCCACCGGTCCGGCGTGGACGATCTGCGCGTTGACGATGATCACGTCCCGCGTGCGCCCGAGCAGCCGCAGGTATCCGTCGGCGCCCAGCTCCCCGAGGTCACGGGTACGCACCCAGCCGTCCACGAACACCTCGGCCGACTCGTCCGGGTCCTGCCAGTACGACGATGCCTGTGCGGGTGTGCGGACGTAGATCTCCCCGTCGCGAAGGGAGACGTCCACGGCCGGACGACCGACCGTGGCGAGCGTAGCCGCGTCGGTCACCATCTCGGCGGGGGTCACCATGGCGATCATCGACGTCTCGGTCTGCCCGTATCCGTGGAAGACCACCGGACCGAGCACGTCGAGCGCCTCCGCCAGTCGGCCCGGCGCGAGTGGCGACCCGGAGACCATCAGCGCCCGCAGGTGAGGCAGGTCCACCGGGTTGGAGCGCTGGTCCCGGATCAGCTGGTGCAGCTTGCCGACGGTGATCACGCTCGCCGTGGCCCGGTGTTCGACCAGGGCATCCGGGAAGACCGGCCGGGGCGCCACGACCAGGGTGCCGCCTGCCGCGAGGGCGAGGACGCCGTACTCCAGCATCACCTGACTGGCCAGCGAGCCGAAGACCAGGTAGCGCCGCAACCGGGTGGCCAGTTCGGCGATGGCCGGGGGCCACCGGTCCGGGTACGGGGCCCAGGCCGCCGACATGGCGGCATACGTCTGCACCACACCCTTCGGCGTCCCCGTGCTCCCACTGGTCCAGATGATCCGCGCGGGGTCCTCGGCCCGTCCCGCCGCGACGAGCGGCAGCCCGTCGTCGGGGTGCTCGGCGAGCGAGGCCAGCCGAGCCGAGTCGACCATGAGGGAGCCGGACAACTGTGCCGGGCTCAGGTCGGCACGCCACCCGGACACCCGCGCCCCGACGGCGAAGGCGGCCATCGTGGCGGCGAAGGCGGCGGCGGTGACCGGCAGATCGAGCGTCACACCCGCTCCTGGCCCCACGCCTGACGAGCGCAGCCCGGCCGTGATGCGCCGGATCAGACCCGCCATCGCCGAGGCGGTCGTGACGGTCGTCCCGTCCTCGAAGACCGGCCGATCGCCGCCGGCTTCCAGGAGGTCGAGGATGGGCTGCGGCCAGACGTCAGCGAGCATCGGCGAGGACACCCTTGACGAAGACCTCGAGGGGCTGCCGATGCACGGTCGGCAGGTCCCAGTTGTTCTCCAGGTTCTCCGCCAGGTGGTGCTCGGCGACGACCTGCCCGTCGCGCAGCACCCGCACGACGGGGTGGAGATAGCTGGCGTCCTGCGCGGCGTTCGCGTCGTTCTCGGCCGGACGCGGCACCGTGATGTCGAACGGGTCGACCTGGTCGTGGTCGGGGCCGTACTCCAGGGTGACCAGGAACGCGAACACGTCCGGCTCCGCGTCCCGCAGATAGGCGACCGGCACCTCCTCGCGGTAGCAGGCGGCTTCGCCCTCGACCGTGATGACGTCGCCGAGCACCGAGAACTGCTGCCACAGCGCCGAGGTCACGTTGATCCGGGCGATTATCGAATCGGCGATCGCCTCCGGCGTCAGGGCGATCTGCCGGGACGGCCAGGGCTGCCCGTGGTGCCGCTCGCGGAGGATGTGGTGCAGTGCGCGGGTGGCATAGCGGAAGCCGTGGATGAAGCCGTTCGTGGACTTCTTGAAATCACGCTGCTGGCTGAGGGTGCCGGCGAAGTAGAGACCGGGAACGTTCACCGACTCGAAGGCCGGAGTCTGCGCCGGGAACCGATCATTGATGACCAGCTCCGGCCGGGCGGACTCGGCGAAGATGGACGCGTCGAAGCGGAATCCGGTGCAGAGGATGACCCGGTCGTACTCGATCTCGCGCAGATTCTCGACCGTCCGGGCGTACCGGAAGAGCACCCGGAACCCACCGCCCTCCCGCTGGCTGATCTGCTCCACAGTGCCGTCCAGGACGGCGTTCTGTGACTTCAGCTGATAGGTGTCCAGGAAGTTGTTGTTCACCGCGCGCAGATGCCCGACGTAATGGGACTGCCAGGCCAGCTTGATGGAGTGCGGCCCGGCGACGTGAATCGTGGCGGCGGTCTCGGTGAGCGCGTCCGCGGTCTCGAAGGCCGAGTTGCCCTTACCGATGATCAACACCCGTTGGTTGACGAAGTCGGCGGGGTCGACGCTTACGGTGTCGTAGCGCTCGGCCAGGTCCGCGCCCTCGATCGGCGGCAAGTAGAGCTGGGAGACACCGGTGGCGACGACGACTCTCCGTGCCGCCCAGCTCTGGTCGCCGGCCCGCACGGTGAACACGTCCCCGGTCTTCGACACGGAGGTCACCCGGGTGTCGTAGCGGACGCTCAGACCCCGTGCAAAGTCGGCGAGATAACGCACGAGATCGTCCGCGGCCGGGAAGTAACGGGTGCTGTAGTTCTTGAAGAGCAGCGCCGGATCGTCGGTCAGCAGCGAGTTCCAGTCCGACCGTAAATTGAACTCCGGGTCCGTCGACCCGGTCCACACCTTGTTGATCGAGATCAGCTGGCGATGCCGGGGATAGGTCTCGAAGAATGTGCCCGGCCGTGGGCCGCCCTCCAGCACCACGTAGTCGTGACCGTCGCGCTCGAGCAGGGCCGCGAGCTGTAGACCTGCTGGCCCGGCTCCAATGATCAGGCAATCGTGCGTCATGCGCCGCAATTTACTGAGGCAATTTCAGAACGCTCTGAGAAATTGCCTCTAACATCCGCTCCCATGACGATTGAGGTGGATTTGGCAGCACCCCTGCGCCTCGCCGACCTGCGCGTCGCAGCAGGCCCGGTCACTGTCGTGATCGGAGAGGAGGTGCGGAACCGAGTGGCGACCGCCCGCACCTTCCTCGGCAAGGCACTCGGCGACGACCGGGCGATCTACGGTGCCACCACCGGCTTCGGGGCGCTGGTCGGCTACGCCGGCCGAGCCGACCAGCGCGACCAGGCCGACAACACCCTCGCCCACCTCGGGGCGGGCCAGGGCCCGGACCTCGCCCCGGATGTCGTACGCGCGACGCTGCTGGTCCGCGCCTGGTCCCTGGCCCAGGGCGCGTCAGGGGTCTCGCCGCACGTGATCGACGCGCTCGCGGCCATGCTCCGCACGACGTTCACGCCGGCGATGCCCCGCCTCGGCTCGGTGGGAGCCAGCGGTGACCTGATCCCGCTCGGTGCCGCCGCCCAGGCGCTGCGCGGTCGCGGGCACGCGTACGTGGACGGCGTCCGGATGCCCGCCGGGGACGCCTTGACGAAGGCCGGCCTGGAGCCGCTGCCGCTCGACGGCCGGGACGCACTCGCGCTGGTCAACGGCACGTCGCTCACCACGGCGGCGCTGGCCCTCGCCCTGGGGCGGGTCCGCACCTCGCACCGCGTGGTGCAGACGTTGACCTGCCTGCTCGCCGACCTGCTCGGCTGCGATCCACAGTTCCTCGATCCCGCCCTCCTCGCCGCGTACGGCCACCCGGGCGCCATCGAGGTCGGCACCGCGATGCGGGAGTCCTCCGCGGGCCTCCGGAAGTCCGGCACGAGACCGTTGCAGGAGCCCTACAGCATCCGCTGCGCGCCGCAGTTGCTCGGAGCGGCCGAGGACGCCCTGCGCTATGTCGACGGCGTCGTGGCGGCGGACCTCGGCGGGGTGAGCGACAACCCACTGTTCTTCCCGGCCGACGACAAGGTCGTGCACGGCGGCAACTTCTTCGGCCAACCCGCCGCGTTCGCCGCAGACGTCCTGTCCATGGTGATCGCCCAGGTCGGCAACCTCGCCGAGCGCCAACTCGACCTGCTCGTGGATCCCGGGCGCAACGGCGGACTGCCGCCGATGCTCGCGGCGGGACCAGGTCAGCAGCACGGGCTGCAGGGCGTACAGCTCGCGTCGACCGCGCTCATCGCCGAGATCAGGCGCGACTCCGTGCCCGCAAGCCTGCAGAGCCTCCCCACCAACCTGCACAACCAGGACGTCATCCCGCTCGGCACGCAAGCCGCTCTCCGCGCCGTGGACCAGGCGGAGCTGCTGCGTCTGATCACCGGTTCGCTCGGGCTCGGGCTGCGCCAGGCGGCGCACGTGGGGGCGCGCCGGCCCACGGCGGTGGGCTGTGACCGCGTCCTTCGGGCGTTGGAGGAGATCCCCCCGATCGACCCGGACCGGCCGCTCGACGAAGACGTGCGAAGGACGGCCGCAATTCTGGAAGAGCTTGAAATCTCTCTGATTTCCGGCTCGTACGGTGAGCGCCGTGACGCTTGATTATCTGATCATCGGAGCCGGTCCGGCCGGCCTTCAACTCGCCGCCCTGCTCGAGGCCGACGGCAAGCGTGACTATCTGGTGCTGGAGGGCGCCGACGGGCCGGGGGCATTCTTTGCCACCTATCCGCGGCACCGCCAACTCATCTCGATCAACAAACCGCACACGGGCACCGACGACCCCGAGCTGAATCTGCGGCTCGACTGGAATTCCCTGCTCACCGACGACCCGGCGCTGCTGTTCACGCAGTACACCGAGCGGTACTTCCCCGACGCCGACGTGATGGTGCGATACCTCGCCGACTTCGCGGCGAAGACCGGCGTCAAGGTCAGTTACGGCACCCGGGTGACCCGCGTGTCCAAGCACGACGACGTGTTCACGGTCGAGGCCGGTGACCGGCGCTGGAGGGCCCGCGCGGTGATCGTCGCCACCGGCGTGTCGAAGACCTACGAGCCGGACATCGCAGGATTCGAGCTGGTCGAGGGGTACGACGTGATGAGCGTCGAGCCACGTGACTATCTCGACCAGAAGGTGCTGATCATCGGCAAGGGCAACTCCGCCTTCGAGACCGCCGAGAACCTCATGGAGACCACGACGCTGATCCACGTCGCGGGGCCCAGCTCGGTCCGGATGGCGTGGCGCACCCATTACGTCGGGCACCTGCGCGCGGTGAACAACAACTTCCTCGACACCTATCAGCTCAAGTCGGCGAACGCGATCCTCGACGGCACGGTCAGGAGCATCGAGCGCGACGGCACGGGCTACAAGGTCAAGTTCAGCTTCTCGCGGGCGAACGAGGTCGTGAAGGAACTGCATTACGACCGGGTGCTCGGGTGCACGGGATTCCGTTTCGACGCCTCGATCTTCGACGCCTCGGCCCGACCCCAGCTCGCCATCAGGGACCGATTCCCGGCACAGACCGAAGCATGGGAGTCGGTGAACGTCCCGGGGCTGTTCTTCGCCGGGACGATCTCCCAGGAACGCGACTTCAAGAAGTCCACGAGCGGTTTCGTGCACGGCTTCCGCTACGCCGTGCGCGCATTGCACAGGATCCTCTCCCGTCGGTACGACGCCACGGACTGGCCGTCCGACACGCTCGCCGCCGAGCCGCCAGCCATGGCCGCGGCCGTCATCGAACGGGTCAACCGCACCTCGGCCCTGTGGCAGCAGTTCGGGTTCCTCGCCGACGTGCTCACCGTCGCCGGACCCGAGGCTCGCTACCACGAGGAGGTCCCGGTGGACTACTTCGTGTCGACCGGCCTACGCACCACCGAGCACGACTACGACCAGGCATTCGTGGTCACTCTGGAGTACGGCCCCGACCACGACCAGGTCGACCCGTTCGACATCACCGTGTCCAGAGTGGCCCAGGACGTCGTGGGGCAGGCGCACGACGCGGCGTACCTGCACCCGGTCGTCCGTTACCACCGCACAGGCCAGCTGATCAGCACGCACCACCTCGCCGAGAACCTGGAGAACCGGTGGGACCGGCCCGACGTCCACGTGCGGCCGCTGCAGGAGTTTCTGAGCCGCTGCCTCTCCGGCGCCGAGGGCTGACATGGACCCGGTCCACCAGGACTTCCTCGAGGGTGGGGCCGGGCGGGAGCGCACCCTGACCGCCAACGAGCGGGCCTTCGAGCGGCGGTGGCTCGTGCCACGGGTGCTGCGGGCGACCGGTGAACGGGACCTGCGGACCACGGTGGCCGGCACGTCGCTGGCCGTCCCGGTCCTGGTCGCTCCGACGGCCTTCCATCGACTCGCGCACCCCCACGGCGAGGCGGCCACCGCGCGGGGGGCCGCGGCGGCCGGCACGGCGATGGTGGTCAGCATGGCCGCCACCCAGCCGGTCGAGGAGATCGCGACGGCGGGCGGGGCCCTGTGGTTCCAGCTGTACCCGCAACCCGATCTCGACTTCACGGAGTACGTGGTCAAGCGCGCCGAGTCCGCCGGATGCCGGGCGCTCGTGGTGACCGTGGACTCCCCGGTCTTCGGACGGCGCGAGCGTGACCTGCGCAACGGCTTCACGGACCTGCCGCCCGGCTACGCCTGCGAGAACATGCGCGACGGGACCGGCCGGGTGCGCTCGATCGCGATGGACCCGACGGCGGGGTGGGATCGGATCGCGTGGCTGCGCGGCGTCACGGGACTACCGATCCTGCTCAAGGGCATCCTGCATCCCGCGGATGCCCGCCTCGCGGTCGAGCACGACGCCGCCGGTGTGATCGTGTCCAACCACGGTGGACGACAGCTCGACGGGGCGATTCCCACGCTCGACGCGCTGCCCGCAGTCGTGGCAGCCGTGAACGGGCAGATCCCGGTGCTGCTCGACGGGGGTGTGCGGAGCGGCACCGACGTGGTGATCGCGCTGGCGCTCGGGGCGCGGGCGGTGCTGGTGGGGCGTCCGGTGGTGCGGGCGCTCGCGGCGGGCGGGGCGGTGGGCGTACGGGAAGCTCTCGAACGACTCACCACCGAACTGGATCAGGCCCTCGCCCTGGCAGGAGCGCAGCGACCGGCCGACCTGACGCCCGACCAGGTGGCGACCCGGTGAGGGCCGTGGTCGGCCTCCGAGAGTGGATCTTCGAGCGGGTCAACGGGACCGAGGGCATTCCCGTCCCCGGGCCGCTGGTGGGGCCGGAGGACTTCGAGCGGGTCTACAGCGATCCGGCAGCCGACGGGCGCAGCCGCGGGGCCGGCCTGTCGGACCTCTTCTGGTACTGGCTCGCGCCCGGTCCGCAGATGCATCAGGAGCACCTCGAACCCGGCGAGCCGTACCGGACGGTCGCACGGACGACCCGGCAGGTGCTCGCCCTCCCGCACGCGCGCTCCGACGAGCTGGCGACGGCCGCGACCCGGCGGATCCTCGACGCGCTCCCGGCCGACCGGATCAGCCACGTGCGGCTACGTGACCTGATGATGCCGATCTGGGCCGAGGTCTCGTACGAGCTGGTGTTCGGCGCGCCCTGCCCGCGCGACGTCCGCGATCTCATCGTGGCGCACGCCGACGACGTGGTCACCGCCCTGAAGGGGATGAGTCTGCGGCACATGTCCCGGCGGGTTCGGCTGACCCGCTACCTGCTGGACCGGATCGACGCGGGGACGTGCCCGGTCGTGCTGCCGCCGCCCTTCACCGCCCTGGAGACCGCCTGGTACCTGCAGGGCGCGTTCTTCAACACGGCTGTGGTGCAGATGTCGGAGGCCATGGCGCACATCCTGCTCTGCGCCGGGGCCGTCACGGACACGTCGAACGGGTCGCTCGACCGGATCATCGACGAGACGCTGCGTGTGCACCCGCTGTTCGGTATCGCGCACCGGATCACCTCCGGACCCATCACCGTGGGCGATCACGTCCTCCCCACCGGATCGGTGCTGCTCTTCAACTATCTGTCCTATCAGCGCACCGGTCCCGCCGCGGACGACGACTTCAACCCGGACCGCTGGCTGTCGTTGCGCCGGCAGGACGCCCATTTCATCCCGTACGGCGTCAACGCCAACCGGGCCTGTCCGGCGCGTGGCTCCGCCCCCGTCCAACTGCGCGCGGCAACGCGGGAGGTGCTGCGGCGATTCTCGGTCAGCTCGTCGGCAGCGCACACCCGCTCGCTGCCGAGCCGCGGTCCCGCGTACCTGACGCCCCGGGGTCTCCCCGGTCCGGGCCGCAACCGGCTCGCCCTCATGCGGCAGCGCGACCGACTCTTCGACGTGGGGCGCTCGGTCAAACAGCTCCTCTGCGGCACCTGGATGGTCGTCGACGCCCGGCGACAGAAGTTGTGCACCCGATTCTTCGAGGAGACCGGCTGATGACCCCCACCGAGCTCGCCCCGCGGTTCTTCATCGCGGTCGCGGTCATTCTGCTGTTCTGCAAGCTGGTCGCCTGGCTCCTCGGCAAGGTGGGTCAGCCCGCCGTGGTGAGCGAGATGCTCGCCGGGGTGCTGCTCGGCCCGTCGCTGCTCGGCCTGCTCTGGCCGGGCGCGCAGGCCGCGCTCTTTCCCGCGCCGCTGCTGCCGATCCTGTACGTGGTCGGCCAGGTCGGGCTGGTGCTGTTCATGTTCCAGGCGGGGTACGCCTTCACCTCGCACCGGGTGACCGGGCTCGCGGGCACGGCGGGTGCGGTGTCGCTCGCGGGTGTCGCCGCTCCGCTGGTGCTGGGGATCCTGCTGGTCCTGGGTATGGCGGGCTTCGTCCCGATCCGCACGGACGGTGTGTCGCTCGGTGTGTCCGCGGCGTTCGTCGGCGTGGCGCTGGCGATCACGGCCTTCCCGATGCTCGCCCGGATCATCACGGAGCGCGGCCACGCCGGCACCCGCTTCGGGTTGCTCGCCCTGGCCAGCGGCGCGATCGACGACATGGTCGCGTGGATCATGCTGGCCGCGGTGCTGGCGTTCGCCTCGGGCGCGGTCGGCCCGGCCCTGGTCTGCGCCGGTGGTGCGCTGCTGTTCGGGGTGCTGCTGTGGCTGGGTGGGCGGCGGGTGACCGGCTACGTCATGGGGCTCCCGGGCGACCGCGCGCGGCTGCTCGGCACTGTGGCACTGCTCTTCCTGGTCGCCTGGTACACCGACGAGATCGGGCTCTACGCGGTCTTCGGTGCCTTCGCGGTCGGCGTGGTGATGCCGCGCTCCGAGCAGACCGACAGGGTGGTCGACACGCTGACGCCGATCGCCGCGACGGTGTTCCTGCCGCTGTTCTTCACCTACTCCGGGCTGCGCACCGAGTTCGCGCTGCTGGGCAACCTGGCCGTGCTCGGCTTCGCCGCCGCGTGCGTGGCCGTGGCGATCGCCGGCAAGTTCGGCGCCTGCTGGGGTGCGGCCCGGCTGCGGGGCGAGCCGAACAGCGTCGCGCTGCGCGTCGGCGCCCTCATGAACGCCCGGGGCCTGATGCAGCTGATCGCCCTGAACGTGGGGCTGGAGGCGGGCATCGTGAATCCGTCGCTCTTCACCGTGCTGGTGCTGGTCGCGCTCGTCACGACACTCATGACGACACCGCTGCTCAGCTGGATCGAGCGGCGCGAGGCGCGTGCCGCGACTTCTACACCGTCGCTCGTGTCTGCCGGAACCCCGTAGATTGATTGTTTGAGGAGACAAGTTTCACAGCACATTGAAACATTTCTATGTGTCACCATCCTTGTATGACTCGACTCCTGCTCGTCGAGGACGACTCGGAGCTACGCGGCATGGTGGCCGAGACCCTGACCGACGAGGGATACGTCGTCGACCAGGCCCCCGACGGCCAGCGCGGCCTGCACCTGGGGCTCACCCGGCCCTACGACGTGATGGTGATCGACCGGCTACTCCCCGCCCTCGACGGGCTGGACCTGGTCGTCCGGCTGCGCTCCCGCGCGGTGGTCGCCCGGGCGCTGCTGCTGACCGCGCTCGGCACCGTCCACGACCGGATCGCCGGCCTCGACGCGGGCGCGGACGACTACCTGACGAAACCCTTCGACCTGGACGAGCTGAGCGCCCGCATCCGGGCCCTCTGCCGCCGGACCTCCGAGTCGACCGAGGTGCTGCGGCTCGGGCCGGGCCAGCTCGACCTCTCCGTGCGCGACGCTGTCCTGCCCGACGGCACCCGGATCGCCCTGTCCGCACGCGAGTTCGAGCTGCTGCGGGTACTCGCGGCCCGGCCGCACACCGTCCACTCCCGTTCCGAGCTGCGCAGCCGGGTCTTCGACGAGGCGGCCGCGGCGTCCCTGGTCGACACGTACGTCTACTACCTGCGGCGCAAGCTCGGCCGCTCGGTGATCCGGACCGTGCACGGCCTCGGCTACCGGCTGGGAACCCTGTGAGCTTCGAGGACACCATGCTGCGCCGGGCCAGGGTGCGGGTCAGCATGCTCGTCGGGCTCACCATCACGGCGCTGCTCGCCCTGGGCGCCGCCATCTCCTATGCCACACTGCTGCACAGCCAGCACGAGCAGATCGAACGAGAGCTCACCTACGGCGCGGTCCACGGCACCATCGACGGACCGCCGGGCTGCAACTGGATCATCCTGTACGACGGCGGCCGCATCGACCCGGGAAGGAACCCACCACCTCCGGGTTTCCCACTGCGGTCCGCCATCGACGCGGTGGCCCTCGACCGTCAGGTTCGCAGCGACAAGATCAACCGCAACGGCACGACCTACTACGTCCGCACCCAGCCGCGCGGCACGGGCGTGGTGCAGGCGGTGTTCGACGCCCGCTTCCAGCTCTCCGATCGGCGTCACCTGCTCGCCGCCTTCCTCCTGGCCGCGATGGTCGGCATCGCCGCGGCAGTGCTCACGGGCATCGTCGTCGGCCGCCGGGCCGTGGCACCGCTCGCCGAGGCGCTCAACCGGCAACGCCGCTTCGTCGCCGACGCCAGCCACGAGTTGCGCACCCCCATCGCCCAGGTCCACACCCGCGCCCAGATACTGGCCCGCCGCGCGGGCGCCGACCGCGCCGACTACGACCGCCTGATCCAGACCACCCGCCGCCTCGGCGAGATCGTCGACGAACTCCTGCTCTCCGCCCGCCTCGCCGCCACCCCGGCCGACCGGCGCCCCTCCGAACCCGTCAACCTGGCCCGCCTCGCTGCCGAGGCCGTCGACTGCGAGGCCGACCGCGCCGCGGAGCAGGGTGTCCAGGTACACCTGACCGTCCCGGACACTCCGGTCCTCGTCCCCGGAGTCGCCTCGGCCCTGCGCCGCGTGGTCGGCGAGTTGCTCGCCAACGCCCTCACCCACACCCCGACCGGCGGCCGCATCGACGTCACCCTCCGCGCCTCCCGCCGCGACGCGGACCTGGTGGTCACGGACAGTGGAGCGGGCTTCGACCCCGCCGACGCGAGGCTCCTCTTCGACCGCTTCCACCGCGGTGCCGGGGCCAAGGACCGGCGCTTCGGTCTGGGCCTGGCCCTCCTGCGCGAGGTGGTGACCAGCCACGGCGGAACGATCTCCACCGACAGTCGGCCCGGCGCCGGGGCGACCTTCACTGTCCGCCTACCGACGATTTCGCCACGGGTGTCCGCAACGGGTGCGACCCCAGCGGCGTGACTTCTGCGAATCGGGCCAACGCGCGTCTGTCGGCCCTTGCAGTGGCCTCCGTGGCCCCGCGCCGGACGTCCTCGGTGCGGCGGCGACGGCACCACGCATCGACTAGGGTGCTCCGGTAGACCGCCCTCAGGAGGAGGAACCGTGTTCATCTTGGAGCTGTCCTTCGGCGACGAACCCGACCGGCTCGCCGCTCGGCCCGCGCACCGGGAACGTCTCCAGGCGCTGCGTCAGGAGGGCCGCCTGGCCATGGCCGGGCCGTTCTCCGACGACTCCGGCGCGCTCCTGATCTTCGACGTCGCGGACGCCGAGGCGTTCGCCGCGATCGTCGCGGCGGACCCCTACTACCGCACCCGCGGGGTGACGATCGTCAGCCAGCGGGAGTGGTCACCGATCGTCCGCTAGGCGCTGGTCGCGCCGAAGACCGCAAAACAATCAGCGGCCTAGCGGATGATCTCCGACTAAGCCGCTGACCTGCGGTGCAACAAGGTGGAGCCGAGGGGACTCGAACCCCTGACCCCCACACTGCCAGTGTGGTGCGCTACCAGCTGCGCCACGGCCCCTTGCTGTCGTCCCGGTCGCCCGGGCACTGGGAAACTATACACAGACCGGCCGGCATGGTCATCTCGCGGGGTCCCCACGCCGAGCCGGGTCAGTTGAGCGCCACGTCCGGGGGGAAGTGCGCGACGGCGGCCATCATCCCGCCCTGCCGGCGCAGCACCATCGGCCACAGGTCGTCGGGTCGGTCGACGAAGGCGTCACCGGGCAGCGCGTCCAGCACGAACCAGGAGCCGTCGGCGATCTCCTGCTCCAACTGGCCGCTGCCCCAGCCCGAGTAGCCGGCGAAGACCCGGATGGCACCGAGGCCCTCCCGCAGCCGCTCCGGATCGACCGAGAGGTCGATCGTGCCGACCGCTCCGGAGACCTGGTGGAAGCCCTTGAGCCGACGCATCGGGTGTCGCATGCGGGCCAGACAGATGGCCGAGTCGGGCTGCACCGGGCCGCCCTCGAACAGCACCGCCGGGTGGCGGGCCAGGTCACTCCAGTCGCCGAGCACGTCGGCCACCGGCACCTCAGTGGCGCGGTTCAACACCACGCCGAGCGCACCGCCCGGCTCGTGGGCGACCAGCAGCACCACCGTACGGTCGAAGTTCGGGTCCTTGAGCGCCGGAGTCGCGACCAGCAGCCGCCCGGTCATCGACTCCATCGCTCGTCCGCCGATCGCCTGGCCCTCTCCCTGCATCCCACACACCCATCAACCGTGAGCCCGCGCCGGGGATCGGTCATCTGCCGGATCCGACCGGGGCGCCGGGATCGGCCGCGCTGTCAACGCCATGCCTGGCACCATAGCCTGCGTCCCGGGCGCTGGCTAAGGTCTGACCGGCAGGTGATCGGACAGTTAAGACCCAGATTCGACAGCCCCGACGGCGAACCTCCTGGTGATCGATGCTCTTGGCCACAGTCGGTGGAGAAACGCCCGAAAGGTCCGTCACATCCCGATAGATTCGGCTGATCGGGAGGGTGACCGCGGTTGTCCCTGCCCGCGACACGGAGGCGGGTGGCGATGGCAACGGTTCGGGACGCGACGTACGACGTGCTCCGCACCCTCGGCATGACCACGGTCTTCGGCAACCCCGGCTCCACCGAGGAGCCGTTCCTCCGGGACTTCCCCGCCGACTTCCACTACGTCCACGCGCTGCACGAGGCGACTGCGGTGGCGATGGCCGACGGGTACGCCCAGGCCAGCGGAACGCCTGCCCACGTCAACCTGCACACCGCTCCGGGCACCGGCAACGGCATGGGCAACCTGGTCACCGCCTGGCACAACAAGACCCCGCTGATCGTCACCGCCGGCCAGCAGACCCGGGAGATGCTGCTGCTCGAACCCCGGCTGGCCAACCGTCGACCCACCGAGCTTCCCCAGCCGTACGTCAAGTGGGCCTACGAGCCGGCCCGGGCGCAGGACATCCCCGCGGCGGTGCTGCGGGCGTACGCGACGGCGGTGCAACCACCCGCCGGGCCGGTCTTCCTCTCGCTGCCGATGGACGACTGGGCCCAGCCGGCCGACCCACCGCCCGCGCCGCGCTCGGTGGCCACCCGGTTCGCACCGGACCCGGAGCGGTTGGACGAATTCGCCCGGATCCTCGCCGGCAGCCGCAACCCGGTCCTGGTGTACGGGCCAGGGGTGGACCGCTCCGGCAGTTGGCCGACCGCGGTGGCGCTGGCCGAGCTGTTGGCCGCACCGGTCTGGTCGGCCCCGGCCACCGAGCGGGCCGTGTTCCCCGAGGACCACAACCACTTTCGCGGGGTGCTGCCGTACGCGATCGGGCCGCTGGCCGAGGCCCTGCGTGGGCACGACACGGTGCTGGTCGTCGGCGCACCGGTGTTCCGCTACTACCCGTACGTACCGGGCGGGCACCTGCCCGACGGCGCCCGACTGCTGCACGTCACAGACGACCCGGACGAGGCCGCGCGAGCCCCCGTCGGTGACAGCCTGCTCAGCGACCCGGGGCTGGCCCTGGCCGCGATTGTCGAACGGGTGCCGCCGAGCGACCGGCCGCCACCCACGCGACGGGACGCACTGCCACCGCCCGAGATCACCGCCCCGCTGAGCGCCGACGCCCTGTTCGCCGCGCTGGCCGCGCACTGGCCGGCGGACGGCGTGCTGGTCCAGGAGTCACCCTCCAATCTGTCCGCGCTGCGCCGTCAGGTCAAGATCAGACGCCCGGCGTCGTACTTCACCATGGCCAGCGGAGGCCTCGGCTACGGCCTGCCGGCCGCGATCGGGGTGGCCCTCGCCGAGCGGGACGCCGGGCGTGGGCGACCGGTGGTGGCGGTGATCGGTGACGGCTCGTTCCACTACTCGGTACAGGCGCTGTGGACCGCCGCGCGCCTCGCCCTCCCGGTGGTGGTGGTCGTCCCGGTCAACAAGCAGTACGCGATCCTGAAGGCGTTCGCCGAGCTGAAGGACACTCCCGGGGTGCCCGGACTGGACCTGCCCGGGTTGGACATCATCGCGATCGCGGCCGGCTACGGCTGCGCGACCGAGGTGGTGGAGACCCCCGATCAGCTCGGCGTCGCGCTCGACGCCGGGCTGCGCGCCGACCGACCCACCGTGTTGGCCGTACCGATCAGCACCGACGTGCCGAGCATCCTTTGAGCCGGACGGTCAGCGCGGCGCGATCGACAGTGCGGCACCGCTGAACACGTCCAGCACCGGCCGGGCGCCCAGCGGCGCCGCGAGGGTGACGGTGACCGGTTCCATCTTGAGCACGGCGATGCACTCGCCGGTGGCCCGGGTGACACTGCCGCCGACCACCACGACGTCCGGCCGTTCCCACACCAGCGGCGTGATCCCGGTGTCGCACGCGCCGACGCCGAGGCGCACTGTCAACCGGGTGCCGTCGACCGCCGCGAGGTCCTGGGCGGCCACCAACCCGTCCGGCAGCGGCCCGGCCGGCGCGGTGGGCTCGGGCACCGAACCCATCGCCGTGGGTGCGACGGCGAGCCGGGCGACCGGGGCGGCCAACTCCTCGACGTCGAACAGCCAGGCCGGGACCTGCGCCTCACCCCGGCTCGTTCGGACCGGTACGGTGCCGAGGTTGACCCCGGTGACGGTGAGCGACAGGCAGGCGGTCTGCGTCGTGCTGGTGGTCCAACCGTCCGGCCCGGGCTCGACGGTGGGGCCGCCGGGCGTGGGCAGGCCGGGTCGCTTCGGTCGCCCCGGGCAGGGCAGCGGGTCCCCCTGGTCGAGCTGACGGTACGCCTCGGCGGCGCTGACCAACGGCAGCGTCAGCCGGCCGTCCGGGAACCGGATCTCACCGCCGACCCGGGTGGGGTGTATCGGCACCTGCGCCCGGTACCAGCCGGCCCGGAACGCCGCCTCGGTTTCGGGAGTGAAGCGCGGGTCACCGGTGAGCACTGTCGGCCCCTGCAGGGGGACGTACCCCGTGCGCCAGTCCGGGCCGGGCTGCCACGCCTCGGCGACCTGGGCGGCCCGCTGGTCGAAGGCTTCGGCACGGTGTGGGTCGCTGGGACCGTCGAACAGATCAGCACCGGTGGGGGCACAGCCCGCCGCGAGCAGCAGCGGGAGTACGAGCAGCAGGACCGGTCGACGCATGACCGGTTCGACGCGGCCACCGACGCTCCGGTTCCCCGGCGCGGGGTCAGGTCTCGCCACCCAGATCAGTCTGGTACGCCTCCCAGAGGAGGTCCGCGCCGCGCCGCCGATGCCGGGCCAACTTCCGCAGCAGGTGCCCGGCTCGATGCCGCAGCTCGTCCGGGTGTGCCTCGGTCTGCTCGGCGATCCGCTGAACCGCGAGGAGCGCGGCCACGATCGCCGCGTGCTCCCGGGTCAGCAACCGCACCCCGTGTTCCAGCCGCGGCGACTGGGTGAGCAGCTCCCGGTAGAGGCCTGCCGGGCCCTCGGTGGCCCGGACGTGCTCGGCGAAGCCCCGCCGCACCGGACGCAGCCGCAGCAGGACCTCCTCGCGCCAGCACGGCTCGGTGGTGGCGACGGCGACGGCCCGACCGAAGGCGTGCACGTCTCCGGCGAGCCCGGCCGGGCGGGGGTCGCCGGGTAACCCGATGGGATGCGGATCGACGGGGTGCGCGGCACCCGGCCGGGCGACGAGTGACGGCTGCTGGACCGGACCGGTGACCATGGCACCTCCCGCGACGCTGCTACCCCATACCGCGATGGTGAGCCTGCCCGGCCCGCCCTGTCCAGGGCCACCATGCGACTCATCTGCCCCGTTCAGCCCAATGACCCCACCCGCAACAGGGGCCACAGCCGGCCAGCCGGCACCGGCCGCATCAGGCGGCCTACCGGGGGTGCGCCGCCAGGCGGTGCAGTTGGTCGGCGACAGCGTGGGCGTCGTCGTCGCGCCCGTCGGCCGGTCGGCCGGTCGTGATCGCGTCCGCCAACGCGCGCAGCTCTAACGGGGGCAGGCTGTCCAGGCCCATGCCGCGCAGCGGAATGGTGACCCGCCGCGCGCTCGCCCGGTCGGTGGCGGTGATGGCTGCGCGCAGCCGCTGCCCGACCATCGGGGCATCGTCTCCCACCTCCCGATGTGGCACTCCGGCGACATCGATCCGGGCGGTGGCGAGGTCGACGGTACGGGTACGGAACGCGCCCCGCACCCGTACCTGGCTGCCGTCCAGCCATGCGGCGGTGCGGAGCACCCGCAGCACGAGGTAGACACCGAGCAGGACGAACGGCAGGCCGCACAGCCCGACGACCGGGACGGGACTGGACTGGCCCGCATCGCCAGCGGAATGCCTCAGCGCGGGCGGCAGCATTCCCGGCGGGAGATCGCGGGCCTCCTCGTAGGAGGCGAACGCGTCCCCCGGGCCGGTCAGCCGACGCAGCAGCCCGCCGGCGAGCAGGGGCAGCGCCACGAACGCCACACCGACGGTCGCGACGAAGACGCCGGACAGCACCGCCACGGTGCGCTGGGCGGGTGACGCGCCGACCGACAGACGCAGCTCCTGGTGGGTCACAGCAGGCAGCGTAAGACCTCCGGCACGACGAAGCGCCCCGGCTGATGGGCCGGGGCGCTTCGTTCGAGGTGGTGGAGGTGCCGGGAATCGAACCCGGGTCCTTCGCCGGTTTGTCAGGGCTTCTCCGAGCGCAGCTCGCTGTGCCTCTACTCGGCCCCACCGCTCACGCGAGCAAGTTGGTGTGACGGGCCCAGTCGCTGATTAATCTCGCCGCACGGACCCCGCGACCGGGTCCGATTGGCCAGCCTCCTAGCTGATGCCGGCTACTGGGACGAAGGCGTTCCCAGGCCGACAGACTTAGCTACTCGCCTCAGGCGGCGAGAGCGAAGTCAGCGCGAGTGTTCTTGGCGCTTATAAGTTTCCGACGACCGATTCTCGAGACGACGTCGGCTTCCTCGGCTCGCTTCCCCTGTCGCTGCGTACGAAGTCGAAACCAGTCACCCCCTCGACAGGCCGCCGATGTGGCGGCACTGACAAGACTAACGCCTGCCGCAACAGCTTTCATCCCGAGCCCCGGGCCGGCACGCCGAACCGGGCAAACAGGATGAATCAGTCGTCCATGCCCTTGCCGCGCCGGCCGGACACCCGGGCGATCTCCCGGTCCGCGTCCCGCTTGGCGAGGTCCTGACGCTTGTCGTACGACTTCTTGCCCTTGGCTAGGGCGATCTCCACCTTGGCCCAGCCGTCGGAGAAGTAGACCTGCAACGGGACGATCGTCAGACCGCCCTCGCGGGTCTTGCCGACCAGCTTGTCGATCTCACCCCGGTTGAGCAGCAGCTTGCGCGTACGCCGGGGCTCATGGTTGGTCCAGGTGCCCTGGGTGTATTCCGGGATGTGCATGGCGTGCAGGAACAACTCGCCGTCGCGCTCCTGGGCGAACGCGTCGACCAGCGAGGCGCGCCCGGCGCGCAGCGACTTGACCTCGGTGCCGGTCAGCGCCATGCCCGCCTCGTAGGTGTCGAGGATCGCGTAGTCGTGGCGCGCCTTCTTGTTGGAGGCGACCACCTTGCGCCCCTTTTCCCGTGGCATCGGCGCCACCCCCTCTCCTTCGTCCGTGGCCGGGCTCACCCCGGCCGGACAACCGATCATGCTACCCGAACAACAAGGACCCTCCCGCGCCGTTTATTTCCGGCTGCGGGAGGGTCCTCGGGAGACGACGGGACGACCCGTACGGTGCCTAGACCCGCAGGTAGAAGCGCAGGGTGATCCAGGCGGTGCCCGCGCTGACCAGACCACCGACGCCGGCCATCAGCGGGAAGATGAACAGGATGTCGCCCCAGGTGATCGGCGAGAGCAGGCCCTGCAACGCGCTCAACGAGCCGTCGAAGAGCAGATACTTCGCCGCGACCAGGGCGACGAGCCCGAGCAGCGAGCCGATCAGGCCGGCCACCACCGCTTCGAGCACGAACGGCGCCTGGATGAACCAGTTGGACGCACCGACCAGCTTCATGACCGCGACCTCACGCCGCTTGCTGTACGCGGCCACCTGAATGGTGTTCGCGACCAGCAGCAGGGCGGCGACCGCCATCACGATGGCGGCAGCCAGGGCGATGTTCTGGATCGAGGTGAGGATGTCGAAGATCTTGTCGAGCAGTTTGCTCTGGTCGACGATCTCGTCGACGCCGCCGGTCTCCTTGTACTGGTCGTAGATGTTCTTGTACTGCTCCGGGTTGTTCAACGTGATCCGGAAGGACTCCGGCAGCTGGTCCGGCTTGACCGCGTTCACCAGGTCCGGAGCGTCCTGGTACATCGTCTTGAAGCGCTCGTACGCCTGAGCCTTGTCGACGTAGATGACCTCCTTCACCAGGGGGTCACCGTCGAGCTTGGTCTGCAGATCGGTGCGCTCCTGCTCACTCACCTCCTGGTTCAGGAAGATCGCGACCTGGATGTTCTTGAAGTAGAGGTCCTTCATGTCGTCGACCTGGCGGTACATGAGACCGCTGGCGCCGAGCATGGTCAGCGAGACCGCCATCGTGATGATCATCGCGATGGACATGGTCACGTTGCGCCACAGTCCGACCAGTACCTCGGACAGGACGTATTTCACGCGCATCGGGATTTCCTCCGGGTCTCCGGCATGAGGTGTTCGTCGTCAGGCTGCGCAAGGGTGGAGCGTCGGCTCACCCGTAGACGCCGCGGGCCTGGTCACGCACGATGCGACCGCTCTCGATCTCGACAACGCGGCGGCGCATCTGGTTCACGATGTTGGAGTCGTGGGTGACCATCACGACGGTCGTGCCGGTGCGGTTGATCCGGTCCAGCAGGCGCATGATCTCGATCGAGGTGTCCGGGTCCAGGTTTCCGGTGGGCTCGTCCGCCAGCAGGATCAGCGGACGGTTCACGAACGCCCGGGCGACCGCGACCCGCTGCTGCTCACCACCGGAGAGCTCGTGCGGGTAACGATGCTCCTTGCCACCGAGCCCGACCAGCTCCAACACCTCCGGCACGACCCGGCGGGCAACCGCCTTGGTCTTGCCGATCACCTCGAGGGCGAACGCCACGTTCTCGTAGGCGGTGCGGTTCGGCAGCAGCCGGAAGTCCTGGAAGACACAGCCGATCGAGCGCCGGAAGTGGGGTCGCTTCCAGGAACGCATCGACGTGACGTCCTTGCCGTTGACGACGACGCGGCCCTTGTTGGGGGCCACCTCGTGCAGCAGCATCTTGATGATCGTGGACTTGCCGGAGCCGGATGGACCGATGAAGAAGACGAACTCGCCCTTCTCGATCGAGACGGACACGTTGTCGAGCGAAGGCCGGGACGCCTTCGGGTACGTCTTCGTCACTTGCTCAAGCTGAATCACGGGTCGTGAGTCTACGCGGTGTAACAACTGAGCCAAGCCCCACGCCCCGCCGATCCGTCGCGAGTCGCCGAATCAGGCCCCCACCTGGAGATCGATGACGCGCTGCGCCTACGCGCGGTTACGCACCGTCGTCGGCGAGTTGCCGCTGCTTGCGCCAGCGGATGCCCGCCTCGATGAAACCGTCCAACTCACCGTCGAAGACCGCGCTCGGATTGCCGGTCTCCTGCTCGGTTCGGAGATCCTTCACCATCTGATACGGGTGCAGGACGTAGGAGCGCATCTGGTCGCCCCACGAGCCGGCGGCGTTCTCCTTGAGCCCTTCGAGCTTGGCCTGCTCCTCCTGGCGCTTGCGCTCCAGCAGTCGGGCCTGCAGCACCCGCAGCGCGGACGCCTTGTTCTGCAACTGCGACTTCTCGTTCTGGCAGGTCACCACGATGCCGGTCGGGATGTGGGTCAGCCGGACCGCCGAGTCGGTGGTGTTGACGCTCTGCCCACCGGGGCCGGAGGAACGGTAGACGTCGACGCGTACCTCGTTTTCCGGGATGTCGATGTGGTCGGTCTGCTCGGTGACCGGCAGGACCTCGACGCCCGCGAAACTGGTCTGCCGGCGGCCCTGGTTGTCGAACGGGCTGATCCGGACCAGACGGTGGGTGCCCGACTCGACGCTGAGCGTGCCGAACGCGTACGGCACCTTCACCGCGAAGGTGGCCGACTTCAGGCCCGCCTCCTCGGCGTACGAGGTCTCGTAGACCTCGGTCGGGTAGCCGTGCCGCTCCGCCCAGCGCAGGTACATCCGCAGCAGCATCTCGGCGAAGTCCGCAGCATCCACTCCACCGGCGCCGGCCCGGATGGCGACCAGCGCCTCCCGGGAGTCGTACTCGCCGGAGAGCAGGGTGCGGACCTCCATCTCCTGGATGGCCTTGGTCAACCCGGTGATCTCCGACTCGACCTCGGTCAGCACGCCGGGATCGGACTCGGCCTCGGCCAGCTCCAGCAACACCTGGGCGTCGTCGAGGCCGGAGCGGAGGCTGCCCAGCTTGCTGATCTCGCCGTTGACGTACGACAGCTGCGAGGTCACCTGCTGAGCCTTGGCCTGGTCGTCCCACAGATCGGGGGCGGAGGCCTCCTGCTCGAGGCGGGCCTTGTCCTCGTGGAGCCGGTCGATGTTGAGGACGGCCTCGATGTTTCGCAGGGTCGCGTCGAGTTCCTTGAGCTGTTCGGCGTAATCGGCAGCGGTCACGACAGACAAGCGTACTGTGCCGCAGGCAGCCCAGCTCGTTGCGGATGCGCGAACCCGCCGATCATCACCCGACGGGGGCGGACTTCAACCACGACAGGGCGGCCCGGTGGTAGGCGACGGCGAACTCCAGCGCGCTGGCGTCGTACGTCTCGCCGTCCCGTTTGGCGTTCTTGACCTGTTCCCGAACCTGGGCCAGGGCCTCGGTGTGGTACTCGTTGGCCGAGGCGTACAGGCCCTTCAACTGGCTCGCGGAATGCAGGTTGCCGAAGGCCATCCGGAGCGCGATCGGGTTTCGGATGGTGTCCCGCCCCGGGTTCTCCGCGAGCCAGCGGGAAAACGTCCGTTTCCCGCTCGCAGTGAGTGAGTACGGCTGGCTCATCCGCGGCCCCGGCTTACCGAGACGCACGAAACCCCGCTCGGCCAGCACCGGCAACTCGCGGTAGACCTGGCTGCGGGTCATCGACCAGTACGGCGCCAGACGGCGCTCAGCGGCGGCCATCAACTGACCGCCTGTCATCGGGCCCTCATGGAGGAGGCCGAGCAGGGCCGCCGCCGTAGGGTTGACTCCGGAATCCGCCATGCCCACTACGCTGCCACTTTGCGCACCCGGCGTCCAGGATTTGCCAGTTTGCCACCCAACAGGACTTCCTAAGTGCACTGTCGGCGGCAGACTGTCCGTTGAGGACTATCGATGGCTCCGCCCATAAGGAAGGGCCCCTTGTTAACGCCAGGTGCATAACAAGGGACCCTTCCTAACGGATGACGCCTACCCCATGTGGGGGTACGTGTGGTCGGTCGGCGGCACGAAGGTCTCCTTGATCGTCCGGGGCGACAACCAACGGACCAGGTTCAGCCAGGAGCCCGCCTTGTCGTTGGTGCCACTGGCCCGGGCTCCACCGAAGGGCTGCTGCCCGACCACGGCGCCGGTCGGCTTGTCGTTGATGTAGAAGTTGCCGGCCGCGTACCGCATGCGCTCGGCGACCGCGTCGACCACCCGGCGGTCGGTGGCGAACACCGAGCCGGTCAGCGCGTACGGGGCGATCGACTCGGCCTGCGCGACCACGTCGTCGAAACGGGCGTCGTCGAACACGTGCACGCCCAGGATCGGCCCGAAGTACTCGGTGGTGAAGGTCTCGTGGGCGGCGTCGGAGCACTCGAACAGGGTCGGCCGGACGAAGTAGCCGACCGAGTCGTCCGCGGTGCCACCGGCCAGCACCCGGCAGGAGTCGTCACCGGCGATCAACTCGAGCGCCGCGGTGTGCCGGGCGAACGCCTTGTCGTCGATCACCGCGCCACCGAAGTTGCCGAAGTCGGCCACGTCGCCGTAGGTCAACGAGTCGGTGGTGGCGGCCAGCCGGTCGCGCAGCCCACCCTCCCAGATCGACCGCGGCACGTACGCCCGCGAGGCCGCCGAGCACTTCTGGCCCTGGTACTCGTACGCGCCGCGGATCAGCGCGGTGTGCAGGGCGTCCACGTCGGCGCTGGTGTGCGCGACCACGAAGTCCTTGCCGCCGGTCTCGCCGACCAGGCGCGGGTAGCCCCGGTAACGGGCGATGTTGTCGCCGACGGTCCGCCACAACTGCTGGAAGACCTTGGTGGAACCGGTGAAGTGGATGCCGGCCAGATCCGGGTCGGCGAGTACGACGTCGGAGACCTCCTCGCCCCGGCCGGTGACCATGTTGATCACGCCGGGCGGCAGGCCGGCGGCCTCGAACAGCCGCATCGTGAAGTGCGCGGCGAACTGCTGGGTCGGGCCCGGCTTCCAGATCACCGTGTTGCCCAGCAGCGCCGGCGCGGACGGCAGGTTGCCGGCGATGGCGGTGAAGTTGAACGGGGTGACCGCGTAGACGAAGCCCTCCAGCGGGCGGTGGTCGAAGCGGTTCCAGACGCCCGGCGAGGACGCCGGCTGCTCCTCGAGCAGCCGGCGGGCGAAGTGCACGTTGAACCGGAGGAAGTCGATGAACTCGCACGCCGCGTCGATCTCCGCCTGGATCGCGGTCTTCGACTGGCCGAGCATGGTGGCGGCGTTGAGGGTGTCGCGCCAGGGGCCGGCGAGCATCTCGGCGGCGCGCAGGAAGATCGCGGCGCGCTCCTCGAAGGGCAGCGCCCGCCACATCGGGGCGGCGTCCTTGGCCGCCTTGATCGCGGCGCGGGCGTCGTCGTGGGTGGCGTGACCCGTCACGCCGAGCACGTGCGCGTGCTTGTGCGGCTGCACCACGTCGATCGAGTCACCGGCAGCCATCCGCTGCTCACCACCGATGGTCATCGGCAGGTCGATGCGCTCGGCGGCGAGCTCGGTCAGCCGCCGCTGGAGCCGGTCCCGGTCGGGGCTGCCCGGCTCGTAGTTGCGAACCGGCTCGTTGCGCGGCTCGGGAACGGAGAACACGGCATCCATCAAGGCTCCTGGCGATCTCGACAGCAGTGGCGAAACCGGACCCGCGGGCACCGACCGGACGGTCGGACACCGGACGCCACCCGGGGGGGGCCGAGCAGCGGCGGGACCTCCCGTGATTCTCCCATGGAGAGCTGCGCGCCCCACCTCCGCCACCGCCTTCGGCCAAGGACCGGTGCACCCCTTCTCCCCTTACCGACCGGGCTCGATCCGATTACCGGCCGGGCTCGATCCGAGCACCCATCCACGCATCGGGCAGCCGCCCCGCCCCCGCGCCGGCATCCGCGCCGCCGGCACGCTCGGGGAGTTGCTCGGCGCGTACCCCGTTGCGGTGGTCCCGGGGCGGCGGGCGACCCAGCGGGCCCGCGTACCCTGAATGGTCGGTGACCTGCCGCCTCGAAGGGGAGACGATGACCAAGCAGCCCGGCCGCACCCCGTCCGCGGAGTCGGACGACCCGGCGGCCGACGCGGCCAGCCCCAGCAGCCGGCCGCTGCCCGCGCCCGGCGCGGCGGTCCTCGCGCTGCTGGCGCTCGGGTGGCTGACCGCCATGCTCTGGTCCACGCGGGAGGCCATCACCTCGGCGGCGGCCGGGATCACCGCGATCAGTCTCTCGGCGTTCGCCCTGCCCGGCGTGATCTCGGCCGCGCTGGTGGCCGGGACGGCCGTCGCGCTGGCCGCGAGCAACCTGCTGTCCCGCAGGTACGGGGACTGGGCCACCCTGCGCTTCACCGGGGCGATCGGCGGCGGCATGCTGGTCGGCCTGGGTTCCGCGCTGGCGATCAACCTCACCTACTTCGACACCTCGACCACCAACGTGATCGCCGGCACCACGGCGGCTGCGGCGATCATCGGCGGCGCGGTGGCCGGCGCGCGGACCGCCCCGGCGGTCGGCGCGGTGGTGACCGCCGCGCTGGGCACGCTCGTCTTCGTGGTCGCGTTCAGCCAGGCCCGGGACCCGTTGTTCGACCTCTTCGGGGCCGGCGACAGCCAACAGTCGTTGGTCGACGCGGCCAAGTGGGTGTCCCGCACCGAGTCGCTCGTCGCCGGGCTCCTCGCCGGACTCCTCGCCTACGGCTACCTGACCTGGTCGCGACGCCGAGCCCTCCGCCGCGATCCTGCCGCTCCGGCACTGCGCTGGCCGGCATACCTGCTCGCCGGCGCCGGGCCGGGGCTGCTCCTGCTGCTCGCCGAGGTGATCATCCGGATCGGTGGCCGATCGCTGCTCGATCTGGCCAGTGCGCTCAGCGAGGCGGACGCGGTGGCGCAGACCTCGCTGGGCACCTCACGGGTGGACAACGGCATCTGGGTGCTCTTCGTCGGGGCACTGACCGCGCTCATCGCGTTCGGCCGCACGCTCGGCCCCGCGCACAACGACGACGACGAACCAGCCGACAGCCCGCAGCCCGTCGCGGACCGGGCCGCTGCGGACCGGGCCGCTGCGGACCGGGCCGCTGCGGAGACCGAGGAGCCGGACCCGGCCGAGGCGTTCGACCGGCTCGACACGGACCCGGCCAAGGCCGACCCGGCGCGCTGACGTCGGTCCACGCCCGGCCTGCCGCGGGTCGGGTCGGCACCTCGCGCTGACGTCGGTCGACGCCAAGCTTGCCGCAGGGTCGGGTTGACACCTCGCGGCGCCGTTGTGGCGTGCGGCTCAGCTGGCCGCGCGCAGGAGCAGGTCCAGCTCGGTCACGTCGTACCACTCCAGCTCGTGATCCTCAGCACCGTCGACGGCGAACTGAGCATCGGGGTCGCCCGCCGCCGCCTCGGCCACGACGTCGGCCGCCGCGGTGACGTCCTCGACCGCGTCCGCTCCGTCCACGTGGATGGCCGCGATGGCGCCGACCGGCACGGCGTCAGCCAACGTCACAGTGCTGGAACCCAGCTCACCGTCGCCCCGCCCGACCGCGCCCGCCGGCAGGTCGGCCGAGACGACGACGCGGCGGCGGGGAGCGCCGGGATCGGCCCGGAGCAGGTGCAGCGCGTCCTGGGCGGCCCGGGTGAACGCGACGTACTCCAACTCCTCCTCGTCGCCCTCGGCGTACCACTCGCGCAGCGCCGGGGTCACGGCATGGGCCTCGGCGGCGGCCAGCCCCTCCGCACGCAGCCGGGCCAGCATCGGTACGGTCGCCGGCACGTACACCCGGACAAGCTCGTCGGTCACCGGTCGTCTCCCCGCTTCGTCCACCACCGGCGGCCGCCGGCACGGGCGCAGATCATGCCGCACGCCGTTGACCGTCATACACCCCGCCTCCGGCCGGTGGAAGTTTCCGGCCGGTGTGTCCTGCGCGGTCCGGCCTGCCGCGTAAGCAGCCGGTGCTGGGCGGCGAGGGCGGTCGATGGCAAACTGAGCCAAACGACATCAACCCCGGGGGTTCCTGTGGAGCCGAGGTTCCTGCTGCTCTCCGACGTCGCCGCCGAGCTGAACGTGTCGGACTCGCAGGTCTACCACATGGTGCGCAGCGGTGAACTGCCCGCAATCAAGATCGGCGGACGCGGCCAGTGGCGCGTCGAACGGGCGCGTCTGGAGGAGTACATCTCCCGCAAATACCACGAGACGGCAGAATGGGTGCAGAGCAACCCACTGATCGACCGCGACCCGGAGTAGGTGCGCCTAGCGTCGTTCCCGTACGCCGCTCGACCTTCCTCCCTGCCCGGCTACGCATCCCCAGTTCCGGCTCACGGCTCCGGCTCAAGGCTCCGACCCGGGCTCCTGGGCTCCGGCTCCGGGATCGCGCAGTTTCCCTGAGTGGTGGCCTCGTGGCGGGTTGAGGCCCCTACTTCCCTGCCGTTGCGGGGGATCTTTCCGACTCGGTCCAGCGCGACATCGCCTGTCCGGCCCCGATCATCGGCCAAGCCATTGACCGGGGCCGTTCTGTTGTCGAGAATTGAGTCTGTCGCAGGCAAACGAAGACAAACGCAAGATCAAGGGGGAATGATGAGCGAGGCGCGGCCCGGCCCTTCCCGACCGCCCGTGCGGCTGCGCCCGGTCCCACCCATCGATCCGCCGTACGCCGACGAGACCGACGGGTCGTACTGGCCAGTGCCCACCCACGGGCAGCTCGCCCTCGACCTCTTCGCCTCGACCCGGCCAGACCCGGTCCGACCTCCCGAACGCCGGGCTGCCCTCCGTCCAGTGCGCACTGGACCCACCACTCACCCGGCCGCGTCGCTACCCTCAGCGGCCGCCCCGGAATGCGCCCGAGCCGCGCATCGTTTCGTCGCCACCTGCCTGGAAGTGATCAACGGGTACCGGTCGCCGGCACAGGTGCGCGCACTGCTCGACCCACCCCGAGCGGCTGACCTGCTGACCGAGTTGGCCCGCGCGTCCACGCGAACCGGGGCACCTCGCCGCCGCGCCACCCGACCGGCGGTCCGACTGCTCCGCCTCCGCGTCTGCGAGCCCCGGGAAGCCGCCGTGGAGGCGGCTGCCGTCCTCACCGGCACGGCCGGCCGAAGCTGGGCGATGGCGCTCCGCTTGGAACATCGTCGGGGTCGCTGGCTGTGCACCGCCCTGCACGTCCTCTGACCAACGGACCCGAGCCGGGAGCCGGGAGCCGGGAGCCGGGAGCCAGGGCCAGGACCAGGGCCACGGCCGAGCAAACCCGCCGCGCCATATCAGGTCGAGCCGTGCCAGCACGGCTTGATCGACTCGGGTTCTTGAAAGTCGGGCCATCAACCTGCCGACGACACCCCGACTTCCTTGAAAGCGAGTCGATCATCGCGGACGCGCCTGCGGGCCAGCGGGGGCAGGCCGGGTGGCGGGGGTGCCGGCGGGCTGGTTGGGCGCGAGGAGGGCCCGAGACGACGAACGGGTCCCGGCCAAGAGGCCGGGACCCGTTCGTCAGGTGCTGTTGGTCAGTTTCCGCCGTTGGGCGCGCCGTGGCAGCGCTTGTACTTGCGACCCGAGCCACAGGGGCACGGCGCGTTGCGGGACGGACCGTTGCTCGCTTCCGCCTGGTTCGGTGCCGGACGACGGGAGCCGGCCGTCGGCAGCACCGGGCCGCGCAGCCCGGACGCGGGCCGCTGCGGAGCGGACGGTGCGGTCTGCCCCGGTGCCGCCGGAGCATTCGGGGCCGGTCGGCCCACGCCGAGCGCCGGAGCCTGCTGCTCGGCCTGCTCCACGGCGACGGCGCCCGGGCTGGCTTCGCCGTCGATGGTGGGGGCGGAGTATTGCAGGCCCTGCCGCCGCGGTGCCTGGTTGAGGCCCTTGGCCCGGATCTCCACCGGCTTGTCGAGCAGCGTGACCTCTTCGGATCCCTCTTCCGGCTCCGGTTCGGTCACCTGGACGTCGACGTTGTAGAGGAAGCCGACCGTCTCCTCCTTGATGCCCTCCATCATGGTGGCGAACATGTCGAAGCCCTCGCGCTGGTATTCCACCACCGGGTCGCGCTGGGCGTACGCCCGGAGGTTGATGCCCTCCTGGAGGTAGTCCATCTCGTAGAGGTGCTCGCGCCACTTCCGGTCGATGACCTGGAGCAGCACCATCCGCTCGAGCTGACGCACGCCCTCGGTGCCGACCTGCTCCTCGCGCCGGTCGTACGCGGCGTTCGCGTCCTCCTTGAGGCGGGCGACCAGGAAGTCGGCGTCCATGCCGGCACGCGAGCCGCCGGCCTCCTCTTCCAGCTCCTCGATCGTCACGCCGACCGGGTAGAGCTGCTTCAGGCTGGACCAGAGCTGCTCGAGATCCCAGTCCTCGCCGTAGCCCTCGGAGGTGGCTCCCCGCACGTACGCCTCGACGGTGTCGTCGATCATGTTGCGGACCTGGTCGGAGAGGTCTTCGCCGTTGAGCACCCGGAGCCGCTCGGCGTAGACGACCTGGCGCTGCTTGTTGAGCACCTCGTCGTACTTGAGGACGTTCTTGCGGATCTCGGCGTTCTGGCCCTCGATCTGGGCCTGGGCGCTCTTGATCTGCCGGGTGACCATCTTCGACTCGATGGGCACGTCCTCCGGGATGTTGAAGCGCTCCATCACCGCCTCGACCGCACCGGCCCGGAAGCGTCGCATCAGCTCGTCCTGCAGGGACAGGTAGAAGCGGGACTCGCCCGGGTCACCCTGCCGGCCGGCACGACCGCGTAGCTGGTTGTCGATCCGGCGGGACTCGTGCCGCTCGGTGCCCAGCACGTAGAGACCACCGGCGGCGGCGACCTCGTCCGCTTCGGCGTCACAGGCCTGCTTCCACGTGGGAAGGACGTCCTCCATCGCCTTGGCGTACTCTTCCTCGTTCTCCAACGGGTCGAGGCCACGCTGGCGCAGCTCGTTCGCGGCGAGGAACTCGGGGTTGCCACCGAGGAGGATGTCGGTGCCGCGGCCGGCCATGTTGGTGGCGACGGTGACGGCGCCCTTACGCCCGGCCTGGGCGACGATCTCGGCCTCCCGGGCGTGGAACTTGGCGTTCAGCACGTTGTGCGGGATGCCGCGCCGACGCAGCAACTGGGAGAGGATCTCGGAGTTTTCCACCGAGACGGTGCCGACCAGCACCGGCTGACCCAGCTGGTGCCGCTCGGCGATGTCCTCGATGACCGCGTTGAACTTGGCCTTCTCCGTCTTGTAGATGACGTCCGGCCGGTCCTCGCGGACCATCGGGCGGTGGGTCGGGATGGTCACGACGCCGACCTTGTAGACCTTGTTGAACTCGCCTGCCTCGGTCTGTGCCGTACCGGTCATGCCGGACAGCTTCTCGTAGAGGCGGAAGTAGTTCTGGAGGGTGATGGTGGCCAGGGTCTGGTTCTCCTGCTTGATCTCCACCCCCTCCTTGGCCTCGATCGCCTGGTGCATGCCCTCGTTGTAGCGGCGGCCGTGCAGGATGCGACCGGTGAACTCGTCGACGATCAGGACCTCACCGTCGTTGACGATGTAGTCCTTGTCGCGCTTGTAGAGCTCCTTGGCCTTGATGGCGTTGTTGAGGTAGCCGACCAGCGGGGTGTTGACCGACTCGTACAGGTTGTCGATGCCGAGCCGGTCCTCGACCTTGGCGACACCGCGCTCGGTCACCGCGATGGTGCGCTTGGAGTGGTCGACCTCGTAGTCGCCCTCGCCGTCGGTGCCGGGCTGGAGCCGGGCCACCACGCCGGCGAACTCGCCGTACCAGCGGGCCGAGTGCTCGGCCGGGCCGGAGATGATCAGCGGGGTGCGGGCCTCGTCGATCAGGATCGAGTCGACCTCGTCGACCACCGCGAAGTTGTGCCCGCGCTGCACCAGCTCGTCCTTCGACCAGGCCATGTTGTCGCGCAGGTAGTCGAAGCCGAACTCGTTGTTGGTGCCGTAGGTGATGTCGCACTCGTACGCGGCGCGGTGCTCGGTGGACGGCCGGTTGGGCAGCACCACACCGACGGTCAGCCCGAGGAACTCGTGCACCCGGCCCATCCAGGCGGCGTCGCGCTGGGCGAGGTAGTCGTTGACGGTGATCACGTGCACGCCCTTGCCGGACAGCGCGTTGAGGTAGACGGCCATGACCGAGGTCAGCGTCTTGCCCTCACCGGTCTTCATCTCGGCGATGTTGCCGAAGTGCAGTGCCGCGCCGCCCATCACCTGGACGTCGTACGGACGCTGGCCCAGCACCCGGGCGGACGCCTCGCGGGCCACCGCGAACGCCTCCGGCAGGATGTCGTCGAGGGTCTCACCCTCTTCGAGCCGTTCCCGGAACTGTTCGGTCATGCCGGCCAGTTCCTCGTCGCTGAGGTTGACGTAGTCGTCCTCGATCGAGTTGACGGCGGCGGCGATGGCCTTCAGCCGGCGCACCATGCGGCCCTCGCCTGCGCGAAGGACCTTTTCCAGAATCGACACGGATCAACGCTCCCCTAGACGGTCTCGAACCATCGTAGGCGCTCCATCGGCGTGATGGTCACTGGTAGCGGCGGTCCATCGCGTCGAACCCGACATAACTCGCGTAGCGGGTACGCCGGGGGCGTTATCCGGTTACGCCGTCGGCGAACGTTGCGGCACGATGCACGAGTGGAGCCCGTGGAGATCATCGAGGATGGCGTGCTGCTGCGGCCCTGGCGGGAGGCGGACGCCGAGGCCGTGCACCGAGCCTGCCAGGATCCGGACATCCAACGCTGGACCACCGTGCCGCGCCCCTATCGACCGGAGCACGCTCACGGGTTCGTCACCGAGGTGAGCGGGCGGGCCTGGGCGGAGGGCACCGGGGCGCCGTTCGCGGTCTGCGACGCGGCGACCGGTGATCTGCTCGGCTCGTGCGGGTTGATCTCCATCGACCAGGCGGGCACCGGTGAGATCGGCTATTGGACCGCGCCGTGGGCGCGGGGCCGGGGGGTGATGGTCCGGGCCACCCGAGCGGTGGCCCGCTGGTCCTTCGACAGCCTGGGGCTACGCCGGCTGATCTGGCAGTCCGAGGTGGGCAACCACGCCTCTCGGCTGGTCGCGCTCCGGGCCGGGTTCCGGGTCGACGGGCGGCTGCGGCTGACCCACCCGGCGCTGCACAGCGCCGCAGACGGCTGGATCGGCTCGTTGCTGCCCGGCGAGGTACCCGCCCCCGGCTCGACCGGGCCGGCCGGACCGGGCACCCTGACCGCCCGGCGGGCCGCCGTCTTCGGCCGCCCACAGCCCGTCCTGTTCGCCGAGACCGGGACCGGCGAGCTGCGCCTGCGGCCCATGGAGGAGCCGGACCTGGACGCTGTGGTGCAGACCTGCCGGGACCCGGAGAGCATCCGCTGGACGACCGTGCCGGACCCGTACGAGCGCGCCGACGCGCAGGGCTACCAGGCTTACGGCCGGGACGCCTGGGCTCGGGGGGACGCCGCCTGCTTCGTGATCGCCGACTCCGACGACCGGTACGCGGGCACGCTCGACCTGCGACTCTCCCCCACCGACCCGCTGCTGGCGGACGTGGGGTTCATGACCGCCCCGGCGGCCCGTGGCCGGGGATACCTGCCGGCCGCACTGGTCGCGCTCAGCGCATGGGGCTTCAGCACGTTGGGCCTGGCCCGGATCGAGTGGAAGGCGAACGTGGGCAACACCGCCTCCCGCCGGGTGGCCGAGAAGGCGGGCTTCACGTTCGAGGGAACGGCCCGGGCCGGGGTGCAGCACCGCGGCGAGCGGGTCGACGTGTGGGTGGGCGCGCTGCTCGCCAAGGACCTGACGTGAGCCTCCGGCAGGTTGTCGAGGCGTACGGGGTGCGGCTGCGGCCGTTCCGCGCCGAGGACACCGCCGACGTGGTCGACGGCTTGGCCGACCCGGTGAGCCAACGGTTCATGACCGGCCTGCCAGCGCCGTACACCGAGGTCGACGCCCGCTGGTGGATCGACGCGGGCGCCCCAGCGGCCTGGACCGGCGGCGGCGCGGCGTACGCCATCGCGGACCCGGCGACGGACCGGCTGCTCGGCACGGTGGGGCTGTCCAACCCGGTGCCCGCACGGGGGCAGGCCGAGATCGGTTACTGGGTGCGGCCGGCGGCGCGCGGACGAGGGGTGGCCACGGCCGCGACCCGAGCGCTCGGCGAGCACGCGTTCGCCACCGGGACGGCTCGACTGGAGCTGCTCACCCACGCGGAGAACGGCCCGAGCCAGCGGGTCGCGCTGGCCGCCGGGTTCCGCTACGAGGGTTCGCGCCGGTCCGCCGGTAGCGCCCGCGACGGGGGTCGGCACGACCTGCTGGCCTGGGTACGCCTCGCTGCCGACCCGCCCGGCCCGGCCGCCCGACTGCTGCCGGACCTGCCCGACGGGGTGCTCAGCGATCAGGTGGTGGCGCTGCGCCCGCTCGCGCCCGGCGACGCGGAGCCGATGTACCGGCTGCACAGCCGGCCCGAGGTGGTGGCGAACCAGGCGCCGCCCGTGCCGCCGACGCGGGAGGCGATCGAACGGCGCTGCCGTCTCGCGGAGAGCGGATGGCTGACCGGCGAGATCGCCCGGCTGCTGATCACGGACGTGGCCAGCGGGCAGCCGGCGGGCAGTTGCGGGTTGTCGTACACCGATGTGGCCGGCGGCGAGGCGTCGGTCGGCTACGCCCTGTTGCCCGACTGGCGCGGCCGGGGGTACGCGACGCGGGCGGTCCGGCTGCTCGCGGCGTGGGCGTTCGGCGCGGCCGGCATCGCTCGGCTGGCCGCCGGCACGGTGCCGGACAACACCGCGTCGCACCGGGTGCTGGAGCGGGCCGGGTTCCGGCGCGAGGGCCTGCAACGTGGTCGTCTGCCCGGGCTGGCCGGCACCCGCCTGGACGACCTGACCTTCGCGTTGCTCCCCGGCGACCTGCGCTGACGGATCACCGGGCCGTGGTGGGCGTTTCTCCACCACGACCCGGTGACCGACGCGGGTCGGGGACCGGTCAGGTGGCGAGGGAGATGATGCCGTAGTCGTAGGCGTGGCGCCGGTAGACGACGCTGGGGCGGCCGGACTCCTTGTCCTGGAACAGGTAGAAGTCGTGACCGACCAGTTCCATCTCGAACAACGCGTCGTCGATCGTCATCGGCTCCGCCGGGTGCACCTTCTCCCGGGCGATGTGCCACGGCTGCTGGTCGTCGTACTCCTCCTCGACCCGCTCCGCGACGGCGGTGCCGGCGCGGGCACCCTCGGCCGAGGCGCTCAGCGCGGGGGCCACCAGGTCCGCGACGGGCAGGCCCGCGGTGGCCTCGGCGACGGAGATCGGCGCGTGCCGACCCCGGTGTACGCGGCGACGGTCGGCCGCGCGGCGCAGCCGGGTGTCGAGCTTGGCGATGGCCGCGTCGAGCGCACTGTAGAAGTCGTTCGTGCAGGCCTCGGCCCGCATGACCGGGCCCCGGGAAACGCAGGTGATCTCGACCCGCTGGCAGTGGTCGGCCTGGCGCGGATTGCGCTCGTGAAACAGCTCGACATCGACACGGATAAGCTTGTGGTCGTAGCGTTCGATCTTTGCGAGTTTCTCGGCTACGTGCACCCGGTAATGGTCCGGCACTTCGACGTTTCGGCCCTTGACCACGATGTCCACGTGACCTCCCTTGTTCGGACGGTCTTCGATCCGGTTGACCCGGTCGCGCGCCGTGGGGAGACCCGCTGGCGTCGACCGGTTGGTACGGCTACGCCTCCTCTCACCGCCAGGGGCGGATGGGATGACCTCCTACCCCCGACAGCGAAACGCTAACTCCTGTTTGCTCGACAGTCACCCCATGTTGCCGAGACAGCCCAGGATTTTTCGCAGCTCGTACACCAATGGGTGAAACGGAAACACGATCGGTTACGAGTGGTGTCTTTTCTCGGTCGCCGCGAGCACCGCGGCCACACTCGGTGCCCACCCGGTCGCGGTCAGCACCCTGGCTGCGGCGGCCAGGGTGACGCCGGTGGTGACGATGTCGTCGAGCAGCACCACGACCGGCGTCCCGCTCGCGGCACGCCCCCGGCCCAGCGCGGTGGAGCGCGGCCGGAACGCCGCCTCGGCTGCCGCCGCCCGCCCGGTGCTGTCCAGCGTGACCGAGTCGGGACGGGGCAACGCACGCAGCGGGCGGTGCACCCGCACCGCCCAGCCGCTCCGGTCGAGGCGGGCCGCGCAGTGCCGGGCCAACCGGTCCAGGTGATCCCCGTACCGGGACCGGGCCGCCGCCGCCGTGTCCGGGACCGGGACCAGCGCCAGCGGGCGGGCATCACCGACCGCCGCCGCGACGACCTCCGCGAGCAGCGCGCCGAGTGGACGGGCCAGCCCGTGCCGGCCGTGTTCCTTGTACGCCAGCAGAGCCTCGCGCAGCGGGCCGCCGTACGGGCCGAGCGCGACACAGGGCGGCAGGCCCGGCGGGGCGGGTGTGGGCCGAACCGACCGTGGCCGCAGCGCCTCCAGCGCCGTGACGCAGGCCGGACAGACCCCGTGCCGCAGGCCGGGCCGCCGCTCCCGACAACCCGCGCAGGTGGTGGGGAGTACCAGGTCGGCGAGGTCCGCCCAGAGCCCGCTCACCGTGTCAGTAGAGGAAGAACGGTGCCGACGGGTTACTCGGGCGGACGCCAGCCGGCACCGAGGGGATGTCGCGCACCCGCTCGGGCTCGATCCGCTCGAACGGACTGCTCCGGTAGGCCACCCCGTTCGCCTCGTACATGTAGGCCCCGCTGGGTGCCCGTACGGTGCGGTTGGTCGGGTACGCCGTCAGGTGGTTGACCTTGGCACCCACGTCGGTCCGTAGGGGCGTCTCCAGGGCGCCGTCGACGCTGATCTCGTAGATCGCCTGCTGGCCCGCCGACCCCGCCACCACCAGCCGGTCCTCCCGGCTCCAGTCGACCGCCGTGAGGCCGGTCAGCGAGGTGGCCACTTGCCGGGGCGGCCCGATCGAGACCCCGCCGCCGTCGAGGTTCACCGCGGCGACGTAGAGCTGGCCCCCCGCGATCAGCGCGACCCGCTGGCCGTCCAGTGCGGCGGCGACCGCGGTGACGTCGCCGGAGGGCAGGTTGAGCGGCACCTGGTACATCCGGGCCGCCTCGTCGAATCGGTAGAGCAGCCCGTCCGCCACCACCAGGCCGCGACCGGCCCGGGAGTCGGCGGTACGCAGCCAGACCGGGCGGCTCATCGAGGTGTGCTCCGTGTCGCTGCGGCTGACGACGGTGACCGGCGCGGCACCCGTGCCCACCGACAGACGGTACCGACCGTTGCTGCTGCCGGTGGTGATCATCGCGGCGAGGATTCGCCGGTCCTTGGCCACCGCGAGGCCGGCGGAGACGATGTTGCGGTTGGCCTCGGGTGCCAGCGGCACCGTCCCGCTGAGTTCGCCGTCGAAGTCGAGGGGGTGGATGGCGCCCTCGTACACGCCGAACCGCTGCGGGCTGTCGGCGTTCGGGTAGAGCTGCTGGGCGTTTCGTCGCTCGACCAGGTCCTGCACGGGCTGCGAGTTGTTGCGGATCTTCAGCTCCAGCTCGCCCGTCAGGTCACCGAGCGACCAGGCGAGTTGGGTGATCAGCTGGTCGATCCCGTTCCGGTCGTCACCGGACATGTCGAGGTTGACCTCCCACCGGCTGTCCGCGCCGGTGGCGTTGTTGATCAGCTCGGTGCGGTCGGGCAGCCCGACGACCCCCGGGCGCAACCAGTCGGAAGGGCCACCGACCAGCCACTTCACCACCTCGTTGACCCGACGCTCGCTGGGCACGGCCAGCGGCCGGTAACGCTGGTCGGGCACCAGGCGGCTGCGGTCGGAACTCCAGAAGTAGATCGACTCGTCCTGGTAGTACTGCTTGAGGGCGGCGTCGCTGAGCAGCAGCACGTTCGGCGGGTCGACGACGTAGAGGCCGGCACGCTCGTCGTTGGCACCACCGTCGAACGCCGCGCTGCGCAGCCGGAACTCGTACTGCGTCTCGGTCGCGACGGGCGGGGCCAGGACGCCGTTGGCTCGCAGCACACCGATCTGCTGCACACTGATCTTCACGGTGGTGGTGTTGTCGCTGTTCAGGGTGTAGACCGCCTCGCGCAGCCGGACCACGTTCAGCGCGACCTCGCTGCCCTTCTTGTCCTGCAGGCGAGACTTGGACTCCGGGGCGACGTACGCCTTGACCCGTTCGTAGGCGCGGTCCGGCTCACCTGCGGCGGCGGACAGGAAGTTGCGCACGAACATCTCGTTGTCGCTGCCGCTGGACGGCCGCGTCGGCGGCTCACCGCTGCGCAGGTCGACCACGCCGGCCCCGGTCACGGCGCCGCCCTTGCCGTCCACCCGCACGTCGGAGCCGGCCGGGATGCCACAGCCGGCACCCAGCAGCACCACCACACCCAGTGCCCCCAGCAGAGAGGGTCGTCTCATGAGCGCACCTCCGCCCGCTGCTCGTCCCCGGTCGAGGCCGGGCCGGTCGCCGTCGCTCCACCGTTGCCCGGCCCGGTCGCCGACGCTCCACCGTTGCCCAGGCCGGTCGCCGACGCTCCGCCGGGGACGGTCGCCACGGTGCCGCCGGCGCCGGGGCCGATCGCCAACGCACCACCGGTGCCGGGGCCGATGGCCAGCGGGCCACCGTCGCGAGGGCCCCCGAAGGGCAGCGCGGCGTCGGCCGGCACCAGTCGCAGCGGCGAGGTGGTCAGCCGGTCACCGGCGCGGGCCGGCAGCGTGAGCCGGAACTGCGCGCCCTGCCCGGGAGCACCCCATGCCTCCAGCCAGCCGCCGTGCAGCCGGGCGTCCTCCAGGCTGATCGACAGCCCCAGACCGGTGCCACCGGTCTGCCGGGCCCGGGACGGGTCCGCCCGCCAGAACCGGTTGAACACCAACTTCTCCTCGCCCACCTTCAGCCCCACCCCACGGTCGCGGACGGTGATCGCCACGGCGGTCTCGTCGACGCCGAGGGTGATCAGCACCGGACGGGCCTCGCCGTGCTCGACGGCGTTGCCGACCAGGTTGCGCAGGACCCGCTCGACCCGACGCGGGTCGACCTCGGCGATCACCGGCGCGTTCGGCAGGTCGAGCTCGATCGGGACGCCCACCCGCTCGGCCAGACCAGCCAGCCGGTCGACCACCCGGTGCACCACCGGCACCAGGTCGGTCGGCTCGGAATCCAACATGGCGAAGCCCGCGTCGAAACGACTGATCTCCAACAGGTCGGTGAGCAGCTCCTCGAACCGGTCCAACTCGGCCTGGAGCAGCTCGGCGCTGCGGGCCACCGCCGGGTCGAACTCGTCGCGCTCGGCGAAGATCAGGTCAGCGGCCATTCGGACCGTGGTCAGCGGCGTACGCAGCTCGTGCGAGACGTCGGAGGTGAACCGGCGCTGCAAACGGGACATCTCCTCCAGGCGCAGGATCTGCCGTTGCAGGTTGGTGGCCATCTGGTTGAACGAGGCGGCGAGCAGGGCGAGGTCGTCCTCGCCGTTGACCACCATCCGTTGGTCGAGCAGGCCGGCGGAGAGCCGCTGGGCGGTCCGCGCGGCGACCCGGACCGGGTTGACCACCAGGCGGGTGACCAGCGCGGCGAGCAGCCCGAGCAGGATCACCAGCGCGACCCCGGTGGCCACCACGGTGGCTCGGGCGTCGGCGGCGGTGACGTCCTGCCGGGTCAACGGCACCAGGTAGTAGATCTCGATCTGACCGAAGCGGGTGGGCACCGGCGAGCCGTAGACCAGATATTTGGTCGGCTCACCGGTGAGCCGACCGGTGCGGATCTGACTGGCGACCTTGCCGTCGGCGATCGCGGCCCGCAGCTCGGGGCTGATCAGCGGTCGGACGTTCGCGGCGGGCGCGGTGCGCGTCTGGATCTGGTCGGGATAGCCGTTGGCCGTGATCGCCACCACCACCCCGCTGGTCTGCTGGGGGTCGCCGCCGGCGAGGTAGTTGACCGTGTCGTCGATCGTCTCCTGGAGCTGCGCCTCCTGCGGCTGGCCGTAGAGCGAGACCTGCTTGGTGGCGTAGCTGGCGCCGCTGGTCACCCGTTGCCGGACGTCGCTGCGGGCGTTGTCGAGCAGGATCGTGGTGATCTTGTCAGCGATCAGGAACGCGAAACCGCCGACCAGCAGACTGGACGCGACCAACGTGATGGTCACGACCCGGACCTGTAGTGAGCGGCGCCAGGTCTGGTGCACCCGGGCCACCACCCGGGCGACCCGGCCGCTCACCGCACGCCAGACCTCCCCGCCGGCGCTGGGCCGGCGGGCAGCCGTGCTCGGGGAGGGTGTGGGCGGCGAGGTCGACACAGTGCGACCAGGCTATCCGGTCCCCGCCTTGTAGCCCACGCCCCGCACGGTGAGGATGATTTCCGGCCGCTCCGGGTCCGGTTCGATCTTGGCCCGCAACCGTTGGACGTGAACGTTGACCAGGCGGGTGTCGGCTGCGTGCCGGTAACCCCAGACCTGCTCCAGCAGCACCTCCCGGGTGAAGACCTGGCGGGGCTTGCGGGCGAGCGCGACCAGTAGGTCGAACTCCAGCGGAGTCAGCTTCACCTCCTCGTCGTTACGACTGACGGTGTGCGCGGGCACGTCGATGGAGATCTGGTTGTCGGGCGGCCCGATGGTCAACATCTCCGGGGCCACGTCCTCGCCCCGGCGCAGTCGGGCCCGCATCCGGGCGACCAGCTCCTTGGGCTTGAACGGCTTGACCACGTAGTCGTCGGCACCGGATTCCAGGCCGAGCACGACGTCCACGGTGTCGCTCTTGGCGGTGAGCATGACAATCGGCACGCCGGACTCCGCCCGGATCGACCGAGCAACGTCGATACCACTCATACCGGGCAGCATTAGGTCAAGCAGCACGATATCGGGACGACTATCACGAAATGCGGCCAACGCCCGCTCGCCGTCCGCTACGAACGAGGGCAGGAAACCCTCACTGCGCAGCACGATGCCGAGCATCTCGGCGAGCGCGGGGTCGTCGTCGACCACCAGTACGCGGGCTCTCATGGGATTAATATTGCATCCTCATTCAGTTCGGTGGGACCGGCGTCTGCCTGCCTGCCACCATGATCCCCCTTCGGCGCCGCCCGGCGCCACCGCAGCCCCGGCCGTTTCGGCTGTCGCCATCCGGACGACGGTCAGCCGAAGAGCGCCCGCCCCATCACCCCGGTCGGCTGTGGGAGGATCCCGCCGTGAAGGGATTCCTGCCGTGGCTGACGGTGCTGGCTGTGGTGCTGCTGCTCAGCGCGCTGCGCCTACGGGCGCTGGCCACCATCGTGTCGGTCGGCTGGCTGGCCTGGTGCGTCTGGACGTGGTTCCGCCCCACCCGACGCGACACCCGCTCCGGCTGAGCGGGCGGCGGAGACGACGAACCGGGCCGGCTGCGAACAGCCGACCCGGTCCGGAACCGTCGATCAGTAGCGGTAGTGATCCGGCTTGAACGGCCCCTCCGTGGAGACGCCGAGGTACGCGGCCTGCTCCTTGGTCAGCGTGCTCAGCTTGGCGCCGAGCGCGCCCAGGTGCAGCCGGGCCACCTTCTCGTCCAGGTGCTTGGGCAGCACGTAGACGCCGATCGGGTAGTCCTCGGTCTTGGTGAACAGCTCGATCTGGGCGATCGTCTGGTTGGCGAACGAGTTCGACATCACGAAGCTCGGGTGACCGGTGGCGTTGCCCAGGTTCAGCAGGCGGCCCTCGGAGAGCACGATGATCGCGTGGCCGTCGGCGAAGCGCCACAGGTCGACCTGCGGCTTGATGTTGATCCGCTCCACGTCGGAACGCTTGGCCAGCCCGGCCATGTCGATCTCGTTGTCGAAGTGGCCGATGTTGCCGACGATGGCCTGGTGCTTCATCCGGGCCATGTGCTCGTTGGTGATGACGTCGAAGCAGCCGGTGGCGGTGATGAAGATGTCCGCCTGCTCGACCACGTCGTCCAGGGTGGCGACCTGGTAGCCGTCCATCGCGGCCTGCAACGCGCAGATCGGGTCCACCTCGGTCACCACGACCCGGGCACCCTGGCCGCGCAGCGACTCGGCGCAGCCCTTGCCCACGTCGCCGTAGCCCATGACGACGGCCATCTTGCCGCCGATCAGCACGTCGGTGGCCCGGTTGATGCCGTCGATGAGCGAGTGCCGGCAGCCGTACTTGTTGTCGAACTTGCTCTTGGTCACCGAGTCGTTGACGTTGATGGCCGGGAAGAGCAGGGTGCCCGCGCGGTGCATCTCGTAGAGCCGGTGCACGCCGGTGGTGGTCTCCTCGGTCACGCCTTTGATGCCGGCGGAGATCCGGGTCCAGCGCTGGCCGTCCTCGGCGAGCGAGCGGTGCAGCAGTTCGAGGATGACCGCGTACTCCTCGGAGTCGGCCGACTCGACCGGCGGGACCGCCCCGGCCTTCTCGAACTCGGTGCCCTTGTGCACCAGCAGGGTGGCGTCACCACCGTCGTCGAGGATCATGTTCGGGCCCTGCCCGTCCGGCCAGGCGAGCACCTGCTCGGTGCACCACCAGTACTCCGGGAGGGTCTCGCCCTTCCACGCGTACACCGGGACGCCGGCCGGGGCCTCGGGCGTGCCGTTCGGGCCGACGACGATAGCCGCGGCGGCGTGGTCCTGGGTGGAGAAGATGTTGCAGGACGCCCAGCGCACCTGCGCGCCGAGCGCGACCAGCGTCTCGATCAGGACCGCGGTCTGGATGGTCATGTGCAGCGAGCCGGTGATCCGCGCGCCGGCGAGGGGCTGCGCCTCGGCGAACTCCCGGCGAATCGCCATCAGGCCGGGCATCTCGTGCTCGGCGAGTTGGATTTCCTTACGCCCGAACTCGGCGAGCGACAGATCCGCCACCTTGAAGTCGCCTTCGGCGAGCGTGCTCGGCCGGGCCTCGGACGGCGTACCGCTGGCGGCGGCCGGGAGGGTGCTGGTCATGAAAGCTCCTGTCGAACGATGTCTGCGCCGACCCTCCACCTTACGCGCGTTGGTGACGGGCATCCGGAGGACCGGCCGCGGACAGCGCACGGGGCGGTCGGTGGTGGACGGTTTCCCGCCCACGTCCCGCCCGCCCCGCGCATCCCCCCGGTTTGGTTCCCCGCACGTTCTCGGACCGTCGTCGCGATAACGCTGCGTACTCATAGAGTCACACTAAGGCAGCGGCACGTCAAGCTATTCCGGGAAAGTCGGACTTGTGTCGTGGCGCCGGTAGGCGTCAGCTCAACCCCGACGTCGCCACATACGCATCCCCGACACCGCTGATCCGCAACGGCTCACCGGCCGCCGTGCCGATCGCCGCCTGCCCGGACACGAGCGTCACCGCTCCGGCGCCATCGTCCACGGTGACCGAACCGCCACCGCAGAGCACCACCCGGGGACCGGGCAGTGGCAGCGCGACCGAGGGCGCCGCCGCGTCGACGCGCACGTGGTGCAGCGCGAAGTCGTCCACCGGCACGGGCCACCACTCCACACCCGAGCCCACCGGCTGTGCGGCACGCACCGGATCGTCGAGCACCTCGAAACGCAGCACCCGCAGCAACTCGTCGACGTCCACCCGCTTCGGGGTCAGGCCACCGCGCAACACGTTGTCGCTGGCCGCCATGATCTCCACACCGCAGCCGCTCAGGTAGGCGTGCAGGTTGCCGGCCGGCATCCAGATCGCTTCCCCCGGCACCAGCCGCACGTGGTGCAACAACAGCGCCACCAGCGCGCCCGGGTCGGCCGGGTACGCCTTGGCCAACCGGTGGACCAGTTCCGCGTCCGGGCCGTCCGCCGACGACGCCAGCACGGAACCCAACAACGCGTCACGCTCGGCGACCGGCCAGCCGAGCAGCGCCCGCACCGCCGTCCGCAGCCCCGCCGGCCCGGTCCGCAACGCGGCGACCACCGGCGCCAACTCGGGTACGCCGAACGCGGCGAGCGCCTCGGCCGACTCTGCCGGATCCCGGAAACCGCACAGCGCCTCGAACGGGGTGAGCGCGACCAGCAACTCCGGCTTGTGGTGCGGGTCGGAGTAGTTGCGTTCCCCCTCGGGACGCCCCTCCTCCGCCGCGTAGCCGACCCGCGCCTGCTCGGCGTCCGGGTGCGCCTGGAGGCTCAGCGGAGCGTCGGCGGCGAGGACCTTGAGCAGGAACGGCAACCGGTTGCCGAACCGCTCGGACACCCGCTGGCCGAGCCACTGCCCCGGCTCGTCCCGCACCAGGTCACAGAGGCTCACCCGCAGTCCGGCACGGGCCACACTGGCCGGGGCGCCCGGGTGGGCGCCCAACCACAGCTCTGCCTCCGGCCCCTCGCTGGGCACCGGCCGCCCCTGGAGGAGCGCGATGGCAGAGCGGGACCCCCAGGCGTAGTCGCGGATCGGTCCGTACAGTGGCTCCACCCGTCAGCCCCCGGCCGCATCGCCGGAGGCACTCTCTGCCTGCGGCACGGCGGTGTCGGCGGCAGCACCGGTGCCGGCGTTGGCCGCGGCGACGCTGTAGACGTCCGGTTCCAGGTAGATCACCCGGGCGATCGGCACCGCCGCGCGGATCCGCGCCTCCACGGCGTTGATGCCGCGCGCCAGGTCGTGAGCGCTCTTCCACTCCGGCACAGCGATCTTGGCAGCCACCATCAGCTCTTCCGGCCCCAGGTAGAGCGTCTTCATGTGGATGATCCGCTCCACCTCGGGGCCGTCGGTGACCGCTCGCTCGATGGCGGCCAGCTCGGACTCCTCGGCACCCTCACCGAGCAACAGGCTCTTCGTCTCGATGGCCAGCACGACCGCGATGACCACCAGCAGGATGCCGATCATCGCGGTGCCGGCGGCGTCCCACTCACCGTTTCCGGTGATCAGCGTCATCGTGACGCCGAAGAGCGCGAACACCAGACCGACCAGCGCGCCGAAGTCCTCCAGCAGCACGACCGGCAGCTCCGGCGCCTTGGCCCGGCGGATGAAGCGCACCCAGGACTGGTTGCCCCGGACGTGGTTGGACTCCTTGATGGCGGTCCGGAAGGAGAACGACTCCATGATGATCGCCGCCACCAGCACTGCCACCGGCAACCACTGCCATTCGGTGATTCCGTGCGGATCGTGCCACTTGTGGTACGCCTCGTAGAGGGCGAACAGGCCACCGATGCTGAAGAGCACGATGGACACGATGAACGCGTAGATGTAGCGCTCCCGGCCGTACCCGAACGGGTGTTCCGGGGTGGCCGCGCGCTTCGCCCGCTTGCCACCGAGCAGCAACAGGCCCTGGTTGCCGGAGTCGGCGACCGAGTGGACCGCCTCGGCCAACATCGACGACGAACCGGAGAGCAGGAACGCGATGAACTTGGTGACGGCGATGCCGACGTTGGCCAGGAGGGCGGCGACGATCGCCTTCGTCCCACCGTTGGCGCTCACGCCACCGCTCCGCTTCGCCGCGCGAAGCCGACCGGTCCGCGCATGACGCGCCGCCCCCTACGTCCGTTCACTGGTTCGACAGCTCCTTCATCTCGGTGATGGCCGGCACGGCCATCGGGTCCAGCCCGTGGGCCAGGGCAAGGTAGATCGAGGCGAAATCCGGGACCGCGATCAGCGAGGCCAGCCGCTCCAGCGCGGAGCCCCCCTCGGCGGTCACCACGTCGCACCGCACACCGCGACGCTCGGCGAGGGTCTGCACCGCGTCCGCGCGGCGCTCCTCGACGGCGAAGGGCTCGTCGGTGTCGTCCTCGGCGTTGAGCCCGCCGTCACGCAGCAGGACCAACCGCAGCCGGGTGCCCTCGCCGTCGTCCTCGGCCGGGTCGGCGAAGATGTCGCGCTCCCCCTCGGCCAGGCCACCGAAGACGCCGTCGAGCAGCCCGACCCGGCCCCGACCGGCCTCGCCGAGCGCTCCGGTGACCACCGGGTAGCGGGCGTTGGCGGACAGGGTGTCGCCGAACCGGCGGGCGGCCACGGTCGCCAGCGGGGACGAGCCCCAGACGATCGGGATCGAGCCGGCCAGGCCCAGGGCCAGGGACTTGGCCGGGTTGACGAACGACTCCGCGGCGGACCGGCAGCGGTCGGCGTCCGCGTCGAGCCGGGCCGCGGTCTCCGCCAGGTCCGCCTCGTTGACCTTCACGAGCCCGAGGGAACGGGCGGCGAGCAGCACCGGCACGGTGAGCGCCCAGAGGCTGGCTCGCGCCGGGGCACGCCGGGGCACCGGAATGAACGGCGCCCGGGCCTGCTCGGCGATCGACTGCAACTGCGAGTCGGGAGCGCCCACGGCGACCAGTCGGGCACCGCGCCGGTGCGCGGCCTCCGCCGCGCCGAGCGCCTCCGGGCTACGACCGGACGCACTCACCGCGATCACCACGTCGGCCGCGCCCACCCAGCCGGGCACGCCGGCGCTGCGGTGCCCGATGATCGGGACCGGGCAGCGCGGCCCGGCGACAGTGGCCAGCACGTCCCCGGTACGCCCCGCCGTGCCGATGCCGGCGATGACCACGGCTCGGGGCCGCCCGTCGTCGGCGAGGACCGACAGGTTCGCCTCGGCAGCCAGTGCGGCGCTCTCGCGGACCTGCGCGCCGGCCGACGCCGTGTGCCGGAGCATGCCGCCCGGGTCGTGCTCGGCCAGCGCGTCCGGGTTGTCGAGCAGGGCCTCGTCGGCGTCGCGACGTCCGCTGACCCCGGCCGTACCGTCGATCATGAGGGCTGCCCAGGGCCGCCGCGCGCCTCGTCGAGCAGCAGCACCGGCACGTCGTCGCGGACCTCGAAGATCCGGCCGCACTCCGTGCAGGTCAAGGTCTGCGCGTCGGCATCGTAGGTGAGCGGGGCGTGGTGCGTGTCCGGACAGGCGAGAATCTCGAGCAACTGCGGATCCAGGGCCATGGCACGGCTCCTTCCACGTGTGCGGCTTCACCGGCGGCGGTGCCGACCGGCGCAGGCGATCTTATCGGCGAACGCGGTCGAGCACGTCGTCCCGGAGCGAGACCATCCGATCACGGGAAGGCGCCTCGACGTTGAGCCGCAACAACGGCTCCGTGTTGGACGCGCGCAGGTTGAACCACGCGCCATCGGGGAAACGCAGGGTGAGCCCGTCCATCTCGTCGGCCACCGCGTCGGGGTACGCGGCCCGCACCTCGGCCACCGCCGCCGCCTGGTCGGCCACCGTCGAGTTGATCTCGCCAGAGGCGATGTAGCGCTCGTACTCGCCGGCCAACACGGACAGCGGCAGGGACTGCTCGCCCAACGCCGCCAGGGTGTGCATCGCGGCGAGCATGCCCGTGTCGGCGAACCAGAAGTCTCGGAAGTAGTAGTGCGCCGAGTGCTCGCCACCGAAGACGGCGTTGGTCCGGGCCATCTCCGCCTTGATGAAGGAGTGCCCGACCCGGGCGACCACCGGCTGCCCACCGTGCTCACGGATGATCTCCGCGACCGCGCTGGAGGTGATCAGACCGTGGATCACCGTGGAGCCCGGGTGCTTGGCCAGCTCACGCGCGGCGACGAGGGCGGTGATCGCCGACGGTGAGACCGGCTCGCCCCGTTCGTCCACCACGAAGCACCGGTCGGCGTCGCCGTCGAAGGCCAGCCCGATGTCGGCGCCGTGCTCGACCACCGCACGCTGGAGGTCGACCAGGTTCGCCGGATCCAGTGGGTTGGCCTCGTGGTTGGGGAAGCTGCCGTCCAGCTCGAAGTAGAGCGGCACGATCTCCAGCGGCAGCGGCGACAGGGCGGCGTCACCCAGCACCGTCGGGACGGTGAAGCCACCCATCCCGTTACCGGCGTCGACGACCACCTTCAACGGCCGGATGCCCGAGAGGTCCACCAGCTTGCGCAGGTAGCCGGCGTAGTCGGGGAGCAGGTCGCGCCGCTCGGCCGGCCGGGTCGGCTCACCGGCCGGACGGGCTTCGCCCGAGTCCAGAAGGGCCTGGGCCCGCTCCCGGATCTCCGCCAGACCGCTCTCCTGGCCGATCGGACGGGCACCGGAACGGCACATCTTGATGCCGTTGTACTGCGCGGGGTTGTGGCTGGCCGTGAACATCGCACCGGGCAGGTCGAGCGAGCCGGAGGCGAAGTAGAGCAGGTCGGTGGAGGCGAGCCCGATCTCGATCACCGAGCGCCCCTCAGCCCGTACGCCGGCGGCGAACGCGGCGGCCAGCCCGGGCGAGGTGGCCCGCATGTCGTACCCGACGACAACCGCGTCGCCCGGCTCGTCAGTGGAGTTGAGCAGCTGGGTGAACGCGGCCCCGAGCGCCTCGGCGGCCCTTTCGTCCCACTGGTCCGGTACCGTCCCTCGAACGTCGTACGCCTTCACGATCTGGGACAGATCAGACACGTGTTCCACTCCTTGGCCGCAAGTTAGACACCGAGCCTGAGCCTAACGGAGCCGCCGGGTCGAGCCTCGCTCAGCCGGGGAGCCGAGGAATGAAGACGGTGTGGCCACCCTCGTCGGTGGGCGGCTCCCCGGGCAGCGCCCTGGTCTGGGGTGTCCCCGGCATCGGCTGTGTCGCCTCCGGGACGGCACCGCCCGGCCGCGCACCGTAGACCCCACCGGTGGCAGGGCGCGGCGACGGCACGGCACCCCGGTCGGCGGCCGGCGGCTGCTGGCCGTACACCTGACCAGGGCGACCGGGCGCGGCCGGTGACCCACCACCGGCGCGGTAGGTGGTGCCGCCGGGGTTGCCCGGCAGCGCACCCGATGACTCGTCGGACGGCTTGCGATCCTGCCGCGACCGACGCAACAGCAGCACGATCAGCAGCAGGCCGACCGCCACCATCACGATGCCGAAGAACATCACCGGCGACCCTCCGCCCGACGACTCCGCGGCAGCCGCCTTGGTGTCCGGCGCGCTGGACACTCCGCCCAGGGCTGCCGGGTTCACGGCCTCGTCGACGGTCGCGACCTCGGTCGGGCTCGGGGTGGGCGACGCCTTCTTCGACGGCGTCGGCGACGGGGTCACCCGCCCACCGGTCACCCGCGCCGCATCGCTGTGCTGGCCCAACGTCTGCCCCTCGGCGCTGAGACCCACGCCGGTGACGACGAGCCGACCACCGGGGGCACCCGCGGCAAACGCCACCCGGTACCGCACCGTCATCCCCTTGCCCTTGCACAGCTTCGGCTTCGCAGGCGACGTCTGCGCGGTCTGCACCGTGCCACTGCTGCCCGACACGCCCACCGGAAGCCAGCGCCCATCCGCGCTGACCTCGACCGTCACCTGTTCCGGCTGAAGACCTTCAAGTCGCAGACCCAACGCGGTACGCAGCACGACGCACCCGTCGGTGCGCTTGCGCACCGCGACGTTCACCCCCTGCGGGGAACCACCGGCGGCGAAGCTGCTCGCCGCGCCCACCCGGACCGAGTCGGCGTCGGCCAACGCCGGTGACGCACCGAGCATCACCAAGCCGCCCACCAGGCCGCAGACCGCCGCGAGCCGTGCCGTGCGTCGACGCACCGTCATGATCACCTCGCCGTTCTCCCCGGGTGGGGTCCGCGGGTCAGGCTACTACCGGCCCATCCACCCCGTCGGTCATAGAGCGGCCCGGATGTGTGCGGCGTTACGGTTTACGACCCAGCCCGTCGACCTGCGGGAAGGATCGGCATTGCACCGCCTCGCCCCAGGTGGGGCGCGTGCTCGGGCACCGGTCGGCCGGGCAGTTCGGGCCGTCGAGCGCGGGCCGTCGAGCGCGGGCCGGCGGTCTGCTCCCTGCGGGCCGTCCGGCTTGGTCAGTCGGGGTGCTGCGCTTGGGCGAGGGCGTCGCGGCTGAGTCGGTCGGCGGTGCGAGTGGTCTCCGGCAGCCGGTAGCGGGGGGTCAGCGCGAGCACCTGCGCGGTCGCGTTCTCCAGGCTCATCCGATGCCCGACGCTGACGAAGACCGGCTTCACGCCGTCCTGGGTCCGCAGCACCCGACCGACGACGTCACCGCCGTCACAGAGCGGCGACCAGGCACCCCGCTGGTCGGCCGGCGGATCCCACGTCCCGACCAGCGGAGTCTTTCCCACCCCGATCGCCGGCAACCCGGTGACCACCCCGAGGTGACAGGCGAGCCCGAACCGACGCGGATGGGCGAGCCCGTGCCCGTCGCAGACCAACAGGTCCGGCACAACGCTCAGGCGGTCCAGTGCGGCGAGCAGCGCGGGCAACTCACGGAAGGCGAACAACCCCGGCACGTAGTCGAACGCGGGCCGTCCCACGCTGACCGCGGAGTCAGCCACCTCCAACGTCCGGGCGTCCAGCACCGTCACGGCCGCCGCAAGAAGGTCACCGGCCTGGGAGTACGCGACGTCCAGGCCGGCCACCGTCGCGGGCGCGCTCGGCCCCGGCCCGACCAGGTCGACCAGCGGCCGCAACTCCTCCTGTACGGCCATCGCCTCCGCCGCACTGCCCGGCCCCACCGGAAGCGCGGTCCCTGTCGGCCACGCGGCGCCCGCCGAAAGTGCGGCCTCCGTCGGCCAAGCGGCCCTCGCCGGAAGTGCGGCCTCCGTCGGCCACGCGGCCCTCGCTGGCCATGATCCACTCGACTTCACGGAAACCGGGCTATCCCACAGCCCTGGATGCCGCGCTTTCATGAAATCGGAGTCGATCACCGTCGGTGCGAGCTGTCAGCGCCGTCGCCGGTGGCACTGCCCTCCGTCACGCCCCGGGCTGAGTGGTCACGCAGGTCACCCGGGGTGGGGCGCCCTGCCGGCGAACCCTCGACGGGAGGCTTTCGGCCCCTGATCACCCCGAGGCCGACCGCGAAAGCAACACCGAGGGCGACGCCGAAGGCCACACCGCCCTTCGCGCCGAACACGGGGATGCCGACCGCCAGACCGATCGCGATGCCGACCGGCCACGCCCAGACAGTGGACCAGGTGCTCTCCGAGCCGAACCTCGCCATGCGTCGATCTTATTCGGACACCTGACGCGCCTGATCACTGACGCCGGAAGGCTACCGACCACTGCCGCTGGAATCGGATGCGAACATAGCGCGGATGCTGTCCTCGTCAAGCAGGGGACCACCGCCGGTGATGGCCTCGGCCACTTTCTCGGCCGTGAATCTGTCCACTGTTTCGAATCGGTCAACGTTCCGATGGTCATTGACGAAACGTGCCACAAGAGCAGGATCGAAGGCCCAGCCACCGCTACGGTGATCCCATAAGATCGCCTTTCCTGTACCTACATCCGCCACGAAGAGTCCGGCCGGCCCTCCCTCCTTCTCGTCATTCCGATAGATTACGTAGTACGTCAACAATTTCTTTCTCCAACTTGACGGCAACATCTTTCGCTACTGGAAAATCATTGGAGTCCAGCCCGAACTCTCGAGCTACTTGCGGAAAGCTGAGCCCTTGACGGTCCAGCCACGATTGATACTTCTGCCACGCATCTCCGTTTCGGCTTAGCCACTTGGCGAAGCTCGCATCCTTGGTCGGAAAGTGATCCTCCAACCCGGGCGGCACACACTCCGACATCCGGCGCTCCCGGTTCGTAGCAAGCATCCGCATGAACGCGTGCACATGCTCCTCCGGCCTGCTCCCGACCCGACGCAGAATCTCATAGTCGGCATGAGTCTGCATCCACGCCTCGCGCGAGTCATGCGTGTGCAGTTGCAACTCGATGAGGAATCCGTCGGGAGATCGCAGGGTGCAGTTGAATCCATAGAATCTATTGCCTGCCCGCCAGAAGTTTTTGAGGTCCGACCGGGGGACGGAGAAGCCGGCCTCCTCGAGGCCCGCGAGGACCAGTTCAACACCAACCCGATAGTTGTCGGCGGGTGGCATCTCGAGCAAGAACCGCAGGACGTCGTTCACGGTCCCCGCGAATTCCTCAACGCTGATGGCCAGACCCCGCGCCTCGTCGAGGAATTTCCGCGCCAAAGAGTCCAGCCCTTTGACACGAAATTCCTGGTCGCGCAACTGGATCGGCTCTGGGAGGCCCATCGCCTCTGATACGTTCCGCCCAACGTGAGCCAGAGTCTCCTCGGTTTGATCGGCGATCGCGATTGCTCGATCACGAAGGCTTGCCAAGCCTGCCAACTCCGCCGCCGTGAGCTGCGCCGACTCAACACCTGAAGGATGAGGGTCGCTTGCTTCGGCCGCGTCGTCATTTGGTGACGTCAACGCTGAGCCTGGGCCGTCCAGGAGCAGGTGCATCCGGTTGACGTACGGGTCACCGTGGCCGCCGTTGTCGTACGGCGAGGGGTGGTCCGGCAGGTCGGGCCGCTCGCTGAACCGGCCCCGGGGCAGCCCGCCGAGCGGCATGGGTCGGCCGTCCCCGCCCAGTACCAGCGCGTCGATGCCGACCACGTCGGGGTACAGCGGCCGGTCCCGGACCACACCGGTCTGCGGGTCGACGTAGAGCACGGTGCCGTTCTGGTTGAGCGCCACCCAGGCGTGCGAACCGCCGTGCGCCCACTCGGTGACCAGGAACGCGTAGCTGCCGTGGCCCCCTAGGAGCAGTTGGTCACGCAGGTTGCGGTACCCGCGGTCGGCGGCCTGCCGCGCCTGCTCGGCGTACGTCCGCTGGCCGGACGGGGCGAGGAGTTGCTGGAAGCGACCGCCGGTGACGTCCTCCACCCGGCCTGGGCCGCCTGCCTCGCCGCGGATCGGTCGACGGATGTCACCGTCGAGGTAGCCGTCGAAGGTACGCGGCGCCGACACCCGTGGGCGCCCGTGCACCCATGTCTCGAACAGCGACAGCGTGCAGTCCAGGCAGTTGATGCCCCGGGTGGCGTCGGCGGCGGGACCTCCGTCGTTCAGGAGCCGGAACCAGCCGCCCCGCCGGGGGTCGGCGGTGCGGGTGATGATGCCGTCCGACTGGCGGGGCATCTGCCGTTCGACGTCGACCTGGTGCAGGGCGAGCGGCGGACGAAGCCCTCCCGGCTTTCCGTACGGTCGGGAGTCGTCGATCGGTGGGGGCCAGTCGTCGCCGGTGAGCCGGGACGGGCCGGCAGTCTCCACCGCGCCGAGCGCGAGCGCGCCCACGTCCCGGTTGGCATGCTCGAAGGTGGCGGCACTGATGTCCACGACCTGCGGTGCCGCGGTGCCAACCAGCACCGCGTCTGCCAGGTCCCGCCACTGGGCGTACGCGCGTGCCTCGTCGTTCGCGGCGCGCTGCCAGCCGTCGGCCCACTGCCGGTGACCTGCCTGGTGCAACTGTCGGGCGTAGGTGGCGTACTCGATGGCCCTGCGATCGTGCTCCGCGGCCCGGGCGCGCAGTCGGGTGGCTTCTGCCCGGCGACGGTTGTTCTCGAAGCCGGTCCGCTGCGATTCGTAGTGGCCCTGGTAGCGCCGCCGCTCGGCGGCTTCGACCTCGGCAGCCCACTGCGCCGCGTAGGAGTCGTCGGTCTCGTCTGCCGGCACCACCGGGTGGCCGAAGACCAGGTCGACGGGGATCGACGCCCTGCCCCGGGCCGGATGTTCGGGCGTTGGTACCGGTGCGCGCACGTCCCGGGTCGGCGCGCGGGACGGCACGGCGGACCGGCCCACCACCGTCGGGGTCGCACCGAACGGCGGAGCTGCGGTGGTGCCCGACGGTGTCGGGCCGGAGGCGGTTGTCGGTGCGGACACACCAGCCGACGGAGACCAGGCGACCGGGCCAGCGGTGTGTGAGGGGCTCCCGGACTGGCCCGGCGCGACACCGGTGACCGGCCCGCTGGCCGGCTCGACGGTCCCGGCCACGGGTGCGGCCATCGACGGGAACCGCTGATCAGCGGCCACCGCCGAGAGCGTCGGATCAGCCGCCACCGGCGGCAACGCCCGGCCGGCATCCACCCACGACAGCATCGGATCGGCCGCCACCGGCGGCAACGCCCGGCCGGCATCCACCGACGACAGCATCGGATCGGCCGCCACCGGCGGCAACGCCGGATCAGCCGCAACCGGCGGCGAGGCCCGGCCGGCATCCACCGACGACAGCGCCGGATCGGCCGCCACCGGCGGTAGCACCGGGTCGGCCACCGCTCGCAGGGTCTGATCGGCGGTGACCGGCTGTGCTGCGCCCACGTCCGCCGGGAGAGGTGCGTTCGGCTCGGTCGCACGCAGCGGACCGTCCGCGTCGGTGCGCGCACCCTCCGACAGAGGTGCCGACACGTGCACATCGGCAGCGGTGGAGGACGCCAGGTCTGCGCGTGGGAGGGCCTGCACCGGTACGACCGGAGAAGCACCCGCCCCGGAGAACGCGCCGGCAGCGGAGGCCGCCTCGGGAAACTGGGAGGGACCGAGCGCCGCCATGGACGGCAGTGCGGGGCCGACCAGTGAGGCTCCGGCGAGGGCGTTGGTCTGTGCGTCGAGCCGGGCGCGCAGGGCGTGGTCGGTCTGGCCGGTCACCGAGCCGGTGGCCCCGGACGCGGCGGCGCGTGCGACGTCCTCCATCGAGGTCAGGCCCTGGCCGGTGGCCAGGCTGGCAGCGCTGTCGGCGAGCACCTCGCCGGTCATCTCCCGCCCCAGGTGCTCCCCGACTCGGGCCGCTCGCCCCGTCGCGTGCCGACCGAGGCCGGCGAGCGGTGCGACCGCCCCACCGGCGAGCCCGCCGACCGCCGACGCACCGAGGTCGGTCAGGTCCAGGCCGTGCGCCCGCCCGGTGGAGTTCTGGTACGCCTGGGTGGCCAGCGTGACGCCGCTCTCCTCCGCGGCCTCCTCCAGCCCTCCGCGGGCGGCCCGCTTGGCGAGCCCGCGCACCCCACCTCCGGCGACCTCCTTGGCAGCGCGCTCGCCGGCCTCCCGGAGCCCGTGTTTGAGGGACTTGCTGGCCAGTTGGCCCATCAACCGCTTGAAGATCTGTTGGATCAGCAGCCGCGTCGCGGTGATCGCCGCGCCTGCGGCCGGGGTGGCGGCCCCGGCGGTCAGCACCGCCACGACCGCCACCGAGAGCAGCTCGATGACCAGGATGCCCAGCTCGATCCAGACTTCCAGCTTGGCGCCCTCGATGTCGCACCCGCACTCCTCGACCAGCCGGCCGAGGTCGGCGGTGACCGCGAGCAGCACGGGCAGCGGTGCGTCGGCGCCCTCGGCGATCCCCCGCCAGGCGGCCTCGAACGCCGCGTCGACCGCCCCGACCCCGCCGTACCCGTTGTGCACCTCGACGGCGGCTGCGGCGGCGTCGGCCCGCGGACCGGCGAGCACGGCCGCGACGTCGTACCACTTGTCGGCGACGTCCCAGACGGCCCGCTCGTTGCCCTCCGGCCACTGCACGCCGACCACCCAGTCGAGGGCCTCGTAGATCCACCCTGGAACGTCCCAGGGTGCGAGGTCCAGTGGATGCGGAATCGGGCTGGGCAGCACGGTCATTCCGATCCCCGCCCGTCAGTGCCTGTCGGTGGCCCGACCGAACCGGGCGGCGTTGGCCCCGTCGGTCTGCACGCTCGCGTCGACCGCGCGAACCACGTCGCCACCCAACTCGGTGAGCCGGTGCCCGACGCCCGCCCAGGCCCGCAGCACGGTCTGCTCGATCTCGCGGTAGTTGCGCTCGAACACGGCGCCGATGTCGTCGCGGCCCCACGGTCTGACACCGCTGGCGGCCTCGATCGCACCACCCTCGGCCGCTCGACGGGCCGTCACCGCCTCGCCGGCGAGCGCCAGGTCGGCACCACCCCGACGCGCCCGGGACGGATCGAGCCAGAGCTGCCCGTCGGTCATGTCTGCCCCTCACGCCTGCCGAGCACCGCGTCGGCTCGACCGAGCAGGGCCGCGTAGTCGCCGGTACGCAGGAACTCCACCGAGCCGGAGCCGGCCGGCATGCTCTCGGCGACGAGGTCTCGGGTGGCGTCGGCAGCGGCGGTCGCGGCGGCCTGCACCGTTTCGGTGATTTTTCGGCCGAGTGCCCCGGCGTCGCGCTCGCGGTAGACGGTCGACGCCAGTTCTACCTGGACCAACTCGCCGCGGGCGCCCACTGTCGCGGTGACCTGACCGTCGGCCGACCGTCGGGTCACCCGCAGCTCGGCGAGCCGTGTCTGCAGGTTGTCCAAACCGGACCTGAGCTGCTGGTATTGCCCGTAGACGTCATCGAATCGGGCTCGTAGCTCGCGGTTGGCCTGCCGGTCCACGTGTTCGCTCACCGCCGCTCCTCCCGTCACCGTCGGTAGAGCAGCACCATACCGGCTGCCATCGATCCGTGTAGTCCGGTAGTTTCAGTGCGTGATCGACCGCCAGCAGGCCGAACAGCTTGCCGCCACGTGGGCCCGCCGCGACTCGCAGCGCCTGGGTCACGAGTGCACAGCGATGGTCGACGAGTTCGACCTCGGGTACGTCATCACGTCCGTCGTGTCGACCGAGGTGCGCACGGTCCCCGGGGACCTGCCGACGACCGTCATCGACAAGCAGACCGGCAAGGTCACCACCTGGCCGCGGGTGCCGAGCAACGTGGTGGCGGAGTTGTACCGACGCAGCCAGCCGGCTGGGCCGACCGCTCCCCGCACCGTCGACCCGTCGAGTCTGCTGGTCCGGGAGATCCACCGGGTGGCCACCCCGAACACCTCCGCACATCTGACCATCGACGGACGGATCTGGACCGCGGAGGGCGCGAAGGCAGACGTCCCGCTGAATCATCACCCGTTGGTTCGCCACTATCTGGACCAGTTACCCCCGGGCGATCTGGTCCGGGGCGGGGAGGCGCACGCCGAGCTGATCGTGGTCTCCGACGTGCTGCACGAGTACGACCACCGCCGGGCCGCCGAGGGCATCGCGCCGATGGGTCGGGCCGAGGCGGCGGCGCTGTTGGAGGGCGCCCGGTTCGAGATATTCCGGGTCCGGGAGGCGGGCGATCCGGCTGGTGGCCCCGCCGAGCTGCCCTGCGACTCGTGCATCAGCTTCCTGGTGCGCGCCAACGTCCTGCCGCAGTCAGCTCGGGCGTACACCGAGACCTGGCGCGCGCCGGCGGCAACGGACCCCGACCCTGGGCGCTTCCCGGCGGAGGTCGCCAACGCGCTGGTCGCCGTCGGCTGGCGACCGCACATCGGTGACCAGATCATGGCCGCCGCAGCCGTGCGGGACGTGACAGCGGTGTCGGGGGCGACCCATCAGCACACGGTCTTCCCCGCCGCCGTGGAGGCGTTGACCGCGTTTCCCAGCCTGGTCGGCGCCCGGCGCGGCCGGGGCGAACAGGTGTGGATCTCCCGTTTCGACATCCGTCCGCACACCATCGCGCACACCGCCGACACACTCGCAGACTTCGGCGCGGTGCTCGGCGTACGCCTCTTCCCGATCGGCACCGAGCAGCAGGACAGCATCCTGGCGGTCGACGAGCGGGGTCGGGTCTTCGCGCTCGATCAGGCCGGCGAGTGGTTCCTCGGTGACACCATCGACGCCGCACTGACCACGCTGCTGCTCGGCCGCGCCCCGGCCCGGGTTCGCGACGACGGCACCTGGCAGGCCGACTAGGGCGAGGCCCGGTGCGCGGGCCCCGCCCTCGGAGATCAGCGGAGAACTTCGACCGTGTTGCGGCGGACCAGGTTCTTGCCCGGCTCGCGGATCTGCTCCATCGCGGCCGAGTTGAGCAGCACGCAACTACCCGACGGCCCGGTCACCGTCACCGTGGTCGCCCGGTTGTTGTCCAGGTTGGTCACCCGCAGCCGGGTGCCCACCGGGAACTGCCCGCTGGTGGCCCCCGGTCCGGCGGCCTCCTCGAAGAAGGTGATCGCACCCGAGCACGCCGAACGGGGCGCCGCGCCGGGCGCTCCGGGCGACGCGACACCGGGGCGGACCGTGCCGGGAGCCGGCGCGGCAGCGGGCGGTGCCGCACCGTCGACGCGTTCCACCACGTTGCGGCGGATCACGTTCTTGCCGGGCTCCCGGACCAACTCCATGGCGGCGGCGTTGAGCAGCACGCAACTACCCGACGGGCCGGTCACCGTCACCGTGGCCGCCCGGTTGTTGTCCAGGTTGGTCACCCGCAACCGGGTGCCCACCGGGAAGCGGTCGCTGGTCGCCGCCGGCGCACCGCCCTCCGCGGAGAAGGTGACCGAGCCGGAGCAGACGGACGACCGTGTCGGGGCGGTGCCGGCGAACCCCAGGTTGGTCCCCACCGCCACACCCGCCGCGGCGAGCACCGCCACGCTCGCCGCCAGCACGTGCTTGCGCTGCACCCTCATCGCCGTCACTCCCGTCCTCGGTGTTTCGTCACCGCCTGGTACGGACGGGAGCGCCCTACCGTTCAGCCGGCACGGGAATCGATCGAGCGACGGTCAGGCCCACCGGCCCGTACCGGGTGCGTGGCGCCCCGGTGATCAGCGCCCAGTAACGGTCCCCGTACGACCAGTGCCACCACTCGGTCGGGTAGTTCACCATCCCGGCGCCGCCGAGGGCGTCCACCATGATCTGCCGGTGCCGGCGGGCGGTCGCGCTGATGGTGGGCGCGTCGGTGAAGCAGGCGTCGGCGCTGTCCTCCGGGGTCGCGTCGATGGCCGTGCCCAGGTCCAGCTCCACGCCGTCGTCGGTGCACAGGGTCAGGTCGACGGCCCCGCCCGTGCTGTGCGGGGCCACCTCGACAGGTGAGACGAACTTGGTGGTCTCGCGGTGCAGCCGCTCGGGAGACCAGTCCGCGTGCCGGCGACGCAGCTCGTCGCGGTAACCGGTGAAGATCGCCAACTGTGCCTGATACGGCCGGTAACCCTCGACCACCAGCAGGCGCAGCCCGGAGGGCAGGGCACGCTGCGCGGCCAGCAGGCGGTCCACGACCCCGGCGCGCAACCGGGCGTACGCCCCGGCGGGGTCGGCCGCGCGGCCGTCGAGGCGCAGCTCCGGTAGCGCCCGCAGGTCCACCAGCGGGTCGCCGTCGTCGGAGCTGGGTACGGCCGCCACCCGGGGATCGGAGAGCAGGATCATCGGACGCTCCCCGTCATCGGGGACCGTCCGGCGTGCCGGACGCGGGCCAGCTCCACGAGTCGGTCCACCACCTCCCGGTAACCGACACCGACAGCCGCCCACACCTTCGGGTACATGGAGTGCGCGGTGAAGCCGGGCATGGTGTTGAGTTCGTTGACGTACACCGCACCGGTCTTCTCGTCGTAGAAGAAGTCGACACGGGCCAGGCCCCAGCCGCCGATCGCGGCGAACGCGCGCAGGGACAGCTCCCGGATCAGCTCGGTCACCTCGTCCGGCAGCACGGCGGGAACGATCATCGGATCGGCGTCGCCGAAGTACTTCTGCTGGTAGTCGAACCAGCCCCCGGCGACCTGCACCTCGCCGACCGCCGACGCCTCGGGGCGTGAGCCGCCGAGCACCGCGCACTCCAACTCGCGACCGGCGACCCCCTGCTCGACCATCACGAGTTGGTCGTGGCGAAGTGCCTCCTCCACGGCGGCGGCCAGGTCGTCGCCCTCGCCGACCCGGGAGATGCCGATCGAGGAACCCATGCTGGCCGGTTTGACGAAGAGTGGCCGACGCAGCCCGACGACCAGGTCCTCCGGGTCGCCGGCCGTCCGGTAGGTGTGTGAGTCGAGGGCGACGTACGGGGTGACCGGAATGCCCTCGGCCCGCAACGCCCGCTTCATCGCCACCTTGTTCATGCCCACCGCGGAGGCGAGGATGCCGCAGCCGACGTACGGCACGTTCAGCGACTCCAGCAGCCCCTGCACCACACCGTCCTCACCGAACGGACCGTGCAGCACCGGGAAGACCACGTCCAGCTCGGCGTGTACCGCGCCGGGTGCGTTGCCGGCGGCCACCTGCACGACTCCCGGGCACGGGCCACTCCGCAGCTCGACGGCCGGGCCGGTCACCACCAGTTGATCGTCGATGGCCCGCTCGCCGGCCGGCCGGTCGCGCAACTCGGCCAGCATCGCGTCGGGCATCAGCCGGAACCCACCGCTGCGGGTGACGCCGATGGCGACCGTGCGGTAACCGCCACCGGCGAGCGCCCGGACCACCCCGAGCGCGGACGCGCAGGACACCTCGTGCTCCGCAGACGGTCCACCGAACAGGATCCCGATCCGGATCGGCGCGCTCACGCCGCCACCCCTTCCGCCGCCACGGCGGTGGGCCGCGGGACGAGCATCCGGGCCACCAGCGACGCCTCGACGTTCCCGCCGGTCAGCACCACGCCGACCGTCCGCCGCCGACCGAAGCCCGTGCCCGCGTCGCCGGAGAGCCGAAGCGCACCGGCGAGGCCGGCCGCCCCGGACGGCTCGGCGAGCACCTTGAGCTCCGTCAGGATCAGCCGGAACGCCGCGCTGATCTCGTCGTCGTCGACCCGGACGACCCCGCGCAGCGCGTCGCGCACCACGGCGAACGGCAGCTCACCCACGCAGGACGGCCGCAGCCCGTCCGCGATCGTGGGCGCCGGCGCGACTGGGACGCGCTCACCGGCCGCCAGGCTGCGGGCGAGCGAGTCACAGCCCACCGGCTCCACGCCGTACACCTCGATGCCGGTGCCGGCGGCGGCCAGGCACGCGCCGGCCACCCCACCACCACCACCGACGGGTACGACGAGCGCGTCCAGTGGTGTGCCCGCGCGCTCAGCCTCCTCGATCAGCTCCAGGCTGGCCGTGCCCTGCCCGGCGATGACGTCCGGGTGGTCGTACGCGTCGACGACCGGGTGACCGCTCTCGTCGCTGAGCCCGTTGGCCGTCGCCGCCCGCTCCTCGACGTCGGTCCCGGCGAGCACCACGTGCGCCCCTGCCGCGCGGGCCCGGTCGACCTTCGTCGGTGCCGCGTCGACCGGCAGCACCACGGTCGCCGCGAGCCCGTGCTCCCGGGCCGCCAACGCCACCGCGATGGCGTGGTTGCCGGTGCTCTGCGCGATCACACCGGTGTGGCCGGCCGCGGCGAGCCGGCCGACCGCCCGCAGCGCGCCCCGCATCTTGTACGAGCCGCCCGCCTGGAGGTTCTCGGCCTTCAGCAGGATGCGCGCCCCGGCCAGATCGTCGATCACCGGAGACCGCAGCACGGGGGTACGGACCACCCGGCCGGCGAGCCAGCGGGCGGCCTCCTCGACATCGACCCGGATCTGGTCAACGGTGCGTGACATCGTTTCTCCTTTCGGGCACGCCGCAGGTGAGGTCCAGCGGTTACGCGGACCCCGGCGGTGTGTGGAAGCGTCAGAGCGTGTCGGGTAGTCGGACGTCGACTCTCAGGCCGCCGTGCTCGGCGGGCCGGGCCGCGATGATGCCGTCGTGCGCCTGTGTGATCGAGCGGGCGATCGCCAGGCCGAGGCCGGCGCCCCCACCCTGCGAGGTGCGGTCCCGGGCCAACCGACGGAACGGCTCGAAGAGGCCGGCCACCGCTTCCGCCGGCACGGGCTGACCGGTGTTGACCACGGACAGCGCGGGTGCGCCGCTCACCACTACGGTCAGCGAGCCGCCGCGCCGGTTGTACTTGATCCCGTTCTCCACCAGGTTGGTGACCAGCCGCTCCAGCAACACCCGCTCGCCGACGACGACCCGGGGCGCGAGGTGGGTGTCGATGGTGACTCCGGCCTCCCGGGCACGGTCCTGGTAGCCGGCGAGCACCGTCTCGACGATCGTGTCGAGCCGCTGCGGTATCCGCGAACGCAGACCCTGGTCGCTCTCGCTGAGCGCGAGCAGGCCCTCGATCAGCCGCTCGTTGCGCTCGTTGGTCTCCAGCAGTTGACTGGTCAGCAGCTCCAACTGCTCGCCGCTGAGCGCTCGGGCCATGCCGACCTCGATGAGCGTGCGCTGCACGGCGAGGGGCGTACGCAGCTCGTGCGAGGCGTTGGCGGCGAACCGCCGCTGCCCGTCGTACCCGGCGGAGATGCGTTCCATCATCTCGTCGATCGCCCGGGACAGCTGGGCCAGTTCGTCGCGGCCCCGGGGCCGGATCCGGTGACCGAGGTTCTGCGGGCCGAGGTGCTGGATCGGCCCCACCAGGTCACGGACGGGACGCAGGCACCACACCGCGCCGAGCCAGACCCCCAGCAGCGCGGCCAGGGTCACGAGCAGGACGGCCGCCAGGGGCAGCACGAAGGCCCCCGGGCGTACGTCCGCGCATGTCGTGCTCAGCCCGGGTATCGGCAGGTCGCAGAACTGCTGCCCCCAGGTCCAGGTCACCCCTGTCAGCCACTTGCCCATCGTCGGCAGCACCGGCCCGGCCAGCAGGGCCAGCAGGCCCACGAGCAGCACCCGACGTCGCGGCGTCCAGGTCACGCCGTCCCGCCGATGCGGTAGCCGGCCTTCGGAACGGTGTGGATGACCGCCGGATCGCCGAGCTTCTTGCGCAGGGTCATCACGGTGACCCGTACGGCGTTGGTGAACGGGTCCGCGAACTCGTCCCAGGCCTGCTCCAGCAACTCCTCGGCGCTGACGACCTGGCCGTCCGCGCGCAGCAGCACGTGCAGCACCGCGAACTCCTTCGGGCTGAGCGCGAGCGGGCGGCCGTCCCGGGTGGCCAGGTGCCGACCCACGTCCAGCACCAGGCCCTCCTGGGCGAGCACCGGTGGCAGCGCCGGCGTGGACCGTCGACCGAGCGCCTGCACCCGGGCGACCAGTTCGGCGAAGGCGAACGGCTTGGTCAGGTAGTCGTCCGCGCCGAGGCCGAGGCCCTCCACCCGGTCCCGGATGCCCGCTGCGGCGGTGAGCAGAAGTACCCGCGTACCGACCTGGGCGTCGGTGATGCTGCGGCACACCTCGTCGCCGGTGTGACCGGGCATGTCCCGGTCCAGCACGGCGACGTCGTAGCGGTTCACGCCGATCCGCTCCAACGCACCGTCACCGTCGTAGCAGACATCCACGGCCATCGACAGGCGACGTAGCCCCTCGGCCACCGTGTCCGCCAACAACCGCTCGTCGTCCGCCACCAGCACCCGCACGTTGTCGCTCCCCCGAGTTCCGCTTACCCGGCATACCGTGGCAGGCCCGGGTTAAGGGTTCTGTAAGCACCCGCCGACAGCCATCGTCCACGGCATTGCCCCAGGGACAAGTCACCCGCGACCCGGAGGCCGTCAGGTTCGTCCCGGTCCCGTGCCGCCCGCGCCACAAGTCCCCAACGCCGCCGACGGTCGGTGACCAAGAGTGAGCTGCGTCACGAAAAACACCCTCGCCCCGCCTCACGTGTCGATCATGGAGTTTTGGTGGACGATACGCCCGGATTGCCCCCTTGGTAGACACCACAAGTCCATGATCGACGCGTGAGGCGGGGCGGATGGGCGGAGTGGGTGGGGTTTGTGGGTGGGTGGGGTTTGTGGGGTGGGTGGTCGGTCAGGGGCGGAGGAGAGGGAGCAGGGTTTTGATGATGTCGGCGGGGCGGTGGTAGAGGTCCTGGTCCGTGAAGTGGCGCATCTGCCAGCCGTTGGCGGCGAGCCAGTTCGATCGAGAACGATCGTGCCGGAGACGGGCGCGGTCTAGATGGGACGAGCCGTCGTACTCGACACCGACACGACGTTGCCGATAGCCAAGATCGATGCGGTAGAGCGGCATCCCGTTGCTGTCTCGGACCCAGATCTGCGGCTCCGGCGGTGGAAGGCCACCGTCGATCAGCACCAGTCGGAGCTGGCTTTCCTGTCGGCATTCCGCACGGGAATCGGCGCGTGGCACGAGATCGCGAGCCTGACAAACCCCCCGTAGACGTTTGTGCCGGGCGACCTCGGCCCGCAACTCCTCAGGCTGGCAAGCGCCTACGCGGAGACAAAGGTCCAGCAGCGGCATCACGTCCATCCGACGCATCGATCGGGCGAGATCCACCGCACACCTGGCGGCAGGCGCGCAGGGCACTCCAGCCAGCAGCACAGGATCGCGTACCGGCAGCACCGCCTCGTGCGCGATCACGCCCCGAATGTGCGGGACGTTCTCCCCGGCCGGCACAACCACGTGCACGTTGGGGCTGCGGGCATCGCCGAAGCCATGCAGTTGCGCGCCGGTGTGGAAGCCGAAGACGGCAGTGGCAGGCAGCCGTCGGAGGATCGCCGGCAGGCGTGCTGCCAACTCAGCCGATTGCGCGTAGACACCCCGGGATACCCGGAGCAGGCGAGACAGCTCAGTCAGCGTCCGAACCTGTTGCCGGCTGAGGCCAGCCGCGAGCAGCTCTGAATATCGATACAAGGACTCCGTCATGCCGCAGAATCTGCGGCACCAGCTCGCTGGTCTCCCACCCAAACCCAGCGCTCTGTGGATAACCATTCGCCCTGTGCACAACCCCCAAAGTCTCCCCACCCGTGCTAGCCCAAAGCCCCTACGGTCGATCATGGAGTTGTGGTGCCACATAAAAGCCTCTAATCCGCAGCTTTCGCCCACCACAACTCCATGATCGACCGGGTCCGGCGGGTCCGGCGGGTTCGGCGGGTTCAGTCGCAGGCGGTGCCGTCGCCGTCGCGGTCCAGGTCGTAGATGTCGTCGCCGATCACCCGGATGGGCCCGCTGACGTAGGCGGGGCCGTTGCCGCTGCCGGGAAGGCAGTCGACGTCGCTGGCGATCGGGACACAGCCGCTGTAGTTCGGGTCGCACTTCGACGACTGTGGCTTCTTGGTGCCGACGGCGACGACCTGGGTCACCGGCTGCTTCGTCACGGTGGACTTGACCAGCTTCCTGGACGTCCGGACCCCGTTCGTGGTGGTCACCTCGTACGTCAGGGTTCGTACCCCGTTGACGCCCTTGGTCCGGACGACGCGCTTGCCCTCGGCCAGGGACGCGTCCTTGACGGTCTTCTCGCCGTACCGGACGGTGGCCTGCTCCGTCTCGGTCGTCACCTTGACGACCGGCGGTGACGCGGCATCCGACGGGGTCGGCGAGGCCGGCACCGAGGACCCGGTGGCGTCGGGCGTGGCAGTTGGCGTGGCGACCGGGGCGGAAGCCTCATCGCTCGACTCGGCGGGCGCCGCCACGATGGGCTGCTGCGCCTGCTCGGCGGCCGTGCCGGTCTTGGTCGGCTCCGGCTCGCCGGCCAACGCGCCGATGATGGCGGTGCCGGTGCAGCAGAGCAGCAGGATCGACAGGGTCACCGAGCCGAGGATCACGGCGGTCCGCCGGGCGGGACTGGCCCGACGGAACCAGCTCGGGCGGGGCGCCTGCCCGAACGACGGCGGGTACGGCGGGCCCGGATTCTGTGGTGGTTGCATCGTCACGGCGATGAGTGTCGTCGCAAACACCGTGTGCAATATCCTCCGTCGTGCTCGTCACCTGCGCCGTTCGCTTCGCGCCGATGATCCGTGGGCGCTTCCTCGGACGACGAGACGACACCTGCGGCAACCCTCCAGGCCGGCTGGTCAGGGCCGATCGTGCGGCTGCATTTGTCAACAAGAGCCGCAAAGCGGCACGCAGTGCGCCCTCGTGCGGTCACCCGCCGACGGACGACGGGTGATGTGTCGAGATGCCGTCAGCAGGCTGGTTCAGCGAGCTGCCCGCGTCGAACCGACCCCCGACGCGGACCGACGAGCCCGCCGACCGCGCAGCGAAGTGAGCCCGACCAGCAGCAGCGCGATCGCGAACATCGCGGTGCCGATGACGTTTACCTGCGGTGGGATGCCCCGCTGGGCAGCGCCCCACACGTACATCGGGAAGGTGACGGTGGTGCCGGCGTTGAAGTTCGTGACGATGAAGTCGTCGAAGCTCAGCGAGAAGGCCAACAGCGCGGCGGCCACGATGCCGGGCAGCACCAGGGGCAGGGTGATCCGCCGGAAGGTCTGCCACTCGCTGGCGTAGAGGTCCATGGCGGCCTCCTCCAGCCGCCGGTCCATCCCGGCCAGCCGCGCCTTCACGGTGACCACCACGAACGACACGCAGAACACGACGTGCGAGATCACCACGGTCCAGAAGCCCTGTGGCACGCCGGCAGACACGAAGAGGGCCAACAGCGACGTGCCCATCACCAGCTCCGGGGTAGCCAACGCCAGGAAGACCAGCACGTTGACCCCGGTCCGGCCCCGGAAGCGGTGCCGGACCAGCGCGAACGCCATCAGGGTGCCGAGCACGGTGGCGACGACCGTGGCGAGGAACCCGATCTGCACACTGCGGACCACCGCGTCGCACATGTCCGAGGTGGCACACGGCCGACGCCAGTTGTCCAGTGTGAACTCGTTGAAGTCGTACGACAGCCGGTTCGACGGGCGGTTGAACGAGAGCGCCGCCACCACCAGGTTCGGCAGCGCCAGGTAACCGAGGACCAGCAGCGCCACGATCAGCACCCAACGGTCGGCCAGCCAACGCGCGATCCTCACCGCACCTCCTCCCTGCCGGCTCTGCGGAGATATCCGAGGACCACCGCGAGGATCGCCGCCATCAGGAGGACCGACAGCGCGGCGCCCTGCGGATAGTCCAGCCGGACCAGGAAGGCCGAGTCGACGACGTTGCCGATCATGTACTCGTTCGGGGTGCCGAGCAGCTCCGCGTTGATGTAGTCGCCGCTGGCCGGAATGAAGAACAACAGCGTGCCGGCGGCAAGACCGGGCATGGACAGCGGCAGGGTCACCCGACGGAACGCCTGCACCGGGCTCGCGTACAGGTCGCCGGCCGTCTCCAACAGCCGGGGATCCAGCCGCTCCAGGCTCGCGTACAGCGGCAGCACCAGGAACGGAAGGAAGGTGTACGTCAGGCCGAGCACCACCGCGAACGGGGTCGCCAGCAGCCTCCCGTCCGGTGCGAGCAGGTGCGCGTCACGCAGCAGGCCGACGAGCGCCCCGTTGTCCGACAGGATCGTCTTCCAGGCCAGCGTGCGCACCAGGAAACTGGTGAACATCGGTGCGACCACGCACACCAGCAGCAGGTTCCGCCACCGGCCGGCCTTCAATGCGATCGTGTACGCCAGCGGGTAGCCCAGCAGCAACGCCAGCACCAGCGCCAACCCGGCGTATCCGAACGAGCGGAGGAACTGCGGCCAGTACGCCTGCACCACGTCCGGGTAGTTGCCGAACGCCCAGGTCATCGCGTACCCGGTGGTGAGAGAGCCGCTGGGGTCGTAGAGGCTGGCCGCCGCGAGCTGCACGAGCGGCACACCGAAGAAGACCAGCAGCCAGGCGACGCCGGGCAGCAACAGCAGGTACGGCAGGAGTCGCCGCCGCGTCAGCCGGGTCACGACGACGCGGGCAGCAGGAACGCGTGCCGTGGATCCCAATGGGCCACGGCCGCCCCGCCGACCGCCACCCGGGTCGACGTTCCACTGTTGGCCGCGAACACCGACAGCTCGGTGCCCCAGCCGGTACGCAGCAGGTACTGCGTGCTGACCCCCACGTAGGAGGCGTCGGTGACCACCCCGGCGACGTGCTGATGACCCACGGGCACCTGGGCGGCGGAGCCGACCAGTTGCAGTTTCTCCGGGCGTACCCCCAGGTGGACCGGCCCGTGTTCGGCCCGGGAGCGGCCGACGGGCACCGAGAAGCGCGCGCCGTGCGCCGTCACCGCGACGTCCCCGCCGCTGACGCCGGTGGCCTCGCCGGCGAGCAGGTTGGACTGGCCGAGGAAGTTCGCGACGAACGCGGTGGCGGGGAACTCGTAGATGTCGGCGGGCGCGCCGAGCTGCTCGACCCGACCGGCGTTCATCACCGCGACCGTGTCCGCCATGGCCATGGCCTCCTCCTGGTCGTGGGTGACGTGCACGAAGGTGATGCCGACCTCGGTCTGGATGCGCTTCAGCTCGATCTGCATCTGCCGGCGCAGCTTCAGGTCGAGAGCCCCCAGCGGCTCGTCCAACAGCAGCACCTGCGGTCGGTTGACCAGCGCACGGATCAGCGCGACCCGTTGCTGCTCGCCGCCGGAGAGCTCGGCGGGGCGGCGGCTGCCGTAACCGTCGAGCTGCACCAGCGACAGCATCCGGTTGACCTCGTCGTCCACCTGGCGGATGCCGCGCCGACGCAGCCCGAAGGCCACGTTCTCGAAGACGTCGAGGTGCGGGAAGAGCGCGTAGCTCTGGAAGACGGTGTTGACAGGTCGCTGGTGCGGCCGCAGCCGGCCGATGTCCCGGTCGCCGAGCAGCACCTGGCCGCTGGTCGGCTGCTCCAGTCCGGCGATCATCCGCAGGGTGGTGGTCTTGCCGCAGCCGGATGCACCGAGCAGCGCGAAGAAGGAGCCCTGGGGAATCGTCAGGCTGAGGGCGTCGACCGCGGTACGGGTACCGAACTGCTTGGTCAGGTCGGCCAGGCGCAGATCGCCGGCCGGTGTCTCGCGCGCCATCCTCGTCACGCGCCGATGACCTGCTGGAACTTGCCCTCGTACTCCCTCTCCTGCTTCTCGTCCAGGGTCATGAACACGGTGGACCTCGACAGCAGCGCCTCGTCGGGGAAGATCAGCGGATTCGCCGCCAACTCGGGGTCGATCTTCTCCATCTCGGCCTGGGCGCCCCGGACCGGGCAGATGTAGTTGACGTACGCGGCGAGCCTCGCGGCGACCGCCGGCTCGTAGTAGTAGTTGATGAGCTGCTCGGCGTTCGCCTTGTGGGTGGCCTTGTTGGGCACCAGCATGTCGTCGCTGTAGAGCAGCACGCCGGAGTCGGGCGCGACGAACCTGATCTTCTCGTCCGCGCTGGCGAGCTGGATGACGTCGCCGGACCAGCCGATGCACGCGGCGATGTCACCCTTGGCCAGTTCCGGCGCGTAGTCGTTGCCGGTGAACCTGCGGATCTGCCCGGAGTCGACGGCCTTCCTAAGCTTGTTCAGCGCGTCGTCGAACTGGGCGGGCGTGAAGTTCGCCGGGTCGTGCCCGTTCGACGCGAGCAGCAGGCCCATGGTGTCGCGCATCTCGCTGAGCGCCGTCACCCTGCCCTTGAGGTCGGGGCGGGTGAGCAGTTCGTCGACCGTCCGCAGCTCCTTCGTGACGTTGCCGTTGTACGCCAAGCCCGCGAGGCCGGACTGCCACGGGATGGAGATCCGGTTCTCGGTGTCGAAGGAGCGGTCGAGCAGCGACGGAAGCAGGTTGGCCCGTACGTTCGGGATCCGCGCCGGGTCGAGCTTCTGAACCCAGCCGAGCCGGCTCATCCGGGCCGCCATCCAGTCGCTCAGCACGATGATGTCCCGGTCGATGCTCTGGCAGGCGGCGAGCTGGTTGCGTACCTTGCCGAAGAACTCGTTGTTGTCGTTGATGTCCTCGGTGTAGGCCACCTCGATGCCGGTCTTCGCGACGAACTCGTCCAGGCTGGGCCGCTTGGACTCGTCCTTCTCGTCCACGTCCAGGTACTGCGGCCAGTTGGAGAAGGCGAGCTTCCTCTCGGTGCCGGACAGGTCCTCGCTGACGCAGCCGGCCTCGGTCTGGTGGGCACCCCTGGTGCCGCAGCCGGCGAGACTGCCGCCCGTGGCGAGCAGGGCGACCGAGCTGAGGGTGCCGGTGAGTAGTCCACGCCGGGAGAGGGGCCGGAGGGGCGCGCGCATCAGTCTTCCTCAGGGTCGGTGCCGTGGACGCCTGACACGATGACAAACCGGCAGCGCCAGAAGAGCATCGGGGCCGGCGCATCACCGCCCGTGCAGGCGATCCTCACGCTCAGCTCGGTCCGCTCGCGTGCCGGGCGGCTCGATCCACTCGCCTTCCGGGAAGTCGGGGTGTCCGCGCACCAGGTGAAGCCTGATCCACTCGCGTTCGTGAAATTCGGGGTGTCCGCGCGCCGGGATACCGCGCTTTGCAAGAACGCGAGTGGATCAGCGGGCGGCCAGGAACGAGTGGCCGGTCAGGGCGGCCAGGGACCAGCGGCCGGCCAGCCACCAGCGGCCGGGCAGGGCGGCCGGGCAGGGCGGCCGGGCAGGGCGGCCGGGCAGGGCGGCCGGGCAGGGCGGCCGGGCAGGGCGGCCGGGCAGGGCGGCCGGGGGTCAGCGGCCGGGGGTCAGCGGCCGGACCGACGGACACCGTCGACGAAGGACGACCAGGCGGCCGGCGCGAAGGCCAGGGTGCCACCGTCGCGGTCCTTGCTGTCGCGCACCAGCACCCGGCCGGGCAGGTTGTCGGCCACCTCGACACATGCACCGCCGTTGTTGCTGCTGCGGGTCGCGGTGTGCCAGCGGGCGTCGGTCATGTCCATGTCGTCGCCACTTCCCTGATCAGCTCGGTCGACCGGCGTTGGGGCAATGCCTCGCCGGTGACGCTCTCCCACCTGCGTCCCAGGCTAGCGACGTCGGCGGGATCGGTCACGACCTGACCGCGGAGCTGGTTGTCGAGATACGCCAATTCCGTCCCGTCGGGCAGGCGACCCAGCACGAAGGGGCCCGCCAGACCGGTGTGCCACGGGCTGTCTGCGGGGATGACCCGGACCTGCACGTGCTCCCACTCGGCGACCGCCGCCAGGTGGGTCAACTGCTCGGACATCACAGCGCGGTCGCCGACCAGTCGACGCAGCACCACCTCGTCGATCACCGTCACGAGCTGCGGCGGTGCATCTCGGCCGAGGACCGCCTGCCGTTCGAGACGGCTCGCGACGATCAGATCCACCTCGGACGATGGGACCAGGCCACCGGTGCCCAGCACCGCGCGGGCGTACCCCTCGGTCTGGAGCAGGCCCGGCACGAGCAGCGGCTCGTACCACCGAATGCCGATGGCGTCCTGCTCAAGCTCGGCCCACGGTCGGAACCACGGCAGGTCCCGGCGGCGGAACGGCTCCGGCCAGAGGTCGGCCGCGTCTCGGCGCAGGACCTGGGCCACCGCGACCCGGGTACGCGAGTGCGGGATCCGCCCTGCGGCAAGCCACCGCGCGGCCGTCTTGGGGTCGACGCGAACCTTCTCCGCCAGCGATTCGACAGTCTCGCCCGCCTCGGCCATCGCCACCCGCAACGCCTCGTTCGCCACCGGAGCCTCCCGCCCGCCAGGCACACCGCGACTTCACTCGATGCACGCTGCGGCGCATGTTAACCACGGTGCGTGGCGATGTCTGCGGCCTACCGGCGTGTGGCGGTCGGACGTGTTGGCGCGCGTCCCGAACGCCCCCGCAACGCCCCCAAGGTGCCCCACCTACGCCCCCCGGGCAGGCCAGCGCCACCCCCGCGACTGATCCACTCCACGTCGCCGAAATCGCGCTGTCGGCCCCGCCCAACACCACCACATCGGCGATCGGGTGTGGATCAACCCAGCACCCCACGGCCCACACCGCAGCCACACCTGTTGATCAAGAGGTTTCGGTCATCGATCGGCGCGTTCTTGACGCAAACCTCTTGATCAACACGAGGAGGGACCGGCGGACCGGCCGGTGGGGGGCCGGGGGGCGGGGGGGGTTAGTGGTTGGGGGGGATTACGCGGAGGTGGCCTCGGCGGCCGGTGGAGTGGGACTGGTCGGAGTGCGACCGGTCGTGCGGCTCCTCCGGAGGGCGGGGGGCCGGGCGGGCGGCTTCGCGGACCGCCTCGGCGAGCGCGACCAGGTCGTCGGTGGTCGGCGGCGGCGGCTCGAACTCACCCTCGTGCCGGACCACGTCCCAGCCCCGCGGTGCGGTCAGGCTACGGGCGTGCGGCTCACACAGGTCGTACGTGTGCGGCTCGGCGAACGCCGCCAGCGGCCCCACCACCGCTGTCGACTCGTTGTAGACATAGGTCAATGTGGCGACCGCTTGCCGGGGGCAGCCGTTACGGGAGCAGCGCCGTGGTGACCTCACGGCGGCAGGGTATCTCCATTACCGGGTCCGGCGCATCGCTTCGCGTTGCGACACGCCCGTCACGGTGATCACAGTTGACCGTTCTGGGCGCGCCGCGCCACGGGAGCGGAGCTACCGCTGGCCAGCCGGGCGCGGGCGCTACCCTTTGCCTCATGACGAGCCCGGAACACCGCCGCCCCGGCTCCGGCCGGCGTGCGCACCGCGACCGGCACGGGCGCGGCCTGCGCGGGCGGCTGGTGCCGGCCACCGTTCCGCTGGCGCGGACCAAGGCCGAGGTCTTCGACGACCTGGTCCTGGACACGGTGGAGACGCTGGAACGTCGGTTCGCCAAGGAGCTGGCCGGGGTCGAGTTCGCGGTCGAGGATGTCCCACCGGACCTCAACGTCTACGACTCCGACGTGCTGGAGGACGGCGAGGTCCCGCTGGCCCGGCTGCTGCCCGGCCGCCCGGGTCGGCAGGAGGTGCCGCCGAGGATCGTGCTGTACCGGCGGCCCCTGGAGTTCCGGGCGATGGACCGTGAGGACCTTGCCGATCTCGTCCATGACGTGATCATCGAGCAGGTGGCGAACCTCCTCGGGGTCGACCCCGAGGAGTTGGCCTGAGCAGTCCGGCCGCGCCACGCTGGCCTGAGCAGTCCGGCCGTGCGCCGCGCTGAGCGGCCTGGCCGCGCGCCGCGCTGAGCGACCCCCCGCGGGCCGGACTCCGCTCCGGTAGAGCTGCCGTCCGGGTGTGATGTCGGGCGGCCCCCACCGCCCCGACCTCGCACCGCTCAGGCGGCCCGCCGCTTCAACTTGCGCCGCTCCCGCTCGGAGAGCCCACCCCAGATGCCGAACCGCTCGTCGTGACCGAGAGCGTATTCAAGGCATTCGGTCTTGACCTCGCAACGCCCACAGATCCTCTTCGCCTCGCGGGTCGAACCGCCCTTCTCGGGAAAGAACGCCTCGGGGTCGGTCTGCGAGCACAGCGCTCGCTCCTGCCACTCCGGCGCGTTTCCGAGCAGGTCGGCCACCTCAAGCTGGCCGTCCATCAAATGCCTCCTTGTCGCGCACCGGCGTCATCGCCGCTGCAACCCCCCACGCGAAAGGCGTGCTTGTCCGTCCGGTCCCGTTTTGTTGCGTTCCGTGCGAACAACCCCATTCAAATTACACGCGTGTAATGCGTGCGCCGTCAAGCCAAACTTGATAATGGAGTCGCCCTCCCGACACCCCCGGACAGCCACCCAGGCCGTCCAGCCTCGCAACCTGCCCTATCGATTCAGACCCCGGCCGAGTAACGCCCTCTCCGGCGAGTTGCCCGACTTTTCTGCCGTGGCGCTCCCCTGACGGGTCGCCGCCCGGACGGCACCAGACACCTCCACCATCAAGCTGATCTTGGTGGGGGACAGGTTAACGCGGCTCGCCACAGACCGCCCGTCGATCGATGGACAGCACGTACGCCCCGTCCACAGTGTGGACGGGGCGCGACGCGAAAATCGATGCGGAGAGGTCAGCCGGCGACCCCAAAACCGCTGCTGGGCCACACGAACTCGGCTATCCTTCCACCATGGACAGAAACCGTCCCGGCGGAGGTCGTCTCGTCCCACCAGACGGTATAAATTCCGGCCGGCAGATCCGGGTAGACCGCACTGTGGAACGAGCCGTCCCGCACCCGGCGCTCGCGCACCGCCGAGTGCACCCGCCGATCCTCCGCACGGCTGATCTCGATCTCCCGACCGTGCAGATCCCGGCTCGTGTAGACGATCAGGGCACCGGTGTCGCCGCCCAGATCGAGGATGACACTCCCGGTCTCCGACGGCCCGTACGCGTGATCGTGCATCCGCTGCTCCCCCGCGCCGATCAGGACGCCGCCGGCGGGTTGTTGAACCCGTCGTACGGCGTACCCAGGTAGGGGAAGTTCCCAAGGAACGGCGCGGTCACGTCGGCGGCGCTCAACCCCGGGGTGACCGCTGCGGCAGCCGCGTCCGGGCGGAACGTCTTGTCCACCAGCGGGACGGTCACCCCGGCGATCGCCCGCAACGCGATGCTCACCACGTCGTCGCCGACCCGGCGCCCGTTCGGGAACCCGGCCAGGTCACCCCCGAGCACCCCGAACCGGTCCGGACGGCGAGTCGGCGGGATCGCCGTGTTCAACCGCAGCATGTCCGCCTGCACGTCGCCGGTGGCGTTGGTGAAACCGTCGATCAGCCCGGCCGGTACGCCGGTGAGCAGGATCGCCACCAGGTCGGCGCGGGCCTTCTTCGCCTTGGTGAGCTTGTCCAGGTTCGGGAAGACGTCCGGATACAGCGCCGGCAGCAACGCGGCCAGCTCCGGCTGCTCGACGAACTGCGCGAACCGCTTGTCCTCCGACGGCGGCAGCGAGTTCCACAGGTCCTTCTTGGACATCGGCACGATGACCTCGTTGAACAGCGGATTTCCCAACCGGGAGACCTGGGTGAACGGCCCGGTGGCGGTGTCCGCCGTACCCCGGTCGCCGAGCACCCGCACCTGCCGGCGTGACGCCGACGTCCACACCCCGATCACCGACGCCCGGTCACCGACCCCGTACCGGTTCGCGCGCCGACGCACCCGGTCCAGCGGCACCTGGACGGCGATGCTGTGCACGTTCATCCGGTCGGTGGCGTTGACCGGCTCCCCCTCGGCCTTGAAGATCTTCTTGCCGGCGACGTGCAGCTGCTGGAACGGCCGCAGCGTACCCAGGTCGAAGATCGCCCCGAGGTCGACGAAGAAACCGTCCGCGCGCTGCCCGGCGAAGACCCGCTCCCCGGTGGAGAGCGAGTAGGTGGCCTGCCGCACCAGGTCGGCGTACTTCGGGGTGGACAGCGGGCCGACGTTGCACGGCGGGCAGGGCAGTTTGTGTGCCAGCCGGTGCTCCCGGCCGTCGGCCACCCGGGTCAGGCTGTAGAACTGCCGCCGGTTCCAGGTCTTGCTGTCAAGCGAATCGATCGGGCCGGTGTTGTAAAGAAAGCTGTTCGGATTGGTGATCTCGGTGGTGAACTCGAACCGGTAGGTGACATCCGGGCGGCCGTCACCGTCGTTGTCGATATGGATCTCGTAGCGCACGTCGTCGCCGAACTCGAAGAAGTTCGGCCCCCCGGAGGGAAGCTGCAACGGCACGTAGTTGGCGATCAACGTGACCCTGTCGCGCTTGTCCGGGCTGACGAACGCGTACAGGTCGGAGCTGTCGGCGACCGGATCCTTGGCTATCTCCGGGGCCTCGCGGTGGGAAGACATGGCGGACCAACCTCACTCGGCGGGAACAGGGTGGCAGGGCGGGATGTCGGGTCAGCGCCGGGCGGCGCGCCGCAGTCGATCCGCCAGGCCGCGGTCGCGTACCTCGATCCGGGTCTCGCCGACGAAGACGTCCATCGTTCCGGAGTCGACGTCCCGCAGGTGCACGACGATCGGCTCGTCGGCCCGCCCGGCCGCGCCGGGAGCGTTCTGGGCGGCCGACAGGCCCGGCACGGTGAGCGCGGCGGCCCCGAGGGTGGCGCTGGCCGCGGCGGTCAACGTCTGCCGGCGGGTCAGTCGCGGCCACTGCCGCTTCCGCTGATCACTGGTCATGGGCAACCTTTCCGGCGGCGGCGCGAACGCGCCCGCTCAGACGGTCGGGTCCGGTGCCGTCCAGCGACGCCGGGCCCCGAGGGGACACCGGCGGCGGTCCTCGCCGCGACCGCCGCCGGCACCGCGTGGTACGGCCGGAGGCGGGGAAAGGTTCGACGTCAGGATCGGATGTGACCGTACGCAGTCGTACGCTTGCGCGCCGGACGCCCGGCCGCCGTCGCGATGGCCCGCAACTGCTCCTCGGTACGCGCCGAACCGTTGCCGGAGCCCGCCATCCGGGAAATGGTCTCCTCCATCAGCGTGCCGCCCAGGTCGTTGCAGCCACCCTGGAGCATCGCCACCGTGCCCTCGTCGCCCAACTTCACCCAGGAACACTGGATGTTGTCGATCCGGCCGTGCAACAGCAACCGGGACATCGCGTGCACCACCCGGTTCTCCCGCCAGGTGGGGCCGGGTCGGGCGATCCCGGCCAGGTAGATCGGGGCGTTGGTGTGCACGAACGGCAGCGCCACGAACTCGGTGAACCCGCCGGTACGGTCCTGCACCCCGGCCAGCACCCGGAAGTGCGCCAGCCACTGCCCTGGGTGGTCGACGTGGCCGTACATCATCGTGGAACTGGACCGGATGCCCAGCTCGTGTGCCGTGCTGACCACGTCGACCCAGGCGGCGGCCGGGAGTTTGCCCTTGGTCAGCACCCACCGCACGTCGTCGTCGAGGATCTCCGCGGCGGTGCCCGGGATGGTGTCCAGCCCGGCCTCACGCAGCTGGGTCAGCCACTCGCGGACCGGCACGCCGGCCTTCGCGGCAGCGGTCACGATCTCCATTGGTGAGAACGCGTGCACATGCATCTCGGGCACCCGGGCCTTGATCGCGCGCACGATGTCGGCGTACCCGGTGACCGGCATCTTCGGGTCGATGCCGCCCTGGAGGCACACCTCGCTGGCACCGGCCGCCCATGCCTCCTCGGCCCGGTCGGCGACCTGGTCGACGGAGAGCCGGTACGCGTCGGCGTCCCGTTCACGTTGCGCGAAGGCACAGAACCGGCAGCCCACGTAGCAGACATTGCTGAAGTTGATGTTGCGGTTGACCACGTAGGTGACGTCGTCGCCGACCGCGTCCCGGCGGACGTCGTCGGCGAGCCGGCACACCTCGTCGAGCGCCGGCCCGTCCGCGCCGAACAGCGCCAGCGCGGCGTCGGCGTGCCGGGGGTCGAGCAGCGCCGCCGGGTCGTCGGCGGCGAGCTTGAGCCCCGCCGCCAGGTCACGGTCCGCGCCACTCCCGGCCACCGTCGGGGGTACGCCCGCACGCCGCGCGGTCGCCTCCGGGGTGACCTTGCCGGCCACCTCGGCCCAGTCCCCGTAGACGCTGTCGAAGTCACCCCGCCGGTCGTCGGTCCGACCGGTGGTGTCGATGGTGGCGTGCAGGTCGACCCGCCCGCCGAACACCTCCTCCGGCTCCTGCCACGGTTGTCCCTGCGGCATCGCCGACTCGACCGCCATGCCCGTCGCCGGATCGGCGAGGGCACTGACGTGCGGCAGCAGCCGAGGATCGAGCCACGGGTCGCCGGCGCGCACGTACTCCGGGTAGATGGTCAACCGCTCCCGCAGCGTGAACCCGGCCAGCTCGGAGTGCCGGGCCAGCTCCTCGATCTGCGGCCACGGGCGTTCCGGGTTGACGTGGTCCGGGGTGAGCGGCGAGACGCCACCCCAGTCGTCGATGCCGGCCCGCAGCAACAGGTCGTACTCGCCGGCGATGAGGTTCGGCGGGGCCTGGATCCGGGCCTTCGGGCCGAGCAGCAGCCGGGCCACCGCCACCGTGGCGGCCAGGTCGTGCAGCTCCGCGTCGGGCATGCCGCGCATCGCCGTGTCCGGCTTGGCGCGGAAGTTCTGCACGATCACCTCCTGGAGGTGCCCGTACTCCCGATCGGCGCGGCGAATCGCGAAGAGCGCGTCCACCCGCTCCGCCGGGGTCTCCCCGATGCCGATCAGGATGCCCGTGGTGAACGGCACCCCGACCCGGCCCGCGTCCTCCAGCACCCGCAGCCGGACCGCCGGCTCCTTGTCCGGTGAGCCGAAGTGCGGACCTCCCGGCTCGGACCAGAGCCGCGTCGCCGTCGTCTCCAACATCATGCCCATACTCGGCGCGACCGGCTTGAGCCGCTGCAACTCCGACCAGGACAGCACCCCCGGGTTGAGGTGCGGCAGCAACCCGGTCTCCTCCAGCACCGCGACCGCGCAGGCGCGCAGGTAGTCCAGGGTGGAGTCGTAGCCGCGCTCGTCCAACCAGCTCCGGGCCGCCGGCCAACGCTCCTCCGGCCGGTCACCCAGGGTGAACAGGGCTTCCTTGCAACCCTGCGCGGCACCCTCCCGGGCGATGGCCAGCACCTCGTCCCGGTCCAGGAACGGCGCGGGCAACCGGTGCGGCACGGTCGCGAACGTGCAGTAGTGGCAGCGATCCCGGCAGAGCCGGGTCAGCGGGATGAAGACCTTCTTGGAGTACGTGACGACGCCCGGCCGCCCGGCCTCCCGCAGCCCCGCGTCGCGAATCCCCCCGGCTACCCGGAGCAACTCGTCGAGCGCGTCACCACGGGCGGACAGCAGGGCGGTCGCCTCGTCGACATCCAGCGCCCGCCCGGTCGCGGCCCGGCCCAGGGCCCGCCGCACGCTCGCATCGCTCGGGCCGGGGTGGTCGCTCAGGCCGGGGTGGTCGCTCGGGCCGGAGGGGGTGCGATCAACCATCCACTCACCCTATGCGCAGTGCGACGCCACCCAACCAGTCCCAGCCCGCAGCGTGGGAAACGGCACTGAACGATCGCGGCAACGGCTCCCGGCTGGGCGACAGGTCGCCGCGCGCCGCGACCCACGCCGTTCACACCCCCCACAGCTGGCAATCTTGGACACTTTCCGTCAGCCCGGAACGGAAAGTGTCCAAGATCTACCGTTGCGGACTCAGCGGGGCTGGTCCGGGTGGTCGTTGGGCTTGATGTGTTGGGTCCGGTCGGTGTCCGGGTCGGCGGGGTGGGAGATGACCTCGGTCGGGTCGGCGGACTGACGCGGAATGGCCTGCGTGGGGTCGGCCGACGGCGGCTGCCCGAACGGCGGCGCAGCCGGGGACGGCGGCGACGACTGGGGGGCGGGGTTCGCCGGGGGCGCGGACTGCGGGAAGGGCGGCGCGGACTGCGGGTGCGGCGGCCCGGACTGCGGGAAGGGCGGCGCGGACTGCGGGTGCGGCGGCGCGGACTGCGGGTGCGGCGGCCCGGACTGCGGGAAGGGCGGCGCGGACTGCGGGAAGGGCGGCGCGGACTGCGGGTGCGGCGGCGCGGACTGCGGTGCCTGGAACGGCGGCGACGGCTGACCGTACTGGCCGGCCTGCGGGTAACCACCCGGCTGACCCGCCTGCGGGTAACCACCCGGCTGGCCGGGAGCGGGCCATCCGCCCTGCGGCTGACCACCGGGCTGCCCCGGTGCCGGCCAACCACCCTGCTGCTGCGGCCAACCGGGCTGCGGCTGGCCGTAGACGCCGGGCTGGGGCTTGGGCCGCGGCACGTAGTAGTGGGCACGCCAGACGGTGTAGACCACCCAGGCGGCGACCGCGAAGACCACCATCCAGGCGAACCGGGTGAGCACGCCGAGGAGCGCGTCGAGGATCTCGGCCTGAGCCAGGCGGCCGACCGTCCAGATCAGCATGGTCAACGTGCCGAACAGGGCGCTGACCGCGTACTCGACGAGGGCCACCTGCGTGATCAGCTTCGCCTTCGGCAGCACCGGCGAGATGTGCGTGGCCAGCAGCACGGCCAGCAGCGGGAGAGCCACCGCCTCCACCCCGATGAACGAGTAGAAGGCGCTGCCCGCCCGGTCGGTGAAGGAGCTGTAGTCGTTCGGGGCGATCAGCCGGAGCAGGCCCACGAAGAGGAACACGGCGTTGGCGCCGAGCAGGGCGAGCGCAGCGAGCTCGCGTAGTGGCTTGGTCAGCTGACGGGCCTGCGATGCGTCGGTCGACGCGGGCTCGGCGGGGCTGGTCACGAGCTCCCCCTCGGGGCATGAACGGACAGGGCGCACGTGAGCCTAGTCTCCTGGGTCACCAGCGGACCGGAGGCGTCGCGTGCGCGAGGATGGTCGACATGCGCATCGTGGTTCTGGCCGGCGGCATTGGTGGTGCCCGGTTCCTGCTCGGCGTCCGGGCGTACGCCCGGGACGTCGGCGCGGAGGTGACCGCCGTGGTCAACGTCGGCGACGACCTGTGGCTGCACGGGTTGAAGATCTGCCCTGACCTGGACAGCGTCATGTACACGCTCGGTGGCGGTGCCGACCCCGAGCGGGGCTGGGGTCGGGTCGGCGAGAGCTGGACGGTCAAGGACGAGCTGGCCGCGTACGGGGCGCAGCCGACCTGGTTCGGTCTCGGCGACAAGGACATCGCCACGCACCTGGTGCGTTCCACCATGCTCAACGGCGGTTACCCGTTGAGCGCCGTCACCGAGGCGCTGTCCACCCGCTGGGAGCCGGGGGTACGCCTGTTGCCGGCCACCGACGACCGACTGGAGACCCATGCCGTCGTCGAGGACGAGCAGGGGCAACGGGCGATCCACTTCCAGGAGTGGTGGGTGCGGCACCGGGCCGACATCCCCACCCAGCGTTTCGTGTTCGTCGGTGCGGAGACGGCCAAGCCGGCACCCGGGGTGCTGGAGGCGATCGGCTCGGCCGACCTGGTGCTCGTCGCGCCGAGCAACCCCGTGGTGAGTGTGGCACCGGTGCTGGCCGTACCGGGGCTCCGTGAGGCGGTCGTGGACGGCCCGGCACCGGTGGTGGGTGTCTCGCCGATCATCGGCGGCGCTCCGGTGCGCGGAATGGCGGACCGTTGCCTCGACGTGCTCGGCGTCGAGTGCAGCGCCGCCGGGGTGGGCCGCCTGTACGGAGGCCGGACGGCCGGTGGCCTGCTGGACGGGTGGCTGGTGGCCGAGGAGGACGCCGGCACGGTGGTGCCCGAGATGACGGTCCGCGCGGTGCCGCTGCGGATGACCGACGAGGCGGCGACGGCGGCGATGGTCCGCGCCGCGGTGGAGTTGACGTGAGGCTGGAGATCCTGCCGGTGCTCGGCATCGGCCACGTGGCCGAGGGTGACGACCTGCCCGCGGTGATCGCGACGGCGGCGCCGTGGCTGCGCAACGGTGACGTACTGGTGGTGACCAGCAAGATCGTCTCCAAGGCGGAGGGGCGGCTGGTCGACGTCCCGGCGGACGGGCCGGAGCGGCTGGCGGCCCGGGACGATGTCCTGGCCGGTGAGACCGCCCGGGTGGTCGCCAGTCGAGGGCCGACCCGGATCGTGCAGACCCATCACGGCTTCGTCATGGCCTCGGCGGGCATCGACGCGTCGAACGTGGACAAGACCCAACTGGTGCTGCTGCCGGTCGATCCGGACGCCTCGGCACGGGCGCTGCGCGAGGCGCTGCGGGAGCGCTACGACCTGGATGTCGCGGTGATCATCAGCGACACGATGGGGCGACCGTGGCGCAACGGGCTCACCGACGTGGCGCTCGGTGTGGCCGGGATGCCGGCCATCCGTGACCACCGGGGCGAGGTGGACCCGTACGGCAACGAGCTGCAGCTGACCCAGATGGCCGTGGTGGACGAGCTGGCGGGCGCCGGCGAGCTGATCAAGGGAAAGTGCGACCAGGTCCCGGTCGCTGTGGTGCGGGGCTACCTCTCCACCACCGACCCGGAGGACACCGCCGGTGCGCGGGCTCTGGTCCGCGACGCCGCGCAGGACCTCTTCTCGCTCGGCACCGCCGAGGCCCGGGCCGCCGGGCTCGCCGACGCCGCCACCCTGACCGACGCGCTCGGCTCGACGCCGGCGGACCTGAGCGCGGTGCGACGGGCGATCGACAAGATCGCCGAGGTCGTCGCCCCCGGCACGGTCTTCACCCTGGTCGACGAGGCTGAGGTACGCGCCGGACTGGTCGCCGAGATGCCGGGATGGCCGGAGGGCGCAGCCCTGGTGCTGGCCTCGGCCCCGACGCCCGTCGAGCCGATCGGTCTGGTCCGCTTCGGTGCCGACCTGCACCGACTGCGCGTCGCCCTGGCCTCCGAGGGTGTCGATTCGACCCTGTTGCCGCCACCGCCGGGCAGCCCGGCGAGCGCCGCGCTCGCACTGTGAGAGCCGGCCGGGTCAGCCCGGCGGTCGCCCCGCTCGCCCGGTGAGACAGCACCGGGGCCAGCCCGGCGAGCGCCCCGCTCGCCCGGTGAGAGCCGGCCGGGTCAGGCGTCCAGCATGGCCCGGCCGAGCGGTGTCAACGTGTGCAGCACGCTGTTGCGCTCCCGGTGGCTGACCAGCAGGCCGGCGTTGCGCAGCACCGTGGCGTGCTGGCTCGCCGCCGCCGGCGAGATGTTGAGCTGGCGGGCCACCTCGCCGGTGGTGCACCCCTCGTCGCTGGCCTGCAACACCGCCGCCCGGGTGCGGCCGAGCAGCGCGGCGAGTGTGTCGCGGGCCGCACCGGAGGGAGCCGCCCCGATGCGGTCGGCCGGCGCCAGCCCGCCCAGCCGGTCCACCGGGTAGACCAGCACCGGTGGCAACGCCGGGTCGAGCAGCGCGACAGGCGTGCTCGCGCAGAAGAACGACGGCACCAGCAGCAGCCCTCGACCGTCCAGGTGCATCTCCCGGCTGTGCGGGTAGTGACGAACCTCGAGCACCCCACCCTCCCAGCGCATGGCTGGCCGGAGGCTGGTGAGCAGGCCCTCGACACCGCCGTCGAGCAGGGCTCGGGCTCGGCGAGCCCGGTCCGCCGCCACGGCGGCCTGAATCCGGCTCCAGTACGGGCTGATCGCCAACGACCGGTACTGCTCCATCGACTCGGCGAGGTGGTGCAGCACCGCCACCTCGCCTCGGGCCAGCGCGGCGGCCGAGGAGGGCAGCTGGTTCTCGGTGGCGAGCACGCTCAGGTCCCGGTGCAGCAGCTCGGTGGGGGTCCGGCGGAGCGCGTCCAGCCCGGCCTCGAAACCGTCGACGCTGGCGTACGGGGTGAGGAAGTCGGGGAAGTAGCCACGCGGTGGGTTGAGCGCGAACAGCAACCGGAGTTGCTCGGAGCCGACGTCCTGACGCAGCCCTCGGGACACGGTGCGCCGCCAGTGCGCCGTCAGGGGATCACGGTTGCGGCCCTGGAGCACGTGCAGGCTGAGGACCAGTTCCCAGATGGGGTCCGCAGCCGGTGCCACCCTGGTCCGGAGGATGTCGTCCCCAGAAAAGTGGATCTTCAGCATGGTGCGCTCCCGTGTCGCCGGCAGGGGGATGCCTGGTGACCGTTCGACTCTACCTGGCCGGCACTAATCTCCATCTTTAAGCCTGGGCTGAAAAACCTCGACGTCCTCCGGGCCGGTTGGGCATGCTTCCAGTGCTCGAACACGGTGCCGGCGCGTCCTCGACGCTCCCGGCGCCAGAGCACCGGGACCGGGGAGGCCCCGGTGACCGGGCGGCACCACGAGGGTCTGCGGCCCCTTGCTCCGCAGAGGTGCCGCCCGGTCACCCAACGCTCGCACTCGCCCGGCCACCCGAATTCGACGAGTCGCAGGGCCACCGAGCCAGGTTACGGAGCACACGCTCGTACAGTGTCGGGGTGCCTGACACCGCGATCACCGACCCCACGACGTACACGGCGCTGCACGCCGACGCCACCGCGCTGCTCGACGGCTGGCAGCCCACCAGCCCGGCCGCGGCCCTCGCCCGGGACCGGACCCTCCGCCTGCTCGACGCCGGCCCGGTCGCGATGAGCCGACAGCACCGGCCGGGGCACATCACCGCCAGCGCGTTGGTGCTGGACTCCACCGGCTCCCGGGTGCTGCTCTGCCTGCACGCCAAGTTCGGGCGGTGGGTGCAGCTCGGCGGGCACTGCGAGCCGGTCGACCAGACCCTGGTGGCCGCCGCGCTCCGCGAGGCCACCGAGGAGTCCGGGATCGCCGGTCTGCGCATCGACCCGGTGCCGATCGACGTGGACGTGCACCCGGTGCAGTGCCAGGGTGGTTCCCTGCACCACGACGTCCGGTTCGCCGTGGTCGCCCCGCCGGCGGCGGTGGAGCAGGTCAGCGACGAGGCCGAGGAGTTGGGCTGGTTCGCGCCGGACCACCTGCCCGAGCCGCTGGCCGGCGGGACCGTGCAACTGGTCGCGCCGGCCCTCGCAGCCCTCAGACGTAGCCCTCTTCGCCTCGCTCCTTGAGCTCGTCGACCAGGGCCTTGACGTCCTGCGCCCGATCGCGCGGGCAGACCAGCACCGCGTCCGGGGTGTCCACCACGATCAGGTCGCGCAACCCGAGGACGGCCACCAGCCGCCCCGACTGCGGAACCACCACCAGGTTGGCGCTGTCCCGCAGCAGCACACCCGGCTTCGCGTCGGTGCCGAGCACCACGTTGCCCGCGTCGTCGGTCGGGAGCACGTCGCCCAGGGTGTGGAAGTCACCGACGTCGTTCCAGCCGAAGTCGCCCGGCACGGTCGCGACCCGACCCGCGGTTGCCGCGCCCTCCATCACCGCGTAGTCCACCGAGATCTTCGGCAGGGTCGGCCAGATCGCGCCGAGGACCTCGTCCTGCTCAGGGGTGCCCCAGGCGGCGGCGATCGCGACGACGCCCGCGTGCAACGCCGGCTGCTGACGGGCCAGCTCGGCGAGGAAGACGTCCACCCGCCACACGAACATGCTCGCGTTCCACAGGTGCCGGCCCGAACGGACGTACGCCTCGGCGACCTCGGCGCCCGGCTTCTCCTTGAACTCGGCCACCTGCCGCCACGGCGAACCCTCGGTCTCCTCGCCGGTCTCCAGGTAGCCGTAGCCGGTCTCCGGCCGGGTCGGGGTGATCCCGACGGTCATCAGCATGCCCTGTTCGGCCCCGCGGACCGCCTCCTGGACGGTGCGGACCCAGCTGTCCGGGTCGCGGATCAGGTGGTCGGCCGCGAAGCTGCCCATCACCGCGTTCGGGTCGCGCACCGCGATCACCGCCGCCGCCAACGCGATCGCCGCGCAGGAATCCCGAGGGGAGGGCTCGACCAGGATGTTCTCCTCGGGCAGCCCGGTCAGCTGCCGAGCCACCGCCGCGACGTGCGCGGCACCGGTGACCACAAGGGTCCGATCCGGTGTGGTCAGCGGCGCGAGCCGTTCCACGGTCGCCTGCAGCAGCGAGGCGCTGGTGCCGGTCAGCGGATGGAGGAACTTGGGGTGGCCGGCGCGGGACAACGGCCACAACCGTGTGCCGCTGCCACCTGCCGGGATGACCGCATAAAGCATCCGCACATCATGCCCGACGAGCCTGCCGGGAGTGGCACGGGTCACCACCCGGGCCGGCGGGTCAGGAACGGGCCCGGCTCCAGGCGGCGATGTGCACCTCGGCGCTGGACTCCCAGGTGAACTCCTTCGCCCGGTCGAAGCCCGCCTTCGCCAGTGACAACCGTCGTTGCTCGTCGTCCAGAAGGGCGGCCAGGTCGGTGCCGATCTGCTCCGGGTCCTCCGAGGTGTACGCGACCGCGTCGCCACCCACCTCGGGCAGGGACAGCCGGGGAGTGGTCAGCACCGGGGCGGCGCACGCCATCGCCTCCAGGATCGGCAGACCGAACCCCTCGCCGTAGGACGGGTAGGCGGCGACCAGCGCGCCACCGAGGAAGCCCGGCAGGTCTGCGTAGCGCAGGTAGCCGGGGCGCAGCAGGCGCAGGTGCGACGGGACCTCGGCCACGGCCCGGTCGATGTCGTCGTCGTGCCCCTGCCCACCGGCGATCACCAGCGCCGGCGGGTCGGACCGGTCGGCCACCGCCCGCGCCCAACCACGGATCAGGTTGGGTACGTTCTTGCGCGGCTCCTTGGCGCCGAGGAACGCGACGTAGCTGCTGTTGCCGAGCCCCAGCCGGGCCCGGACGCGGGCCTTCTCCTCCTCGGTGGGAGCGTGGAAGGCAGCCTGGTCGACACCGTGGTAGGCCACGTCGATCCGGGTCGGGTCGGCGTCGAGCAACCGGATCAGCTCGTCCCGGGTGGCCTTGCTGGGCACGATCACCCGGTCGGCGCGGCGCAGCGAGGTCTTGATGGCGCTGCGGAAGAACGTGCGGCGGGACTTGTCGTAGTGCTCCGGCTCGGTGAAGAACGTCGCGTCGTGCACGGTCACCGTGACCGGGCAGCCGGCCCGCAGCGGGCAGGTGTAGAACGGCGAGTGCAGCACCTGCGCACCGACCTGCTGGGCGAGCAACGGCAGGCCGGTCTGCTCCCAGGCGAGCCGGGCCGGACGGTGGGCCACGGCGGCCGGGGCGGGGATGATCTCCGCGCCAGGCAGCATCCGGGTGTAACGCTCCAGGTCGGTGCGGAGGCTGACCACCGCCAGCTCCACCCCCGACCCGCACACCTTGCCGAGGGCACCGAGCAGACCATCGACGTAGCGACCGACACCACCACGGTCGGCGGGGACACTCGTGGCGTCGATGAGCACGCGGGGCGGGCGACCGGCGGTCACGGGGCGACTCCTTGCACTGGCGGGTCTGTGGGGAAAAACACTCCGGGGGCCAAGCCTACGCCGGAGCGCGGGGGCGGCGCTGACTGCGACCCGACGGTACGCCGACTTGTCATCGCCATCGAGTACGGCCGGCAGGGGCGTATCGTTCGCGCCGATGGCCGACAATATTGCCCGGGTCTTCGCCGACGCGATCGCGACCGACCCGACCAGACCGTTGCTCACCTGGTACGACGATGCCAGCGGTGACCGCACCGAACTTTCCGGCGCCACCCTGGCGAACTGGGTGGCGAAGACCGCCAATCTTCTCGTCGACGAGGTCGGCCTCGCCCCGGGCACCCCGGCCGGCGTGCTGCTGCCGCCGCACTGGCAGGCCGCGACGGTGCTGCTGGGTTGCTGGTCGGCCAAGTTGAACGTCGTCGACACGCCGGGAGACGTGGACGTGCTCTTCGCCGCCGTCGACCAGCTCGACGAGGCGCAGTCCTGGTCCGCCGACGAGCGGTACGCCCTCGGGTTGGCCCCGCTCGCCGCTCCACTACGGCAGGTGCCGCCCGGCTTCGCCGACTACGTGGTGGAGGTACGCCGACACGGCGACCACTTCACGCCGCAGCCCGGTCCGGGCCCCGCCGACGAGCGCCTGCTGACCCGGGCCGAGGCCCGCGCCGACGAGCTGGGCATCGAGCGTGGGGCGCGCGTCCTGATCGACGCCACCCGCTATCCCGACCCGGTCGACTGGCTCCTGGCCCCACTGACCCGGGCCGCCACCGTCGTCCTGTGCGCCAACCTGGCCCCGGCCAACCTTCCCACCCGCATAACCACGGAGAAAGTCACCCACCCCCTCCCGTAACCCATCCCCCACCCCACCCCACCCCACCCCACCCCAGCGCGTCGATCATGAAGTTGTGGTGGGGAATTCCGGCAGCTATGCCCGTTTTGGGGAGCACCACAACTCCATGATCGACCGGGGTGGAGGGTGGCGGGGGGCGGGGCGGGGCGGGGCGGGGCGGGTGGCGGAGCGGGGGGTCGTCAGGCGGTGGCGCGGCGTTGGGCCAGGGCGGCGAACGCGGTCAGCGACTCCGGGTTGGCCAGCGCGCCCTTGGCTGCGGCCTGGTCGACCGGGGTGCCGGTGAGGATCTTCTTGACCGGCACCTCCAGCTTCTTCGCCGACAGGGTGCGGGGCACCGAACGCACCTGGTGGATCTCGTCGGGCACGTGCCGGGGCGAGAGGGCGGTGCGCAGTTCACGACAGATCGTCGCGCGCATCGGATCGTCCAACTCCAGACCGTGGGCCAGCACCACGAAGAGCAGCAGCTCGCCAGCGCCACCCTCGTCGTCCTCCAGGTGCACGACGACCGAGTCGAGCACCTCGTCCAGCCCTTCGACCACCGAGTAGAACTCGGCGGTGCCCAGCCGCACCCCGCCCCGGTTCAGCGTGGCGTCGGAGCGCCCCGTGATCACGCAGCCGCCCCGCTCGTTGATGGTGATCCAGTCGCCGTGCCGCCAGACGCCCGGATAGACGTCGAAGTACGCCTCGGAGTAGCGGATGCCCTCCGGGTCGTTCCAGAAGCCCACCGGCATGCTCGGCATCGGCTCGGTGATCACCAACTCGCCCAGTTCACCGATGGCCGGGGTGCCGTCGGCGGAACGAGCCTCCACCTTGGCGCCCAGGGCACGACAGGCGATCTCACCGGCGTACACCGGCAGCAGCGGCACCCCACCGACGAAACCGGTGCACACGTCGGTGCCACCGGAGAGCGACTGGAGCTGCAGGTGGTCGCCGACCGTCTCGTACACCCAGTGGAAGCCCTCGGCGGGCAACGGCGCACCTGTGGAACCCACCCCGCGCAGCGCGGACAGGTCGGCGATCTCCCGGGGGACCAGCCCGGCCTTGCGGCAGGCCAACAGGAAGGGGGCCGAGGTGCCGAAGTACGTGGTGCCGGTCTCCGCCGCCAGCCGCCACAGCCCACCGAGGTCCGGGTGGCCGGGATTGCCGTCGAAGAGCACGATGGTCGCGCCCACCGCCGGGCCGGAGACCAGGAAGTTCCACATCATCCAGCCGGTGGTGGTGAACCAGAAGAACCGGTCCGCCGGGCCCAGGTCGTGGTGCAGGGCGAGCATCTTCAGGTGTTCCAGCAGGATGCCACCGTGGCCGTGCACGATCGGCTTGGGCAGCCCGGTGGTGCCCGAGGAGTAGAGCACGTACAGCGGGTGGTCGAACGGCACCGGCGTGAACGTCAACGGCTCGTCGGTCGGCGCGGCCAGCTCGGCCCAGCCGAGCGCGTCCTGCGGCGCGGCCTGCGGGTCGAGGTAGCCGATGCTGACGGTGTGCCGCAGCGACGGCAGGGCGGCCCGGATGGCGGCGACCTCGGCGCGGCGGTCCACCGGCTTGTCGCCGTACCGGTAGCCGTCCACGGCGACCAGCACCGTCGGCTCGATCTGCTGCCACCGGTCGGTGACACTGCGGGTGCCGAACTCGGGCGCGCAGGACGAGAAGATGGCACCCAGGCTGGCGGTGGCCAGCAACAGGACGTACGTCTCCGGGATGTTCGGGGCGTACGCCGCCACCCGGTCACCGGCGGTGACGCCGAGCCGGCGCAGCCCGGCCGACACCCGGCGCACCTGCTCGCGCAGCTCCCCGGCGGTCAGCGTGATCGGCGGTCGGGTCTGCCCGTGCGCGATCACCACCGGGTCGTCGTCGACACGCCCCGGCATCCGCAGCACGTTCTCCGCGTAGTTGAGCGTGGCCCCGGGGAACCAGCGGGCCCCGGGCATCCCCCGGTCGGCCAGGGTGGCGGTCGGCGGGGTGTGCGCGATCACCTCGAAGTGGTCCCAGACGGAGCGCCAGAACCCGTCCAGATCGGTGGTGGACCAGCGCCACAGCGCGTCGTAGTCGGCGAAGTCCAGCCCCCGGTGCTCGCGCAGCCAGCGCAGGTAGCCGCCGATCCGGGACCGCTCGCGTACGTCCGCCGGCGGCGCCCACAGCATGTCACCCACTCGTCCACCCTCCCCTGGCCCGGCACGACGTTGTGAATGGGCCGTGGCGCCATCTTGCCCTACCTCGAAGCGCCATTCTGCGCACCGGGTACGCCATCCGACGCGTGCTCGTCCCACACTCCACCCCGCCGACCCATGTGGGCGAAGGAAGGGCCCCTTACTAACGCCTGGCGTTAGTAAGGGGCCCTTCCTTCCACTCAGCCGGCGCGGTGGGCCTGGATGGCGCGGCGGCGGGCGAGGCGGTGCGCCCGGCGGATCTCCGCCTCCTTGTACCGGCGCTCGTCCTCCGCCGTCTCCGGCAGCACCGGGCGGACCGTCCTCGGCGCGCCGCCGACGTCCACGCCGACGAAGACCAGGTACGCGGTGGCCACCCGGACCGCCGCGTCCTCGGCCGAGTCCCACCGTTCGGCGACCACCCGCACGCCCACCTCCATCGAGGTCTGGCCGGTCCAGTTCACCTGCGCGTGCGCGTGCACCAGGTCACCGACCCGGACCGCCTCGGAGAAGACGATCTCGTCGATCGCCGCGGTCACCGCCGTTCCGCCGCTGTGCCGGGCCGCGGCGGCACCCGCCACGTCATCGACGAACTTCATCAGGACCCCGCCGTGCACGGTGCCGTAGAGGTTCACGTCCACGGCAGTCATGATCTTGCTCAGCGTGACGCGCGAGTACGACGTCGGCTTGCCGATCGGAGCGGCGGAGAGGTGCTCAGTCATGTCGAAAACGGTACGGTGCGCGGATGCGACATCTCTGGAGCTTCCTCGCCGGGCTGGTGGTGGCGCCCATCACCTGGGTGCTGGTCACACTGGGGCAGGACGGGTCGAGCCGGACGGTCGACCGCTGGGTGGAGATCGGCACGTTCAATACCGCCAACCTGATCGAGCCGGCCGTGTACCTCGGTGTCGGCGGTGTCCTGCTGGGCCTGCTCGGCACGCTGCGCTTCTCGCCGCTGGGCCCGCTGGTGGCCGGGTTGCTGCTGGTCATCCCGTACATCGGGATGTTCGTGGCGCCCTTCGCGGTGCGGGACGCGATCCCGAACGGGTGGAAGGTGTTCGGCGATCCACTGCCGCTGCGGCTGCCGGTGGAGAACGGCACGCTCTTCCTGGTCGGCCTGCTGCTGCTGATGGCGACCTTCAGCATGCAGCGGTGGCGGCAGTGGCCCAGCCCGGCGACCGAGCCGGCCGCGACGCCGGCCCCCGTGCCGGACGGAGGCCCCCACAAGGACGACTTCACACTGACCGACTGGCCGCCGGCCACACCGGCGGAGCGGGACACCGCGCCCCTCACGCTGGGTTACCCGGCTGATCCGACGCCGACCGAGCCGCTGCCACGCCGGGTCGGTGGGGAGTCGCCGTGGTCCGCTCCGCCGCGCGGTCAACCGCGCCCCGAGGACACCACCGAGATCCGCTGAATCGTCGGGCGGGCCGGGTGACCGGCCCGCCCGCTGTCTCGCCGAGCTAGTGCAGCGCGACCGCCAGCTCCGCGTCGACCGTGCCGAGGCTGGCGCGGGGAACGACGACGAGCATGACCACCAGCGAGGCGGCCATGCCACCCGCGATGACGATCGCCATCGGTACGCTCCCGGTGCCGAACAGGCCCGCCAGCGGCGCGGACAACGCGCCGATGCCGAACTGCACCGCGCCGAGCAGCGCCGCGGCGGTGCCTGCGGCCTCGCTGTGCCGGCTCATGGCCAGCGCCGGAGCGTTCGGCAGGGCCAGCCCGGCGGCGGCCAGCACGAGCCACAGCGCGGCCAGCAGGGTGCCCAGACCACCGAAGCCGGTCGCCGCGAACATGACCAGCAGCAGCCCGGCCGCCGTGCCGGCGATCAGGGCGCTGACCAGGATCTGCTGCGGGGTGTAGCGGCGCAGCAGCCGGACGTTGAACTGGGTGGCCGCGATCAGGCCCACCGCGCCGGCCCCGAAGGCCACACCGAACTCCTGCTCGTCGAGGCCGTACTCCCGCTGCAGGACGAAGGACGACCCGGAGACGTACGCGAACAGGGCCGCCATCGCCAGCCCCGCGACCAGCACCAGGCCGACGAACGCCCGGTCGTTGAACAGCCCCCGGTAGTCCCGCAGGGTGGCAGCCACCCCGCCGTGCCGCCGACGTGCCACCGGAAGGGTCTCCGGGAGCCGGAGCGCGGCCACGACGATCAGCAGCGCGCCGAGCACCGCCAGCGCCGCGAAGACGCCCCGCCACTCGGTCCAGCGCAGCAGGCCGCTGCCCAGGGTCGGCGCGAGGATCGGCGCCAGACCCATGACGAGCATCAACCGCGAGAAGATCCGGGCGAAGGAGGCCCCGCTGAACAGGTCGCGGACGACGGCCGTGGCGACCACGGTGGCGGCCGCGACACCGAGGCCCTGCAGGACGCGCAGCGTGCCGAGCACCGCGATGTTGGGCGCGAAGACGCACAGCACCGAGGCCACGATGTGCGCGGCCAGCCCGGCCAGCAGCGGAGTACGCCGTCCGACCACGTCGGACAGCGGACCGATCAGCAACTGGCCCAGGGCGAGACCGACCAACGTGCCGGTCAGCGTCAACTGCACCGCGGTCTCGGTGGTCTGGAGGCCGGCCGTGATGGCGGGCAGCGCGGGCAGGTACATGTCGATGGTCAGCGGCCCGATCGCGATCAGCGCACCCAGCACGAGGACGAGTTGCGCCCGCTGACGGTTGGTCATCAGATCGCCGGGCAGAACGCTCTCGGTCGTCGTCGGATCCGCCGTACGGGTGCCGGGTCCGGTCTCTTCCACGGACTGCTTCATCATCTCGGTCTCTCTGTGGAAGCGGGTATCTCGTCACACGCGGCGCGGGGCGTCCGCGCACCCGCAGGAGCAGCGGGCACGGTGTGGGAGGCGAGCACGTGACGGGCGGGGGTCGCGGTGGGGGAGAACGCGCGGGAGGCGTACGACGTTCCCAGTGTGTGGGGAGTCACGCCACGGCGGATCACCATCGACGAATGCCAGGTGTGACGACGGTCACGGCGCGGAGAGAACCGAAGAAGGGGTACGCGTCGTCTTGCCTTTCGTGAGACGAAGTCTGGACGCGCTCGACGAGGGCGAACTGCTCCGCCGGGTCGCTCGGGGCGACCGGGGCGCGTTCGACGCGCTGTACCGGCGTACCGCCCCCTGGTTGACCGCACGTCTGCGTCGGCGGTGCGGCGACGAGGACGTGGTGGCCGAGGTGTTGCAGGAGACGTACCTGGCGGTGTGGCGGTCGGCCGCCAGTCAGGCGCAGTCGTCCTCCACCTCGGGCAGCGCCGTGGGCTGGCTGTGGACGATCGCCGCCCACCGGCTGATCGACGCGTTCCGCCACCGGGCTCGACGTGAGCGGATCCCGGCGGTGCAGACCTTCGAGACCGTGGCCCCGGCCGCCGAGGAGGAGGCGCTGGCCGGCGGGATGGACGCCAACCTCGAAAAGGCCCTGCAGGCCCTGGCCCCGGAGCTGCGACAGGTGCTCCGCGCCATGGTCCTCGACGGGTTGACCGCCCGAGAGACGTCACTGCTGCTCGGCATGCCGGAGGGGACCGTGAAAACCCGCGCGAGACGGGCCCGAATCGCACTCCGGGAGGCGCTGTCATGACCACTCATCCCACGCCCGCTCTCATCTCCCACTACGCCTCGGGTGGTGTCGGCGTCGACGACGCGACCATCTGGGCGGTGGAGGCACACCTGGAGACCTGCGCCGACTGCCGGGCGCTGCTGACGGATGCGGTCGACCCCGGCACCCGCGAGCTGCTGGACCGGGTGGCCGGCGCGGTCGCCGCCGGGATCGCCACCGGTCCGGGCCCGGTGCGTCGTCGGCGGCTACGGCGTACCGGGGTCGCCGCACGAATCCTGCCCTGGCTCGCCACCGCCGCCGGGCTGATGCTCGCCGCGCTCCTGTTCGAGAAGACCTTCGCCAGCCTGCCGTCGCTGGTGCTGCTGGTCGCGCCGGTCGCGCCGCTGCTGCCGGTGGCCGCCGTCTGGAGCCGGCGAGTCGACCCGGCCTGGGAGCTGGCGGCCACCACGCCCCGTACCGGCCTGCCGCTCCTCATGCGCCGCACGTTGGGGGTGCTGGTCGCGGTCCTGCCGGTGCTGGCGGTAGCGGGCTGGGGCACCGGGCACTCCCCCGGCCTCTGGTTGCTGCCGGCTCTGGGCTTCACCACCGGAGCGTTGGCGCTGGGCACGGTGGTGGGCATCGACCGGGCCGCCCTCACGTTGGCGCTCACCTGGTCCGTGGGCGTGGTGGCGCCGAGCCTGGTCGGCGGCCGGCTCCCGGCCGTCCTCGCGGGCAGCAGCCTGACCGGTTGGGCGCTCACCACCGTGCTGCTGCTGGCCGTGGTCTTCGTCCAGGCCCGATGGCGCTCGCGACTACCCACCAGCACCTTCCGATGACGACATCCAGCCAGCACCGAATGGAGACATCATGATGCGTACGGTCAGCGTGGCGGAGACCGCGCCGTCGACCTATCCGTGGGCGGTGCATGCCGAGAAGTTGCAGGTTCGGGCCGGCCGACACCTGGCGGTCAACGGCCTGGACCTGTCGTTGGGCATCGGTGTGCACGGGCTGCTCGGCCCCAACGGCGCCGGCAAGACGACGTTGATGCGGGCCCTGGCCACGGTGGTGAAGCCGGCCGCTGGTCGGCTCACCCTGCTCGGCGAGGACGTCACCGCCGGCGCGGATCTGCGCCGGGTACGACGTGGCCTGGGCTACCTGCCGCAGCACTTCGGCTTCTACCCGCGCTTCACGGTCCGCGAGTTCGTCGAGTACCTGGCCTGGCTCAAGGAGATGCCGAAGGCGGTCATCCCCGGCGCGGTGCAGCGGGCCATCGAACGGGTCGGTCTGGCGGACCGCGCCGACTCCCGGATGAAGACGCTGTCCGGCGGGATGCTGCGCCGCGCCGGCATCGCCCAGGCGATCGTCAACGACCCGGAGGTGCTGCTGCTCGACGAACCGACAGTCGGCCTGGACCCGGAGCAACGCCTCGACTTCCGCGAGCTGCTGCGCGAGATCGGCCTGGACAGCTGCGTGCTCGTCTCCACCCACCTGGTCGAGGACGTCGCGGTGGCCTGCACCGACGTGGTGCTGGTCAGCGAGGGTCGGTTGGTGTGGCAGGGCAGCACCGGTGAGCTGGCCGCGCAGGGCGGCACCGACGACGCCGGCGACAGCGCCACCGAACGGGGCTACTCGTCGTTGCTGCGCGCCTACCGTGGGCGGGTGTCCTCGTGACCGGACGAATCCTCCGCATCGAGCTCCGCCGGTCGGCGGCTCTCGGCGTCGCCCTGCTGTCACTGGTGACCGGCACGGCGCTGGCGCTCACGTCCACCGAGTTCTACGCCGGGCGGTGGATGCAACTGGCGATCACCGTACGGCTGCTGCTCATGGTGCTGCTGCCACTGGCGCTGGCCGGCGGAGCGTGGCTGGGTCGCCGGGACGCGCGTCACCGGGTCGACGAGTTGTTCGCCAGCACGGTGCGGCCACGGTGGCAGCGCGTCGGCCCGGTCGCCGGCGCCCTCGCCGTCACGGTGGTGACCGCGTACATCCTGGTGTTCCTCATCGCGGCCGGATGGGCGCTGCGGACGTCCGGATACTTCCCGGCGAACGCGATCGTCGTCACCGCGGTCGGCGTCCCGGCGTTGGTCGCCGCGGCCTGGCTGGGCATGGCCGCCGGCCGGGCCGTGCCCCGCCTGGTCACCGCACCCATCGTCGCCGTGCTCGGCTTCGTCCTGGTGGGTCTGGTCCCGGAGATATTCATGATGGCTGGCGTTGGAGCGGCTCTCGCCGCATCCCGGCCGGAACCGTCGGCGGTGCTGCTCGTCCCGATCTTCAGTGGGGGCGTGCACGACTTCCAGACGGTCACCAACCGGGTCAGCCTGCTCCAGATGGTGTGGCTGGTGTCCCTCGCCGCCACCGGACTGCTGCTCCTGGGCGCGGTCCGGCGTCGGGCCATCGCGCTGGCCGTGCTCCCCGCGCTGCTCGGCGCTGCGGTCACCGTGCCGCTGCTGCCCGTGGGCGGAACCCGCGGCGCGGTCGCCGCCGACCCGGTCGCCGTCGAGCTGGTCTGCGACGACGACGGCCCGCAGGTCTGCGTGACCCGCGCACACGCCGGGCTGCTGCCCGACGTCGTCGGCCCAGCCCGGGAGGCTCTGGCGGTGCTGGCGGCGAAGCTACCCAACGCCCCGGTCCGGGCGGTGGAGACCCGACAGATCGACTACTGGGCGCAACTCACACCCGACCCGGCTCCACCCCGGCACACCGGCGACACGCTCATCTTCGAGACCCCCACGATCAACCGCAGCGGAGGCGCCGACCTGTCCGACGGCGACTTCCTGCCGTCCCTGTTCCAGGCCGCCTGGCAGCAGGAGTGCGGCGAACAGTCGGGGCAGGAGGACGAGCCCCTCGCCCGGATGGTCGCCGCAGCCTGGCTGAGCGACCAGCCACCAACCCTGGAGTCCTGGTGGGACCGCGCGGAAGCCGAGCGGGGGCAGCGCGCCTACCAGGCGCTGGTGAGCCTGCCGCAGGCCGAGCAGCGGCAACGGATGGCAGCGGCGCGCGAGGCAACACTGGACTGCCGCACCGACGCCCTGCTGGCGCTCCTGCCCGAGGACAAGCCGTGAGGTGGTTCCAGCTCTACCTGCGCTCCCGCCAGGTTCCCCTCGCCCTGGGTGTCGCCACCGCGGTGATCGTGCTGGCGTGGGTGATGTCGTTGGCCTACACGACCTCGACGACCATCAACCCGCGTACGGCCAGCCTCACCATCATGCTGGCGGTGGCCGCGCTCGGGGCCACCCTCAACGGTGCCGACGACGCCCTCGACCACACCGCGTCGGTCAACTGGCCGCTGCGGCGAGCCGGGCACCTCCTCCTCGCCGCCGCAGTGATCACCGCCCTGCTGTCGCTCAGCACACTCACCGACGCGCGCTACGAACCGCTCGCCCTCGTGCTGCGCAACACGGCCGGCCTGCTCGGGCTGACCGCGCTCGGCACCGCCCTGTTCGGCGCCGCCCTGTCCTGGGTCGCCCCGCTCACCTGGACCCTCATCGCGGTCCTGCCGTTCCTCGGGCCCAGCAGGGACGTGCGGGTGCAGGTCGCCAGTTGGCTGGTCCAGCCCGCCGGCACCACCGCCGCCACCGCCTGCGCCACCGTGCTGGCGGTGACCGGCCTGCTGGCGTACGCGCTGCGTGGCGGCCCTCTGAAACCCGCCACCGAAACGACCTCCGACCGGTGACGAGACCGCCGATGGTCCGGTACGCCGACGTCGGCGTACCGGACCATCGGCGGCGTCGGGGCCTAGACGACGCCGGCCAGCAACTGCCTCGCCATGACGATGCGCTGCACCTGGTTGGTGCCCTCGTAGATCTGCGTGATCTTGGCGTCCCGCATCATCCGCTCGACCGGGTAGTCCCGCGTGTAGCCGTAGCCACCGAGCAACTGCACCGCATCGGTGGTGATCTCCATGGCGGCGTCTGAGGCGAAGCACTTGGCCGCCGCGCCGAAGTAGGTGAGGTCCGCGTCGCCCCGCTCGGACTTGCCGGCGGCCGCGTACGTGAGCTGCCGGGCCGCCTCCAGCTTCATGCCCATGTCGGCGAGCATGAACTGGATGCCCTGGAACTCGGCGACCGCCTTGCCGAACTGCCGGCGCTCCGTCACGTACCCCTTGGCGTAGTCGAGCGCGCCCTGCGCGATCCCGACGGCCTGCGCGGCGATGGTGACGCGGGTGTGGTCCAGGGTCTTCATCGCGGTGGCGAAGCCGGTGCCCTCCGCGCCGATCATCCGGTCGGCGGGGATCCGCACGTTGTCGAGGTAGACCTCGCGGGTCGGCGAGCCCTTGATGCCGAGCTTCTTCTCCGGCGCGCCGAAGCTCACCCCGGCGTCGGACTTCTCGACCACGAAGGCCGAGATGCCCCGGGACCGCGCGGACGGGTCGGTGACGGCGAAGACGGTGTAGAACTCGGACACCCCGGCGTTGGTGATCCAACGCTTCACCCCGTTGAGCACCCAGTGATCCCCGTCACGCACCGCCCGGGTGGTCATCGACGCCGCGTCGCTGCCCGCCTCCGGCTCGGAGAGGCAGTACGAGAACATGGCCTCCCCCGCCGCGACCGGCGTCAGATAGCGGCGCTTGATCTCCTCGGAACCGGACAACAGCAGCGGCATCGTGCCGAGCTTGTTCACCGCCGGGATCAGCGAGGAGGACGCGCAGGCCCGCGCGACCTCCTCGATCACGATCGCGGTGGCCAGCGCGTCCGCGCCCGCGCCGCCGTACTCCTCGGGGATGTGGGGGGCGTGGAAGTCGGCCGCTCGCAGCGCCTCGTAGGACGCCTTGGGGAACTCCCCGGTCTCGTCGGCCTCGGCGGCGCGCGGGGCCACCTTCGCCTCGCAGACCTCCCGGACCGCCTCCCGGATCGCCAGGTGCTCCTCGGGCAACCGGTAGACGTCGAACGACTCCCCTGCGGCCATGTCGGCCCCTCCCCTTCACCGCTATCATGCGCAGTCTGTGACGACTCCTGACCGCTGACCGCGCAGACTGAAGACTAGCGACTGCAGTTCAGGTGATGTTACCGGCGCGTAGGCATGGGCATGAGGGTGCACCCACGCCGCTGGGCAATGATGGAGGCCAGACAGTTAGCCACCCCTCCGGTGCCCCGCCCAGGCGCCGCAGCAGAATGCGACGCGACGACGCGCCGCCAGTGCGAGCGGAGAAGACAGGCGTGACGATCCCCTACCCCACCATCCAGCCGACCCCCGCCATCGCCGCGGTGACACCGCCCTCGGGCGCACCTCGGCCGCGGGTGACGTTCCTGGGGACCGGATACCTCGGTGCGACGTACGCCATCTGCTACGCCGAACTGGGCTACGACGTGCTCGGTTTCGACGTCGACGCGGACAAGATCGCAATGCTGAACGCCGGTCAGGTGCCGATCCACGAGCCCGGCCTCGACGAACTGCTCCGGCGCAACCTCGCTGCCGGACGCCTGCGGTTCAGCACCGACATCGCCGAGACCGCCGAGTTCGGTGACGTGCACTTCATCTGCGTCGGCACCCCCCAGCGGGCCGACGGGATGGGCGCCGACCTGTCGTACGTCGAGGCGTCGGTCACCAGCCTCGCGCAGCACCTGACCCGCAAGGCACTGATCGTCGGCAAGTCCACCGTGCCGGTGGGCACGGCCGAGTGGGTGGAGCAGCTCGTCGGCAAGCACACCCCCGACGACCTCGGCGTCGAGGTGGCGTGGAGCCCCGAGTTCCTCCAGGAGGGCTTCGCCGTCGACGACGTCCTGCGCCCCAACCGGATCGTCGTGGGCGTGAAGAGCGAGTGGGCCAACGGCATGCTCTACGCCGCGCACAAGGGCGTTTTCGACCTGGCCGCGACCGAGGACCGCGAGGTGCCCCTGGTGGTCACCGACTTCGCCACCGCCGAGCTGGTCAAGGTCGCCGCGAACGCCTTCCTGGCCACCAAGATCTCCTTCATCAACGCGATGGCCGAGGTCTGCGAGGCCTCCGGCGGCGACGTCACCCAACTGGCCCGCGCGATCGGCTACGACCCGCGCATCGGCAACCGGTTCCTCCAGGCCGGCCTCGGCTTCGGCGGCGCCTGCCTGCCCAAGGACATCCGGGCGTTCCAGGCCCGAGCCCAGGAGTTGGGCGCCGGCGAGGCGCTGCGCTTCCTGCACGAGGTCGACCTGATCAACCTGCGCCGTCGTACCCGGGTGCTCAACCTCGCCGCGGACCTGCTCGGCCGCCGCTCCGGCCCGGCCGGCCCGGACTTCTCCGGTACCCGGATCGCCGTGCTCGGCGCCACCTTCAAGCCCAACACCGACGACGTCCGCGACGCCCCGGCGCTCGCCGTCGCCGCACTGCTGCACAAGGCCGGCGCCGACGTGCACGTGTACGACCCGCAGGGCACCGACAACGCCCGCCGCGCGGTCCCCGAGCTGACCTACGAGACCGGCATCAACGAGGCGGTCACCGGCGCCGACCTGGTCTGCGTCCTCACCGAGTGGGCCGACTTCCGCAACGCCGACCCGGTCGCCCTCGGCGAGTTGGTAAACGGCCGCAAGGTGGTCGACGGTCGCAACTGTCTCGATTCGGCACTGTGGACCCAGGCCGGCTGGGAGTACCGGGGCATGGGCCGCCCCTGACCGAACGACCTCCACCGGCCGGCCACCGAGCGTCTCGGGGGCCGGCCGGTGTCGTTGTTTGCCCCGGACCCGCCGACAAGAGTCGAAATCCGCGCCAGCTTTGGGCATGCTGCGACAGTGGGAGTCCACAGTGCGGGTGGAGGGGTGTCGTGGCGACCTTTCAATGCTCCTCGTGCGGCCGGGAGATCAAGCCGGCCGTCCGATGCCCGCACTGTGGGGCTGACCAGCCACAGTGGGTCGAGCACCTGGCGGACATCGAGCGTTCGATCGCGGAGATGAAGGCGCGCGACGCCGCCATCGCCCGTGAGCAACGGCAGATCGCCGCCAAGATGCAGGCTGCGCTCTTCCAGCGGGACATCCTCGCCCACGCCGGCGAGGAGCGGGTCAAGCAGGCCACCCGGCCCCGTCGGGTGCTGCGCCGCCGCCCCGGCCGGCGGCCACCGACCGCCACCACCGGAGCACCGCCGCGAGTGCCCCGCCAGAACACCCCGCACACCCCGGAGGACCCACCGCCGCCACCCCGGGCGACCTGGCTGGGCCCGGACGACCCGGAGCACCCGCCGGAGGCCTCGTCACGCGAGGTGCAGAACATCCCCCTCGGGCTGGGCGCGCTGCTGCTCGGGGTGGCCGCGGTGGTCTTCGCCGCGGTGGCGACCAGCTCGATGGACGCGGTGGCCCGGCTCGGCATCCTGCTCCTGGCCACCGTGCTGATGCTGCTCGCCCCGCCGGTGCTGGCCCGGCGCGGGCTCACCTCGACCGCCGAGACCATCGCCGCCGTCGGCCTCCTGCTGGTGCCGCTTGCCGGTAACGCCCTCTGGGCGGTGGACCGGATCGGCACCGGCGGCGTCTCCGCCACGGTCTTCAGCGGGGTGATCTTCGCGGTCACGGTGGCCGTCGCATTCGCGTACGCCGGCTGGACCGGCCTGCGCGCACCCCGCTTCGCCACCGTGCTCGCCGCGCAGCCGGTGCTGCCGCTGCTCGCCTACGACCGGATCACCGGCCCGGGAGGCTGGGCGCTGGTGCTGGCCCTGGTCGCCCTCGTCGACCTCTGGCTGGCCCGCTCCGGCGTGGTCATGGAACGCCCCGTCCGGCAGGACCTGCCACTGCCGGGCGCCTCGTCGGCGCCTCGCCCACGCAGTGCTGAGAACCGGCCGGAGGGCGACCCTGAGGAGGCCGCCGAGCTGATCGACGCCGGAGCGGGTTCCGCCGACACGAGACCGGCCCGCCCGGTGCCCGGGCTGCGCGAGCTGACCTGGTTGCTGCACGCGATGGCGGTCGCCGTCGCCCTGGCGTACGCGGTCACCGCCCTGCTGCGGGCGCAGACCGTGCCGACGGCGACCGGCGCCGGGACGGTGCTGCTGCTGGCCGCCACGGTCGGGCTGGCCGGTGCGCTGGTGCTGCGTCGACCGCCGCTGCCCGACGTCGCCGCCGGCATCGTCACCCTGGCCGTGATCGGTGCGCTCAGCCGAATCGTCTCGGTGGCGCTGCCCGGCCGGGCGCTGCTGCTGATCGCGCTGGTCATCACGGTGACCGGGCTGGCGGTCCGTGCGGTCCCCGAGACCGCCCGCCGTGGCCCGCAGATCGCCTCGGCGGTGGCGCTGACCGTCAGCGGTCTGGTGGTCGCCGGAGGCGCACTACGCGCCGGGGTCGCGCCGGTCCGGGCGGCGCTGCCGGCCTGGGGCGCCGACCTCAGCCGCTACCCGGCCGAGCTGGCGGCGGCGGTCGGGCCGACCACCTGGCAGCTCGCGGGTGCCGCGTTCCTGCTCACCATCGCGGCGGTGCTGGCTCTGCCCCCGGAGATCCGCCGCGAGTTCGCGGTCGCCGGCGCGGCGCTGACCGCGCTCGCCGTCCCGGCCTCGTTGGGTCTCGGCTGGGCGGCAGCACCCTGGCCGATGGTGGTCACCTCGATCGGCATCGGCGTCATCGGGCTCTCCGCCCGCACCGACCGAGCGGCGGTGGCGCACGCCGTCGGTGCGGCGGTGGTGGGCCTCTTCGGAGCCGGTGCCAGCCTCACCCGCCCCACGCTCAGCGCCGCGGTCCTGCTCACCCTGTTCGTGGCCGGCACGCTCGTCACGTTGGCGCCCCGGATCCGGATCGCCTCGGCCGCCTCCGACACGGTCACCGCCTGGGCCGCCGGAGGCGCCGCGTTCGCGCTGCCCGGGGCGGTGGCCGCGTTCGTGACCGCCACCATGCCCAGTGGTCCGACGCTCACCCCGGCGAGTCTGCGGGAGGTGACCGTCCCGGTCCTGGCGGCCAGCTTCCTGGCGGTCTGTGTGACCCTCGGCTACGCCGCCGTCGTGCAGGTCTCCCAGCGCCGCATCCCCGCGCCGCTGTCGGTCGGCACCGGGCTGGGGGCGCTGCTGGTCACCGCCGCCGCGTTCGGCGCGCCCGGTGCCACCGTCGCCGACGCCTGGGTCGGCGCGCTCCTGCTGGTCGCGGCGGTGTTGCTCTTCCTGGCTCCCTCCATCGACGCCGGCCGTCGCGCCGACCTCACCCTCGACGGCTCCGACCTGGCCGCCGCCGCCGTCACCACCGCCCTGATCGCCACCCTGGTGCGGATCGGGGCGGTGCTCGCACCGGGCGGGCAGTTGGCGGTAGCCGCCGCCCTGGTCCTGGTGGTCGCGGTGGGCGCGCGGAGCATGCCGGAGGAGTGGCGACGCGGGCCGATCCTCGGCCTCGCCGCCGGTGGCCTCCTCATCGGCGTACTCGCCGGGTGGTCCGCGGTGCGCGGCGGGGTCGGAGTGCTCGCCACCCCGGGCCCGATCTGGAGGGGCGACCTGAGCGGCTGGCCCGCCGCGCCGGTCGGCGGCTCCACCTGGCAGGCACCTGTCGCGTTGGCACTGTTGGCCCTCGCCGCCGGCATCCTGCTCCCGCCGCCCTGGCGGTGGGACGTGTCCGGTGGGGCGGCGGTGCTCGCCACGATCGGCGCGCCCGCCGCGTTCGACCTGGCCTGGTGGTCGCCGGTCCTGGTCGGCGGAATGGTCGCCACCGTGTACGGGATCGCCGCGGCAGCCACCGAGGAGGCCCGTGCCGGGCTGTCCCGGGCCACCGTGGCCGGAGTGGTCGCGTTGCACGCCGCCGGAGCCGGTCTGGTCCGCCCGTGGACCACGGCGCTGGCCCTGGGCAGCATCGCGCTCATCGGCGTGGTGGTGGCCACGTTGGCCCGCGTCCTGGCCGGCCCGCAGGTGGTCGACATCGACACCGAGGGGATGCCACCGCACCTGGCGCAGATCGGCGGTGCGGCGATCTGCGCCGCGTTGCTGGCCCTTCCCGGCTCGGTGGCGGCACTGGCCGCCGAATTCGAACACTCGGCGCAGGTGGTGCTGACCGCCGCACTGGCCGCGTCCAGCCTCGGCCTGGCCGCCGTGGCCGCGGTCCGCCGGCAGGTGCCGCAATATCTGCCCTGGGTCAGCGTGGCGGTGGTCGGCGGGGCCAGCATCAGCGCCCTCGCCGCCATCCCGACCGGCCTCGCCGCGGGCGTCTACGCGGCCGCCGCCGCCCTGCTCGGCGTCCTGGCCGAGCTGATCCGCGCGGCCACGGTGCCGCCCGCCGGCGCCGCCCAGCCGGTCCGGCGCTGGGCGGTACGGCTCGACGGCGCGCTACGGCGACTGCCGGATGACCCGGAGCGGCGGCGGTGGCGGTTCAACCCGGCCGCCGGCGCGTTGGCCGCAGCGGCCCTTCCGACCGCCCTGGCACTCGCCTCGATCGCCCCCGCGCTGGTCACCGCGCTGGTCGAGCCGCACCGCACACTGACCCGGATCTGGCAGGGCCCTCCGCCGGAGCTGCTCACCCCACCGCCGGATGTGGTCAATCCGACCCACGTGCTGACGGCGCTGCTACTCACCGCGACCGCCGCGCTGGCCGCGACCGGGTTCAGCGGCGGGCGGCGGTCCCGGGCCGTGCCGGTGGTGCTGCCCGGGGCCGCTGTCACGTTGCTGATCGCACCCATCGCGCTGGGCCAGGGTTGGCCCGCCAGCACCGTCGCCGCGCTCTCCGTCTTCACCATCGCGATGCTCGGTCTCGCGCTCACCCCACCGCCGCCGCTGGTCGAGCGGGCTCGCTCGCTGCGGCTGGCCCGGGTGCTGGTGTTCGCCATCGGGCTGGCCGGCGGCAGCGCCGGGCTCGCCGGCAGCCTGGCTGAGCGGCAGATGACCCTGTTCACGCTCGGCAGCGCTGTCGGGGTGGGTGCGGTGGCCGCGCTGTTCGGCACCACCCAGCGGGCGCGCATCCTCGGCTGGCTCTTCGCCTCACTCATGGCGCAGCTCTTCGTGCTCACCGCCGGCCTGGTCGCCGGGCTGGCCGCGGTCTGGTCCGCGTTCGGTGTGCTCGCCGTCGGGGCGGTCCTGCAGGTGCTCGCCGCGACCCTGCCCCGGCTGCGCCGCCCCGAGGCGCAGCGCGAGGCCTCCACGGTGGAATGGACCGGGTACGCTGCGGCGCTCATCGCCCTGGCCCTCGCCTTCGACTCACCCCGACACATCGCCGCCCTGCTGGCCGCCTGGGGCGCGGTCCTCGGGGTGGCGGCGACCCGGCCCGGCCGCCGGCCGGTGGAACGCCGGATCCTGTTCTGGGCGGTGGTGGTCTGCGAGATCACCGCCTGGTGGATCCTGATGCGGGTCGCCGACGTCGCGCTGCCCGAGGCGTACACGTTGCCGTTCGCCGCACTGGCCCTGCTCGTCGGAGTCCTCGAACTGCGCCACCGACCCGATCTGAGCAGCTGGGTGGCGTTCGGGCCGGCGTTGGTCACGGCCTTCGTCCCGACACTGGCCATCGTCCTGGCCACCGAGTCCAGCACCCTACGGCAGATGCTGTTGCTGCTCGGCGCGGTCGCGGTGCTGATCTACGGCTCGTCCACCCGGCAGCAGGCCCCGGTGATCGTCGGCGCGTCGGTCACCGCGATCGCCGCGATCCACGCACTGGTGAGCCTCGGCCCGTGGCTCGCGCTCATCCCGGTCGGCGTCCTGCTGCTCGTGCTCGGGGCGAGCAACGAGCGCCGCCGCCGCGCCCAGGAACGCCTACAGACCGCGCTACGCGGCATGAGGTGAGATCCGAGGGGCACGGCGGCGGGTCGGTCCGGGGGTCGATCATGGAGTTGTGGTGGGTGACAAATGCCCTCAAGGTGCCTTCTTACCGGCACCACAAGTACATGATCGACGCGGCTCGGGTCTGACGCGAACTACGGGAGGGTTGCCTGGAGAGCGGCTTCCTTGCTCGCCACCAGCTTCTCCAGCTCTCGCTGGTAGGTCGTCATCCTGGCGCGCAGGCCGTCGTCGCTCGCCCCGAGGATCCGTACGGCGAGCAGGCCGGCGTTGCGGGCGTTGCCGATCGACACGGTGGCGACCGGGACCCCGGCTGGCATCTGCACGATGGACAGCAGCGAGTCCATGCCGTCGAGGTGCTTCAGCGGCACCGGCACGCCGATCACCGGCAGTGGCGTCACCGAGGCCACCATGCCCGGCAGCGCGGCGGCACCGCCCGCCCCGGCGATGATCACCTTGAGGCCACGGTCGGCGGCGTCACGGCCGTACTCGATCATCGCGACCGGCGTCCGGTGCGCCGAGATCACCCGCACCTCGTACGCCACGCCGAAGTCGTCCAGCACCTCGGCTGCGGCCCGCATGGTCGGCCAGTCCGAGTCACTGCCCATGATCAACCCGACCGTGCTCACTCCGGTGCCTCCTTGGTCCGCCAACGCGTCGGTCACTCGTGCCCCTCGCACAGCCAACGAACGGCGCGCGCCGCCCGCGCCCGTACGTCATCCAGGTCGTCCCCGAGGAGCGTGACGTGCCCGATCTTCCGGCCGGGTCGCACCTGCTTGCCGTAGAGGTGCACCTTGGCACCCGGCTCGGCCGCGAAGAGGTGGTGCAACCGCTCGTCGATCGACATCCCGCCGGGCTCGCCGCCGAGCACGTTCGCCGACACCACCACCGGCGCGGTCAGCGCCGTGTCGCCCATCGGGTAGTCCAACACCGCCCGCACGTGCTGCTCGAACTGGGAGGTCCGGGCACCCTCGATGGTCCAGTGCCCGGAGTTGTGCGGGCGCATCGCCAGCTCGTTCACGACGATGGCGGGACGGCCGGTGTCGTCACGCACCTCGAACAGCTCCACGGCCAGCAGGCCGATCACACCGAGGGCGGTGGCCAGGTCGATGGCGAGCTGCTGGGCGGAGACCGCCAGCTCCTCGTCCAGGTCGGGTGCCGGGGCCAACACCTCCACGTTGATGCCGTCGCGCTGCACGGTCTCGACCACCGGGTACGCGGCCACCTGACCGAACGGCGACCGGGCCACCTGCACGGCCAACTCGCGGCGCAACGGCACCCGTTCCTCGACGATCAGCCGGGTGCCGCCGGCCAGCAGCGTGGCTGCCAGCTCGGTGGCCTGGGCAGCATCGTCGACCATCCAGACGCCCCGGCCGTCGTAGCCGCCGCGCGCTGCCTTGAGCACCACCGGCCAACCGACCTGCTCGCCGAAGTCGACCAGGTCGGCGGGCTCACCGACCGGCCGCCACGCGGGGTTGGGCGCACCCAGCTCGGTGAGGCGTTCCCGCATCACCTGCTTGTCCTGGGCGTGCAGCAGCGCGTCCGCCGGCGGGTAGAGGGTCACCCCTTCCGCCGCCAGCGTGCGGATGTGCTCGGAGGGCACATGCTCGTGGTCGAAGGTGACGACGTCGCAGCCCTTGGCGAAGGTACGCAGGGCGGCCAGGTCGGTGTGGTCGCCGTACTGGACGTCGGCTGCGACGAGCGCCGCGCCGTCGTCGGGCGCGGTCGCGAGCACACGCAGTGACTGGCCGAGGGCGATCGCGGCCTGGTGGGTCATCCGGGCCAACTGGCCGCCACCCACCATGCCGACAACAGGCAGACCGGTACGGGAATCCATAGCGCGGCCAGCCTATCCGGGCCCTCGGCACGCCTCCCCGGAGGGCCGGCGACCCTGGGCCGGGCGCCACGTCCGGGCACCTGCGCGGCGCACCGACGGCTACTGGCTGCTACCGGCGCCACCCAGCTCGACGACCAACTCCTCGACCGACGTGACCGGCCGCTGACAGACGAAACCCCGGCAGACGTACGCGGCGGACCGACCGTCGACCAGCGGACGGTCGGCCAGCAGCGGCACGCCGGGCTGGTCCGGGCGTCCGGCGACGACCACCGCTCCGGGCGGGGCATGCCGACGGGCCGCAGCCACCAGGGGGTCGCCCGCGGGGTCCTCGGTCGCAACGGCGATCTCGTACGGCCCGGAGAGCAACGCCTCGCCGGCCATGGCCGCGTACCCGGTGAATCGGGGGTGCCGCCCGACGATCGGCGCGACAGTGGCGAGCGCCGCCTCGGCGGCCTCCCGGTAGCGCGTCTCCCCGGTCAGCGCCGAGTACACGACCAGTCCGGCGATCAACGCCGACCGGCCGGACGGGGTGGCGTTGTCGGTCGGGTCGGCGGGCCGGGCGACCAGTCGTTCCGCGTCGTCGGCGGTGTCGTAGAAGGCACCGCCGGGTGCGGCGAAGTGCGCCAACGCGGTGTCCAGCAGCTCGCCGGCCAGCGTGAGCCAGCGCCCCTCGCCGGTGAGCTGGTGCAGCGCGCAGAAGGCCTCGGCCACACTGCCGTAGTCCTCCAGTACGCCAGCCGGCTCCCCGACCTTGCCGTCCCGGGAGACCCGGCGCAGCCGGCCATCCACCAGGTGCACGGCGGCCAGGTACTCGGCGGCGTCGCGCATCGCCCCGTCGGCGACGATCGTCACACCGTCCATCAGGTTGGCGTCCTCGTCCTGCGGAGACGCGTACAGGGCGGCGACCTGCTGGAACTCGGCGATGGCGGTGATCGCCAGCCCGTTCCAGGCGGCCACCACCTTGTCGTCGCGGGCCGGCTGCGGGCGGGTGTCCCGGGCCGCGAGGAGCCCTCCCACCACCCGCTGCCAGCGGGCGCGGACCTCCGGCGCGGCATCGTCCACGTCCCGGGCCAGCCTGAGCACGCTCATGCCCTTCTCAAAGGTGCCGTCATCGGTCACCGTGAACAGGTCGGCGGCGAACCTGCCGTCCTCCTCCCCCAGCGCCTCGATCAGCTGCCCGGGCGTCCAGGCGTAGGTGAGGCCCTCGACACCATCGGTGTCGGCGTCCAGCGCGGACGCGAACCCCTGCCCCGGCCGGTGCAGCTCGTCGGCGAGGAACCGGGCGGTGTCCCGAGCGACCCGGCGGGCCAGCGGGTCACCGGTGAGTCGCCACAGCTGGGTGTAGAGACGCAGCAGCAGCGCGTTGTCGTAGAGCATCTTCTCGAAGTGCGGCACCGTCCAGTGCGCGTCCACCGAGTACCGGGCGAAGCCGCCGGCGAGCTGGTCGTAGATGCCGCCCCGGGCCATCGCCTCGGCGGTGTGCCGGGTGATCTCCAAGCTCTGCGGGTCACGGGTGCGCTGATGGTGACGCAGCAGGAAGAGCAGGTTCATGTGCGGCGGGAACTTCGGGGCACCGCCGAAGCCACCGTTCGTCGCGTCGTACTCGCTGGCCAGCTTGCCGGCCGCGGCGTCGAGCAGCGGCGCGTCCAGCGGCGCGGTGGGGCCGCCCACGGCCTGCGCGCCGCCGATCGCCTCGACCACCGAGGCGCCCTGGCGCACCACCGCCTCGCGCTGCTCCCGCCAGGCGGTCGTGACCGACTGGAGCAGCTGGACGAAGTTGGGACGCGGAAAGTAGGTGCCGCAGAAGAACGGGGTGCCGTCCGGGGTGGCGAAGACGGTCATCGGCCAGCCGCCCTGGCCGGTCATCGCCTGGGTCGCGGTCATGTAGATCGCGTCCACGTCCGGACGCTCCTCACGATCCACCTTGATCGACACGAAGTTGTCGTTCATCAAGGCCCCGACCTGCTCGTTCTCGAACGACTCGTGGGCCATCACGTGGCACCAGTGGCAGGCCGCGTAACCGACCGAGATGAGCACCGGGACGTCGCGCCGTTTCGCCTCGGCGAACGCCTCTTCGGACCACGGCCACCAGTCCACCGGGTTGTCGGCGTGCTGGAGCAGGTACGGACTGGTGGCGTCGGCGAGTCGGTTCACCGCACGACCATAACCAGCCTCAGCCCGGACCGCGCGGGCTCCACCCGGACGGTCAGGAAGCGCCGTCGGCGCGGAGCCGGAACACGTTCGACTCCGCCGAGTCGCGCAGCGACCCCAGCACCGCGCCGATCTTGTCCGCCGGCATCGGCTTGAAGAAGTGGTAGCCCTGCGCGGAGGTGCAGCCCAGCTCGGCCAGAGCCATCCGCTGCTCGGCGGTCTCCACACCTTCCGCGACCACGCGCAGCCCCAGCTCGTGAGCGAGACCCACGGTCGTCCGCACGATCGCCGCCGCCTCCGGGGAGTCCGCCATCCGGATCACGAACGAGCGGTCCACCTTCAACTCGTCAACGGCGATCCGGGTGAGGAAGGTCAGCGACGAGAAGCCGGTGCCGAAGTCGTCCACCGCGAGTTGCACGCCCATCGACCGGAGCGTGGCCAGCACCTCGTCGATGACCTCCAACTCGCTCATCACCACCGTCTCGGTGATCTCCAGAACGAGCCGGTGCGGTGGCACCTGGTGTCGGCGCAGCGCGTCGGCGATCTCCGCCGGCAACCGGGGGTCGAGCAGGCTGCGCGCCGACAGGTTGACCGAGATCGGGACGTCCAACCCCTCCCGGGCCCAGCCGGCGGCCACACCGAGCGCCTTGTCCAGCACATAGCGGGTGAAGGTGCCGAGCTGCTCGCTGTTCTCCACCGGTCGGATGAAATCGGCAGGGTTCAACCACCCACGGCGGGGATGCTGCCAGCGGATCAGCGCCTCCACACCGGTGGGCGCACCGGTGGTCAGGTCGACCGCCGGTTGCAACGCCAGCACCAGCTGGTCGTCGACCTTCAACGCCTCCCGAAGCTCGGCCAGCAGGGCGAGCTGATCAGTGCTGGCCGCGTCGCGGGTGCCGTCGTACGCGGCGACGTTGCCGCCGCCCTCCTTGGCCTGGTACATCGCGATGTCGGCCCGGCGCAGCAGCTCGGTCAGGTCGGCAGTGCCCGCGTCGGCGACCACGACCCCGACGGAGACCTCGATCGACATGCGGACGCCGGCCACCTCGGTCGGCGCGGCCAGCCGTTCGGCGATCTCCCGGGCCTGGCGCAACGCGTGGGCCATCGGGGCGCCCCGGTCGCCGAGCACCGGCACCGCGGTGAGCAGCAGGGCGAACTCGTCGCCGCCGAGGCGGCCGAGCAGGTCGCCGGGGCGGACCAACGTGTCGAGCCGGTTCGCGGTCAGCCGCAGCAACTGGTCGCCCGCCGCATGACCGAGGGTGTCGTTGACCTCCTTGAACTGGTTGATGTCCAGCAGCAGCAGCGCCACCGGGTGATCGTGCGCGAGCTGCCGCAGCGACTGGTCACCCTTGCCGAGCATCGCCGCCCGGTTGACCAACCCGGTGAGCGGGTCGTGCACCGCCTCGTACGACGACCGGGCGGTCACCAACCGCAGCTCGCGGTGGGTTGCGGCGTCGTGCAGCGCGGCAGCGAGCGCATCGCCGAACGCGGCCACGGCGTCGCGTTCCCGGGCGCTGGGCGGGGCCGAGCGGGGGAACCGCACCCGCAGCCGACCCACCGGCGCGGCGCCGACCGCCAGTGCCCGGCTCAGCTCGTGCTCGTCCGGCTCCGTCATGTCCGGTGGGTCCGTCTCGCGGTCGGCCAGTTGACCGCTGGCGTCGCCCCGGTATCGGTGCCACCGGCCGTCGGCCCGGGCCACGTCGACGTCCACCAGCTCGGCGTTGAACAGCGTCAGCGCCCCGGTGACCGCCGCACTGGCCACACCCCGCTCGTCGAGCTGGTTGAGGGCAGCGGTCGCCTCGGCGAAGGCCCTCCAGGTGCGGCGCTCCAGATCGGAGCGCAGCCGGTAACGGTAGGTCTGCTGGAGCAGCCAGAGCAGCGGCGGCAGCAGCAGCAACCAGCGCGGGTCCAGCTCCAGCAGGGCGACCACGACGAGACCGACCGCCACGTTGCCGACGAACATCAGCAGCTTGCCGCGCAGCGCGGCGAGCAGCGGCGGCCCGATCGGCAGGCCGTGCCGCAGGCCCAGCGTCACCCCACCCAGCCAGGCGGTCACCAACAGATAGGTCACCGACCCGGCGAGCACGGCCAGCGCCAGCATCGGTGTGGGTGGGGAGAGCAGTGGCCGCCCGAGCGCCGTGGTCACGGAGACTGCCAGCGCCGACGCGGCGGCCAGCGACGCGGCGATCCGGACGATCTCCAGGACCGGACGGCGGTCGTTGTGCAGGGAGAGCACCGTCCAGGCCAGCCCGGTGCCGAGCAGCGTGGCCGACGGGAGCCAGCCGGCGGGGGTGAGGTAGAGGCAGACGATCAGCGCCGCCTCACCCCAGGTGATGCTGACCATGCCCGCAGCCGAACGGAACCGGAGCCGGGCCAGCTGGGCGAGGCCGAGGACGCCGACCGCGATGCCGAACCGGGCCGGACCGCCGAGGGGGTCGTCGGCCGGCAGCCCAGCCGGAAGGGTCAACCCGACCGCGGCGGCGACCACGGCGGTCAGGGTGACGGCGACGGTGAGCACGAGTAACCGGCCCGGAGTGCCCCGCACCCCGAGCCGGTCGAACGAGTCGTCGGCTGGACCGGAGGTCATCGACCTCCCCCGTCAGCCGACCGACCGAGGTTGCGGCGGGCGGCCGGTGCTGTGCTGGTCATCGGCGCCCCCTCCCGCACACGGCTCGGGGACTTTTGGTCCCCCGGCGGAAGGCTAAGCCAAACCGGGTGGCCGCAACAGGGGGCGACCAACCGGTTCGGCGTGATTCATGGGGCGACTACCCGTTCCGGTGCTGCTGGTGCCCATTGGGAGCGGGCGTGGATGAATCACGCCCCCCGGTCCCGTCTGTCGGATCGACGACTGCCGCATCGGCCCTGGTCGGGTCGGTTGGCCCGGCCTGCTGCGGGAACCGGTCCGGCAGGCGGCGCAACCGAGAGTTCATGTTGCGGATCAGCAGGATGGTCGCGGTGGCCAGCAGCAGGATGAGGAACAGGCCCATCGGGCCGGCCAGACCACCCGTGCGGGTGTCCCCGAAGTTGTTCTCCGCGAGCACCTGGGCAGCGGTCAGCATGGCGTTCCTCCGATGTGCGGTTGGTAACCAGGGTAGACCCGCCCGAAATCAGCGTGCGTGCGCCGTCTCCCGCACCCCGGCGAAGAGATCCGACTCGGGCAGCGGGCTGTCGACCACCGAACGGGCCAGCTCGTAATCCTCGGTCGGCCAGGCGCGCTGCTGCAGCTCCATCGGCACGTGGAACCAGAAGCCGTCCGGGTCGACCTGGGTGGCGTGGGCACGCAGCGCGTCGTCGCGAACCGGGAAGTATTCGGCGCACTCGACCCGGGTGGTGATCCGAGGGCCCTTGTCGGGACGGTCCTCCCACCGCTTGAGCCACTCTTCGTAGGGCGACTCCAGACCCGCGGCCAGCATGCCCTCGTGCAGGGCCATGATCTTGCCCTTGGAGAAGCCGATGTCGTAGTAGAGCTTCAACGGCTGCCAGGGGGCGCCCAGCTCCGGGTAGCGCTCCGGGTCACCGGCGGCCTCGAAGGCGGCCACGCTCACCTTGTGGCACATGATGTGGTCCGGGTGCGGGTAGCCGCCCTCCTCGTCGTACGTGGTGACCACGTGCGGACGGAACTCGCGCATCAACCGCACCAGGGGCCCTGCGGCCACCTCGACGTCCTGCAGGGCGAAGCAACCCTCGGGCAGCGGCGGCAGCGGGTCACCCTCGGGCAGGCCGGAGTCGACGAAGCCGAGCCAGGCCTGGTCGATGCCGAGGATCGCCCGCGCGGCGTCCATCTCGGCACGCCGGATGTCGGCGATGTTGGCCCACACGTCGGGTCGATCGAGCTTGGGGTTGAGCACGCTCCCGCGCTCGCCGCCCGTGCACGTCACGACCAGGACGTCCACCCCCTGTGCGACGTATTTCGCCGTCGTCGCCGCGCCCTTGCTCGACTCGTCGTCCGGGTGCGCGTGCACGGCCATGAGACGCAGTTGCTCTGCCAACTTCGGCGCTCCTCGTCTGTGCCGGACGGTGGACCCGACCGGGCTCAACCGGCTGACCTGCCGGGATCGTCCGCACCGCACCCTTGCCGCCGGTCAGCAGCGCGTGCATGACCTGCCATTCCTGCCGCTGGACCGGGTGGGAGGATGGGACTCTGCCATTCTTGCTGATGCCGCCGACAACAACGCCAGGAGATACCCGCCGGTGACCGAGACGCACGCCACAATTTCAGCAGGCGCGCCCGTTTTCCCGGCCGGGCGCTACGGCCGACGCCGGGCACCGGGCGGACGGCGGCGACGCACGCTGCTGGCGGCACTGGTGCTGCTGGCGCTCGTGGGGACGCTGACCGTGATCTCCGTACGGCTCTACCGCCAGTACGGCGACCCGGCCTACGACGCCCAGGTGATCACGTACACGGACATCACGGACAACCAGGTGCTTGTCGACTTCCGGGTGACCGTGCCGTCGGGCGGATCGGCGGTCTGCGTCCTGCGCGCCCGGGACCGCGCGGGCGCCGAGGTCGCCCGGGAACAGGTCACGGTGACCGCCGAACCCGGCAACCGGCACGTGACGACCCGGCACCGCCTCGCCACCACCGCGCGGCCGTTCATCGGCGAGGTCCTGCGCTGCCGACCCCCGTCCTGACCTGCGGGAACAGCCCTTCCCGCAGGGGCGGAAGGCCATCTACGCGCGGTGTCGGATCCGGGCACCCGGGGTGATGGCCGACACCCTGTGTCGTACCGCACTGGTAACTTGGTAGTTCACCTGTCAGCCAGCCACGCACAACTGAGGAGAACGCCTGTGTCCACTGGCAACGAGGCGCCCGCCACCTGGCTGTCGCAGGACGCGTACGACCGCCTCCAGGCCGAGCTCGACGAGCACATCGCCAACCGTCCGGCCATCGCCGCCGAGATCAACGCTCGGCGCGAGGAGGGCGACCTGCGGGAGAACGGCGGCTACCACGCCGCCCGCGAGGAACAGGGCAAGGCCGAAGGTCGCATCCGCTACCTGACGGAGCTGCTGCGCACCGCGAAGGTCGGGGAGGCGCCGACCGCGGACGCGGTCTCGCCTGGCATGGTCGTGACGATCTACTTCGACGACGACACCGACGACACCGAGACCTTCCTGCTCGGCTCGCGGGAGATCGCCGCCACCACCGACCTGACCGTCTACAGCCCCGAGTCGGCGCTCGGCAAGGCGATCCTGGGCGGTCGGGCCGGGCAGACCTGCACCTACACGGCACCGAGCGGCGCCGACATCAAGGTGACAGTGGTCAGCTTCGAGCCGTTCTCCGGCTGACCGCCGGCGGCCACACGAGCCGCTCCCCAGCACCGCTTCCGAGGCGTGACACCCACCGGTGTCACGCCTCGGCGGCGAACACCACCTGGTAGCCGCTGGCCCGCAACGCGCTGATCAGCGTGTCCGAGTGCTCCACGCCCCGGGTCTCGACCGACAGCGCCACCTCCACCTCGCCGAGGCCGAGGTGCGGGTTGGCCCGCTGGTGCTCCACGTCCACGACGTTGGCCCGATGCTCGGCGATCTGACTGAGCAGCGACGCGAGCTGCCCCGGCCGGTCCGAGCAGCGCACGGTCACCCGCAGGTAGCGACCCGCGGCGGCCAGCCCGTGCTCGATCACCCGCAGCATCAGCAACGGGTCGATGTTGCCACCGGACAGCACCGCCACCACCGGCGTCTCCACCTCGACCACGCCCGCCATCAGCGCGGCGACACCGACCGCCCCGGCCGGCTCGACAACCTGCTTACCGCGTTCCAGCAGCATCAACAGGGCCCGGGAGATGTCCTCCTCGGAGACCGTGACCACCTCGTCGACCAGTTTGCGCACGTGGTTGAAGGTGATCTCGCCCGGCCGGCCGACCGCGATGCCGTCGGCGATGGTGGAGAAGGTGGGCAGCCGGACCGGCTCTCCGGCCACCAGTGAGGGCGGGAACGCCGCCGCACCGGCAGCCTGGACGCCGATGATCCGGATGTCCGGTCGCAGCGCCTTGGCCGCCACGGCCATGCCCGAGATCAGACCGCCGCCACCGACCCCGGTGATGATCGTCTTCACGTCCGGGCACTGTTCGAGGATCTCCAGCGCCACCGTCCCCTGGCCGGCGATCACGTCGGGGTGGTCGAACGGGTGGATCAGCACCGCGCCGGTGCGCTCGGCGTACGTGTGGGCGGCGACCAACGCCTCGTCGACGGTGTTGCCGGCCAGCTCGACCTGCGCGCCGTACCCCTTGGTGGCCGCCACCTTCGGCAGCGGCGCGTTGACCGGCATGAAGACGGTGGCGTGCGTACCGACCAGGCCGGCGGCGAGAGCCACACCCTGCGCGTGGTTGCCCGCGCTCGCCGCGACCACGCCGCGCTCCCGCTCCGCCGCCGACAACCGGGAGATCCGCACGTACGCGCCCCGCACCTTGTACGAGCCGGCACGCTGCACGTTCTCGCACTTGAGCCAGGTCGGCCCGCCCAGCGCCGCGCTGAGCGGACGCGAGGGCTCCAGCGGGGTGGTCCGGGTGACGCCAGCGAGCAACTCCCGTGCGGCCCGCACGTCGTCGAGACCGACCAGTTCCGTCATGCCCCGATCGTGCCACCCGCCTCCCGGGCGCCCAGCGGCGACACCGGCGTGGGCGACGTTGATCCACTCGACATCCTGAAAAGCGCGGTATCAGGGCGGCCCGGACAGCCCGACTTCAATGATCCCGAGTGAATCAAGAAGCCGGCGCAGCCCCCGGCACCTCCGAGAGGGGCTGCGCCGCAGCAGCGGGCTGCACCCCGGGCACCCCGGAAGCCGACTGCGCCCCGGGAGCCGACTGCACCCCGGAAGCCGGCTGCGCCGCTGGCCATACCTGGGCCGGCCAGATCGGGGCGGTCGGCCACTGCGGGGTGGCGTGAGCGATCCGGGCCTCCTGGGCAGCGGAGATCCGTTGGATCAGCAGGATCAGCGTCACCGCCGCGATCACGCAGCCCAGTGCGGGCACCGTGTTGCGGAGCAGTGCGTCCTGGTAGTGGTCGACGTACGCCTGGTAGCCGGCGTCGTCGAACGGGGTCTCCGCCAGCTTCTCGTACGCCCGGTCGTCGGCGCGGGTGGCGAGCCGCTCACCGATGCTGAACACCAGCCAGGAGCACCACCAGACGGCCACGAGCGGCGGCGTGGCCCGCCGCCAAAGGCTGTCCCGGGCCACGCCCGCCACGACCCGGGCCGGCACCACGAAGTTAGCGAAGGGCACCAGCCAGCCGGCGATCGCCCAGCCGGGTCCGAAGGCCGGCTCGGCGCCGGGGAAGGCGTCGGTGTTCTTGCGGGCCCGCCACGTCCAGATGATCACCAGTACAGCGGCGGTGAGTTGGGCCACCGTCATGATCAGCGCCACTACCGCGCTGATGATCAGCGCGCTGACAAGCAGGTCCGGGTCGTCGTTCGCCATGGCCCGCCGGGCCATCACCATGCCGATCAGCGGGTACAGCGCCACCACCAGGTAGAGCACGGCGGTCGCGCCGACGGCGACGTTGGCCGCCAGGCCGATGCCGCGGACCCGGTAGGTCGGCAACCCCGGGGTGACCGCGGGCTGGCCGAGCGGCGTGTAGCACCGCTGGCACTCGTGATGTTCGGGGGACGTGGCGTCCCCACAGGTCTGACAGCGCATAAGAATCCCCCGGTCCGCGCGATGATGCGCGCACACCGTAGACGATCATGCGACGGCCGGCGACCCCGTTCCGATCCGGGGGTAGCCGGGGGCGTGGCGCGCCCAGGGGGCGGCCATCTCGAACTGGCCTGCGACACCGAGCAGCAGCAACTCCGAGCCGGGCGGGCCGACCAGCTGCACCGCGACCGGCAGACCGTCCGGGCGCCGGCCCACCGGCACCACGACCGCCGGCAGGCCGGCGACGTTCCACGGTGCGGCGTACGGGGCGTACCGGATGTTGGCCGTCATGTTCGCCCGCCACGACCGCTCGGACCAGCGCGCGGCCTCCGGCGGCGCGGTGGCCAACGCCGGCGTGAGCAGCAGGTCGACCGAGTGGTCGCCGAAGAAGTCGACCGACCGTTGCCGCCACGCGGCGCGGTCGGCCTCCCGCACGTAACCGCGGCGCTGCGCCCACTCGCCCAGCGCGACGTGCCGCCGGGTACGCCGTTGCAGGCCACGCCGGTCGATCCCGGACGCCCGGACGTCGGCGGCGGCCGCGGCGAACCAGGTGGCGATGCCCTGCAGCCCGAGTGCGGTGGGGTAGACCGGATCGGCCGGCACGGTGTCATGCCCGGCGGCGGCGAGAAGCCGGCCGGCGGCGGCGACCGCGTCGCGGTTGGGCGCGTCCGGTGCGACACCACGCACCGGGGACCTCAGCGAGACGCCCACCCGCAGGCGCTGCGGCGGGACCAGCTTCTCGGGACGTCGACCGGCGAGCACCGAGAAGCCGACCGCCGCGTCGGCGACGGTGCTGGTCAGCATGCCGTGCTCGGTGAGGCCGAACCAGTCGTCCGCGCCGAGCTGGCAGGGGACCACACCACGACCCGGCTTGAGCCCGACCAGACCACAGCAGGCCGCCGGGATCCGGATCGAGCCGAGACCGTCGTTGCCGTGCGCGATCGGCACCAGCCCCGCGGCCACCGCGGCGGCCGCGCCGCCGGAGGAGCCACCGGGGGTACGCGTGCTGTCCCACGGATTGCGGGTCACGGCGCTGTCGTCGTCGGTGAGCGCCCACAGCCCCAGCTCCGGCATCCGGGTCACGCCCAGGATCACCGCGCCGGCGCCGCGCAGCCGACGCACCACCTCGTGGTCGGCTTCCGCGACGTCGGTGCGGGCGGCCGTCGATCCGTTCCAGGTAGGCAGGCCGGCGACCGGAGTGTTCTCCTTGACCGCCACCGGAACCCCCGCCAGCGGCAGGTTGGCGAGGTCCTCCTGCTCGTCGACCTTCTCCGCCTCGGTGATCGCCTCGCCGCCGCGAACGGCGCGGAACGCGGCCAGCTCACGGTCGGCTCGGGAGATGTACTCGAGGTGGTCGGCGACGACCTGGGTGGCCGAGACGTCACCTCGGCGTACGCCCCGGGCGATCTGCTTGGCGGTCGCCCCGACCCAGGTCGCCATGATGTCCTGCACGGCCATCCTCCCCAGCGGTCAGCCCAGCGCCTGCTCCAAATCGGCGAGCAGGTCGTCGACCGTCTCGATGCCGACAGACAGTCGCACGAGATCGCCGGGAACTTCAAGCGGCGAGCCGGCAGCACTTGCGTGTGTCATCCGGCCCGGGTGCTCGATCAGGGATTCCACGCCGCCCAGCGACTCGGCGAGCACGAAGAGCTTGGTGCGGTTGCAGATCTCGACGGCGTGGTCCTCGCCGCCGGAGGCGCGGAACGAGATCATGCCGCCGAACCGGCGCATCTGCTTCGCGGCCACCTCGTGACCGGGGTGCGAGGGCAGCCCGGGGTAGATCACCTGGGCCACCTTGGCGTGCCCGTCGAGGTACGCGGCGAGCCGCTCGGCGTTGTCGCAGTGCCGGTCCATGCGTACCCCGAGGGTCTTGATGCCGCGCAGCGTGAGCCAGGCGTCGAACGGGCCGTTGATCGCGCCCATCGCGTTCTGGTGGTAGCGCAGTTCCTCACCGAGCCCGGCGTCGGCGACGACGAGCGCACCACCGACCACGTCGGAGTGCCCGCCGATGTACTTGGTGGTGGAGTGCACCACCACGTCCGCGCCGTGCGCGATCGGCTGCTGCAGGTACGGCGAGGCGAAGGTGTTGTCCACCACGAGCAGCGCGCCCGCGTCGTGTGCCACGGCGGCCAGGGCGGCGATGTCGGCGATGCCGAGCAACGGGTTGGTCGGCGTCTCCAGCCAGACGATCTTCGTGCGGCCGGGCTGGACGGCGGCCCGGATCGCGTCCGGGTCGGAGACCTTGGCCGGGGTGAACTCCAGACCCCAGCGCTGGGCGACACGGGCGAACAGCCGGTAGGTGCCGCCGTACGCGTCGTCCGGGATCACCACGTGGTCGCCCGGCTGGCACACGGCCCGCAGCAGGGTGTCCTCGGCAGCCAGACCACTGGCGAAGGCCAGCCCCACCGGCCCGCCCTCCAGCGCCGCCAGGCACTCCTGGAGCGCGTCGCGGGTCGGGTTGCCCGAACGGCTGTACTCGTAGCCGAGCCGGGGCGCACCGACGGCGTCCTGCGCGTACGTGCTGGTCTGGTAGATCGGTGGGATCACCGCGCCGGTGCGGGCCTCAGGGTCCTGGCCGGCGTGGATGGCGAGCGTCTCGAAGCCGTGGTTCATGGTGGTGAGGCTAGTGCCCCGTCCCGAGGGCTGGAACGGAACCCGCGCTCCCGGGCGGGGCCGGACCGCGGGAACCGTCGGCATAGCCTGGCCCGATGAGCGGTTGCGTGTTCTGCGGGATCGTGGCGGGTGAGGTGCCGGCGGTCCGGGTGGCCGACACCCCGGACGGGGTGGCGTTCCTGGACACCCGGCCGGTGTTCAAGGGGCACGTGCTGGTGGTGCCCCGGGTGCACCTGGTGACCCTGGCCGATCTGCCGTCCGAGCTGCTGCCGGGCTACTTCGCGCTGGTCCAGCGGTTGGCGGTGGCCGTGGAGACCGCTCTGGGGGCCGGTGGGACGTTCGTGGCGATGAACAACAAGGTGTCCCAGTCCGTCCCGCACCTGCACACCCATGTGGTGCCACGGACCAAGGGCGACGGACTGCGCGGGTTCTTCTGGCCGCGTACCCGCTACGAGGACGACGCCGAGGCCCAGACCTACGCGGGCCGGGTCGCCGCCGCACTCTCGGGCGCGGCCTGACTCACACTCGCGCGGGTAAGGAAGGTAGACCCACCGGTGTTGCACGCTGCGAGTGGTACGAGAGGAGATCCCCACGTGTTTTTGCGCCGTATGAACGCCGAGATGGTCTCGCCCGACCAGGCCCTGCCGGGCCGTCCGATCGCCATGCCGGTCGCCGACCGGCACGAGGTGCTGGGCACCCCGTTGAAGGGGCCCTTCCCGGAGGGGCTGCAGGTAGCGGTCTTCGGCATGGGCTGCTTCTGGGGCGCTGAGCGGCTGTTCTGGACGCTGCCCGGCGTCTACACCACCTCCGCCGGCTACGCGGGTGGCATCACCAAGAACCCGACGTACGAGGAGACGTGTTCCGGCCGGACCGGGCACGCCGAGGTCGTCCAGGTGGTGTACGACCCCAGCAAGATCAATTACGAGGATCTGCTCAAGGTCTTCTGGGAGAACCACGACCCGACCCAGGGCATGCGCCAGGGCAACGACGTGGGCACCCAGTACCGGTCGGCGATCTACACGACCACCGACGAGCAGCGGACCATCGCGGAGTCGTCCCGGGACGCGTTCCAGCCGATCGTGACGCGGGCCGGCAAGGGCGAGATCACGACTGAGATCGCCCCGCTCGGCAGCTACTACTTCGCCGAGGACTACCACCAGCAGTACCTCGCCCCGACCAAGAACCCGAACGGCTACTGCAACCACGGCCCGAACGGGCTGAGCTGCCCGGTCGGCGTGGCCCGAGTCGGCGGCTGACCATCAGACACCGAACCCGCGTGATGCCCGGCCGCCTGAGGAGGTGGCCGGGCATTCCCGTTCGGCCCTGTGATCGAAATCCGTTGCCGAGCCCGACGAGAACTCGATAACGTGGCCGTACACGTGAAAGGAGGTGGTCCAGACTTGTATAGCAATCGGACTCGTGAGGTGGCTGTCAGCTAGCCGCTGTCCTCGACAGTGATCGGCTCGCCGCGAGGCGGGCAAAAAGCACCATCGTCGAGACCGTGTGGCAGCGGTGCGGCGAATCCACGACAGCCACCCGACCCCCGGGGTGCCGGCCAAGTCCAGCCGGCCCGCGCACATGCGCGGAGCGCCCCGGGGGTCGCTCCATCTCCGGAGGCCCGCCGATGTCGATGCGCGAACTGGTGGTGCTGGGGACGGCCAGCCAGGCGCCGACGCGGCAACGCAACCACAACGGGTACGTGCTGCGCTGGGACGACGAGGTGATCCTCTTCGACCCGGGTGAGGGCAGCCAGCGTCAACTCCTGCACACCACTGTCACCGCCAGCGACCTCACCCGCATCTGCGTCACCCACTTCCACGGCGACCACTGCCTGGGCCTGCCCGGCACCATCCAGCGGCTCTCCCTGGACCGGGTGCCACACCCGGTCGCGGTGCACTTTCCCGCCGGGGGCGCCGACTATTTCGCCCGGTTACGGCACGCCACCTCCTTCTACGAGACCGCCGAGTTGCGGGTCGAACCCATCGAGGCGGACGGGCAACGGATCACCCTGGCGTGCGGCACGCTGGAGGCACGCCGGCTGCGGCACCCCATCGAGACGTACGGCTACCGGCTGGTCGAGCCGGACGGCCACCGGATGCTGCCGGAGAAGCTGGCCGCGTACGGCATCGCCGGGCCGGCCGTCGGTGAGCTGATCCGCGTCGGGCACCTGGACCTCGACGGACGCCGCGTCACCCGGGCCGAGGTGAGCGAGCCCCGGCACGGGCAGCGGTTCGCGTTCGTGATGGACACCGGCCTCTGCGACGGGGTGTACGCGCTCGCCGAGCACGCCGACCTGCTGGTCATCGAGTCGACCTTCCTGGAGTCGGAGGCCGCGCTCGCCGCCGAGGTCGGCCACCTCACCGCGGCGCAGGCCGCCCGGGTGGCGACCGAGTCCGGGGTACGCCGGCTCGTGCTGACCCACTTCTCCCAGCGCTACCCCGACCCGCGCCGATTCCACGACGAGGCACGCGAGCACTTCGACGGTGACCTGATCATCGCGGAGGATCTGACCACGGTGCAGCTCCCACCCCGCCGGGTAGCCTCGGCCGGGTGACCGTCACGCTGCGCTCCGCAACCGGCGACGACCTGATGGCGGTGGGTGCCCTGCACCAGCGCTCCCGGGTCGCCGCGTACTCCGCCTTCCTCCCGGTCGAAGCCCTGGCCGACCCGACACCCGAGGCGATGGGGCGGTACTGGGTCGAGCGGTGGCGCTGGGAACAGGACACCCACCGGATGACCGTGGCCGAGCGGGCCGGGGCGCTGGTCGGGTTCAGCCACCTGGGCCCGGACGACGAGGACGACCCCGCGACCGGGCTGCTAAACGCGATCCACCTCGACCCGCGCGAGCAGGGCCGCGGCATCGGTCGCGCGCTGATGGTGGACGCCCTGGACGCCATGCGCGCCCAGGGTTGGCGTCGCGCGGCGCTCTGGGTACTCCGGGACAACGCCCACGCCCGCTCCTTCTACGAGCGCGGCGGCTGGACGTCGACGGGGGTGGAGCGCGAAGAGCACATCGGCACCGCGCTCACCCCGCAGGTCCGCTACGCCCGCCCCCTATAGCCCCACCTCACCCACCCTCCCACCCACCC